>JBBARR010000007.1:0-135805 GCA_040399645.1 Caulobacteraceae bacterium | reverse complement strand
CTGCCGAAGCCAAGCCTGCCGAAGCCAAGCCTGCCGAAGCCAAGCCAGTGGTCGCTAAACCCGCCGCCACGCCTTTAGCGGCCAAGGGCAATGTCTATATTCAGATCGGAGCCTTCTCGACGGCGGCGCTTGCCGATAGGGGCTGGAGCGATATTGCCAAGGCCTTCCCTAAGCCTATGGCAGGCAAGACCAAGTCGGTGGTGCCGCTTCCAAAGGATGGGGGAACGCTCTACCGCACCGCCATTGGCGGCTTTGCCTCAAAGGCCGATGCCGATGCCTTCTGCGCCAGCCTCAAGGCGGCGGGGAAGACCTGTTTCGTTAAGGCCAACTAGGAACCTGACCCCATGACCTCACGGGCCTGTATCCTTGGCTGTGCTGGAAAGGTCCTGAGTGATCAGGAACGGGCATTTTTTCGCGATGTGCGTCCGTGGGGGTTCATTCTCTTTGCTCGTAATATTGAGACGGCAGACCAGACCCGCGGCCTGATTGCAGCTCTGCGTGAGGCGGCCGATGACGAGGGCGCCTTGGTCTTTGTCGATCAGGAAGGCGGCCGGGTTCAGCGTCTTCGTCCGCCCCTCGCGCTCAATCGGCGCCCGGCTGAGCCGTTCGGCACGCTTTATGCCACCGATCCGACAGCCGCCCTTAAAGCGGTACGACTGAACCATCGTCTCTTGGCCCATGAACTGACGGCGATAGGCTTTGATGCCGATTGCGCGCCGTGCCTAGACCTGCGTCATCCCGGTGCCCACGACATTATTGGCAACCGCTCCTTTTCGCAGGATCCAGCGGTGGTTGCCGCCCTCGGCCAAGCGGCGATGGATGGTCTGATGCAGGGCGGTGTCGCGCCCGTGATCAAACATATTCCCGGCCACGGCCGCGCCTTTGCCGACAGTCACCTCGAACTGCCGGTCGTCGAGACCAGCCGCGGAGCGCTTGAGGTCAGCGATTTTGCACCCTTTAAGGCCCTCAATGCCGCACCCATGGCCATGACCGCACACGTCGTCTTTACGGCCATCGATCCAGCGGCCTGCGCCACCGTGTCTGCCACGGTGACCCAAGAGATTATTCGCGGCCATATGGGCTTTGACGGCCTCTTGATGAGCGATGACCTGTCGATGAAGGCGCTGGGCGGCAGCTTTGCCAGTCGCGCGCAAGCCTCGCTCGCGGCGGGGTCTGATGTCGTGCTTCACTGCAATGGCGATCCGACCGAAATGGCGCAGATCATTGGCAAGGTCCCCGAACTGTTGGGCCGTGCGGCCGAACGAGCTGCGGCCGCCCGGGCCTGCGCCCGTCAGGTCCAGGCCTTTGATCCGGCCGAGGCCGAAGCCTATCTCGCCCGCCTTGGCCTGGCAGGCGCGAACGCATGACCACAGGCTTTCAGCCCAGTCTCGATTTTGAAGCCGCCGCTTCGGCTGCGGAAGATGGCGAAGCGCTGATTATCGACATTGAGGGCTATGAAGGCCCCCTGCATGTGCTGCTGGCCTTGGCCCGCACCCAGAAGGTCGACCTGATGAAGCTGTCGGTCATGAAGTTGGCTGAACAATATCTCGCCTTCGTCAATCAGGCCCGCCGGGTCCGGTTCTCCTTGGCGGCGGACTATCTGGTGATGGCCAGTTGGCTGGCCTATCTGAAATCGCGCCTGATGCTACCCAAACCAGAGCGCAAGCCAGAGGAGGGCCCACCGCCAGAGGATATGGCAGCGGCTCTGGCCTTTCGGTTGGCTAAGCTGGATGTCATGCGCCGGGCGGTCGAAGAGCTTAACAAGCGCCCACAGCTTCGCCGTGACGTGTTCATGCGCGGTGATCCACAGGCGGTGAAAATCGTCTCTCATAGCCGGCTAACGGGCGAGCTCTATGAACTGGTTCAGGCCTATGTCGAGCAGCGTCGGCGCGAAGTGGTGCGCTACTATAACCCCCGTGCCCCGCAGGCCTATCCCTTGGACGATGCGCGGGCACGTCTGCGTCATAAGTTGCCGGAACTGACCGGTTGGACCTCGCTTGAAGATGTCGCGCCTCACAGCGTCGACCTCGGGTTAGAAGAGGGGCCAAGCCGGGCCTCCTATGTGGCGTCCACCCTTGCGGCCGGTTTAGAACTGGTCAAGGAAGGCGCGCTTGAGGCGCGTCAGGTCGAGGCCTTTGCCGAGGTCTATATCCGCGCTCGGACGTCAGCTCGGGTAGATGACCTGGTCGTCGATCAGGCGCAAGCATGAGTGATTTGGAAACCACGGAACGCTCGGTCGAGGCCCTGTTATTTGCAGCCGCCGAGCCCCTTTCGGCCAGTGACCTAGCGCGCCGCTTGCCCGATGGCGCCGATGTCGGGCGCGCGCTGATGGCGCTCAAGCAACGCTATGTTGGGCGCGGTATCGAATTGGCCTGTGTCGCGGACCGTTGGCGCTTTCAGACGACGCAAGATCTATCCTATCTGATGACCGAGGAACGCGAAGAGCCGCGTCGTCTATCGCGCGCGGCGCAAGAGACCCTGGCTATCATTGCCTACCACCAACCCGTAACCCGCGCTGAGATCGAGCAGATCCGGGGTGTTCAGGCCAGCCGAGGCACGCTGGATGTGCTTCTGGAACTGGGCATGGTGCGGTTGAGGGGGCGTAGGCGCTCTCCGGGTCGGCCCGTGACCTACGGTACTTCTGATCTTTTCCTCGAGCATTATGGCCTAGCCAGCCTGGGCGATTTGCCCGGCGCAGCGGATATGAAGGCTCTGGGTTTGCTGGGCATGGATCTGCCCCAGGACTTCCATGTGCCTGATCCAACCGGCGGCGGCGGCGATGATGATCCCCTCGATGCCGAGGACAGCCCCGAATTCCATCAGGACTTCCTACTCGAAGGCTAGGCCCCGCTATAGTCGTTGCGGCTTTCGCGCCTGCCAATATCGGTGACGGGGTGGCGAAGGCGTTCCAGCGCTGCCTTCATGGCGACATAGCCTGCGCTGACGGCTGGATCGAAGGCTTCCCAATCTCGAATGTCTATGCCGGCAAGGTTCGGCACCACGAGCACGTCACTGGCTTCTCGGCTTGCGATCAGGTCCCGGCCGGTCGAAACGGTTCCCGCCCGCATGAGCAATGCCACAATCGGGGGCCCCTGACGCCATTGTCCGGACCAGAACCAACGCCATAGGGACGGGGGAGGGGCCACATCTGTTGCGCTCAGACCTCTTGCGCGGGAGACGTCAACGGCAACGATTGGCCCTCGATGCATGTTGCGCAGCACATCGGCGGGAAGGTTCTTCATCACACCCCCATCAACCAGAACATTTTCGCCGTCATTTACCGGCGGCAGGATGCCTGGCAGGGAAAGGGAGGCGCGCAGGGACCATCTCAGCTGTCCCCGGGCATGGAGCTGATAGGTGCCAAGGGTCAAATTGGACGAGATGCAGAAGAAGGGCAGCCAGAGGTCGGCAATCTGAAAGTCCCCAAAATGCTCTTTCAGCCGCTCTTCAACCTTAAGGCCGCGGGTCATGGCGATCATCGGAAAGGCAATGTCATCCAAGGGGCTGGAGCCGACAAAGGCCTTGCGAATACGCCAATCGATCTCGTCATCATCCCAGCCCATGGCCAGGGCTGCGGCGATAACCGCGCCCATCGAGGTGCCGCAGACAAAATCAATCGGGGTACCACTTTGCCTCAAGGCCTTGACCGCACCGATATGGGCATAGGCCCGGGCGCCGCCGCCAGACAGAACCAGACCTACGGCCATCCCGGTGAAGAACCGAGCCATTCGGGCATAGTGATCGTCAGACCTGTCTTTGATGTGGAACAGTTGAGCGGCGGGTAGGCCATCGAGCCAAGCTTCCGATCCTGAAGGTAGGAGGCAATCTGCCGATTGGATCAAGATCAGGTCTACGAGGCGTTGGCGCAGTAGGGGCTCAGGCAGAGGCGTGTTGACGCAGTCATGGGGCGAGCCCGTGCCTTTGGCCATTAGGAACAGCCGGTCTACCTGACGGCCAACGACATTTTTCCAATAGGTTTCGTTGGCTTCGGCGACATAGAGGATGAAGTCGTGACCCTGTTCGGCGGTTGAAAACCACTCGGTCGATGAGCGTTCGGCCTCAACGCCCATGACGCAGATAGAATAGCCCAGTTGCCGAACCGCGTGGGCGATCTGTTCGACCTGCTCGCGCGCCTTGACCTCTTGGGTCATGCCATAGAAGCCAAAGACGCTAGGCGCGCCGAGCGAGGCGCGGCTGGCCGTCTGCCGCGCACGCTGGATCATCAGCCGCGCCAACTGGACCATGATCTTAGCATCGTTTTCAGCTGCCTTGAAGAAGGCTGCGCGGGGTAGGGCTAGGATTTCACTGTCGCGTAGGGCAACGACCTTGGCCGAATGGACGGTGCCGGAAATCATGGCCATCTCGCCCGCCGGTTCGCCCGGTCGGATCACCCCTAGAAAATGCGGGTCCATACCCTCATCTTGTCGAACGGCCCCGAGGCGTCCCGCCCGCAGAAAATAAATATGGTCTGCCTCTTCGCCGGCCTCATAGAGGGTTGCGCCTCCGGGCAAGGAGAAGGTCACCACGTCCTGAGCGAACCTGGACTCTAAGAATAGCCTCGAGAGCGCTGTGTCGGCCAGATGGTGGGACAACTTCATAATCGGCAGGCTAATGCCCCCTTGAGCGTTTGGCGAATGAGTTTTGCAAGGATGCTTGCCCAACTTATGAGGTGCGGCCTAAGATCGGCCGGTTCGCGAGCCTCAATCAAAGAAAAATAAGCCGAAATGAGCCGAATTATCTCCAAGATCGACCCCGGCTCTGCGGCATTTCAGGCCAATCATGCGCTCAATGAGGGCTTGGCTCAGGCGCTGCGCGAGCGGACCGATCAGGCGGCGCTCGGTGGCCCAGCCTCGGCGCGAGAGCGTCACGTTTCGCGCGGCAAGCTCTTGCCCCGGCAGCGGGTTGAGCGATTGCTCGATGTCGGGGCACCCTTTCTCGAAATCGGGGCCCTGGCGGCCAACGGCATGTATGATGATGAGGCTCCAGCGGCTGGAATCATTACCGGCATTGGGCGGGTTAGTGGCCGTGAAGTCATGATCGTCGCCAATGACGCGACGGTCAAAGGCGGGGCCTATTTTCCGATCACCGTCAAAAAGCACCTGCGGGCTCAAGAGATCGCCGAGCAAAACCGGCTGCCCTGCATCTATCTGGTCGATTCTGGCGGGGCGAACCTGCCGCATCAGGCCGAGGTCTTCCCAGACCGTGACCATTTTGGCCGCATCTTCTTCAATCAGGCCCGTATGAGCGCGCAGGGGATCGCTCAGATTGCCTGCGTCATGGGCTCGTGCACCGCAGGCGGGGCCTATGTCCCAGCCATGAGCGATGAGTCCGTCATTGTGCGGGGGCAGGGCACGATCTTTCTAGGCGGTCCGCCGCTGGTCAAGGCCGCGACCGGCGAGATCATTTCCGCCGAAGACCTTGGCGGGGCTGATACCCATGGTCGCCGTTCGGGCGTGGTCGATCATGTCGCTGACGATGACGAGCATGCGCTCGAGATCGTCCGCTCGATTGTGGCCAACCTGAACACCGTCAAGCGGGTTGATTTGGCTGTGGCAGAGCCCAAGCCCCCGCGTCTTGATCCCGCAGAACTTTACGGCATCGTTCCAGCCGACGTGCGCGCGCCCTACGATGTGCGTGAGGTCATTGCCCGGATCGTCGATGACAGCCTTTTTGACGAGTTCAAGCCGCTCTATGGCACGACCTTGGTTACCGGCTTTGCGCGGATTTGGGGCTATCCGGTCGCCATATTGGCCAATAATGGCGTGCTCTTTTCCGAAAGCGCCCTCAAGGCCGCCCATTTTATCGAGCTGGCCTGTAAGCGCGGCATTCCCTTGGTATTTTTGCAAAACATCTCCGGCTTCATGGTCGGTGGAAAGTACGAGGCGGGCGGCATTGCTAAGGATGGGGCTAAGATGGTCACGGCAGTGGCCAGCGCCAATGTCCCGAAATTCACGGTCCTGATCGGCGGCAGTTTCGGAGCTGGCAATTATGGAATGTGCGGCCGCGCCTATAGTCCGCGCTTCCTGTTCAGTTGGCCCAATAGCCGCATCAGCGTTATGGGCGGCGAGCAGGCGGCAAGCGTTCTGGCCACCATCAAGCGCGATGGGATGGAGGTGCGAGGGCAGGACTGGCCTGCCGAAGATGAGGCCAGCTTCAAGGTTCCGATCCGTGAACGTTATGAAGATGAGGGCAATCCCTATTTTGCCACAGCGCGCCTTTGGGACGACGGGGTTATTGATCCAACCCAGACCCGTGATGTTTTGGGTTTGGCCATTAGTGCGAGCCTCAACGCCCCCATCGAAGAGACCCGCTTTGGTGTCTTTAGAATGTAGGCCGCCCGGTGCGGACAGTGTGTTGTCGAGGGCGTCTCCAAGCCCTCATTTGCTAGAAGGAATTTGTCCATGACCGACTCCATCGCTTCGCCGCTCGTGATCGAACCGGGCGAGGCTAAGCTTGGCGGGTCGGTCATTTTAGAAGCTTCGCCCAGCGGTGTGGCGGTGGTGCTGATCAATCGGGCCCATCGCAAAAATGCCTTTAATGCTGAAACAATTGCCGAGTTGACTGAAGCCTTTGAGGCCCTGCATGGGGCGGACCATATCCGCGTGGTGTTTTTGCGCGGCGCTGGCGGGACCTTTAGCGCGGGGGCGGATCTTGAATGGATGGCCTCTGCCGTCGACTGGTCCGAAGAGGCTAACCGATCTGACGCCATGGGTCTGGCCAAGATGCTGAAGGCCCTGCATGACGTGCCAGCCTTGACGGTCGCGCTGGTTGAGGGGGCGGCGTTCGGCGGAGGCGCGGGCCTGGTCGCGGCCTGCGACACGGCGGTCGCGACACAAGAGGCGCGGTTCTCGTTTTCTGAGGTGAAGTTGGGTCTGACGCCTGCCACCATCAGCCCCTATGTGGTCGCTGCCATCGGCCCGCGTGCCTCGGTACGGCTGTTCGCCACAGGCAGGGTCTTTGGCGCGGACGAGGCTAAGGGCCTTGGACTGGTCGAGCAGGTCGTGGCCGACAGCGCCGCTTTGGGAAAGGTTCAGGAAGCCTTTGCCAATGAGATGATGGCCACGGCACCCGGCGCGGTCGCCGATGCCAAGCGTCTGGTCTGGGATGTCGCCGCAAAGACCATCGACCATGCGTTGATGGACGAGACCGCCCGCCGTATTGCTCGCCGCCGCGTTAGTCCCGAAGGCCAAGAGGGCGTCCGCGCCTTTTTGGGACGTCGCAAACCGTCTTGGGCCGCGGATTGATGGACCAAAATAGTCTGAACTGGACCCTACCTTGCTAACCTCACTCCTGATCGCCAATCGCGGTGAAATTGCGCGTCGGATCATCCGCACGGCGCGGCAGATGGGTATTAGAACCATCGCGGTCTATTCCGAGGCGGATGCCGGCGCGCCTCATGTGCGCGAAGCCGATGAGGCTGTGCTGATCGGTCCGGCTGCGGCGCGCGATAGCTACCTGGTCGTCGATCGGATCTTGGCGGCGGCCAAGGCCACTGGCGCTGAGGCGATCCATCCGGGCTATGGGTTCTTGTCTGAGAATGCCGCCTTTGCTCAAGCGGTCATAGATGCAGGCCTTATCTGGGTTGGCCCGCCGCCTGCCGCCATATCGGCGATGGGCCTGAAGGATGCGGCCAAGGCTCGGATGCAGGCGGCTGGCGTTCGGGTCACCCCCGGCTATATGGGCGATGACCAGTCCCTAGAGCGTCTGGGCCGTGAGGCCGAGGCGACGGGCTATCCAGTACTGATCAAGGCTGTCGCGGGCGGTGGTGGCAAGGGGATGAGGAAGGTCCTCGTCCCAGCAGAATTTGAGGCGGCGCTTGTCTCCTGCCGCCGGGAAGCCTTGGCCTCGTTTGGTGATGACCGCGTCCTGATCGAAAAATATGTCACCCGCCCGCGCCATATTGAGGTGCAGGTCTTTGCCGACGGCCACGGCAACGCCGTCCATATGTTCGAGCGCGACTGTTCGCTTCAGCGGCGTCATCAGAAGGTCATTGAGGAGGCTCCGGCCCCGGGCATGGATGAGACCACGCGAGAGGCGGTCTGTTCGGCGGCGGTCCGTGCGGCATTGGCGGTGGGCTATGTTGGGGCGGGGACGGTCGAGTTCATCGCCGATGGTTCGCAGGGCCTGCGGCCTGATCGCATCTGGTTCATGGAGATGAATACCCGTCTGCAGGTCGAGCATCCGGTTACCGAAATGATCACAGGGCTAGATCTTGTTGAATGGCAATTGCGTGTGGCGTCAGGTGAGCCCTTGCCCCTGTCGCAAGACCAGATTCAGATCAACGGCCATGCCATCGAGGCGCGGCTCTATGCTGAAAATCCGGTGACGGGGTTCTTGCCGTCGACGGGACCCTTGACCCACTTTCGGCTGCCGCATGAGGGCTTGCGGATCGATTCCGGGGTCGAGGAGGGCGGCGAGGTGACGCCGTTCTACGACCCGATGATTGCAAAGCTCATCGTCCATCGCTCGACCCGCCAAGCGGCAGCTGCAGCGCTGGCGAAGGCTTGCCGTGCGGTAGAGGTCTGGCCGGTCAAGACCAATGGTGCCTTCCTTGCCCGATGTCTTGACCATCCCGACTTTGTGCAAGGTGAGATTGATACTGGCTTTATCGAGGCACGGTCGTCGGCTCTGGTCGATCTGGGTGAGCCTTCGAGCGCGGTTCTAACCGCTGCGGCCAGCGCCTTGGCCCAAGCCGCCCGCCTCTCTACCCCATCGCCTTGGTCGCAGTTGGAAGGCTTTCGGATCAATAGCCGCCCCTATATTGAGGCCGCGTTGGACGGCGCAGGCAAGCGCTACAACGTTGCGTTGGATAGTCTTACGCCCTCGGCGCTCTCAACCCGTTTGATCGATGATCAGGTTCTAGTCTTCGAAGACGGAGCGGTTCACGCTTTTGCGCCCTGGCGATCCCATCGCGGAGACACTGCCCAGAGCAGCGACGGCGCGATCCTCTCACCCATGCCAGGCCGGATGGTGGCGGTGATGGTTGAGGCTGGACAGGTCGTCACGCGCGGTCAGCCCCTCGTCACGCTTGAAGCCATGAAGATGGAACATGTCCTGACCGCTCCCTTTGATGGGACGGTTGAGCACCTGTCGGTGGCCTTGGGCGATCAGGTCTCTGAGGGCGTGGTTCTGGTGCAACTGGCGCCGAGTCAGGATAGTTAGCGCCCATGGCGTTACATCTGATCAAACTCTGCGTTGGCGCGGCTAGCATTGATGACTTGCGCGATTGGTGGGACGAGGAACATGGCCGCAAGCGTCTGCCCATCGTCCATACCCGCCAAACGCCAAAGCGCGCCGACGAACTGACCGAAGGCGGTTCTCTCTATTGGGTGATCAAGGGTAGCGTACTGGTGCGTCAGACCATCCTTGGCGTCGAGACCCTGAACGAGGGCGGCCAGTCCTTCTGCCACATCCGGCTAGACCGAACCTTGAACCTCACCTTGCCGCAGCCGCGCCGGGCCTTCCAAGGCTGGCGCTATCTAGAACCCAAGGACGCGCCAGCAGACCTGTCGACCGGCGATGGCGAAACCGCCATGCCGGCTGATCTGGCCGTTCAGTTACGAGCGCTTGGGGCTTGGTAGGGTGGAGGCATTATTGCGAGCTTAGCCAACAGGCCCAGTAGACTGACACCGATCTATGGGGATGTTCCCCTAGATTGCTTTGGCGTTTCACGGCTCGCAATGACGCGGGATGATTTTTCTTCCTGCCCCTTTCGAAGGACGAGGTTAGCCGCGATTGTCGATCAGGCGGGTCTTGCCAAGCCAGGCGGCGGCGAAGAGGCGAGGCTCGCCATCGGCCGGGCCAGGGCCAAGGCGGCGCAGGTCTGAGGCGTCACGGAACTCAAAATAGTCGATCTTGTCGAATCCCTCGGCCAGTAGCGCCGCATAGCCCTGACTTTCAGCATCGCTTATGGCTCCGCCCTTAGCCACAGCCTCAGCAGCCTTTGCCATAATGACGTTCAATTGGCCGGCGACCTTGCGTTGGGCTGGGGTGAGATAGGCATTGCGTGAAGACAGGGCCAAGCCGTCCTTAGCGCGCGCGGTGGTTGCGCCAAGGATGTTCACAGGCAGGTCAAGGTCCGCAACCATCCGCCTAATGACCTGAAGCTGTTGATAATCCTTCTCGCCAAAGATGGCGATGTCGGGTCCGGTCTGGATCAGGAGCTTGGCCACGACGGTCGCGACGCCGCCAAAGAAGTGCGGCCGCGCCAGTCCGTCCAGCGGTGCGGAAACGCCAGCGACAGTGATCCCCGTCGCAAAGCCTTGGCCGTACATGACCGCTGCGATTGGCGTATAGAGCAGGTCGCACTTGGCCTCTTGGAGGAGGGCCACATCCGTCTCTTCAGAGCGAGGATAGGTTTCGAAATCTTCGTGCGGAGCGAACTGGGTGGGATTGACAAACAGGGTGACAATAACCCGGTCGGCCTTGGCCTTGGCCAAACGCACCAGGCTCAGATGGCCGTCATGGAGTGCGCCCATGGTTGGGACCAAAGCCACGCTCAGGCCCGCTAACCGCCAACCAGCCACGACCGCGCGCAGGTCCGCCACCGATCGAACGATCGGCATGGTCTTTGAGGCTTGGTCCATGGTCGCCGATTGCATAGGGTGATTGGCTTTCGTGATCGCCAAGCCCGTAGGCCAAATTTCAGCGTTAGTTTCAAGTCTGATTTTTCCATTTGCGCAATTGGTCTCATCGTCAAGGAAATCTGTCTTTCGCGAAGGCGGCGCGCAGCGTAGAACCAGCCATGCCTTCGGCCGCCGAATTTTGGGCCTTGGCTGTAGGAGTGATCGTGTGTCGCAAGCTCGCGTAATTGTCATCGGTAACGAGAAGGGCGGGGCGGGTAAGTCGACCATCGCCATCCATCTGATTACCGCACTCCTTCATGGCGGCGCCAAGGTCGCTGTCATTGATTTGGATCTGCGCCAGCAGTCTACGGCGCGGTTTTTCATGAACCGCAAGATCTGGATTGAGGCCGCTAAGGTCTCCTTGCCCGAACCTGCCAATCTCTTACTCGCCGACGACGGTGCCGCCTTGGCCAAGCAGGATTCCGAAACCAAACTCAAACTGTTTGAAGAGGTCTTTGCTCAGGCCCTCGAGAGCGCCGACCTTATGGTTATCGACACGCCAGGCGGGGATACCGAACTGTCGCGCGCTGCCCATGGCCGAGCGGACCTGATCATTACGCCGATGAACGACAGTTTTGTCGACTTCGACCTTCTGGGCCATGTCGACCCTGTGACCTTGGAACTGCTTAAGCCCAGCATCTATTCTGAGACGGTCTGGGAGGCGCGCAAGGTCAAGGCCATGAGCCGTGGCACGTCGCTCGACTGGGTGGTGCTGCGCAATCGTTTGGCCACCACAGAGGCGCGCAACCGCAAGCGGGTTGAGGATCGCATGACGGCCCTTAGCCGCCGCGTTGGCTTTCGCATGGGGCCAGGCCTTCGGGACCGGGTGATCTATCGTGAACTCTTTCCCTTTGGCCTTACCATTGCCGACCTGTCACCGACGGTAAGGCCTGTGCCTGTGTCCCTTCAGCACGTCGCCGCGCGTCAGGAGTTGCGAGCCCTGATGCAGTTTGTCGGCCTCTCCGACTATGTTGGTGAAACGACATTGGCAGGGGGCGCACCTTCGACCCCTGCGTCTGATCTTTGATTAAGTATCTTCTTACCGGGGCAGTGATCCTCGCCCTTGTCCTCTGGACTGCACGTCGTAGCCGATGGTTGCGAACCGAGGGGGCTAGGCTCTTGTCTGGGGGCCTGTCGATGGCCCTGTTCGCTGCGGCAGCCTTCTGGGGCGCGCGCGGCGCCTGGGGCAAGGTCTTGGTGCTTTTGACCCTAGGCGTTGGGTTGGTGCTGGGTACGCGGGCCGGTCCTCGGCCATCTGCTAAGGTGGGCGCGAATATTGAATCCTTGGGCGTGAAAGACGCGCGCGACCTGCTGGGTGTATCTGAAACAGCCACCAAGGCTGAAATCCGGGCGGCCTATAACCGGCTAATGCGCATGGCCCATCCTGACCTTGGCGGCACAGTCGGACTGGCAGCCCAACTCAACGCGGCGAGAGATCGATTGTTGAAGGGCTCTTAAGGCGAGCGGTGGGTGTCGATTGCCATGCAGGTCAGCTTGCGCGCTGCCAGCACTTGGCAGGCCTGCTGTGCACCAGCGGCGGTGAAGCCAGTAAATCGAGCCCGGAAATAGCCGTTCACAGCATCTTCGACCGAGCCCCTATAGGCGGAAAATTCACGGCCAAAATGCTTACTCATGTTCTGGAGGTGGTCTTCAGCCTGCCCACGGCTGCGGAAGGCTCCAACCTGAACCAGCCAGTCCCCATTTTTCTGAGGCTCAGCCTTTGTGGCGGCGATACGCGACGGTGTGGCATGATCCCTATCGCCTCCGATAACGATCTTCAAACCCTCTTGATCACCAGAGCCCTGCTCAGCGGGTAGGCGAGACATGGTACCGGTCGGCTCGTCTTCAAAAAGGTTTTGGGCGACGGTAATGCGCTCGCCATTCTTGCGGCGCTGGATCACCTTAAACCCGGTTTCCAGCAAATCTTCGACATGGTTGTCACGGGCAGCCGTCGAGTTGCCACCGAGGACAACCGCGATCAGTCGGCGGTTATCACGCACCGCCGAGGCTGCGAGGTTAAAACCCGAAGCCGCTGTAAAGCCGGTCTTCAGTCCATCGACACCTGGCATCTTACCGAGCAGGCCATTGTGGTTCTTGACGGTCTGGCCTTGGAAGGTGAACTGACGCTGGCCGAAATAGGAATAGTACTGCGGATAGTCGCGCATCACGGCGCGCGACAGGATGGCGATGTCGCGGGCGCTGGACAGTTGGCGCTTATCTGGCAGGCCAGAGGCATTGGCGAAATGGGTATTGACCATGCCGAGCTCGCGGGCGCGCAGGGTCATCATGGTCGCAAAGCGGGTTTCAGATCCGCCGATCTTTTCGGCAAGCGCTGTGGCCATGTCATTAGCGGACTTTACGGCCACGGCGCGCATGGCTTGGTCGACGGTGATCGTGCTGCCAGCCCGAAGGCCCAACTTGGTCGGCGCCTGGCCTGCCGCGCGGCGGGACACCACGATTATATCATTCAGATGAAGCTTGCCTTGCGATAGGGCCTCGAAGGAGAGGTAAAGCGTCATGACCTTGGTGATTGACGCGGGATAGCGCGGGCTGTCGGCTTTTTTCGCGTAGAGGACTTCGCCCGAACTGGCGTCCACGACGATAGAGGCATACCGTGCTTCGGAAGCCATAGAAGCCGCGCTGGCGGTCTGCGCCGAGGAGATCGTCAGGCCCGCTGTCATGGCCAGTACGGCACAGAGCGGGGCGAGGGCGCGGCGGGCTTGCTTGAGCATGCACATGTGTCCGTCGGTAAGGGGCGACCAATTTGCCGCAAGAGTGAACAGTATGATGTGCTTGCGGGTGTTTCGTCTAGGTTAACAAAAGGCTTCTGGCGCGATCGGCCTGTTATTTTCCAAGATTGTTGCGACGCACCATCTTTGGGCCAGATATTGTGCACTGCACAAAAAATTCTTGACCCGATTCCATCCTTATGGCATTCGAATGACATCGAAAGCGGGTCTAGCTCCGTTTTCGGCACTTTCACAGGGTGCGCTGCGGTATCGCAGCCGCATTCACGGCGCGGATCACGCGCACATCTAGGAGACTTGATATGGCGAATGGCGCTGAAACCATGAAGAAGACCGTCGAACAGTTCACATCGGCCGGCAGCACAGCTTTCAAAGAACAGGTCGAAAAGTCCCTGTCCGCCCTGAATGAGGTCAATGCCCAATCCAAGCATAATCTCGAAGCCGTCGTCGCTTCGGTTACGGCAGCCACCAAGGGCGCTGAAGCCCTCGGCGCACAGGTCATCGCATTCTCGAAAGAGTCGATGGAAAGCCAAGTCGCGGCTGCCAAGTCGCTGACCTCGGCCAAGAGCGTACAAGAAGCTGTTGAGCTTCAGACAGCCTATGCCAAGTCGGCTATGGAAACCATGATCGCACAGATGACCAAGATGTCTGAAACTGCCGCCGCCTCGGTGAAAGACTCCATGACGCCTCTGAACGCGAGAATGACCGCTATAGTTGAAAAGATACAAGCCGCTCGCTAATCGCGAAAGACGTAGGGCACCGGTTGGTGTTTGATAAAATCGGGCCTCAGACCGCTGCGTCTGGGGCCCTTTTTTGTGGGTAAATCACGAAAGATGGGCTTTGAGCAATTAATCCACCGCTCAAGTGACGTTACCCCTTTTAAATTGCCGCTGTTTCCATATCTAATCCATGGTGCCGGGGTTAGTTGCTCGGCGCTTTGGAGAGCTTTGTTGATGGCCGAGCGTAAGCAAGGTGGTCAGAACAACGGCGTTGGCGTCGGGGTAGTCACACAGGTAAAGCCGAAGACCCAAAAGCCTTCGCTCTATCGCGTTTTGATCCTCAATGATGACTACACGCCGATGGAGTTCGTGGTCTATGTTTTGGAGCGGTTTTTTAACAAATCGCGCGAAGACGCCACGCTGATCATGCTGCAGATTCATCAACACGGGATCGGTGTTTGTGGTGTCTTTACCTACGAGGTGGCCGAAACAAAGGTTGCCCAGGTGATCGACACTGCACGCCGTAATCAGCACCCGCTCCAGTGCACCATGGAAAAGGATTGAGAGGTCGCCTTTGCCTTCGTTTTCGCGCAACCTCGAAGAGACCCTGCATAGGGCCGTAGACTTCGCAAACCAGCGTAAGCATGAATATGCCACGCTAGAGCATCTGCTGCTCTCGCTTGGCGACGATGAAGACGCGGCAGGGGTGATGAACGCCTGCGACGTGGATGTTGTCGCTCTGCGTAAGAGCCTGATCAACTATCTGGACGTGGAATTGAAATCTCTGATCGTCGATGACGGCGAAGAGGCCAAGCCCACGGCTGGCTTCCAGCGCGTGATCCAACGCGCCGTGATCCATGTCCAGTCTTCGGGGCGTGATGAGGTGACCGGGGCCAATGTCCTAGTGGCCATCTTCTCCGAGCGTGAAAGCCACGCGGCCTATTTCCTGCAAGAGCAGGACATGACCCGCTATGACGCGGTCAACTATATCGCGCACGGCATTGCCAAGAAGCCCGGTGCGTCCGAAGCTAAGCCCGTCAAGGGATCGATCGACGGCGAAGAGGGCGAGAAGTCTTCGGGCAAGCCCGCAGGCGAGGCCCTCGAGGCCTATTGCGTTAATCTCAATGAGAAGTCGCGCCAGGGCAAGGTTGATCCCTTGATCGGCCGCACGGCTGAGGTTGATCGCGCCATCCAAATCCTCTGCCGCCGGACCAAGAACAATCCGCTGCTGGTCGGTGATCCGGGCGTTGGCAAGACCGCTATTGCAGAGGGCTTGGCGCGTAAGATCGTCAACCATGAGGTTCCTGAGGTTCTGGAAGGGGCCACCATCTTCAGCCTTGATATGGGCTCACTCCTAGCCGGCACCCGCTATCGCGGTGACTTTGAAGAGCGGATCAAGCAGGTGATGAAGGAGTTGGAGGCTCACCCCAACGCGATCCTGTTTATCGACGAGATCCACACGGTTATTGGCGCTGGCGCGACGTCGGGCGGGGCGATGGATGCCTCAAACCTTCTGAAGCCTGCACTGGCTTCGGGCACCCTGCGCTGCATGGGCTCGACGACCTATAAGGAGTTCCGTCAGCACTTTGAAAAGGACCGCGCCCTCGTGCGTCGGTTCCAGAAGATCGACGTTAATGAGCCTTCCATTGAGGATTCCATCAAAATCCTCAAAGGCTTGAAGCCCTATTATGAGGACTTCCATAAGCTCAAATATACCAATGACGCCATCAAGGCAGCGGTAGAACTCTCGGCCCGCTACATCACCGACCGAAAGCTGCCAGACAAGGCCATCGACATTATCGACGAGGCTGGTGCCTCGCAGATGCTCGTGCCTGAGGCCAAGCGCAAAAAGACCTTGGGCGTCAAGGAGATCGAAGCCATCGTGGCTAAGATCGCCCGCATCCCGCCAAAGTCCGTCTCTAAGACCGATGCAGAGTCTCTCAAGACCCTTGAAGCCGATCTGGAACGCGCGGTGTTCGGCCAAGACGCGGCGATCAAGCAACTGTCCAGTGCCATGAAGATGGCCCGGGCTGGTCTGCGCGATCCGCAAAAGCCGATTGGCTGCTATCTGTTCTCCGGCCCGACCGGCGTTGGTAAGACCGAGGCGGCCAAGCAATTGGCCATGACCTTGGGCATCGAGCTGCTACGCTTTGATATGTCCGAATATATGGAGCGTCACACGGTCAGCCGTTTGATCGGCGCGCCTCCAGGCTATGTTGGTCACGATCAGGGCGGGCTCTTGACCGATGCCGTAGATCAGCACCCTCACGCGGTGGTGTTGCTCGACGAGATCGAGAAAGCGCACCAAGATGTCTACAATATCCTGCTCCAGGTCATGGATCATGGGGTGCTGACCGATGCCAATGGCAAGAAGGTCGACTTCCGCAATGTGGTTCTGATCATGACCACAAATGCTGGAGCCGCAGACAGCCAGCGCAATGTCATCGGCTTTGGTCGGGGCAAGTCGGAGGGCGAGGATGAGGCGGCGATCAAAC
Source organism: Caulobacteraceae bacterium (assembly GCA_040399645.1). Classification (GTDB taxonomy): domain Bacteria; phylum Pseudomonadota; class Alphaproteobacteria; order Caulobacterales; family Caulobacteraceae; genus CAISGS01. The sequence continues at coordinate 119,219 of JBBARR010000007.1, read as the reverse complement.
GCATCTTCACCCCTGAGTTCCGCAACCGTCTCGATGCCGTTGTAGCCTTCAAGTCCCTCAATGCCGACGTTATACGTCAGGTGGTCCACAAGTTCGTCATGCAGCTTGAGGTCCAGTTGGCCGATCGCGGCGTGACCTTAGAACTGGCCGACGATGCCGCCGACTGGTTGGCTAAGAACGGGTTTGACGAGCTCTTCGGGGCGCGGCCGCTGGCGCGGGTCATTCAAGAGCACATTAAGATGCCGCTCGCGGACGAGATCCTGTTCGGCAAGCTGGTCCGTGGCGGTCACGTCAAGATCAAGCTCGTTGACGGCAAGATCGGCTTCGACATCGAATCCGGCAAGGGAGTAGGGTCTACCTCCAAGTCCACGGAAGATGCTGAACCCGAGTTGGTGGAATAGAGCAAAACAAGCCCTCCCGGCACCGCCGGGGGGCTTGTGCGTGCTTCGATAGGCTCAGCATGAGGAAAACCTATTGGTCCGCTTGATCCACTCATCCTCATCGTGAGCCTGTCGAAGGATGAGGATGTTCCACGAGTGAGCAGGCGGTATCAAAGCATCTGGGTCCGCGCCTTCGCTGCGAACGCGCAAAATAAGGTCGCGCCTTTTTACAGTGCCGCAGCGATCTGCGCCGCTAGCTTCTTCAGATCCGCCATATCGGCCATATTGCCGTGGCCATGGCCGGCCAGAGCGACGCCTTCATAACGCGGGATGATATGGACATGCAGGTGGAAGACGGTCTGTCCAGCAAGGGCGCCGTTAAACTGGGTGATGACCACGCCGTCTGGATTTAAAGCGGTGGTGACGGCTTTGGCGAGCTTTTGAACCGTGACCATTACGCCACCAAAAGCCTGCGCATCGATCTCCAGCAGGTTCCTCGCCTTGGTGGTTTTGGAAATGACCAGGCAGTGGCCCTTGGATTGCGGAAAAACATCCATGAAGGCGAGCACGGCCTCATCCTCATAGATCTTTACGGCTGAAATCTCACCACGAATGATCTTGGCGAAGATATTGTTGTCGTCATATTCGCCAAAGAGGCTCATGGGTCAGATCTCCAGAGGATAGGGTCGGGGGTGTCAGCCGCCCGCCTTGAAGGGGGAATATTCTTCGGCCAGCCAGTCCATCTCATTTTGGACAGCAGCCCGTTCTTGATCCAGATAGCGCCGCACAGGCTCGCGCAGGGCGGGGTCGGCGATAAAGTGGGCCGAATAGACCGGGGCCGGCAGATAGCCACGCGCAATCTTATGCTGACCTTGAGCCCCGGCCTCGACGCGCGGCAGGCCCAGACGAATGGCGTGCTCGATGGCCTGATAATAGCAGAGCTCAAAATGCAGGAACGGCACATCCTCGACCGCCCCCCAATTGCGACCATAGATGCAATCGGCGCCGAGCAGGTTCAAGGCCCCGGCAACATAGCGTCCGTCGCGCTTGGCCATGATCAGCAGCACCTGGTCGGCCATGCGCTCGCCCATCATCGAGAAGAACGGGCGGTTGAGATAGGGACGCCCCCACTTGCGCGCGCCGGTGTCCTCATAGAACTGGTAAAAAGCGTCCCATGCCTCTTCGGTCAGATCCTTGCCGGTCATACCGATGATCTCTAGGCCCGCCTGAGCATCACGCCGTTCGCGGCGAATGGTCTTGCGGCGGTTGGACGATAGGGCCCCAAGGAAGTCGTCAAAGCTACCATAGCCGTTATTATGCCAATGATATTGCTGGTCTTGGCGCTGCAGCAGGCCCTCGCCTCCGAGAAAGTCCCAGTCACCCTTGGACGGGAAGGTCACGTGGACCGACGAGGCCTCTAGGCGCTCACAGAGCGACATCGCTCCGCCCAGCAAGGTGCGCTTGGCAATGACTGGATCAACATCGGCCCGGACCATCATGCGTGGCCCCGTCACTGGCGAGAAGGGCGCGGCGCATTGAAGCTTGGGATAGTAGCGTCCACCGGCGCGCTGATAGGCTTCGGCCCACGAGTGGTCAAAAACATATTCGCCTTGGGAGTGGGACTTTAGATAGAGCGGCATAACCGCGGCCACCTGTCCGGCCTCATCCTCAACGGCGAGGTGGTGCGGTGCCCATCCGGTCTGAGCGACGGCGCATCCAGACCGTTCTAGGGAATCGATAAAGTCGTAACTTATGAAGGGGTTGGAGGCATATTCTGCATTGGATGTGCAGGCTTCCCAGCCTTCGCGGCCAATTTCGGCCACACGGCGATGGACGCGAACGGTAGGCTTTAGGATGATCATCAGCAGCCGAGCCTCACGCCGCAAAGCCTTCGAAGATCATATTATCGCAGTGATCCTTGACCCGCTCCCACTGTTCGGGCTTGCGTACGGTCCAGGCCACAATGGGCATACCCTTTGCGCGATAGTCATCGGCCTTGGCGCTTGGCAGCATATCCAGACCGAGGGCGAGGAAGTGCGGCTTGGCAATGGCAACGTGCTCCAGCGCTGCAAAGGCCCGGCGCTGTTCTGGCGCAACATGGCTCGAATGGGCGTCCTTGTAGGAATAGGAATCTAGACCGCGCAGGATCTGCGGGTGGTGCTGGGCAAACCAGGCGTGGCTATAGGGGTTAAAGCCGATGATGCAGGTCGGACCATTATGATCGAGCAGGATCTCTGACACGCGCCGCTCGAGCGGCCCGACCTCGCCAAACGGGGTCTTGAGCTCGATATGGACCAGAGCGCGATGGCCAATCAGGGTCAGGGCGTCGGCGAGGGTGGGGATAGTCTCATCCGTTCCCGATAGGGCCAACTTGCCCAGGTCCTCGGCCTTACGGTCGCGCACACGGCCTTCGACCCCGCAGATCCGCTGCAGGGTGTCGTCGTGAAACACCACCGCCTCGCCATCGGCGCTCAGATGGACATCAAGCTCAATGCCGTAGCCCGCCTGACAGGCCGCTTGAAAGGCACCGAGCGAGTTTTCCGGCGCGCCGGTGTTCGACCAGAAGCCGCGATGGGCCACGGACGGTGCCTTTAGAAGGTCCCAAGCATCACCTAACAGGGCGCTCATGCCACCTCGACGATGGCATCAACCTCGACGGCAAAGTTCATTGGCAGGCTAAAGACGCCGACGGCGGAGCGCGCGTGGCGGCCCTCATCGCCAAAGGCCGCGACCATCAGGTCCGAGCAGCCATTGATCACTTGCGGGATGTTGAAGAAGTCTGGGCCCGCCTGAACAAAGCCGCCCAACTTGACCACCCGAATGACCCGATCCAGATCGCCGGTCGCGGCCTTCATCTGGGCCAAGAGATTGATGCCGCATAGGCCTGCTGCCAGTTGGCCCGTGGCCTGATCAACATCGTCGCCAACAATGCCCTTGATGCCGCCGCTCTCATCCACCGAGACCTGACCTGAGATGAACAGCAGATTGCCCGAACGGATGAAGGGCGCGTAGTTGGCGATTGGCGCGACAGGGGTTGGCAGGGTGATGCCAAGAGATTTGAGGCGTTCTTCGATGGCGGACATGGCGGGCTCCGGAAACTGTTGAAAAGAGCTTAGCGCCGGATCGTCCGTCCCCCAAGCCTCAGACTGAGAAACCTGACTATGATTTGCCCTTGGGGCGTATTTTTAGCGCTCGGCCACTGATCACAGCCCCCTGACCGAACTTGGCCCTCAGTCCGTCAATGACCTTTTCCTTAGACCTCGCCATCGCTTCCTCGGCCCCGAACAGATCGTTAGGGGCATCGGTTGCGTCGACCAACTCTGAAAGGCCAACGCCAATTAGGCGATAGGTCTGGCCCCGGGCCTCTGTGGCGAGGAGTTCACGCGCTGCGGCGAACAGGGTTCGGGCGGTCTGGCATGGTACGGCGAGGGTGCGCCTGCGGGTCACGAGCTTGAAATCAGAAGTCTTGAGCTTGAGCGTCGCCACCCTTCCGGCGATGGCGACAGCGCGCAGCTGGCGAGCGACCTTTTCGCAAAGGGGCCAGAGTTGGTCGCTGAGGGCGTCGGCATGGCTAAGATCGACGGCGAAGGTTGTCTCGGCGCTGATGCTTTTGCGGATCTGATCGGGATTAACGGGGCGGCTATCGAGTCCCTTGGCCAGTTGCGACAGCCGCAAGCCGTAGGCCCCGCCGATCTTGACCAGATCGCGCGGTTCAGCCCTTGCCAGATCGCCGACCGTGCGAAGGCCAGCCTTTTCCAGCGTCTTAACCAGAGTTGGGCCCACACCGGGCAGGATGCCAACGGGCCTAGGCGCCAGAAAACTTTCAGCTTCAGCCTGTCCGATGACGGCAAAACCGCGCGGCTTATCCAGATCTGAGGCGATCTTGGCCAGAAACTTGTTGGGGGCTAGGCCGATGGAGACGGTCAGGCCGACCTCTGCCTCGATCTGGTTCTGTAACCTTGCCAGTGTCAGTGCCGAACAGCCGCCATTGAGTCGCTCTGCACCGGTCAGGTCCATCCATGCCTCATCCAGTGATAGGGGTTGAACCAGAGGAGTCAGTTTCGCCAGCTTGGCAAAGATTGCGGCGCTTGCGGTTTTGTATTTGGCAAAGTCGGGAAAGATGACCTCGGCTTGAGGGCAGAGGGCAAGGGCCTTGAACATCGGCATTGCCGAACGCACGCCAAAGGTACGGGCAATATAGCAGCAGGTCGTGACCACGCCGCGGTGGCCGCCGCCGACAATGACGGGTCGGTCGCGCAACTCAGGTCTGTCGCGCTTTTCTACGGCGGCATAGAAGGCGTCGCAGTCCATATGGGCGATGGTCAGATGTTCGAGCTGCTCATGGGCGATCAGGCGCGGCGATGAGCAGCGAGGGCAGCGGCGATTGGTCGGCGGTCGTCCTAGATGCAGGCAATCGCGGCAAAGGGCGCTCACCGGCTCATGCCTAGAACAGCGCGTTTTCGAGCGCGGTCTGCAACCTGTCCCAGTCGTCGATACGCTCGTGGGCGTGAGGCTTGCTGGGGGCCATATGGCGAAGGCGTTGATCTGCGACCATTTGGAAGCGGCCGACCTTAGGCGCGTCTGTCGCGACCGAATCGAGGTTCGGGATCATGTCATCGATAAAGACTGAAGGGCGGCTGGTTCGGGCTGCCAGATGGGCTGCGGCAGGACCCTTGAGGCCGGAATTGATCACCAGAGGATAGTCCATGCCGTGGCGCTTGAGCCAGCGGGCGCGCTCATCCCGGCCGTGCTCGGGCGCATTGGTCAAGATCACCACTTCTGCCCGATTCGAGAGGTATGCGAGGGCCTCTGCCGCCCCCGGTGCGGGGTCCATATGGCCGCTGCCATCTCGAAAAAAGTCATCAAACAGGGTTTTACCGACCAGCATGTCGATATGGTTATCATCGCCCTTGCGATAGATGTTCTGAAAAAGGGCGAACTTGTTGAACCGCATCTCATAGCCATGTTTGCCGACAAACCGCTCAAATCCCTCAACAAATAGAGCCAAGACCTCGTCTACATCGACGATGACAAGGGGACGATCAGGGGCGACCTTGGCTGAAACTAGGTCTTGAGCGGGTTTGAAGGCGGAGCTTATGGACAGTGGACTTCTCTGGGCTAACGCGGGCTTAAGGATATCTGTGGAAAAAGGGAAAATGATACGGGAACGACGAGTCGCTTCAAGATCGGATTCCGTGTTCACAGGTTGAGATCAAGATGGCGAAAAAGGTCCTCATCGTCGAGGATAATGAGCTGAACATGAAACTGTTTCATGATCTGCTCGATGCTCAGGGCTACGAGACCTTGCAGACCCGTGAAGGTTTGCAGGCGCTTGGCTTGGCGCGCGAACATCTCCCAGACCTGATATTGATGGATATCCAACTGCCTGAAATTTCAGGCCTTGAGGTCACTAAGTGGCTGAAAGAAGACGACGCCCTGGCCCATATTCCTGTCGTAGCCGTTACGGCCTTCGCCATGAAGGGCGATGAGGAACGGATCAGGGAGGGCGGCTGCGAGGCCTATATTTCCAAACCCATATCTGTCGCGCATTTTTTGGAGACGATTCGCCGCTTAATAGAGTAAGTACTTTATTATGTCCGCACGTATTCTAATTATTGATGACATAGACGCCAATGTTCGGCTGCTCGAAGCCAAGATGACGGCGGAGTACTATGAAGTGCTCATGGCATCTGATGGCCACTCAGGAATTGCGTTAGCAAAGTCACAACTTCCGGATATTATTTTACTTGACGTCATGATGCCGGGCTTGAGCGGCTATGAGATTTGCCGCCGCCTGAAAGAAGATCCGGATACCCGCCATATTCCGGTGGTCTTGGTTACAGCGCTCGACGGTCGTGATGATCTGTTATCCGGCCTTGACGCTGGGGCAGACGATTTCATGACCAAGCCCATCGATGACGTTATGCTGATGGCGCGCCTTAAGGGGCTGGTGCGGCTCAAGCTGGCCATTGATGGCTTACGTATGCTGGAGGCCTCTGGTCGACGGATGGGGGTCATTGCAGGCACCTCAGCGCGTCTCGGCGGCTTTGGTGGCCGTATCTTGATCGTTGATGATAATCCTCGGCAAGCCCAACGGATGGTGTCTGAGCTCGGACTGGACCATCGGCCGATCGTCGAAAGTGATGCTGATAAGGCTCTGCTTTCGGCGCGTGGTCCCATCGACCTGATGATTATCAATATGGATGCAACGACCTTTGACGGCCTAAGGTTGGCTGCGATGGTGCGCTCGGAGTCTTCAACCCGCTTCATGCCCATCCTTGCGATTATGGATACGGATCAACGCGACCGGTTGGTGAAAGCCATGGAACTGGGTGTGAATGATATATTGGCCCGTCCTATTGATCCCCAGGAACTGACCCTGCGCGCTCGCACTCAAATCAAGCGCAAGCGCTATACGGACCTGTTGCGGAGCAATCTCGACCAGTCATTGGAACTGGCGGTGACCGACCAACTGACCGGTCTGCATAATCGCCGCTATATGGTGACTCAACTGAGTGCGCTCGTGGCTCGGGCCGTGAAGGGTGGGGATCCTGTCTCTATACTGATGATCGACATTGATCACTTTAAGAAGATCAATGACGGTTTTGGACATGATGTCGGAGATATGGTTCTTCGCGAATTTTCGGTTCTGTTGGCGTCTAACGTCCGCGCGATTGACTTGCCGTGCCGATATGGAGGCGAAGAGTTCATCGTAGTCATGCCCGGAACCGATGTCCACGCCGCGCTGAGGATCGCTGAACGGATCCGCAAAAGTGTCTCTGAGACCGCTTTTAGCCTAGGATCAGAGGGCGAAGCCCTTGCGGTCACCATCTCGATTGGTCTTGCCTGCGCGGATGGCGATATGAATACGCCTGAAACCTTACTCAAGCGCGCGGATGAGGCGGTTTACGAGGCTAAGGCGGGTGGCCGCAATCAGGTCATTGTGCGCTCGATCTGAGCCCAGTCGCGCGCGCCAAACCCCTTTTTTCTAAAGTTGGAATGCGCACCGACGCCTTTTGTAGCGACGGGCCGTCTTATGGCCTATATTGGGTCCTAAGAGAGAGCCGGGGCATCCGGTTTGGTCCTTAATATGTGAGGCGCACCATGGGTTCTATGAGTTGGGTTCATTGGTTGATCGTTATTGGCGTGGGCGCCGTTCTGTTCGGCGGTGGCGGTAAGCTGTCCGCACTGATGGGCGATGCGGCCAAAGGCATTCGCGCTTTTCGTGATGGCCTCAAGGGTGAAGATGCGCCCAAGCCCGCCGATACGCCTGCTGCACCCCTGCCGCGGACCGATAAAGAAGGCTGATCTTCGGATCTAGCCTCAAGGCTTCTGCGGTCACGCTCCTACGGAAGCATGAGCCTAAGCATGGTGGAATTTGATGTTACCTGAGGTCGGAGCCACTGAACTAATGGTCATTGCGGCTGTGGCCCTTATCGTGGTCGGGCCCAAGGACCTGCCTATGTTGATGCGCAAGTTGGGTCAATTTATCGCCCGATTGCGCGGCATGGCGAGCGAATTTCGCGCCAGCTTTGACGACATGGCGCGCCAGTCTGAGCTGGATGATCTGCGCCGTGAGGTCGAGGCCATGCGCAACGCTCGCTTTGCAGACATCGTGCCTGAGGCCTCATCCCATTTGGGCGTCGATGCCTCTGAGGTCATGCAGGAAATCAACCGATCCCTGACCGCGCCGAACAGTTCACTCCAACTCCATCCCCCCCTCACTTCTGAGCCCCCCCTCACTTCTGAGCCCCCCCTCGATTCTGATGCCAAAGTCGAGAATGAGGCCCCCAAGCCATGAGTACGGGACCTGATGACGACCATATCGAGGCCTCACGTGCGCCCTTGATGGAGCACCTGATCGAGCTGCGTAAGCGCCTGATCGTCTGTGTTGCGGCCCTATTTGTCGCCTTTGTGTTCTGCTTCAGTCAGGCTGAACCGATCTACATGTTCTTGCTCCATCCGTTTGAGATGGCAGCGAGGCTGTTGGCCATGCAAAAGCAGACCGGTGTTCACCACGGCTATTTTGACCTGATGCTCGTACTGACGGGCTTTAAAGAGGCCCCGAGCATTGTCGGTCAGAACCTCAAACTGATCTATACCGCGCCGCTGGAGTTCTTCTTCACCAAGCTCAAGCTGGCCGGTTTTGGCGGGGTGATTATCGGGTTTCCTGTGATCGCGTGGCAGCTCTATCGGTTTGTCGCGCCGGGGCTCTATGCCAAGGAACGCCACGCCTTCTTGCCATTCCTGCTGGCCTCGCCAGTCCTGTTCATGATGGGCGCAGCGCTGGTCTATTACATCATGCTGCCGTTCGTCCTGTGGTTTTCCCTGTCGCAGCAGATCTTCGGCTCAGGCAATATTACCGTCGAATTGGTGCCCAAGGTTTCGGACTATCTGACCCTTGTGACGACCTTGGTTCTGGCCTTTGGGCTCTGTTTCCAGTTGCCGGTCATTTTAACGCTCTTGGGGCAGGCCGGGATTGTCACGTCTAATCTTCTGCGCAGCGGGCGGCGCTATGCGATCTTAGGTATCTTTGTCGTGGCTGCGATCGTCACGCCGCCGGATCCGATCAGCCAGTGCACCCTAGCCATGCCGCTGATCCTACTCTACGAGGTCTCGATCTGGTGCGTGTGGGTCATTGAGCGCAAACGCATCAAGGCCCAAAAGGCCGATACCAGCTCGAGTGTGGCCTTGACCTAAGCGGCAAATGGGCCACGGCGATCACGCCATGACCCAGAGGCTTGTTAGTCGTGCGCGGGTTTGGCAGCACCAGTTTCGACCATCAGATAGGCGATGACGTCGGTGCGGTCCTTGGCTTCTTTCAGGCCGAGGAAGGTCATCTTATTACCGGGCAGCATCGCCTTTGGATCCGTAATCCACGTATCGATGTGGGCGCCATCCCAAACGAAGCCAGCGCCCTTGACAGCATCTGAATAGGCATAGCCTTCATGGGAGCCCGCCTTACGTCCGACAATGCCATAGAGATTTGGCCCGGTCATGTTGGGGCCACCTTCGGCGATGGTGTGGCAGGAGCGGCAGAGGGCGAACTTGCGCTTGCCATTTTCCATGTCAGCGACGTTGTAGGGCGCTGGCAGAGAGGCCAGAATCTTGAGCTTGTCGGCATCGCTGACCTCCTGGACCTGCGTGGCCTCTGAGGCCTCTGTCGCTTCAGCAGTTTCGGTTTTGGGCGCGGGCTTGCTGCAGCCAATGAGCAGGGCGGCGAGGCCAACAGTGGCCAGTAGGGTGGTGGGGTTACGCACGTGTCTATTCCTTGTCCGGCGAGGGTTAGGGGAAGGTATCGTTGAGGCCGCAGACTAGTCCCGCTTGATGATTTCGCAAGATCACTCTGATGATGTTGGCCGCGAGCGCGTGGATTTCAAGTCCCCGCGCCGAACCTTGGAGTCCACCCGCCGAACCTTCGAGGCCTTGGTCGGCTTTGTTGCGTGCCTGACCGGCGGGCGATAGGCAGCCTTGCGGATCAGATCGCTCAATCGCTCGATCGCATCGGCGCGATTGTGCGCTTGGGTACGAAAGCGATCGGCGGTGATGACGATGATCCCTTCGAGGGTCAGGCGACTACCCGCCAGCGCTTGCAGGCGAATACTGACAGAATTGGGCAAGGATCGCGACCGGCGCGCATCAAAGCGCAGTTGAACGGCGGATGAGACCTTATTGACGTTCTGCCCGCCGGGCCCTGAAGCGCGGATGAAGCTGATGTCGAGCTCGTCATCTTGAAGGCTGATGGCGTCTGTGATGGGGATCATGGCCTCGGCCCCTAGGTCGGAATAACGGTCTTGCCGACCGGAGCCATGGCGATGCCGGCTAGCTTAAGGTGCTGCAGCGCAAAGGGAATGGTGATGATCGGCAGGCATAGCAGGGCGCCGATGATCAGATGGACCAAGGCTACGTACCAACCGCCCAGCACGAACCAAATAATGTTGAGCAGGCAACCGGCAGGGCCTGTGCCCAGGTCGCCATGACCGGTGATGGTCTCGCGATCGACGATCTTTTGTCCAAAGGGGAAGAAGGTGAAGAGGCCGATCCGGGCCGCCGCCATGCTCCACGGTAGACCAACGATGGTAATGCCGAGCAAAAGGGCTGCCAGCAGCCACGCGCATCCCGACACAAACCCGCCAAGGACAAACCAGATCAGATTGAGGATCACGGACATTGCGACAGTTCCAGTACGGGCTGATCCCTTTCTACAGGAAATTGCTGATTTTGCCGAATGAACTGTGGAGCACGAAAGATCATCACATTCAGCCCGATAATGACCTAAATCGAGGTTACACTCGGCTCAAGTGACTTGGCGACGAATGGCAGGGCGTGGAGGTCTATCCGATGAGGCAGCGTCGAGTGCTCGTAGCGATCAGCCTGTTCATGATGGCGCTGGGCGCCCACGCCCAAGAGATTGCCGCGCCCACCGACACGAGCGCCGTTGTCGAAGAGTTGGTCATTGAAGGGCGGCCAGTGGGCCCAGCCCTTTGGAAGGTTAAACGCGGGGAGGCTGAAGTGGTTGTGCTTGGCGGCTTGGCCCCCTTGCCCCATCAACTTAAATGGACCTCGCCGCGATTGGAGCGGGCCTTGGGGGTAGCGGACCTGCTTCTCGTGCCACCGCAAGGGCGGCCGCAACTGACCGACCTTCCTGGTATGACATTTCGGATGGCAAGCCTTCGCCAAGGCTTGGGTCAGCGGCTTGAGCCGACCCTATCGCCAGCCCTTCGGGCACGCTTTGTTCATGCCCGTGAGCGCCTTGCTCTAGGGCCCGGTCGCTACGATCATTGGAAGCCTGCTATTGCCGGTTTCATGCTGCTGGCCGATTTTCGTGAGCATGAAGGTCTATCGACGGGCAAGCCTTCCACGACAGTTCAGCGGATGGCTAAGGCCCAGCGCGGGCGGCGTCTAAAGGTCGAACCGATGGCCGACATCCATTTGGGGGCCATGGTCAAGTCCGCCGCCAGCTTGACCCCGGCGCAACATGAGGCCTGCTTGACGGCGGCTCTAAACGATATTGAGGCAGAGGCCGCCCGGGCCCAAACGGCGGCGCAGGCTTGGGCCATCGGTGATTTAGCGACGATTCGTGCCAATGCCAGCGCCGACCTTTTAGATCGCTGCCTGCTGCAACTACCCAGCCTGACCAGCCTGCTGGAACAGGATACGGCGCAGTCGGTCCGGTCGATTGATCAGGCCTTGAGCCGCCCGGGCACCACGGTTGCCATTATCGATCTGCGCCTGCTGTTGCGGGCCAATGGCGTGCTGGATCGACTAATGGCCACGGGGGCTGAGATCAGCGTGCCGAGGGATTAGGTTTAATCCCAGCCGCTAGGGCTTGGCGCGCAAGGTCCTTGATCTGAGCTGGCGATAGGGGGCTAAGCGGGTCGGGTGTGGCCGGTTGAATCGCACCGACAATCTGTCCTGCGTTCAGGCTCACCACGTGATCGGCCAGCCGCCCAACCTCTTCGGCGTCATGGCTGACATAGAGCACAGGAATAGACAGGGTGCGATGCAGGGTTTCCAAAAAGGGCAAGATCTCAGCCCGGCTTTGGGCATCGAGGCTGGATAGCGGTTCATCCATCAATAGAAGGCGCGGCTGGGACAGGAGTGCTCGGCCCAAGGCCACCCTTTGGCGCTCGCCGCCCGATAGGTTGTCGGTGGACCGCCCGATCAGAGGCTCTAGCCCCAGTAGCGGCAGAACCTCGTCGAGGCTCATGGTCTTGGGCACCACGCAGCGGCGATAGCCAAACAGCAGATTGTCTTTCACCGACAGGTGGCTGAGCAGGCTGGACTCTTGAAACACCATGCCGAGGGCGCGCTTATGCACGGGGACAAACCGCCGCCCCTCTTGCCAGACCTCGCCATCCATTACGACCCGGCCTGGCAGGCGGGCCAGGCCCGCAATGGCGCGCAGAAGGCTGGTCTTGCCTGCCCCAGACGGACCGACCAGAGCGGTGATCCCCTTGGGCGGAACGGTCAGGCTAACCTTGAGACGAAAGCGTCCCAGCAGGCCATCGAACTCAGCCTGAACACCGCCTTGGCTTGTTGCACCGCTCATGGGACGGTCTTTCGAGAGCGGCGTTCTGTCAGGAACATGGTCAGCAGCACAAAGAAGCTAAACGCAAGGAGACCCGCCGCGAGCCTATGGGCCTCGCCAAACTGCAAGGATTCCACCAGTTGATAGAGCTTGACCGAAATGACTTCCGTTTGACCGGGAATGGCGCCGCCGATCATCAGGACGACGCCGAACTCTCCGACCGTGTGAGCAAAGACCAGAACGGCAGCGGTCAGGAACCCTCGGCGGGCTTGCGGCACGGCCACGGTCAAGAAGGCGTTCAGGGGTGTCGCACGCAAGGTGGCTGCGACCTCCATCGGTCGATCGCCCATAGCCTCAAAGCTATTGCGGATCGGCTGGACCGCGAAGGGCAGGGAATAGACCGTCGACCCGATCAAGAGACCCGGGAAGGTGAAGGCGAGGGACTGGATACCAAACGGATGGAGCAGTTCCATCAGCGGACTGCGGGGGGCCAGCAGCAGGAGCAGATAGAAACCCAAGACGGTCGGGGGCAGAACGATGGGCAGGGCTGCGACGGCAGCGATGACCTCTTTCCACCAGACCCTCTGACGCGCCAGCCACCAGGCCAGTGGGGTTGCCAGGACCAGCAACAGTAGCGTCGTTAGGCTCGCCAGTTTCAGGGTCGTCCAGATCACATCGGCCATGGGCTAGGGGGTCTCATAGCCATAGCGGCGAATGATGGCGCGGGCGGTGGGGCTTTTCAGGAAGGCCATAAAGGCCCTTGCCGCCGGATTGGTCTCGCCGGTCTTGAGTAAAACCGCCTGCTGATCGATGGGGCTATGGAGCGTAGCGGGGACGATCCAACGCGAACCGCCTTGCCGGTTGATCACCTGCGACAGGGCCACGAACCCAACCTCAGCGGCGCCGGTTTGTACAAACTGAAAGGTCTGGGCGATGGAGCTCCCTTGAACGATCTTAGGCTTTAGCCGATCATAGAGGCCCAGCTTGCTAAGGCTCTCTACCGCTGCGAGCCCATAGGGGGCGACAGCCGGATCGGCTGTGGCCAAATGCTCGAAATCGCCCCGTGCGAGAACCTTGCCATAGAAATCAACATAGCCGGACTTTGGCGAATAGAGCACCAATCGTCCTACAGCATAGGTGAAGCGGGCCCCGTTGACCGAAAGCCCATCTTTTTCAGCCTGTTGTGGGCGTTCTTTATCGGCAGATAGAAAGATTTCAAACGGTGCGCCCTGGGTGATTTGCACATAGATCTGACCGGTTGGGCCAAAGCTAAGGTTCGTCTGATGGCCGGTTTTGGCGGTGAAGGCCGCGGCGATCTCTTTGGCGGGCTCCATGAAGTTGGAGGCCACGGCGATCTGCACCGTGGCCGCCGCCGCAGGGGCGACGTTTAGCGCGCAGACGACCGCGATCAGGCCAGATAGCCGCACTAACAACCCCACAGGCTTCATTCCTCCAACCCTTCAGGCACCAAGATGCAGGGGCAGGTCGCGCAGTCTCTTGCCCGTCGCGGCATAGATAGCATTGGCCAAGGCGGGGATCACGGGCGGCAGGGCCGGTTCACCGAGGCCCGTTGGGGGCACGTCGGTCTTAAGGAAGGCGACCTCGATCTCAGCCGGAGCAGCATCGATGCGCAGGAGTGGGAAGTCGCCGAAGTTTTTCTGGGTGACCGCCCCATCGACCTGTTGAATCTTCTGACCGGCGATGGCTTGGGCTAGACCGTCAATGATCGCGCCTTGAACCTGTTGCTCGGCATGGAGGGGGTTGATGATGTGGCTGCCAATATCACCGGCCACATAGACCTTCTCGACCTTTATGCGGGTCCCTTGGGTTACCGTGATATCGACGATCTCTGCAAAATATCCGGCATGGCTGAAATAGAATCCAAAGCCTCGGCCCTTGCCTTCGCCCCCCTTGGTCCGTCCGGTCCAACCGGCCATAGCACAGACCTTGTCGATCACAGCGCGCGCGCGTCCGGTGTCGAATACGGGGCCATGGTCATAGAGAGGCACGGCGCGGGCCGCGCCCATGGTGCGCCGCAACAGTTCAGGAAGGTCCATACCACCCGCCTCGGCGACCTCATCGAGGAAGCCTTGGAAGACGAAAGCCATGGCGTTTGACGTCGGCGCGCGCAGATAGCCCGTCGGCATATTGGTCGGCACCATCGACTGGCTAAACAGCACATTGGAGACGAACTTTGCCGGGAACTCCGCCGGGTTCATGTCGCCCGCACGAACGGGCCTGCCTTGATCGCTGGGGGTAACGAAGTGATCCTTTAGAGCGACAATCGCGCCATTGGCATCCAGTCCAGCCTCGAACTGGTGCCAACCGGCAGGGCGGTAGAAGCCATGCTGCATATCGTCAGCGCGGTTATAGATCAGCTTGACCGGCCGGCCGGGCAGGGCCTTGGCGATCTGGGCGACCTGAACCATATAATCGTTCATCAAGCGCCGTCCAAAGCCGCCACCCGCCTTGGTGATGTGGACCGTGATGGCCTCTGGCGCGAGACCAAGGGTCTGGCCGACCATCTTGCCACCCGAAGCGGGTGTTTGGCTCGGCGCCCAGATCTCAATCTTGCCGTCGCTAAAGAGGGCCGTACAGTTTTGTGGCTCGAGGGTCGCGTGGGCAATGAAGGGGTAGCTATAGCGGGCTGAGACGGTTTTCGCTGCGCTGGCCATAGCACCCGTGGCGTCACCGATCTTGACCAGATCCTTCTGCGGCGCGTCCTTGTGGAGCGCGGCAGCCGCCTGCTCATAGCCTGCGGTCGAGAAGCCGGTCAGGCCGTCTGTCTTCCACTGGGCCTTGAGGGTTTGGCGCGCCCTGTTCGCGGTCCACCAACTGTTGGCCACGATGGCGACGGCATCGGCAGGACCGGTGGGACTGATGCCGCTATTGAGCGGCACAATCGCGATAATGCCGGGCAGGGCCTTGGTTGCAGCCTCGTCCATAGAGGCGAGCGTACCGCCAAAGACGGGGCAAAGCTCTATCGCCGCGTAGACCATGCCGGGCAGGCTGACATCAATCCCGAACACGGCCTTGCCCTTGACGACGGCGGGGGTGTCGACACCGGGAATGGATTGGCCAATGATCTTGAAGTCTGACGCGGACTTTAGGGGCACGCTCGCCAAACTTGGTGAGGGCTGGCTGGCCGCCTGTTGGATGAAGGCACTGTAGGGGGCTGAGCGCCCGCTAGCTTTGTGATAAATATGTCCCGAGGCGGTGGTTAGGCTTGCTGCCTGCGCAGACCAGGCCTTGGCAGCGGCTTGCAGCAGCATCTGACGGGCCGCCGCGCCGACTTGGCGCATGGGTATCCAGTTGACCGGTGTCGAGCGACTGCCGCCCGCCGATTGAGGGCCATAGAGGGCTTCATTGGTCAGCGTCGGCTCGATGGTCACTTGCGACCAGTCGACGTCCAATTCCTCGGCGATCAGCATCGGCAGCATGGTGCGAATACCCTGACCGATCTCGGGGTTTTTTGAGCCGATGGTCACGCGATTATCGGCATCGATGCGGATAAAGGCATTGAGCACGACCGGCTTGGTTTTGGTGCCTGCGGCCAGCGCCATATCGGCGCTGAAGGTCACAGCTGTGCCCGCAGCAAGCGCGACGGTGAGGAAGGCGCGGCGGTTCAGAGTTGATGGACGGCTCATGCCTTGGCCCCTTCCGTACCGGCGTTAGCCGCCGACTGAATGGCCTTGCGGATGCGCAGATAGGTGGCGCAGCGGCAGAGGTTGCCGCGCATGGCCGCATCGATGGCAGCGGCATCAGGCTTGGGCTGGGCGGTCAAGAGGGCGGTGGCCGACATGATCTGACCGGCTTGGCAGTATCCGCACTGCGGCACGTCTAGTTCGACCCAGGCCTCAGTGATTCGCTTGCCTATGGGCGTCGTGGCGACATGTTCGATGGTCGTGACATGCTTGCCCGCAGCGGCGCTGATCGTGGTCAAGCAGGCGCGGACGGTCTTGCCGTCAATCATCACAGTGCACGCCCCGCAAAGGCCCGCGCCGCAGCCAAACTTGGTGCCCGGAAGGCCTAAATCTTCGCGCAGGACCCACAGCAAGGGTTTTTCAGGATCAGCGGAAACGGTCCGCTTGGCGTCATTGACGGTCAACTGCACAGCCATGGGCGATCATCCTGTCCTAATGTTTCGATCTGGGGTCCAACCCCGTCTGTTCCTAACATAGGCTGTGATCACCGTCATCGCCAACAGGCGACATTTGCGGTCTGGCCAGCAGGGTTCTATAGACGCGTTTCTTGTTTCTGTTGCGCCGCTCCGGCGGCTTGAGGCCCTTGCATGTCCCGCATTCTGATCACGTCGGCTCTGCCCTATATTAATGGCATCAAGCATCTGGGCAATCTGGCCGGATCGATGTTGCCAGCCGATGTCTTTGCGCGGTTCCAGCGGGCGCTGGGGCGTGACACGCTCTTTATCTGCGCGACCGACGAGCACGGTACTCCAGCTGAACTGGCGGCAGCGGCAGCCGGGCAGGATGTGGCCGTCTACTGCGCCGAGCAGCACCAACTACAAAAGGATATCGCCCTTCGGTTTGGACTGTCATTTGACTGGTTTGGGCGTTCATCGTCTCACCAGAACCGCGACCTCACCCAACATTTCGCCTCGGTCCTCGAGGGCCAAGGCCTGATCGAAGAGCGGGTGGATCAGATGATCTATTCGCTGGCAGATAAGCGGTTCTTGCCCGACCGCTATATCGAAGGCACCTGTCCCAAGTGCAGCTTTGAAAAGGCGCGCGGTGACCAGTGCGACGGCTGCGGTGCTCTGCTTGACCCCACCGACCTGATCAATCCCTATTCGACCATCTCTGGGTCGCGTGACATTGAGGTGCGCGATACGCGCCACCTCTATCTGCTGCAAAGCAAGATGCAGGATCGGCTGCGGACATGGATTAATGGGCGCAAGGACTGGCCACAACTGGCCAAATCGATCGCCAATAAGCATCTGGACGAGGGCCTGATTGATCGGGGCATTACCCGCGATCTGGTCTGGGGTGTGCCGGTAGCAAAGGACGGTGTGGCGCGTCCCGGCTTTGAAAACAAGGTCTTCTATGTATGGTTCGATGCCCCTATCGAATATATCGCTGCGACCCAAGAGTGGGCCGATGCGACAGGCGGGGACTGGAAGGGCTGGTGGCGCACCGATGCCGGGGCGGACGATGTTCGCTATGTCGAGTTCATGGGCAAGGACAATGTCGCATTCCACACGGTCAGCTTCCCAGCGACCCTGCTCGGTTCGGGCGAGCCTTGGAAGTTGGTTGACCAGCTCAAGGCCTTTAACTGGCTGAACTGGTACGGCGGTAAGTTCTCAACCTCGAACCGTCGCGGCGTCTTTATGGATGCGGCACTCGATCTGCTGGCGCCCGATCTGTGGCGCTGGTACCTGATCGCCAATGCCCCCGAAGGCTCGGACACGGCCTTTACGTGGGAGCAGTTCCAATCGGCGGTGAACCGCGATCTGGCCGATGTGCTTGGTAATTTCGTCAACCGCATCTTGAAGTTCAATGAGACCAAGCTGGACGGCACGGTGCCCGATGGCGGCGAGCCGGGCGAGTTGGAAATCGCGCTTCTGGCCTCAGTGCAGGAAAAGGTCGCATCCCTAACCGAAAATCTCGAAGCCTTGGAATATCGCAAGGCCGCTCAGGACCTTCGCGCCCTTTGGGTGGCTGGTAATGAGTATCTTCAGGTCGCCGCCCCTTGGACCGCGATCAAGACCGATCGGGATCGGGCCTGCGTCGTGGTGCGCACGGCCATCAATCTGGTCGCGCTCTATGCGCGCCTTTCGTCGCCCTTCATTCCGTTTTCCGCAGCTATTATTGCTGAAGCGGTAGGCGAGGCGGGGGTGACGGCTTGGCCATCCACCAGCGATGTGGACCTGTTGGACAGTTTACCCCGCGGCCGCGCGGTCAGGGCACCAGAGGTTCTGTTCAAGAAGATTGAGGATGATCAGGTCGCCCAATGGACCGCGCAGTTTGATGGGGTTGAGGATTAGTTTTCGATCGCCGGAACGGTTTCAAGAAGCTTGGTAGCGGAATTTTTTTACTGTTTATGCAAAAATTATAGTGTTTATTACTCTATAATATCGGCCACCAAGCAATCGATTCCACAGATTTGATAGCGGCCATGTGCTCAAGCCCATTGATGCAGTGGAACTGATCTGGAGTATCGGTCATCAACTGCCAGATCGCTGGAAACCTTCAGCCTAGGGGCCAGCCTAGGGGCCAGCCTAGGGACCAGCCTAATGGTGTGGGCTTGGAATATCCATTGGCCTGGGCATGATCTGATTATAGGCCGCTTCCAAATGCAGATCGTGGACAACCTTGCGATGTCCGTCCCAGATCATGTGTAGGGCGACATAGAGCACGACGAAAAGGCCGGCATAGGCAATCCAACGGTGCTTATGGAGCAGCTTGGCAATCCAGGTAGCGGCAATCCCCATCAGGGCAATGGACATCAAAAGACCAAGCGCGAGCACCACCGGATGTTCACGCGCCGCCCCGGCAACTGCCAGCACATTGTCTAGCGACATGGACAGGTCTGCGATCAGGATCTGAATCAGGGCCTGACCAAAGGTTTTTGCCTTGCGTCCGCCCATCTCTCCGACGCCGGGCGCACTGTCAACATCAACGCCGGTGGCCTGCTCAAGGGCAATATCGGCGTCGTGCCTGTCGCAAACGGCCTGTTCTTGGATCTCGGTCCACATCTTCCAGCAGACCCACAACAGCAAGACGCCGCCGGCGAGGCTGAGGCCAATAATTCCGAGCAACTGGGCGGTTATGAGCGCAAAGCTTATGCGCATGATTACCGCAGCAGCCAGGCCGTACAAAATGACCTTTTTGCGCTTGGCCTCAGGCACGCCCGCAGCCGCGAGCCCGACCGCGACAGCATTGTCTCCGGCCAGAACGAGGTCGATCATGAGCACCTGGCCAAAGGCTAGCGCAGCGGGGGCCCATGGGGCTGAGGCAAAGTTTTGGACCAGGCTGTCAAACATAACCCTTCAATGGGGCAGGTTTAACAGGCTGACAAGGCTCGCCTCTAGCGACGGGGCCGCGAGGCTTCATACATCGCGATGGCTGCGGCGGCAGAGACATTGAGGCTCTCAAAGCCGCCCGGCATGGGAATTTTTGCCAAGGTGTCGCAATGTTCGGCGACCAAGCGCCGGATCCCATCCCCCTCAGAGCCCAAAACAATAACGGTCGGACGCGAATCAATCGCCCGATCCAAGGTCTCTTCTGCCGTGCCATCGAGGCCCACAGCACGCCAGCCAAGGTCGGCCAAACGTTCCAAGGCGCGTGAAAGATTGACCACGCGAGCGTGGGGAACCTGATCCACAGCGCCTGCTGCCGCCTTGGCCAGAGCGCCGCAAAGAGCCGGGGCGTGACGGTCTTGTAAGATCACGCCGCGGGCTCCGAAGGCTGCCGCGGAGCGGAAAATGGCCCCGACATTTTGAGGGTCTGTGACCTGATCGAGCATCAGGATAACGCCATGGGCGGGCTCTGCCATTTCCTCGATGGTCAGGCCTTCAAGGGGAACGGATTTGAGGGCGACACCTTGATGGACCGCATGCTGCGGAAGCTGCTGCGCAATGGTCGGATTGTCAAAGATACCAAGGGTTTCGATCTTACCGAACTGCTCGGTGAGCTGCCGAGCGCGGTCCTCGGTGGCCATCACGCGCATAGGCTTTTCGCGTAGAGGATTGGCGAGGGCAGCCGCCACGGCGTGCCAGCCCCACAACCACTCCGACCCATCATCTTGGGGCTTGCCTCTTGGGGTGCCGGTCTGGGCTCCGCGAGGCGCATATTTGTGCCCCGCCTTGGGGGCTGTAGGGGTAGGTTTCGCGCCGCTTTGAGGACCGCCACGCCGCTCAGAACCAGTCTGTTCAGACTTGTTTCCAAAGGTGCGTTTGCGGTCGTTGCGTTCGTGAAAATTGGACACTATAAGACGCGCTCCGATTTGGGGCCCACGGGCTTTCGTCGTTGGGCAAGGCGGTCGTTTAGCACCGGTGAGCCACAGAGGCGGAAGGTTTTTGTCTAAAGTCTGTTCTTTCTGGTTTTCGGACTAGACGGCGCAGTGAGGACAGGGCATCGACGGTCGGCCAAGCGCGCGGGGGAATGTCCCGAGTGGCAAAGGGGGGGGACTGTAAATCCCCTGGCGTACGCCTTCGTAGGTTCGAGTCCTACTTCCCCCACCACGCGCTGGCCGATGCCGCCGAACGTGAGTTCCATACCTCGCAAGGGGATAGGCTGAACGGGGAGACCAAGCACCAAGACCCGGCATCGTTGGCGGGTATAGCACAATGGTAGTGCAGCAGCCTTCCAAGCTGAGGATGCCGGTTCGATCCCGGCTACCCGCTCCAACCGGAGACGGCCAACGAGACGCTGAGATGGTCTTCACAACTTACCCCTGTTCGGTGTGGACCTAAATCTGATACACCCGCCCGGCCCGCGATCCCGCTGGCCCCATTTTTCGCAACAGTGCCGCCCCTATCGGGCGGACCGAAGGTTAAGACGATGGCCAAGGAAAAGTTTGAACGCAATAAGCCGCACTGCAACATCGGCACCATTGGTCACGTTGACCATGGCAAGACGACGTTGACGGCTGCGATCACGATCACGCTGGCGAAGTCTGGCGGGGCAAAGGCGATGAACTACGCCGATATTGACGCAGCTCCGGAAGAGAAGGCGCGCGGCATTACGATCAACACGGCACACGTGGAATATGAGACGGCGAACCGTCACTATGCCCATGTCGACTGCCCAGGCCACGCTGACTATGTGAAGAACATGATCACCGGCGCGGCTCAAATGGACGGCGCGATCTTGGTGGTTTCGGCCGCTGACGGTCCAATGCCCCAGACCCGCGAGCACATTCTGCTGGCCCGTCAGGTCGGCGTTCCGGCTCTGGTTGTGTACATGAACAAGGTTGACCTTGTTGATGACTCCGAGCTTCTGGAACTGGTCGAAATGGAAATCCGCGAGCTTTTGTCCTCGTATGACTTCCCCGGCGACGATATTCCTATCACGGCCGGTTCGGCCAAGGTGGCCATCGATGGCGGTGATCCTGAGATTGGCGAAAATTCGATCCTGCGTCTGATGAAGACGGTTGACGAATATATTCCTCAGCCAGAGCGTCCTGTGGACCTTCCGTTCTTGATGCCTGTCGAAGACGTGTTCTCGATCTCGGGTCGCGGTACGGTTGTGACTGGCCGTATTGAGCGCGGCATTGTTAAGGTCGGTGAAGAGGTTGAAATTGTTGGTCTTCGCGCCAACCAAAAGACGATCTGCACGGGCGTTGAAATGTTCCGCAAGCTGCTGGACCAGGGCCAGGCTGGCGACAATGTTGGTCTGCTTCTGCGCGGCACCAAGCGTGAAGATGTTGAGCGCGGCCAAGTGCTGTGCAAGCCCGGCTCTATCACGCCGCACACTAAGTTTGTAGCTGAGGCCTATATCTTGACTAAGGAAGAGGGTGGCCGTCACACGCCGTTCTTCACCAACTATCGTCCACAGTTCTACTTCCGCACCACCGACGTGACGGGGATTATCCGTCTGAAGGAAGGCGTGGAAATGATCATGCCCGGCGACAATGCCGAGTTGGACGTTGAGCTGATCACCCCGATCGCCATGGAAGAGAAGCTGCGCTTCGCTATCCGTGAAGGTGGCCGCACCGTCGGCGCTGGCGTTGTGGCCAAGATCGTCGAATAGTCGATCGAACCTTCGGGTCAGATTGAGCCGCCGCTGGGGGAAACCTCGGCGGCGGTTTTCGTTTGGGCGCAGGTAAATAAGACCCCCTTCGGCCTTTCAGGCCACGCCCCCAGAGGGAGAAGATCATGGGCGTAAATATCTTGGCTCTGGGGGAAGCGCCGGCCTAGCCGGGGTCGGGGGTCTCATCCACAGAATAGAGCAACGGTTTCGGTCTGGCGGCTCTTGCCCTTAAGGGACGGTGCTGATAAACCGCACGGCTCTGACAAAGGCCTATCGCGCTGGAAGGGGTCTCCTCCCAGTGCAAGTTCTGTTACAGGATGTTGGCTTAAGTCTGAAGGAGTGTAGCTCAGCTGGTAGAGCGTCGGTCTCCAAAACCGAAAGTCGTGGGTTCGAGTCCCCCCACTCCTGCCACCCTCTATGGCGCTACGGCGTCGTCCGGAGGTTTCCGGACGGCCTTTAGCGCTCGTCGTTTGAAGAAGTTGTGAGCCGATCCATGGCCAAGTCACCCGCCGTACCGACAGCGACCAAAGGTCGCGTGGTCAAAGCCGTGCCCAAGGGCGACGGAACGGCAACCACGGCTGCTCCAGCGCCAAAGAAACCTCTCAATCCTGCGCAATTTATCCGCGAGGTCCGCGCCGAAGCGCGTAAGATCACCTGGACCACCCGCAAGGAAACTTGGATCACCTCGGTCATGGTTTTGATCATGGTGGTCATGACCGCAACCTTCTTCTTTATTGTTGATCTGCTACTGAGCTTCGGTGTCAGCCAGATCCTCAAGCTCAGCACCCTGGGGTCTTAATCCATGTCCGCGCAAGCTGCTGAAGGCCGTCCTTCGAATCCCAATCACAAGTGGTACATCGTCCACGCCTACTCGAACTTCGAGAAGAAGGTGGCAGATTCCATTCGTGAGCAGGCCAAGACCCAAGGTCTTGAGGATTGCTTCTCCGAAATTTTGGTCCCAACCGAAGACGTGATTGAGATCCGTCGCGGTCGCAAGATCAATGCCGAGCGTAAGTTCTTCCCTGGCTATGTGCTGGTCAAGATGGACCTCTCGGACGTCGCCTATCACCTGGTCAAGAACACGCCCAAGGTTACGGGCTTCTTGGGATCGCAGGCCAAGCCGATGCCGGTGAGCGAGCGCGAAGTTGCGCGCATCATCGGAGCCATCGAAGAGGGCGTCGAGCGTCCGAAGCCCGCGATCACTTTCGAAATTGGCGAGAATGTCAGGGTCACCGACGGCCCCTTTGCCAGCTTCAGCGGCTCTGTTGAGCAGGTTGATGAAGAACGCTCCCGCCTTCGCGTTACCGTGTCCATCTTTGGGCGGGCGACGCCGGTGGAACTCGAATTCTCGCAGGTCGAAAAGGCCGCGTGAACCTGCAGATCGGCTCGCCGGAGCCGGTTTGCTAAATCCGTGGGAGGGGGCGGCCACCGTAACCCCGCACCACGGCTCTAACCTAAGAACCGGGATGGTCCTGGTTCTATGAGAGGATAAGATGGCTAAAAAGATCCTGGGCTATATCAAGCTCCAGGTGAAGGCCGGCTCTGCCACGCCTTCACCCCCAATCGGCCCCGCGCTCGGTCAGCGCGGCGTCAACATCATGGGCTTCTGCAAAGAATTTAACGCCCGTACTGAAAATGTCGAAAAGGGCACGCCCCTGCCGACCGTGATCACGGTCTATCAGGACAAGTCGTTCACCTTCGTGACCAAGACGCCGCCTGCGACCTTCTTCTTGAAGAACGCCGCTGGTATCAAGTCCGGTTCGGCCACGACCAGCCGTGAAGTGGTTGGCCAGGTGACCAAGGCCCAGTGCCGCGAAATCGCCGAAAAGAAGATGAAAGACCTGAACGCGAACGACCTCGACGCTGCGACCCGCATCATCGAAGGCTCGGCACGCGCGATGGGTCTGAAAGTGGTGGAGGCTTAAGTCATGGCTAAAATTGCAAAGCGCGCCAAGGCTTTCGTTGTCGATGCTGACAAGGGCTACAGCCTGGCTGAAGCCGTTGCCGTCGTGAAGTCCAATGCCACCGCCAAGTTCGACGAAACCGTCGAAGTGTCGGTCAATCTGGGCGTTGATCCGCGGCATGCTGACCAACAGGTCCGCGGCGTGGTGAACCTACCTTCGGGTACGGGCCGTGACGTTCGCGTCGCCGTCTTCGCTAAGGATGCTAAGGCTGCTGAAGCTCTGGCCGCTGGCGCGGACGTGGTGGGTGCTGAAGATCTGGTTGATCGCATCCAAGGCGGTTTCATGGACTTTGATCGCGTCATCGCGACACCGGACATGATGGCTCTGGTCGGTCGCCTGGGTAAGGTTCTGGGTCCGCGCGGCCTGATGCCTAATCCAAAGGTCGGCACCGTGACCCCAAATGTTGGCCAAGCCGTTAAGGACGCCAAGGGTGGTGCGGTCGAGTTCCGTGTTGAAAAGTCTGGCATCGTGCATGTCGGCGTTGGCAAGGTCTCGTTCACCGATGATGCTCTGATCGTCAACATCAAGGCCCTCGTCGACGCCCTGAACCGGTCCAAGCCGACCGGTGCAAAGGGTCTCTATGTGAAGAAGATCTCGATGTCCTCGACCATGGGCCCTGGCCTGCGTGTCGATACGGCCTCGATCTCGGCCTAAGACCCTTCTCACCTTCGGGTGCTGAAATGACAGGCGGTCCTTAGCGGGGCCGCCTGTTTTCTTTTGGGGGTAAAGTTTTCGTTTGGGAGCGGGCGGGGCTTGCGGTTTTCCATCGCCCCGACTATAAGCGCCGCTTCTGGTGATTTGGGGCTTGCCTCACGTCGCTAGTCCTGTCCGAGAACTGCGGGGCCCTAGGGCCTTAATTGTATGCCGCGGGGAGACAAGACGCACAGACAGATCGCACCCGTTTCCTCGATGGATCGGGCGTGTCGTCAACGCATCCTGGGACAGGCTGAGCCGATTGCGGCGTGAGGGCAACCTTGCGCTCAACATCGACTTCGGCTGCCGGATGGTCCGGCCGCCTAACGTGAGTTACGGAGACCGCAATGGACCGCACTCAGAAAGCTGATGCCATCATCGCGTTGAAAGACGTGTTCGCTGGTGCCGGCGCAGTGGTCGTGACCCACTATATGGGTCTAACGGTTGCGGAAATGACCGAACTTCGGAACCGTCTTCGCAAAGAAGGCGCGACTCTGAAGGTCGTGAAGAACACCCTAGTTCAGAAGGCGCTAGAAGGCGTGGCTGGCGATGCAGGCAATGCCCTGTTCACCGGTCCTGTCGCTATTGCTTATGGTGCAGACCCTGTGTCTGCGGCCAAGATCGTCGTGCAATATGCCAAGGAGAACGACAAGTACTCCATCATTGGCGGCCTGCTCGGACAATCAACGGTTCTCGACGAGAAGGCAGTGCGCGCTCTAGCCACCCTGCCATCCCTCGACCAGATCCGCGGCCAACTGGTCGGCCTCATCCAGACTCCAGCGACTCGTATCGCAGGCGTGCTGGCGGCTCCGGCTGGACAACTGGCTCGTGTGCTCAAGGCCTATGCCGACAAGGCAGCTGCCTAACCGCATTTTCGCAATTTCCTCTCATATCCACTCTTAAGGAACATACCCATGTCCAAGCTCGAAAAGTTGGTTGAAGACCTTTCCGCATTGTCGGTTCTTGAAGCCGCTGAACTGTCCAAGATGCTCGAAGAGAAGTGGGGCGTTTCGGCTGCCGCTCCTGTCGCTGCTGCCGCTGCCGGCCCTGTCGCCGTTGCTGAAGCCGTCGAAGAGCAGACCGAGTTCACCGTGATCCTGACCGCCGGCGGCGACAAGAAGATCAACGTGATTAAGGAAGTCCGTAGCATCCGTTCAGACCTTGGTCTGAAAGAAGCCAAGGACCTAGTGGAAGGCGCTCCGCAGCCCATCAAGGAAAACATTTCCAAGCAAGAAGCCGAAGAGATCAAGAAGAAGCTCGAAGAAGCCGGCGCCTCCGTCACCATCAAATAGGATGGCGCGCGTCCTTCGGGACGCAGGCACGTGTTTTGCGAACGGCCCCGGGGGAAACTCCGGGGCCGTTTTGCGTTAGGTTAATAGTAATAGCGGCATTGGGCTATTTCCAGCGACTTGGCACGGGGCGGCCCGCTCACTCGATAGACCAGCCGATCTTCAAGCGTGATCCGCCGAGACCACCAACCCTGGAGATCGCCCCTTAAGGCTTCGGGCTTGCCAGTCCCTGTAAAGGGTGTTCGCTGACATGCCCAGATCAGGCTGTTCAGGCTATTCAGGCGGGTGAGGACATTGGGATCGCGCGCCTGCCAGTGGAGATAATCCTCTCAGGCGTTCTTGGCGAAGACGATTTTCACAGGCTAACGAGGCTGTGCTCTTCACCGCCGCTTTGATTAGGGTCCTCGATCGCGGCGATTAGACGGGCGCGATTGTCCGTGCGCGACAGCATATGAAGCGTCTCTTCCATGGCATTCCAATCCGCTAAAGAGACCATCACGACCGTTTCCGCCTTTTGCCGGGTGATCACCACGGGGGCGTGATCCTTGACCACGCGGTCCATCAGGTCCGTCAAATTGGCGCGTGTGTCGGATTAGTTGAACATATCTATGGGGCAGAGCTCCGAAGCTTAGATATGGATATGTACAATTTTTGTACGTATCAAGGGTGTACTTCCCCGTGCGCAGACAAGCTCAGCAAGAGGAAAAGTAAAGGATCGTCCCTTCCTCATTCTTCCTCATTCTTCCTCATTCTTCCTCATTCTTCCTCATTCTTCCTCATCTTGAGCCTGTCGAAGGACAACGAGGCCCCGCTCACACTTCACCTGAAGCTTTGACAGGCCCATGGGCTTCTCTCTATTTAAGTGGAATGCGCATCAGTGTCTGAAACCAAAAAGATCAGTCGCCACCGAGCCAGCTCTCGGAGGGGAATATGAAATCCGTTGATAATATTGCCGACCTAGAGGCGCTCTATGGTTTTCCGGATGAAACGTCCATGGTGAAGGAAATCGATCATCTGATCGCGGAATATCAGGCCTATATCGAAGCCTCTGCCTTTGTCGCATTGGTACAGCCGGGCCAGAGGGGTTGGACTGTTCCCAGCGCTGGGACGTCAAAGGCTTTGTTCGCATTCATGACGAGCGGACGGTGATGTTGGCGGACCGGGCGGGGAATAACCGAGCCGACTCCTTGTGTAATATCGTGCATGACCCCCGTGTGGCCCTGCTGTTCCTCATTCCCGGTATTGGCAATTGTCTTCGCATCAATGGTCGGGCCAAGGTGGTGAAAGAGCCGTCTTTGCTAGCATCCTTCGCGGTCGCGGGGCGGGCGCCTCGGTCTGTGATCGTGCTGACAGTTAAGGCCATCTATTTTCAGTGCGCACGGGCTCTGGTTCGCTCAGCCCTTTGGGACCCCAGTCTTTATGTCGCGCGCCAGATCCTGCCGACAGCGGGGTAGATGCTGGCTGCGACAAGTGAAAACCGAGTGGGCGGCGCAGAATATGACCGGCTTTGGCCCGAACGGGCGCGGGCGAGCCTGTGGTAGGGGGTATCAGACAGTGCCACTTCCTCGCGCCCAGGCAAGGTCAGCATGAGGAAGCAAAACAAGGCCCCCTTCGGCACTGCGCCCCACGTCGCCCGGAAGGGGGAAGATCGAGGGCGTTAAATCTTCCCCCTCTGGAGGAAGTACCAGAGTAGCCGGGGTAGGGTGTGCTTACCGGATTTTAAATTATAATCCTCGCTATTTGCCCCTTTCATTCCCAATCAAAAGCGACTAATGACCGCTCCTTGCTCAGAGGACGGACAACCGATTCATCGGCCGTTGTCCTTGGAACAAATGCCCCGAGGCGCGGTCAGCCGCCCTCCGACCAGCGCGAAGGGGCGCCCTTGAGATTTTCAGGGGCCATTTCCGGTGTCCGGCGCCTCCTGTTACAGGGAGCGTAAGCCGAGGGCGGACACCTGGACATTGTGATTAGCGCGGGGCACCCCCGTGCGTAGGGAACATCGATGGTACAATCCTTTACTGGCAAGAAGCGTATCCGGAAGTCGTTCGGACGCATCCCCGAAGCTGTGACCATGCCGAACCTCATTGAGGTCCAGCGCTCCTCTTATGAACAGTTCCTTCAGCGCGAGGTCCGTCCGGCCCAACGCCGCGACGAAGGGATTGAAGCGGTCTTTAAGTCGGTTTTCCCGATTAAGGACTTCAATGAGCGCGCCGTGCTTGAGTACGTGTCCTACGAGTTCGAGGACCCCAAATACGACATGGAAGAATGCATTCAGCGCGATATGACCTATGCCGCGCCCTTGAAGGTCAAGCTTCGCCTGATCGTGTTTGAATCTGATGAAGAAACCGGCGCTCGCTCGGTGAAGGACATCAAGGAGCAGGACGTCTATATGGGCGATATTCCGCTCATGACGAACAAGGGTACGTTCATCGTCAACGGCACCGAGCGGGTTATCGTCTCGCAGATGCACCGTTCGCCGGGCGTGTTCTTCGACCACGACAAGGGCAAGACCCACTCGTCGGGCAAGTTGCTGTTCGCAGCGCGGATCATTCCCTATCGCGGTTCGTGGCTCGACTTTGAGTTCGACGCCAAGGACGTGGTCTATGTGCGTATCGACCGTCGCCGCAAGCTGCCTGCGACCACCTTCCTCTATGCCCTGGGCATGGACGGCGAAGAGATCTTGACCACCTTCTATGATGTGGTGCCTTACGAGAAGCGCGACGGCGGCTGGGCAACCCCCTACAAGCCAGAGCGTTGGCGCGGTGTGAAGCCAGAGTTCGCTCTGGTCGATGCCGACACCGGCGAAGAGATCGCGCCTGCGGGTCAAAAGATCAGCGCCCGCGCCGCTAAGAAGTTCGCTGATAGCGGCGTTAAGACGCTGCTGCTGGCGCCTGATGCGCTAGTCACCCGTTATTTGGCTCGCGATGCGGTCAATTACGAGACCGGTGAAATCTACGCCGAAGCCGGTGATGAACTCGACGCCGTGTCGATCCAGACCTTGGCTGAGCAGGGCTTCACCACCATTGACGTGCTCGATATCGACCATGTCACGGTCGGGGCCTATGTCCGCAACACCCTGCGCGTCGATAAGAACTCGGTGCGTGAAGATGCCCTGTTCGACATCTATCGCGTCATGCGTCCTGGCGAGCCACCAACCGTGGATGCCGCCGAGACCATGTTCAAGGGTCTGTTCTTCGACTCCGAGCGCTACGACCTGTCGGCCGTCGGCCGCGTGAAGATGAACATGCGTCTGGAGCTTGATGCTTCGGACGAGATGCGGGTCATCCGTAAGGAAGATGTACTGGCCGTTCTGAAGACCCTTGTGGGTCTGCGCGATGGTCGCGGTGAAATTGACGACATTGACAACCTTGGCAACCGGCGGGTCCGTTCGGTCGGCGAATTGCTGGAAAACCAGTACCGTGTTGGTCTTCTGCGTATGGAGCGCGCCATCAAGGAGCGTATGTCCAGCGTCGATATCGACACGGTCATGCCGCACGACCTGATCAACGCCAAACCAGCCGCAGCAGCGGTTCGTGAATTCTTCGGCTCCTCGCAGCTGTCGCAGTTCATGGACCAAACCAACCCGCTGTCGGAAATCACCCATAAGCGTCGCCTGTCGGCGCTTGGCCCCGGGGGTCTAACCCGTGAGCGCGCAGGCTTCGAAGTCCGCGACGTGCACCCAACCCATTATGGCCGTATCTGCCCGATTGAAACGCCGGAAGGCCCGAACATTGGTCTGATCAACTCTCTGGCTACCCACGCTGTGGTCAATAAGTATGGCTTCATTGAGAGCCCATACCGCCAGGTCATCAACGGCGTTGCCGGTGATGTGGTCACCTACATGTCGGCGATGGAAGAGGCCAAGCACGTCATCGCTCAGGCGAACGTCAAGCTGAACGCCGATGGTTCGATCATCGAAGATCTGGTGCCTTGCCGGATCAATGGTGATGTGAGCCTGACCTCGCGCGATATGGTCACCTATATGGACGTGTCGCCCAAGCAGGTGGTATCGGTGGCTGCGGCCCTGATCCCCTTCTTGGAAAACGATGACGCCAATCGCGCCCTGATGGGATCGAACATGCAACGTCAGGCCGTGCCTCTGGTACAGTCCGATGCGCCTCTGGTCGGTACCGGCATGGAAGGTATTGTGGCCCGCGACTCCGGCGCAACCGTGGTGGCGCGCCGCCCCGGTATTGTCGAGCAGATCGATGGCACGCGTATCGTTATCCGCGCCACGGAAGAGACCGATCCCACCAAGCCGGGCGTCGATATCTACCGCCTGTCGAAGTTCCAACGTTCCAACCAAAACACCTGTATCAACCAGCGTCCGCTGGTGCGGGTGGGTGACCGGATCGTCGCTGGCGATATTATCGCTGACGGCCCCTCGACTGATTTGGGCGAGCTGGCGCTGGGCCGTAATGCCCTCGTCGCTTTCATGCCTTGGAATGGCTACAACTTCGAAGATTCCATCCTGATCTCCGAGCGCATCGTCCGTGACGACGTCTTCACCTCAATTCACCTTGAGGAATTCGAAGTCATGGCCCGCGATACGAAGTTGGGTCCTGAAGAAATTACCCGCGACATTCCCAATGTGGGTGAAGAAGCCCTGCGCAACCTCGATGAGGCTGGCATTGTGGCCATCGGCGCTGAAGTGATGCCGGGTGATATTCTGGTCGGTAAGGTCACGCCAAAGGGTGAAAGCCCGATGACACCGGAAGAAAAGCTTCTGCGCGCCATCTTTGGTGAAAAGGCCTCTGACGTCCGCGACACCTCCTTGCGCCTACCGCCAGGGGTTGCCGGAACGATCGTCGAGGTTCGGGTCTTCAACCGGCATGGCGTCGAAAAGGACGAACGGGCTCTGGCCATCGAGAGAGCGGAAATCGACCGTCTGGGTAAGGACCGCGACGACGAGTTCGCGATCCTGAACCGCAACATCAGCGGCCGTCTGAATGAACTGCTGGTCGGCAAGGTCGCTGTTTCGGGTCCTAAGGGCCTTTCACGCGGCGAGATCGCTGCTGAAAAGCTGGCCGAAATCGCGCCAGGTCTTTGGTGGCAGATTGCGCTCGAAGACGAGAAGGCTATGGGCGAGTTGGAGGCCATGCGCCGCCAGTTCGACGAGGCGCGCAAGCGTCTGGATCGCCGCTTCGAAGACAAGGTCGACAAGCTACAGCGCGGTGATGAACTGCCACCGGGCGTGATGAAGATGGTCAAGGTGTTCGTGGCTGTGAAGCGCAAGCTTCAGCCCGGGGATAAGATGGCCGGTCGTCACGGCAATAAGGGCGTTATTTCTAAGATCCTTCCGATCGAAGACATGCCTTACTTGGAAGACGGCACCGCTGTGGACGTGGTTTTGAACCCGCTGGGCGTGCCATCGCGCATGAACGTCGGTCAGATCTTCGAAACCCACCTCGGCTGGGCGGCCGCAGGCCTTGGCAAGCAAATTGCCAACCTGTTGGAAGCTTGGAAGAACGGCGGTCAGCGCGAGATGCTGATTAATCGTCTGCGCGAAATCTACGGTCCTGACCAAGAACTGCCTGATACGGACGAGGAACTGGTCGAATTGGCCCGCAACCTGTCCAAGGGCGTTCCCTTCGCCACGCCGGTCTTTGACGGTGCGCGGATCGAAGACATTGAGGACCATCTGGAATGGGCGGGTCTGGACCGTTCGGGCCAGTCGATCCTCTATGATGGTCAGACCGGTGATCAGTTCAAACGGCCTGTTACCGTCGGCTATATCTATATGCTCAAGCTCCACCACCTCGTGGATGACAAGATCCACGCCCGTTCTATTGGTCCGTACAGTCTGGTCACCCAGCAGCCTCTCGGCGGTAAGGCCCAGTTCGGCGGACAGCGCTTCGGGGAAATGGAAGTGTGGGCACTGGAAGCCTATGGCGCAGCCTACACCTTGCAGGAAATGCTGACGGTCAAGTCCGACGACGTGGCCGGACGGACCAAGGTTTACGAGTCGATCGTCCGAGGGGACGATACGTTCGAAGCCGGCATTCCGGAAAGCTTCAATGTTCTGGTCAAGGAAATGCGTTCCTTGGGCCTCAACGTCGAGCTGGAAAACAGCTGAGCCTGAGTTTGTGAGACGGCACCTAGCCCCCACCGAGAGGATCGGGACGGGCAGGGTGCCGATCCTCTCAAGTCTCGAAATTTCAAGGGCCTAACGGCTCAACTTACGAAATGCCTGCAGGCTCTAGCCCGCAAGAGAAATGGAAGTCCGATGAACCAGGAAGTCCTGAACATCTTTAATCCGGTCGCCGCTGCGCCGACCTTCGATCAGATCCGTATCTCGCTGTCCTCGCCCGAGAAGATTCGGTCTTGGTCCTTCGGCGAGATCAAGAAGCCGGAAACGATCAACTACCGAACTTTCAAGCCGGAGCGTGATGGCCTGTTCTGCGCCCGTATCTTTGGTCCAACCAAGGATTACGAATGCCTGTGCGGCAAGTATAAGCGCATGAAGTACAAGGGTATTATCTGCGAAAAGTGCGGTGTTGAAGTCACCCTTGCCCGCGTTCGGCGCGAGCGGATGGGTCACATCGAACTGGCCAGCCCGGTTGCCCACATCTGGTTCTTGAAGTCGCTGCCGAGCCGCATTGCTATGATGCTCGACATGCCGCTGAAGGATATCGAGCGGGTCCTCTATTTTGAATATTACATCGTCACCGAACCTGGCCTGACGCCTTTGAAGCAGCACCAACTGCTGTCCGAAGACGACTTTGCTCGTAGCCAAGACGAATATGGCGATGACAGCTTCACCGCTGAAATCGGCGCTGAGGCGATCCGTGGTCTGTTGATGGCTATCGACCTGCACAAGGAAGCTGACCGCCTGCGCGAAGAGCTGGCCGGCACCCCTTCTGAGCTGAAGCAGAAGAAGGCGTCCAAGCGCCTGAAGATCATCGAAGCCTTTATCGAAAGCGGCAATAAGCCCGAGTGGATGATCATGACGGTTATTCCCGTCATTCCGCCTGAGTTGCGTCCTCTGGTGCCTCTGGACGGTGGCCGTTTTGCCACCTCCGATCTGAACGACCTCTATCGCCGCGTGATCAACCGGAACAACCGTTTGAAGCGCCTGATGGAACTGCGTGCGCCTGACATCATCATCCGCAACGAAAAGCGGATGTTGCAGGAAGCCGTAGACGCCCTGTTTGACAATGGCCGTCGTGGCCGGGTCATCACTGGTGCCAACAAACGTCCGCTGAAGTCTCTCGCCGATATGCTCAAGGGCAAGCAGGGCCGGTTCCGTCAGAACCTGCTTGGCAAGCGCGTCGACTATTCGGGCCGTTCGGTTATCGTCGTGGGTCCTGAGTTGAAGCTGCACGAGTGCGGCCTACCCAAGAAGATGGCTTTGGAACTGTTCAAGCCGTTCATCTACGCGCGTCTGGACGCCAAGGGCCTGTCGGGCACCGTCAAACAGTCCAAGCGTATGGTCGAGCGCGAGCAACCCCAGGTCTGGGACGTGCTCGAAGAGGTTATCCGCGAGCATCCGGTGCTGCTGAACCGCGCTCCGACCCTTCACCGTCTTGGCATTCAAGCGTTCGAACCTAAGCTGATCGAGGGTAAGGCTATCCAGCTTCACCCGCTGGTCTGCGCCGCCTTTAACGCCGACTTTGACGGTGACCAGATGGCTGTGCACGTGCCGCTTTCGCTGGAAGCCCAGCTTGAAGCCCGCGTGCTGATGATGTCGACCAACAACATTCTCTCGCCTGCCAACGGTCGCCCAATTATCGTTCCGTCGCAGGACATCGTGCTGGGCCTCTATTACCTCTCGCTCTCGAAAGAGAATGAGCCGGGGCAGGGCAAGCTGTTTGTCGATCTGGGCGAAATCGAAGCGGCTCTGGATGCGGGCGTGGTTACGCTGCACTCCAAGGTCAAGGCCCGCTTTAGCGAAATGACCCCTGATGGCGTTGTGACCCGCAAGGTCATCGACACCACGCCGGGCCGGATGAAGATCGCCGCCCTCTTGCCGTACAATGTTAATATCGGTCACCGTCTGGTCGAGAAAGCCTTGACCAAGAAGGAAATCGGCAACCTGATCGACACGGTTTATCGTCACTGCGGTCAAAAGGCGACGGTCATCTTTGCCGACCAGATCATGGGTCTGGGCTTCAAAGAAGCGGCCAAGGCCGGTATCTCCTTCGGTAAGGACGACATCGTTATTCCTGAGCGTAAGAAGGTTCTGGTCGCAGAGACCCGCGCCCTCGTTGAGGAATATGAGCAGCAATATGCCGACGGTCTGATCACCAAGGGTGAGAAGTACAACAAGGTCGTTGACGCTTGGGCCAAGTCGACGGACCGTGTCGCTGATGCCATGATGGACGAGCTGAAGGCGGTTCACATCGGACCCGATGGCCGCGAGCTGGAAATCAACTCCATCTATATGATGGCCAACTCCGGTGCTCGTGGTTCGCAGGCCCAGATGAAGCAGCTTGGCGGTATGCGCGGCCTTATGGCCAAACCGTCGGGCGAGATCATCGAAACGCCGATTATCTCGAACTTTAAAGAAGGCCTGACCGTGTTGGAGTACTTCAACTCCACTCACGGCGCCCGTAAGGGCCTGGCCGACACCGCCTTGAAAACTGCCAACTCGGGTTATCTGACCCGTCGTCTGGTCGACGTGGCGCAGGACTGCATCATCGTCGAAGAAGATTGCGGCACCACGCGGGGCATCACCCTGCGCGCCGTGGTCGAAGGCGGTGACACGCTGGTCTCGCTGGGCCTTCGGGTCTTGGGTCGTTCCACGGCTGAAGATATTCGTCATGCCGGCACCAACGAGATCATCATCCCCGCAGACACCTATCTCGACGAAAATATGTGCGACCTGATCGAAACGTCGGGCGTTCAGTCGGTGAAGGTCCGCTCGGTCCTGACATGCGAAGCCAAGATCGGCACCTGCGCTACCTGCTACGGCCGCGATCTGGCCCGTGGGACGCAAGTGAACATCGGTGAAGCGGTCGGCGTTATTGCTGCCCAGTCTATCGGTGAGCCAGGCACTCAGCTGACCATGCGTACCTTCCACATCGGCGGTACGGCTCAGGTGGCCGAACAGTCTTTCTTCGAAGCGACCAACGACGGTACAGTGAAGTTCGTCGGCGGGGCCACCGTGACCTCACGCGAAGGCGAACTAGTGGTCATGAGCCGCAACATGCTCATCGTCCTGCAGGTCGACGGCAAGGACCGGGAAACCTATAAGCCCCCTTACGGTGCTCGCCTGCGGGTTAAGGACGGCGAAGCCGCCAAGCGTGGTCAACGTCTGGCCGACTGGGACCCCTACACCACCCCGATCATCACCGAAGTGGCGGGCCGTGCCCGTTACGAGGATCTGGTCGACGGTTTGTCCGTGCGCGAAGAGGCCGACGAAGCCACCGGCATCTCCAACAAGACGGTCTCGGACTGGCGTGCCAGCCCGCGTGGGTCGGATCTGCGTCCAGCCATGGCGGTCATCGACAAGGAAGGGGCCTATATGCGTCTCTCCAACGGCGGTGAAGCCCGTTATCAACTGCCTGTGGGCGCGGTTCTCTCCGTCGGTGACGGCGACGAGGTCCTGCCCGGCGACGTGATGGCGCGCCTTCCAACCGAAAGCGCCAAGACCCGCGACATCACCGGCGGTCTGCCACGGGTTGCCGAGCTGTTCGAAGCCCGCCGTCCTAAGGATTGCGCGGTCATTGCCGAGATGGATGGCCGGGTCGAGTTCGGACGCGACTATAAGAACAAGCGTCGGATCAAGATCACGCCAGAGGATGGCGGCGATCCCGTCGAGTTCCTCATCCCCAAGGGCAAGCACATCGCGGTTCACGATGGCGACACCATCCACAAGGGTGAATATCTGATCGACGGCAATCCCGATCCGCACGATATCCTACGCATCTTGGGCATTGAGGCGCTCGCCGAGTTCCTCGTGAACGAGATTCAAGAGGTCTATCGTCTGCAAGGCGTGCCGATCAACGATAAGCACATCGAAGTGATCGTGCGTCAGATGCTGCAGAAGGTCGAAATCCTCGAGCCCGGCGATACCGGCCTGATCAAGGGCGACCATCTCGACAAGCCAGACTTTGACGAGGAAAATGCTAAGACCGAAGCGCGTGGGGGCCGTCCAGCCATCACCCAGCCGGTCCTGCTTGGCATCACCAAGGCGAGCCTGCAAACCCGCAGCTTCATCTCGGCGGCGTCCTTCCAAGAGACCACACGCGTCCTCACCGACGCCTCGGTCCACGGCAAGAGCGACACCTTGGAAGGCCTCAAGGAAAACGTCATCGTCGGTCGCTTGATCCCGGCGGGTACGGGCTCCTACCTGCGCGGCCTGCAACGCATCGCTGCTAAGCGCGACGAGCAACTGACCCAGAGCCGCGAAGAGGCCATGGAACCCCTGCCAGAGATCATCGCCATCGAAGCCGACAGCGAACTGGCCTAAATCCCTCAGGGTTTAGCGTAATAGCTCAGACGGCCCCGGAGCAATCCGGGGCCGTTTTTGTTGGGCGGGGGAGGGGAATGAGTTGGGCGTACGAAGTTCCCCCCATTCTCCCACCCAATCCAGTTGACGCCGCGCGTCCTTCGGCGTATTTACCGCGCTCTTTTCGGGGCTGCCTTGGACTCACCTGGTCTGTGGCGCGCACCTTAAGGGACCAGGCTAGGGTCTGACCCCGCCGGAACGCCCCGTTGCGTCCCGGCAAGTCTTGTTTCTGAGGGTCAGGCTTTCGAACGTTTCATCCCCGGCGTGGAGCCACTCTATCCACGTCACGACCTTCCTGAGGTGCCTCGGCCGAAAGGCACACACCTCCTTGAGCGAAAGCTAAGATGCCTACAGTCAATCAGTTGATCCGCAAACCCCGCCAGCCGAAGCCTGTTCGTAACAAGGTGCCGGCCCTGAAGGGTTGCCCCCAGCGTCGCGGCGTTTGCACGCGCGTCTATACAACGACCCCGAAGAAGCCAAACTCCGCGCTTCGTAAGGTGGCCAAGGTCCGTCTGACCTCGGGCATCGAAGCGGTGTGCTACATTCCCGGCGAAGGCCACAATCTTCAGGAGCACTCTGTGGTCCTGATCCGTGGCGGCCGCGTCAAGGATCTGCCCGGTGTGCGCTATCACATCCTGCGCGGCGTGCTTGACACGCAAGGCGTGAAGGATCGTAAGCAACGTCGCTCGAAGTACGGCGCAAAGCGCCCGAAATAATGACCCGCCTCGCGGGTCGTCTGTACCGAAGCGCCGCTTCGGTCGGGCCTCGCGGCTTTGAACCAAAAGACCGAGGAATAAGATATGTCGCGTCGTCGTCGCGCTGAGAAACGTGAAGTTTTACCCGATCCAAAATTTGGGGATCTGGTTGTCACCAAGTTCATGAACTACGTCATGTACGAGGGCAAAAAGGCTGTCGCTGAAAACATCATCTATGGTGCTTTCGACATCCTCGAAGCCAAGCGTAAGGACCTAGGCCCCCTGGAAACCTTCCATTCGGCCTTGGACAACGTCTCGCCTTCCGTAGAAGTGCGTTCACGCCGGGTCGGCGGTGCCACCTATCAGGTGCCCGTCGAAGTCCGTCCTGACCGCCGCCGTGCCCTAGCCATCCGTTGGCTGGTGACCGCTGCGCGCAAGCGTGGTGAGAACACCATGACGGAGAAGTTAGCTGGCGAGCTGTTGGATGCGTCCAACAATCGCGGCACTGCTGTTAAGAAGCGTGAAGATACCCACAAGATGGCAGAGGCCAACCGCGCCTTCTCGCACTATCGGTGGTAATCTTTCGTTTCAAAGGCTTTTCGACGCGGGTGGTTTGAGATAAACCCCCGCGGGCCGCTCCCGACTTCGGTCTGGAGCGGCAAGTCTTTAGGTTGGACCTTTCCAGCCTTCTATCCCCGACCGTCCGAAGCAAGCATACCCCAGAGCACCCGACATGGCCCGCAATCACCCGCTTAAAGATTACCGTAACTTCGGCATCATGGCGCATATCGACGCCGGGAAGACGACGACCACGGAACGGATCCTCTATTACACCGGTAAGTCGCACAAGATTGGCGAAGTCCATGACGGCGCCGCGACGATGGACTGGATGGAGCAAGAGCAGGAGCGGGGGATTACCATCACTTCGGCTGCGACGACCGCCATCTGGAACGATCACCGCCTGAACATCATCGACACCCCTGGTCACGTGGACTTCACTATTGAAGTCGAACGCTCCTTGCGGGTTCTGGACGGCGCTGTGGCGGTGCTGGACGGCAACCAAGGTGTTGAGCCCCAGACCGAAACCGTTTGGCGTCAGGCCGACCGCTACAACGTGCCGCGTATCGTGTTCGTCAATAAGATGGATAAGATCGGTGCTGACTTCATGAAGTGCGTTGAATCCATTCGTGACCGCCTTGGTGCCAAGGCTGTGCCAATTCAACTGCCGATCGGTGCAGAGACCTCGCTTAAGGGTCTGATCGACCTGGTCCGTATGAAGGCCGTGGTTTGGGAAAATGACGGTCTCGGCGCGAACTATCACGACGAAGAGATCCCCGCCGATATGCTAGACGAGTCCCTTGCGGCGCGTCACTACATGATCGAAAACGCCGTCGAGCTCGATGACGAGGCGATGGAAGCCTATCTGAACGGCGAAGAGCCTTCGATTGACGTGATCAAGAAGTGCCTGCGCAAGGCCGTTCTGGACGGCGCTTTCTATCCGATCCTCTGCGGCTCGGCCTTTAAGAATAAGGGCGTGCAGCCTCTACTTGACGCGGTGGTCGACTATCTGCCGTCGCCTGTCGACATTCCCCCAACCAAGGGGATCGACTTTAAGACCGAACAAGAGGTGGTTCGCTACGCTTCGGACGACGAGCCCTTGTCGATCCTCGCCTTCAAGATCATGGATGACCCGTTCGTGGGCTCCTTGACCTTCTGCCGCATCTATTCGGGCAAGCTGGAAACCGGCATGGCCCTGCTAAACTCCTCGCGTGACAAGCGTGAGCGGGTCGGCCGGATGTTGCT
Organism: Caulobacteraceae bacterium; assembly: GCA_040399645.1. Taxonomy (GTDB): domain Bacteria; phylum Pseudomonadota; class Alphaproteobacteria; order Caulobacterales; family Caulobacteraceae; genus CAISGS01. The sequence goes on along the minus strand of JBBARR010000007.1, from coordinate 80,201 downwards.
GATGCACTCCAACAACCGCGAAGACATCAAAGAAGCGTATGCAGGCGACATCGTTGCTCTGGCTGGCCTTAAGGACACCCGCACCGGCGACACCCTTTGCGATCCCTTGAAGTCTCCTGTGATCTTGGAGAAGATGGAATTCCCCGATCCCGTGATCGAAATCGCCATCGAGCCCAAGTCTAAGGCCGACCAGGAGAAGCTGGGCATTGCTCTGCAGAAGCTGGCTTCGGAAGATCCTTCATTCCGGGTTTCTACCGACCACGAGTCTGGCCAGACCATCCTTAAGGGAATGGGCGAGCTGCATCTCGACATCAAGGTCGACATCCTGCGCCGGACCTACAAGGTTGAGGCCAATGTCGGCGCGCCTCAGGTGGCCTATCGTGAATCGATCAGCCGTAAGGCCGAGATCGACTACACCCACAAGAAGCAGACCGGTGGTACCGGCCAGTTCGCGCGCATTAAGGTCATCTTTGAACCCGGTGAACCCGGTTCGGGCTTTGTGTTCGAAAGCAAGGTCGTCGGCGGTTCGGTTCCTAAAGAATATGTCCCGGGCGTCGAAAAGGGCATTGCCTCGGTGATGGACAACGGCCTTCTGGCTGGCTTCCCCTTGATCGACTTCAAGGCCACCTTGATCGACGGCGCCTATCACGATGTCGACTCCAGTGTTCTGGCGTTCGAAATCGCGGCCCGCGCAGCCTTCAGGGAACTTCGTGAGCGTGGTAGCCCCAAGCTGCTCGAGCCCATCATGAAGGTTGAGGTCCTGACCCCAGACGAATATATGGGCGACGTAATTGGTGATCTGAACTCCCGTCGGGGTCAGATCTCTGGTACGGAAACCCGCGGCAACGCCCAGGTCGTTACGGCCCAGGTCCCGTTGGCGAACATGTTTGGCTATGTGAACAACCTGCGTGGCATGAGCCAAGGTCGCGCACAGTTCTCCATGGTCTACGACCATTACGAAACCGTGCCCCAAGTGGTCGCGGACGAAGTGATCAAGAAGTACGCTTAACCCTTTAACTATCCCCGCAACGTCTATTCAGAGGCCTTGAGGGCCGGAGCTTTGAGAAATGGCCAAGGAAAAGTTTGAACGCAATAAGCCGCACTGCAACATCGGCACCATTGGTCACGTTGACCATGGCAAGACGACGTTGACGGCTGCGATCACGATCACGCTGGCGAAGTCTGGCGGGGCAAAGGCGATGAACTACGCCGATATTGACGCAGCTCCGGAAGAGAAGGCGCGCGGCATTACGATCAACACGGCACACGTGGAATATGAGACGGCGAACCGTCACTATGCCCATGTCGACTGCCCAGGCCACGCTGACTATGTGAAGAACATGATCACCGGCGCGGCTCAAATGGACGGCGCGATCTTGGTGGTTTCGGCCGCTGACGGTCCAATGCCCCAGACCCGCGAGCACATTCTGCTGGCCCGTCAGGTCGGCGTTCCGGCTCTGGTTGTGTACATGAACAAGGTTGACCTTGTTGATGACTCCGAGCTTCTGGAACTGGTCGAAATGGAAATCCGCGAGCTTTTGTCCTCGTATGACTTCCCCGGCGACGATATTCCTATCACGGCCGGTTCGGCCAAGGTGGCCATCGATGGCGGTGATCCTGAGATTGGCGAAAATTCGATCCTGCGTCTGATGAAGACGGTTGACGAATATATTCCTCAGCCAGAGCGTCCTGTGGACCTTCCGTTCTTGATGCCTGTCGAAGACGTGTTCTCGATCTCGGGTCGCGGTACGGTTGTGACTGGCCGTATTGAGCGCGGCATTGTTAAGGTCGGTGAAGAGGTTGAAATTGTTGGTCTTCGCGCCAACCAAAAGACGATCTGCACGGGCGTTGAAATGTTCCGCAAGCTGCTGGACCAGGGCCAGGCTGGCGACAATGTTGGTCTGCTTCTGCGCGGCACCAAGCGTGAAGATGTTGAGCGCGGCCAAGTGCTGTGCAAGCCCGGCTCTATCACGCCGCACACTAAGTTTGTAGCTGAGGCCTATATCTTGACTAAGGAAGAGGGTGGCCGTCACACGCCGTTCTTCACCAACTATCGTCCACAGTTCTACTTCCGCACCACCGACGTGACGGGGATTATCCGTCTGAAGGAAGGCGTGGAAATGATCATGCCCGGCGACAATGCCGAGTTGGACGTTGAGCTGATCACCCCGATCGCCATGGAAGAGAAGCTGCGCTTCGCTATCCGTGAAGGTGGCCGCACCGTCGGCGCTGGCGTTGTGGCCAAGATCGTCGAATAGTCGATCGAGCCTTCGGGTCAGATTGAGCCGCCGCTGAGGGAAACCTCGGCGGCGGTTTTCGTTTGGGGTGAGTGGGCTTTCGTACGGCCCTCACCCAATCGTCTCCCACAGGCGGGGGACTAAAAACGATAAGCCATCGCCCCTTGGGGGCGAAGGTGGGTTGGGGGGGTATCCACGCTCCCTGTGCCGCGTTGTGCGCGAAGGCACAGATTTAGTGGGCTACTTTGCGCCGGAGTGAACCGTTCTGGGTCCCCGCCTTCACGGGGAATAGGGTAAGGGGAGGCAAAGTGGCGCATCTTCCATCTAATCCTCGCTATGTAAGGCGAATGGTTTAAACAGCCTCAAGCGCGGCAATATGTGCGAGTCGTTATGGACGTTGGGATTGGCCGGTTTTGTAATCGACTAAGAAACGTCTTTCCCCTGTCGAGTTTGCTTGACGGGAGAGGATTCGGACGGTAATTACCGCGCCTCTGTTGGACCGGCTGTAAGTCACTTGGCTTAGACGCGGTTCGCGAGACGACCTGACATTGCGGGCTTGCCCGTCGATTTTAGGATACGGCCTACGCAGGGTTCTGCGCAGGTCATTTTCGTTTTTGCGAAGCTTGCGCGTTCTGGACGTTTTGGGGTGACCTAGAATTTCCGGGTTTGGTCTTTGAAACTATCTGGGGCGTGGCGAGCGCTTAGGGAATATCGGGCGATATGGATCGACAAAATATCCGCATCAGGCTCAAGGCCTTCGATCACCGCGTGCTAGATCATAGCACCCGTGAGATCGTGAACACTGCCAAGCGCACCGGTGCGACCGTACGCGGTCCTATACCGTTGCCAACGCTCATCGAGCGTTTCACCGTCAACCGTTCGCCGCACGTCGATAAGAAGTCGCGCGAACAGTTTGAAATCCGCACGCACAAGCGTGTCCTCGACATCGTCGACCCCACCCCGCAGACTGTGGACGCGCTCATGAAGCTCGACCTCTCCGCCGGTGTGGACGTCGAGATCAAGCTTTAAGGGGGAACACCATGCGTACGGGTGTAATCGCCAAAAAGCTGGGCATGACGCGCTTCTTCGATGAAGCCGGAATGCATGTTCCTGTGACGGTACTGTCTTTGGATGGTTGCCAGGTCACGGCCCAGCGCACGCAGGACAAGGACGGCTACGTTGCTTTGCAGCTCGGTGCCGGTTCCAAAAAGGTCAAGAACACGAACCAAGCCCTTCGCGGTCAGTTCGCCAAGGCTCTCGTCGAGCCAAAGCGCACCGTGGCGGAGTTCCGTGTTACGCAAGACAATATGATCGAGGTGGGCGCTGAGTTCACGGCTGATCACTATGTTCCAGGGCAAAAAGTCGATATTTCGGGTGCCACCGTCGGTAAAGGTTTTGCCGGTGTGATGAAGCGCTGGAACTTCGGCGGTTTGCGCGCCACCCACGGCGTCTCCTTGTCGCACCGCTCTGGCGGTTCGACCGGTCAGCGCCAAGATCCCGGCAAGGTCTTCAAGAATAAGAAGATGCCTGGTCAAATGGGTACCAACACCATCACCACACAGAACCTGACGGTCTGGCGCATCGACGTTGAGCGCGGTCTGATCTTGATCAAGGGTGCCGTTCCGGGTTCGGAAGGCTCTTACGTCAAGATCCGCGACGCCAACAAGAAGCCCGTTCCCGCTGAAGCCCCGATCCCGGGTGCATTCCGCAAGGCTGGCGAGGCTCCGGCCGAAGCCGTTGTTGGGGAAGAAGCATGAAAATTGATGTAATTACCCTGGATGCTGGCAAGGCTGGCTCGGTGGATCTCCCTGACGATATCTTCGGCATCGAAGATATCCGCGGTGACATCCTGCAGCGCTGCGTGAATTGGCAACTGGCCAAGCGCCGTGCCGGTACACACAAGGTGCAGACCCGGAACGAAAACTCACGTACCGGCAAGAAGATGTACAAGCAAAAGGGCACCGGCGGCGCTCGTCACGGCTCACGCCGTGCACCGCAGTTCGTTGGTGGTAGCCGCGCCTTTGGTCCCGTTGTTCGCAGCCACGCGTTCGACCTGCCCAAGAAGGTTCGCGCCATGGCCCTGCGTCATGCGCTTTCGTCCAAGCTGAAGGCTGGGGCTATTGTCGTTCTCGACAAGGCCGCCCTCGAGACCCCTAAGACGGCCGCCCTGCGCGCTCAGTTCGACAAGCTCGGCCTGATCAACGCTCTGGTCATTGCCGGCGTGGAGATCGATGGGAACTTCAAGTTGGCCGCGCGCAACATTCCGAACGTCGATGTTCTGCCGAATGCAGGTCTGAACGTTTACGATATCCTGCGCCGCAAGACGCTGGTCCTGACGCGTGAAGCTATTGACGCGATCCAGGCTCGCTTCGCTGAGAAGGAGGCCGCGTAATGGTTGCGACCGCCCGTCACTACGACACCGTTCTTTCGCCGGTGATCACCGAAAAGGCGACCCTGCTCTCTGAGCAGAATAAGGTTGTCTTCAAGGTGGCTCAGGACGCGACCAAGGACGAAATCGCCGCCGCCGTTGAAGAGCTGTTCAAGGTCAAGGTTACCAAGGTCAACACCATGGTTACCAAGGGCAAGACCAAGCGCTTCCGCGGTACAATTGGACGTCGTAATGACGTCAAAAAAGCGATCGTGACCCTCGCTGAGGGCCAATCGATCGACATCACGACCGGACTGTAGAGGACGGCACGATGGCACTTAAGCATTTCAATCCGACCTCGCCTGGGCGCCGCGCCCTAATCTTGGTCGACCGTTCCGAGCTCCACAAGGGTGGCCCGGTGAAGTCCCTCGTTCAAGGCCTGACCAAATCAGGCGGACGTTCGAGCAATGGACGTATCACCGTTCGCTTCCGTGGCGGCGGCGCTAAGCGCCTCTACCGTCTGGTGGATTTCAAGCGTCGTAAGTTCGACGTCCCTGCTGTGATCCAGCGCATTGAGTACGATCCTAACAGGACAGCATTCATCGCCCTGATCAAGTATTCGGATGGCGAGCTGTCCTACATCTTGGCGCCACAGCGCGTTAAGGCGGGCGACGAAATCATTGCGTCTGAAAAGGTCGACGTGAAGCCAGGCAATGCCTCGCCTCTGCGTTCGATGCCAATCGGCACGATCATCCACAATGTTGAACTGAAGCCCCTCAAGGGTGGTCAGGTCGCTCGTTCGGCTGGCGCCTATGCGCAGCTGGTCGGCCGTGACGGCGGCTATGCTCAAATTCGCCTGAATTCAGGTGAGCTGCGCATGGTTCAGGACACCTGCATGGCTACGGTCGGCGCGGTTTCGAACCAAGACCATATGAACGAAAACCTCGGCAAGGCCGGACGGGTTCGTCACATGGGCTTCCGTCCTCACGTTCGTGGTGTTGCGATGAATCCCATCGACCACCCGCACGGCGGCGGCGAAGGCCGTACCTCTGGTGGTCGCAACCCCGTCACGCCTTGGGGTAAAGATACCAAGGGTACCCGGACGCGTAAGAACAAGGCGACGGACAAGTTCATCATCCGTACTCGCCACGTGAAGAAGGCTCGCTAATCGATGACCCGTTCCGTTTGGAAAGGTCCGTTCGTCGACGGATATCTGCTTAAGAAGGCCGATACCGCGCAAAGCTCGGGCCGCAAGGAAGTGATCAAGACCTGGTCGCGCCGTTCGACCATCATGCCCCAGTTCGTGGGCCTGACGTTCGGCGTCTATAATGGCCATAAGCACGTTCCCGTGCAGATCAGCGAAGACATGGTTGGGCACAAGCTCGGTGAGTTCTCACCGACCCGCACGTTCCCAGGCCATGCCGCGGACAAGAAGGCGAAGAGGAAGTAACGATGGGAAAGAAAGCGACCGAACGGCGCCTCAAGCCCGTCGAGGCCATGGCTAAGGTGAGCACACTGCGCACCGGCCTGCGCAAGCTGAATCTGGTGGCCGCGTCCATTCGCGGTCTGAAGGTTCAACGCGCCCTCAACGAGCTAGAGTTTAGCCATAAGCGCATCGCTCAAGATGTGCGCAAGGCCCTCTATTCGGCGATCTCGAACGCCGAGAACAATCATAATCTCGACATCGACAACCTGGTCGTTGCTGAGGCCTATGTGGGCAAGAATTTGGTGATGAAGCGTTTTTCCGCCCGCGCTCGCGGCCGGTCTTCGCGCATCGAAAAGCCCTTTTCGGAGATCACCATCGTGGTCCGTGAACTTGGTGAGGCGGCCTGATGGGTCAGAAAGTCAACCCAATCGGGCTACGGCTCGGTATTAATCGCACTTGGGATTCGCGTTGGTTCGCGGATGGCAATGACTACGGTCGCTTGCTTCACCAAGACATCAAGGTTCGCAAGGAGCTGAAGAAGCGTCTCGGCCAAGCCGGCGTTTCGCGCATCATCATCGAGCGTCCGCACAAGAAGTGCCGGGTGACGATCTATGCCGCGCGTCCTGGCGTGATCATTGGCAAGAAGGGTCAAGACATCGATAAGCTCCGCAAGGATCTGTCGGACATGACCGAAGGCGAAGTGTTCCTCAACATCGTTGAGGTGCGTAAGCCTGAAGCTGACGCGCAACTGGTCGCTGAGAATATCGCTCAGCAGCTGGAACGCCGCGTCGCTTTCCGCCGGGCCATGAAGCGGTCGATGCAATCTGCTATGCGTCTCGGCGCAAAGGGTATCCGGATCAATGTATCCGGTCGTCTCGGCGGCGCTGAAATCGCTCGGATGGAATGGTATCGTGAAGGCCGCGTGCCACTTCACACCCTGCGTGCGGACATCGACTATGGCTTCGCTGAAGCCAAGACGACCTACGGCATTATCGGCGTGAAGACGTGGATCTTTAAAGGCGAAGTGCTTGAGCACGATCCTTCGGCTCAGGACAAGCGCCTGGCCACGGAAACCGGTCCTGCCGGTGAAGGTGGTGGCCGTAGTGAGCGTAACGATCGTGGTGACCGGGGCGACCGCCCTAGCCGTCGCGACCGGGGTTGAGGTCTAGGTCATGTTGCAACCTAAAAAAACAAAATATCGGATGCAGTTCAAGGGCCGCATCCACGGCACGTCCAAGGGTGGCTATACGCTGGCCTTTGGCTCTTACGGCCTAAAGACGATTGAACCCGAGCGTATCACCGCGCGTCAGATCGAAGCCTGCCGGCGAGCGATCACGCGTCAGATGAAGCGTCAGGGCCGCGTCTGGATCCGGATCTTCCCAGACGTGCCGGTTTCCGGCAAGCCTGCTGAAGTCCGGATGGGTAAGGGCAAGGGCGCTGTGGACCATTGGGCAGCTCGCTGCGCTCCGGGCCGTATCCTGTTCGAAATTGATGGCGTTCCTGACGACGTGGCTCGCGAAGCCCTGCGTCTGGGCGCTGCCAAGCTGCCCGTTAAGACCAGGGTCGTGACCCGTCTTGACGCCGGTATCGCCATGGCGGAGCAACCCTAATGAAGATCGCTGACGTTCGGAGCCTCACGGCTGACCAACTCCATGAAGAGCTTCTGAAGCTCAAAAAGGAGCAATTTAATCTGCGCTTCCAAGCCGCTACGGGTCAGGTCGAAAAGACCCACCGTGTGGACGAAGTTCGTAAGTCGATCGCGCGCATCAAGACTGTGCTGCGCGGCAAAACCGCCGCAGCGTAGGGAGATCATCGATGCCCAAGCGGATTCTTGAAGGCGTGGTTGTCTCCGATAAGGGTGACAAGACCGTTGTCGTGAAAGTGGAGCGGACCTTCCTGCACCCCGTCCTTCGTAAGACGGTTCGTCGCTCGAAGAAGTACCACGCGCACGACGAAGCAAATACCTACAAGGCTGGCGAGCGCATTCGGATCATCGAGTGTGCCCCAAAGTCAAAGCTCAAGTCCTGGGAGGCCCTTCCGAAGGCTTCCTCGGGTCTGAGCGAATAGTCAGAGAGGATCTAACACTATGATCCAGATGCAAACTAACCTGGAAGTTGCCGATAACTCGGGCGCTCGCCGGGTCATGTGCATCAAGGTGCTAGGTGGGGCCGGTCGGCGCTACGCTAGCGTCGGTGACGTCATTGTTGTTTCCGTCAAGGAAGCGATTCCACGCGGCCGGGTGAAGAAGGGTGACGTCATGCGCGCCATCGTTGTTCGCACGGCTCAGGGCATCAAGCGCAAAGACGGCTCACTGATCCGCTTCGATAAGAATGCGGCCGTGATCGTGAACAAACAAAGTGAGCCGATCGGCACGCGGATTTTTGGCCCAGTTCCTCGTGAACTGCGCGCTAAGAACCATATGAAGATTATCTCCCTCGCTCCCGAGGTGCTGTAAATGTCAGCGAAGATCAAAAAGGGCGACCGCGTCGTTGTCCTGGCCGGCCGTGACAAGGGCCGCCAAGGCCAAGTCCTAAGGGTTCTGCCCAAGGATGATCGGCTGTTCGTCGGCGGGATCAATATGGTCCAGCGTCATACCCGTCCTTCTCAAGGTGACCCTCAGGGGGGCATCAAGAAAAAGGAAGCTTCGCTTCACGTGTCTAATGTCGCTTTGCTCGACCCCAAGACCGGTGCAGCGACCCGCGTTGGCTTCAAGATTGAAGGCGACAAGAAGGTCCGCGTGGCCAAGAAGTCCGGTGAGGTCATTGATGGTTGATCAACCTAAATACGAGCCGCGTCTGAAGACCGTTTATCGGGAACAGATCCGGACTGCCATGAAGACGGAGTTTAACTACTCCAACGAAATGCAGATCCCCAAGATTGAGAAGATCGTTCTCAACATGGGTATCGGCGAGGCGGTTGCTGACTCCAAGAAGGCTACTGCGGCGATGAAGGATTTGGCGGCCATTGCTGGTCAAAAGCCAGCTTCAACCCGTGCGCGTCTGTCTATCGCTGGCTTTAAGCTGCGTGAAGGCATGATCGTCGGGGCGAAGGTCACCCTTCGCAAGGATCGCATGTATGAGTTCCTTGACCGTTTGATCACCATCGCGCTGCCGCGCGTGAAGGATTTCCGCGGTTTGAAGCCGACGTCGTTTGATGGTCGTGGCAACTATGCCATGGGTCTGAAGGAGCACATTGTGTTCCCTGAGATCAATTACGATCAAATCGACCAGATGTGGGGCATGGACATCATCGTCTGTACCTCTGCCCGTACTGATGATGAGGCGCGCGCGCTTCTGAAGCAGTTCCAATTCCCGTTCACGTCCTGATCGGGAGGGAAAGACAAATCCATGGCCAAGAAAAGCGCCGTTAATCGCAATGAGATGGTTCGCCGTCTCGTCAAGCAGTTCGCAGGCAAGCGTGAAGCCCTCAAAGCAATCGCTAATGACGAATCCCTTCCTTTGGAAGAGCGTTTCGATGCCCGTTTGAAGCTGGCAAAGTTGCCGCGCAACTCATCACCGAACCGCATTCGCAACCGTTGTGAAGTGACCGGTCGTCCGCGCGCCTATTATCGTAAACTGAAGATGTCGCGGATCGCGCTGCGGGAGCTTGGCTCCAACGGTCAGATCCCTGGCCTTGTCAAGTCGAGCTGGTGAGGAGGGTCCCATGGCTGTGAACGACCCCATCGGCGATATGATCGCCAGAATCCGCAACGCCGCGATGCGCAAGCGCAGCAAGGTCTCGACGCCTGCGTCGGTCCTGCGTGGCCGCGTCCTGGAAGTGCTTCTGTCCGAAGGCTATATCCGCGGTTATGCGCTGATCGAAGCCCCCGGCACGCACCCAGAGTACGAGATCGAACTGAAGTATTTCGACGGTGAGCCAGTGATCGTTGAGATCGCTCGTGTGTCCAAGCCGGGCCGCCGCGTTTACTCTGCGATCAAGGATCTCAAGCCCGTGAAGAACGGTCTTGGCATATCCATCCTGTCGACACCCAAGGGTGTCATGTCCGACAACGTTGCCCGCGATAATAACGTGGGCGGCGAAGTTCTCTGCCGCGTCTACTAGGCGCGGGGAGGGAAGAGAAAAATGTCACGGATCGGCAAAAAAGCGGTTTCCATCCCTTCTGGCGTGAACCTCACGCTAGTCGGACAAACCGTCACGGTGACGGGCCCTAAGGGGACCTTGTCATGGACGGTTGCGGAAGAGATTGAACTCAAGAATGAAGGTGGCGAGCTCACCTTCTCACCGCGCGGTGACTCAAAGCGGGCCAAATCAATGTGGGGTCTTTCCCGCACCTTGATCGCCAACATGGTTCACGGCGTAACGGTTGGTTACGAGCAGACGCTCGAACTGGTCGGCGTGGGTTACAGAGCAGCGCTCAAGGGCGATGCTTTAGCCATGCAGTTGGGCTTCAGCCACGAGGTGGATATTCCACCTCCGGCGGGCATCAGCTTCGCGGTTCCCAAGCAGACTGAAATCAAGATCTCCGGTATCGACAAACAGGTCGTCGGCGAGATCGCGGCCGTTATTCGTCGTATTCGTCCACCCGAACCCTATAAGGGCAAGGGCGTTCGTTATAGCGGCGAGAAGGTTCGTCGTAAGGAAGGCAAGAAGAAGTAAGCCATGGCGCTCTCTCCACGCGATCTTTCCCAGCGGCGTGCTCAACGCACGCGCATCCGGCTTAAGGCTTTGGCCAATGGTCGTCCGCGTCTGACGGTTTTCCGCTCAGACAAGAACATCTATGCGCAGATCATTGATGACAAGCAGGGGGTCACTTTGGCTGCTGCTTCGTCACTGGAAGCTGTTGCAAAGGCCGAGCACTCCAAGGGATCCGACAAGGATGCCGCGGAGCTGGTCGGTAAACTCGTTGCTCAGCGCGCAATGGAAAAGGGCGTCAAGGACGTCTTCTTCGATCGCGGTGGCTATATGTATCACGGCCGGGTCAAGGCCCTCGCTGACGCCGCGCGCGACGCCGGCTTGAACTTCTAAGGGGACCGCATGGCTCGCAGGAACGAAGAGCGCGGCGCAGGTCGCGGCCAAGACGAGCGCGAAAGCGACGTCGTCGAGAAGTTGGTTCACATCAATCGCGTTGCCGCGACTGTGAAGGGTGGCCGTCGCTTCTCCTTCGCCGCGCTGATGATCGTTGGTGATCAAAAGGGCCGGGTTGGTTTTGGGCATGGTAAGGCACGTGAAGTGCCGGAAGCCATTCGTAAGGCCACCGAGGAAGCTAAGAAGACCATGGTCCGCGTGCCGCTTCGTGAAAGCCGCACCCTTCACCATGACGGCGCAGGCCGTCATGGTGCCGGTAAGGTCATGCTTCGCGCTGCCCCTCCGGGCACGGGCATCATTGCTGGTGGTCCGATGCGTGCGGTTCTTGAAACCCTGGGCGTTCAAGACGTGGTGGCCAAGTCGGTCGGCTCGTCTAACCCCTACAACATGGTGCGTGCCACGTTCGATGCTCTGAAGGGCCAATCTTCGCCCCGTCAGGTCGCCAACAAGCGTGGTAAGAAGGTTGGCGATATCATCGGGCGTCGTGCCGATGGCGCGTCTTCCCCTGACGCCTCCGAAGGCTAAGGATTATATCAATGGCAAAGATCGTCATTCAGCAGACCGGTAGCCCCATCCGTCGTAAGAACGACCAGCGCGCCACCTTGGCGGGCCTCGGACTTAACCGTATGGGTCGCGTCTCGACCCTCGAAGATACGCCTTCGGTTCGTGGCATGGTGGCCAAGGTGGCTCACCTGGTCGCGGTTCTCGAAGAAAAGGCCTGAATTTTAAAGGGCGGCACCTAGGCTTCTCGCTTGCAGGTGCCGTCTTTTTTCAGGTAGACACCGCATCCCGCCGAGTCGGACCTTCGGTCCGGCGTTTAGCTCCAAGGAGAGGCTCATGACCAAACTCAACGAAATTCGCGACAACGAAGGTGCCACCAAAGGTCGTATGCGTGTCGGCCGCGGCCCGGGTTCGGGTAAGGGCAAGACTGCCGGTCGCGGTGTTAAGGGTCAGAAGTCACGCTCGGGTGTGGCGATCCACGGTTTCGAAGGCGGCCAGATGCCCCTTCACATGCGTATGCCTAAGCGCGGTTTTAACAACATTTTTGCTAAGGACTATGCCGAGGTAAACCTGTGGCGTTTGACCAAGGCGATCGAAGCTGGGCGTTTGGATGCCTCTAAGCCTGTTGACGCAAAGGCCCTGATCGGCGCTGGCGTGATCCGCCGTGTACTGGACGGTGTTCGTCTGCTCGGGCACGGTGACATTGGCGTCAAGCTCAACATCACGGTTAACTCGGCGACCCCTTCGGCCATCGCTGCAGTGGAAGCTGCCGGCGGTTCGGTCACCACGACGAAGAAGGTCGTGGTCAAGGTCGCTGCCGAAGCCTAATCGCTCTTTTGAGGGATGGTGGCCTTTCGGCTCCATCCTTTAGAAGCGAAGCCGGTTTCGTCTTAGATGTTATCGGGTTCTCGCCACGTTTTCTGAAATCGCCCTAGGGGGTGCTTATGGCTTCGGCCGCAGAACAACTCGCTGCCAACATGAACTTCGGGTCTTTCGCAAAGGCTACGGAGCTTCATAAGCGTATCTGGTTCACCCTCATTGCTTTGGTGGTGTACCGCCTCGGCACCTATATCCCCATTCCTGGTATTGACCCGGCCGCGTTCTCTCGTGCCTTTGATGGTCAGGCCAAGGGGATCTTGGGCATGTTCAACATGTTCTCCGGCGGCGCTGTGCAGCGCATGGCCGTCTTTGCTCTGAACGTGATGCCTTATATTTCGGCCTCGATCATCGTCCAGCTGATGGGCACGGTCTATCCCCCGTGGGAAAAGCTGCGCAAGGAAGGCGGGGAGGCGGGTCGTAAGCAACTCAACCAATATACTCGGTACCTGACCGTCGTTTTGGCGCTGTTCCAGTCTGCGAGTATCGCCTTTGGCCTGCAGAATAGTCCCGGACTGGTCGACAATCCGGGCATGTTCTTCGTGATATCCACTGTTGTGACCCTGACTGGCGGGACTCTTTTCTTGATGTGGCTGGGTGAGCAGATCACTAGCCGCGGCGTTGGCAATGGTGTGTCTTTGATCATCTTTGCTGGTATCGTTGCGGTCCTGCCGCGCGGCATTTGGCAGATGCTAACCTTGACGCAGCAAGGTGCCCTATCTGGCTTTGCCATGTTTATGATCAGCGCCTTGGCTGTGGTCGTGGTTTTGGCCATCGTCTTTATCGAGCGCTCTCAGCGCCGGCTCCTGGTTCAGTATCCCAAGCGCCAGCAAGGTAACCGCGTCTATGGAGGTGAAACCTCCTTCATGCCGCTGAAGATCAACACAGCTGGTGTTATCCCACCTATTTTCGCATCAAGCCTTCTTCTGCTCCCTACAACTGCCATGGGCTTTTTGGCCACTGCAGACCTGCCGTCTTGGGCCCAATGGCTACCTACGGCGGTGGGCCAGCTTCAGCATGGTCAGCCGCTGTTTATGGTTGTCTATGCCGGCCTGATTATCTTCTTCTCTTTCTTCTACACTTCGATCGTGTTCAATCCCGACGATACGGCCGAGAACCTGCGCAAATATGGCGGGTTCCTACCTGGCATCCGTCCGGGTAAGCGTACAGCCGAGTATCTGGACTACGTTCTGACCCGTCTGACCCTGATTGGCGCGGCCTATATCACGCTGGTTTGTTTGCTTCCTGAGGCGCTTATCGGCTTCTATCACGCACCCTTCTATCTCGGCGGCACATCGATCCTGATTGTCGTGACGGTGACTATGGATACTGTCGCGCAGATTCAATCGCACTTGCTCTCTCACCAGTATGAAGGTTTGATCAAGAAGTCGAAGCTCCGTGGGGGACGCTCGAAATGAATCTTATTCTGTTCGGGCCTCCGGCCGCAGGTAAGGGAACTCAAGCTAAGCGCCTGGTCACGGGGTATGGCATGGTGCAACTATCGACAGGCGACATGCTTCGTGCGGCTCGGACCTCGGGTTCTGGTCTTGGTCAAAGTGTCGCGGCCATCATGGATGGTGGCCTTCTGGTGTCCGACGATATCGTTATTGCTCTGATCGAAGAGCGCCTGCCAGAGACTAAGGCCGCGGGTGGCGCCATTTTTGATGGATTCCCGCGGACGCTCGCGCAGGCCCAAGAGCTCGACAAAATGCTTTCGGCGCGGGGCGCGGCTATTGACCTGGTCATTAGACTCAAGGCCGACGACGCAGCTCTGATTGAACGTATCGGCAAGCGGTTCGCCGCCGAAGGACGTTCGGATGACAATCCAGAGGTCTTCGTGACCCGGCTTGCCGCCTATAATGAACAAACCGCCCCGCTGCTCCCTTACTATAAGGATCAGGGCAAACTGGTCGAGTTGGACGGCATGGCAACAGTTGAAGCTGTTGCTGAGGCTATAGACGCTGCTCTTGCTTCGGCAGGAAAGTGACATTCACCGTTGATTTTGCCTCCTCCTAACGGTTGAGACAGAATTGACATATTTGACCTAGTGAAAAGCATCTTTTGTGCTTTGAGCTGTTGACGGAAACGCAATCGTCCCTATAACGGTGCGCTTCCGCGAAAGGGCGCGAAGAGGGCGTCGGCTGTGCCATTTGTGGCAGTTGGCCGATTCTCGACCTTTGCGTTCAACCGCGTGATGAGGAGATTAAAGGCGTGGCCCGTATTGCAGGCGTCAACATACCGACCAATAAGCGCGTAGTGATCGCGCTTCAGTATATTCATGGCATTGGTCAAGCCAAGGCGAAGGAAATTGTTGTCAAGGTTGGCATCGAAGATGCTCGCCGTGTCAACCAGCTGACCGACGCTGAAGTTTTGCAGATCCGCGAAGCCATTGACCGTGACTATACGGTTGAAGGCGACTTGCGTCGTGAAACATCGATGAACATCAAACGTCTGATGGATCTGGCCTGCTATCGTGGCCTGCGTCACCGTAAGGGCCTACCGGTCCGCGGTCAGCGCACACATACAAACGCGCGTACGCGCAAAGGTCCGGCGAAGCCCATCGCCGGCAAGAAGAAATAAGGCGAGGCGTTAAGTTCGATGGCCAAAGAACCTGCGCGCGTTAAAAAGCGCGAACGTAAAAACATCATTTCGGGCGTGGCGCATGTCAACGCTTCGTTCAACAACACCATGATCACCATCACGGATGCTCAGGGCAACGCCATTTCTTGGTCGTCCTCGGGCACGATGGGCTTCAAGGGCTCGCGTAAGTCTACGCCTTTTGCCGCCCAGATGGCTGCTGAAGACGCAGGTCGCAAGGCCATGGAACATGGTGTGAAGACCTTGGAAGTTAACGTCTCGGGTCCCGGTTCGGGTCGTGAGTCGGCGCTTCGTGCTCTGCAATCAGTGGGCTTCACGATCACCACGATCCGTGACGTTACGCCGATCCCGCACAATGGCTGCCGTCCGCCTAAGCGTCGCCGCGTTTAATTCTACCACGCCTCATTATTCCTCACCGGCCCCGTTTTGTGGCCGGTGAGCCGCGTTCAAGGGACCGCATCCGTGATCGAAAGAAATTGGAACGAGCTGATCCGTCCTGAGAAGCCCGTTATCGAGACCGGCGTCGATGGTGAGCGTAAGGCGCGCATCATTGCTGAGCCACTCGAGCGGGGCTTCGGGGTTACTTTAGGGAACTCGCTTCGTCGCGTTCTCATGTCGTCGCTGCAAGGCGCGGCAGTTACTGCTGTCCAGATCGACGGCGTTGTTCACGAGTTCTCGTCGCTGGAAGGCGTTCGTGAAGACGTGGTCGACATCGTGCTGAACATTAAGCAGTTGGCTCTTCGCATGCATGCTGAAGGCCCAAAGCGTATGACCTTGCGGGCCACTGGCCCCAGTGAAGTCACCGCCGGTCAGATCGACGCGCCTGCCGATATCGAGATCCTGAACAAGGATCACGTTCTTTGCACGCTCGATGACGGCGCTTCGGTGCGCATGGAATTCACGGTTGGGACCGGCAAGGGCTATGTCCCTGCTGAGAAGAACCGTCCAGAAGACGCGCTCATTGGCCTGATCGCTGTGGACAGCCTGTTTAGCCCTGTTAAGCGCGTTGCCTATCGCGTCGAGCCTACCCGTCAGGGTCAGTCGCTCGACTACGATAAGCTGGTTATGGAAATCGAAACCAACGGTGTTGTTTCGCCCGTTGATGCCGCTGCCTATGCCGCTCGTATTTTGCAAGACCAACTTCAAATCTTCATCACCTTCGAAGAGCCGAAGAAGAAGTCCTCAGAAGAGTCCAAGCCTGAGCTGCCGTTCAACCCGGCGCTGCTCAAGAAGGTCGACGAGCTCGAGCTGTCGGTCCGTTCGGCGAACTGCCTGAAGAACGACAATATCGTCTATATTGGTGACCTGATCCAAAAGACCGAAGCCGAGATGCTCCGCACCCCGAACTTTGGCCGCAAGTCTCTGAACGAGATCAAAGAAGTGTTGTTGGGAATGGGCCTACACCTGGGCATGGATGTGCCGAACTGGCCGCCTGAAAACATCGAAGAGCTGGCCAAGAAGTTCGAAGATCAGATCTAAAGTCCTCTAAGGCCTGTTTCGCTTTTGGGGATGACCTGAGAGCGAAATAGGCTATAGCCCCGTTATTCAACGGATCGCCGGGAGGCGACCCGCCCCCAAGGAGAGACCCTCATGCGCCACGGTTACGCGCACCGCAAACTCGGTAGGACGACCGCGCACCGCACGGCCATGTTCGCAAACATGGCTGCGTCGCTGATCAAGCACGAGCAGATCGTGACCACCTTGCCTAAGGCCAAGGAATTGCGTCCGATAGTGGAAAAGCTGGTCACGCTCGCCAAGCGGGGCGATCTGCACGCCCGTCGTCAGGCCATCAGTAAGGTTCGTGACGTTGAACAGGTTGGCAAGCTTTTCGCCACCTTGGGCCCTCGTTATCAAGAGCGTCAAGGCGGCTATATCCGCGTCTTGAAGGCTGGTTTCCGTTATGGCGACAATGCTCCGTTGGCCGTGATCGAGTTTGTCGATCGTGACCCGTCGGAAAAGGGCAAGGACTCCGGTCCAGTCCAAGTGTCCTACGACGCCGAAGACTAAATTAATTCCTTAAGCCCCCGGCAAAAACCGGGGGTTTTTTGTATCGCGTTTCCATCACGACGACAGGAGCCAGAGCTTGGTTCAGCCGGTCTCTAAGCCGCAGCGCCAAGCTGCAGTCCGTTTCATCTTCGCGACCGCTGTGCTGGATATCGTGGCTATGGGGGTGATGATCCCCGTACTGCCCAACCTGATTCGCGAAATGGTCGGCGGTGATACGGCTGTGGCTGCTGACTATACGATGATCTTTGCCGTGACCTGGGGCCTGATGCAGTTTGTCTGCAGCCCGATCCTTGGGATGCTGTCGGATCGCTATGGCCGTCGTCCGGTCCTGCTCATTTCGATCTTTGGGCTTGGTATTGATTACCTATTTATGGCCTTGGCCCCGAACTTGATCTGGCTCTATGTCGGCAGGGTCATTAACGGCATAACCTCCGCCAGTTTCTCAACCGCCAATGCCTATGTCGCCGATGTCACTGAGCCTCAAGACCGGGCGAAGGCCTTTGGCATGATGGGAGCAGCCTTTGGGATTGGGTTCATCGTTGGCCCAGCTATTGGCGGTTGGCTGGGTGGCTATAATCTTCGCTGGCCCTTCTATCTTTCGGCAGTCTTGGCTTTGGTCAATTGGCTTTATGGCCTGTTTGTCCTGCCTGAATCCTTGCCGCCTGAGAAGCGCGCCAAGGGGTTGAATTGGGCCAAGGCCAACCCGGTGGGATCGCTGGACCTACTACGCTCCAAGCCCGGCTTGGTCGGTATGATGAGTGTCAGCTTCCTGTTCCAAATGGCCCATGTGGTGTTTCCGAGCATCTTTGTTCTGTTTGTTGGGCACCGTTTTGGCTGGGGCCCGCGAGAGGCGGCGATCATGCTGGTGTCGACTGGGGCCTTGAGCGTGGTCGTGCAGTTGTTGGTGGTCGGGCGAGCGGTCAAGGCGCTGGGTGAGCGACGGGCCTTAATGGTCGGGATGGCGTCCCAAATTGCGACCTTCGTCATCTATGGCTTAGCCCCGACACCGACGGTCTTCTATATCGGCCTTGTCATTGGTGGCCTGGGTGGATTGATCGGTCCTTGCTTGCAAGGGCTGATGTCGGGCCGGGTTGAGCAGTCACAGCAGGGGCGTTTGCAGGGCGCCAGTTCGGCCTTAATGGGCATATCCTCGATCATTGGGCCGGCCCTCTATCTGTCGATCTTTGCCTTCGCACTTCGGCATGAAACGGCGTTAGGATTACCGGGCTTACCGCTTCTGGTGGCCGCAGGGTTCGCACTGGCTGCGCTGGCCGCGGCCGTGCGATATGCAAGGCATGAACCGGTCTAGCCGTGCTTCGGTCTTGATTGTGTCCAAATCCGTTCCCATAACGGTGCCTATAAACAAGGTTCAGTGTCCCATGAAACTCAACCGCCTGAGCATCGCGCTCTTTGCCCTGCTTGCGGCCTGTTCAGACCCGCAAGCCCGCTCTACGGCCCAGACCGTTTCGCCTGCGCTGGAAACGGTACTGCCAGATGTGCAGTTGGCCGAGCCGACGCGGCATGTCCCGGGGGATGCGGGCTCGATCAAGACCTCCTTCGCGCCGGTCGTCAAAAAGGCCTCACCGGCTGTGGTCAATATCTTTAGCCGCCGCTTGGTGCGTCAAAGGGTCGATCCGTTCTGGGACTTTTTCAATGATGGCGGTGTACCGCGCGAGCGGGTCGAGCAGTCTTTGGGTTCCGGCGTGCTGGTCCGCTCTGACGGTATCGTCGTGACCAATAACCATGTCATTGATGGCATGCAGGAGATCATGGTTGTGCTGGCCGACCGGCGGGAGTTTCCCGCCAAGGTCCTGCTGGCCGATGCCAAGTCCGATCTAGCCGTCCTGCGGATCAATACCAACGGTGAGCGTCTTTCGGTCTTAGCCATCGATGAGCGGGAGCCGGTCTTGGTTGGCGATCTCGTCCTAGCCATCGGCAATCCGTTTGGCGTCGGTCAGACCGTGACCAATGGCATTGTGTCAGCCTTGGCGCGAACCGATGTTGGCATCACCGACTATTCGTTCTTCATCCAGACCGATGCGGCGATCAATCCGGGCAATTCGGGCGGGGCCTTGGTCGATATGGATGGGGACCTGATCGGTCTTAATACAGCGATCTTTTCACGTTCAGGCTCGAGCTCTGGAATTGGCTTTGCCATTCCGGCCACCATGGTCAAGCAGGTCGTCGAGAGCGCGCTGGGCGGGCGAAGTTCGGTCGTGCGGCCTTGGCTCGGCATCAAGACCCAAGCGGTCACCAGCGAGATTGCTCGCAGTCTAGGCCTTGACCGGCCCGAAGGCGTGCTGATCGCAGATATCTTCCCCGGTGGACCGGCGGAGCGGGCAGGGGTCAAGCAGGGCGACCTGATCTTAGCCATTGATGGGCAGGCGGTGAACGATGAGGCCGCGATCAACTACCGGATCGGCACGCGTAAGCCCGGCGAGACGGCGGGTCTTCAGGTGCGGCGTGAGGGGGACATGAGAACCCTAACTGTTAAAGTCGCGCCGCCCCCGTCAGAGCCTGCCCGTGAGGAGAAGCTACTCACCGGGCGTCATCCCATGGATGGGGCGGTCGTGGTCAATCTGTCTCCTGCGGTGGCGGACGAGTTTGGCGCCGATCCCTTTGTTGCGCGCGAAGGGGTCTTGGTGACCAAGGTCTCGGCCCAGAGCTATGCAGGCAGTGCGGGTTTCCAGCGCGGCGATCTGATCCGCGAGGTCAATGGCCGCCAAATCCGCTCCACTCGAGATCTTGCCGAGGCGCTTAAGAGCGGTGTCAGCGTCTGGCGTATCACCATCCATCGCGGCCCTCAGACCATTACGGCCCAGTTTAGGATGTAGGGAAAACAAGGCCCACTTCGTCGCTTCGCGCCGCTTCCCCCAGACGGGCAAGACCTTGGTTTTCAAGACCTTCCCTCATTGGGGGAAGTATCGGCGCAGCCGGGGTCGTGTGACTTCGAGATCTTCGCGCTCTAGGCTTCGACCTCATATATCGTTAGGCTACAGTATGTCTGATCTGTTCGAAGCTGCTGGCCTGTCTGCGCCGCAATCTCAAGGCCACCGTCCGTTGGCGGAACGACTGCGACCGCAGGCGCTGGACGAGGTTGTGGGGCAGGACCATCTGCTGGGACCCGATGGCCCGGTGCATCGAATGGCGCAGGCGCGGCGACTGTCTTCAATGATCCTGTGGGGCCCTCCGGGCACCGGCAAGACTACTATTGCGCGGTTGCTGGCCAAGGCAGCGGGCTACGAGTTCCAGCAGATATCCGCCGTCTTTTCCGGTGTCGCCGATCTAAAGAAGGCCTTCGAAGCCGCGCGCGTGCGCAGGGCTGCAGGCCTGACGACTCTGTTGTTTGTCGACGAAATCCACCGGTTCAATCGCGCCCAACAGGACGGCTTTTTGCCCTTTGTCGAGGAGGGGGTAGTGACGTTGGTCGGGGCAACGACCGAGAACCCCTCGTTCGAACTGAACGGCGCGTTGCTTTCACGCTGCCAGGTCTATGTGCTCAAGCGCCTTGATGATGCGGCGCTGCATCAGTTGCTGGTTAAGGCTGAAGCCTTCGAAGGGCGGGCGCTGCTGCTCGAGCCTGATGCCCGAGAGGCCTTGGTGGCGCTGGCCGATGGTGATGGTCGCTATCTCCTGACCATGGCTGAGACCCTCTATGCAGTCGGGTCTGCGACGCCCATGTCGACGGCAGAGCTTGGGCGGCTATTGCAAAAGCGCAGTCCCGCCTATGACAAGGACCGGGAGGGTCATTATAACCTTATCTCCGCCCTGCATAAGTCTGTGCGTGGCTCTGACCCCGATGCGGCGCTCTATTGGCTAGCCCGAATGCTGACCGGCGGTGAGGACCCTCTGTTCATCGCTCGTCGTCTTGTAAGGATGGCCAGTGAGGATATAGGCGCCGCCGACCCCCTGTCGCTGGTCGTGGTCAATGCCGCAAAGGACACCTACGATTTTCTGGGCTCACCAGAAGGAGAGTTGGCGCTGGCCCAAGCCTGCGTTCATCTGGCCTGCGCGCCCAAATCTAATGCGGTCTATACCGCCTTTAAGGGCGCGATGGCGGCAGCCAAGGAAACCGGCTCTCTGATGCCACCCGCCCACATCCTCAATGCGCCAACCAAGATGATGAAGGATCTTGGCTATGGTCAGGGCTATGCCTATGACCATGATCAGCCTGAAGGATTTTCTGGCCAGTCCTATTTCCCGGACGAAATGGAGCGGCGTCAATTCTATAAGCCCAAGGATGTCGGCACCGAGGCGCGGGTAAAGGAGCGCCTTGACCGCTGGAACCAACTTCGCCGCCAAAAGCAGCCGCTGCGTGGCTAAGTCCTCCTTTAGACGTCCGCTCAAGCCCAAGGCCCCCCGCGCGATCGACAACCCGATTACGCTATCACCCGAAGAGATCGACCTTGTGAGGGCGATGGTCGTCTATCAGGACGACGCCATTATCGTGCTCAACAAGCCGTCGGGTCTGTCGAGCCAAGGTGGGCGCGGGCAGGTCCATACGCTCGATGAGCATCTGTGGGCCTTTGCGCGATCGAGCGGCAACCGTCCGCGTCTGGTGCATAGGCTGGACCGCGACACCTCTGGGATCATTTTGACGGCAAGGACCAAGCCTGCCGCCGCTTTTCTGGGTAAGGCTCTGGCTGCGCGGCGGTTTCGAAAATCCTATCTGGCCCTTGTCGCTCCGGGCGCTCCGGAGCCGCGTAAGGGCTTGATCGAGGCCTGTCTTCGCCGCGATGAGCAGGGGCGCGAGGCCTATATGCGCATCTGTGAGATGGATCACCCCGACGCCCAAACCGCCAAGACCCGCTATCGGACCTTGAGCGACGCCGAGGGCGCGGCCTTGATCGAGGCTAGTCCAGAGACCGGTCGCATGCATCAGATCCGCGTCCATCTGGCTTCGCTGGGGCGGCCCATTGCTGGGGATGTGCGCTATGGCGGCGCTCTGATGATCGGCGGTGAACCTGTACCGCGCCTGATGCTCCACGCCCAATGGCTCGAATTTCCTCATCCCGACGGGGGTGTTCGGCGGATAGAAGCCACGCCTCCAGAGGATTTCATGACGGCAATGTCTGCGGCGGGATTGGCGATAGGTTAAAAAAATAAGGGCCTCTTTGATGCTCCGCATCGCTTCTCCAAGAGGGGGAGGATTTGAAACTCTTAGATCTTCCTCCTCTGGGCGAAGTAACGGTGAAGCCGAGGTGGGGTGTGGCTGTGAACCCACTCATCAACCCACAGGGTTTGCTAAAAATCACGGCAAAGCGCATAAGGGGCTATGAGCAAACTGTTACTTGTGGTTTTGGGCGGCGGTGCTGGAGCAGCGGCGCGCTATGCAGTGGGAAGCCATGTATGGCGGCTGTTTGGAACGGGCTGGCCCTTTGGCACCTTCATTTGCAACCTCTTAGGTGGCTTGGCGATGGGGCTGTTGGTTGGCTTCTTGGCCCATCGTGGCGGTGCTGATCAAGACCGTTTGCGGCTACTGTTCGGGGTCGGTATCCTCGGCGGTTTCACCACCTTTTCGGCCTTCTCGCTTGAGACGGCGCTGATGATTGAGAAAAGTCGCTATGCGCAGGCCTTTACCTATGTTTCGGCATCGGTGCTCCTGTCCGTCGCGGCTCTATTTGCAGGTTTGATAGTGGCAAGGCGTCTGTTTGCATGAAAGAAGTCCGCACCCTTTTCGTGGATGCCGGTGAAGACGGCGTGCGGCTAGACCGATGGTTCAAGCGCCGATGGCCCTATCTTAACCACATCCAGATCCAGAAAATGACCCGCTCGGGCCAGATCCGCGTCGATGGCGCGCGGGTCAAGGCCGAGACCCACCTGATGGCGGGCTCGCAGGTGCGTGTGCCGCCTCTGCCAGATGCGCCCGATCCCGGCGAGAAGAAGACGCTGTCCAACCGAGATGTAGCCTATGCTAAGTCGCTGGTCTTGTACGAGGATGACGAGGTCTTGGCCTTGAACAAGCCCGCCGGTCTTGCCGTTCAGGGCGGCACCAAGACGCTGCACCATATTGACCGGCTGTTGTCGGCTTGGGGTGAGGGGTTGGATCGTCCGCGTCTGGTTCACCGTCTCGACCGCGATACATCGGGCGTTCTGCTGCTTGGCAAGACGCCAGGCGCTGCGGCGCGGCTGTCGGGGTCGTTTGCTAAGCGCAAGGCGCAAAAGACCTATTGGGCCATCGTGTCGGGCAATCCCCATCCACGCGAAGGCGTGATCGAGCTGCCCTTGGCCAAGAAGGGCGTCGGTGACCGCGAGATCGTGGTGCCGGTCGATCCTAAGGACCCCGCGGGCAGTGTGGCTGAAACCGAATATGTGACCATCTCGCGCGCCGCGCACCGGGCCGCTTGGATGGCCCTTCGCCCCCATACGGGCCGCACGCACCAGCTTCGCGCCCACATGACCGCGATCGGTCATCCCATTCTCGGCGATCCGAAATATAGCAACGACAAGGCGGCGGAACTGTCCGGTGGCCTGAAGTTGCAACTGCATGCACGCCGTCTGACCGTGCCTCACCCCTCTAGCGGCACCTTGATCATCGAGGCTCCTTTAAGCCTCGAGATGCGCGCTGGATTCAGCCATTTTGGCTTTGACGAGCACGAGGCCGATCCCGAGCCATTTTCCAAGGGCGGTGCCAGTCCCCGAGGGGCGCGTCACCGTTGAGCCTATCCAAAGCCAGGCCAGCCTTGGCCGTGTTTGACGTTGATGGCACGCTCGTTGATAGCCGCAAAGTCATTCACGATGCGGCCCTTGCCGCCTTCGCCGAGATGGACCTGCCGCCGCCGCCCTATGATGCGGTCAGACAGATTGTCGGGCTCAATCTAGACCTTGGCCTATCCATGATCGCGCCGGGTCTGTCGGCGAAGGGGCTGAGCGCGTTGGAGGTCCGTTACAAGGAAGCCTTCCACCGCTTTCATCTGGAACCAGGCTTTACCGAACCGCTCTATGAGGGCGCAGCTGAGATGCTCGAACAGATGCGATCCGATGGCTGGCGTCTCAGTATCGCCACGGGAAAGTCGCGGCGCGGGGTCGAGATGATTGTGGCTATGCACCGTTGGCAGGACCTGTTCGAAACCACTCACTGCGCCGATGACGGACCGGGCAAGCCCCATCCCGCAATGGTACTCGAGGCCATGAAGGGGCAGGGCATCGCGCCTGATCGAACCATCATGATCGGCGACACCAGCCACGATATGCGCATGGCTAAGGCGGCCGGTGTTCGGGCCCAAGGCGTGGCCTGGGGCTTTCATACTTTGCAAGAGGTACTGGACGGCGGGGCCGATCATGTGGCCGAAGACTTCCGGACCTTGATCGATCAGCTTCACCGATTCGCCACTGCGACCGCGCAGGCCGATAAGCCTTTGGACAGACCATGAGAGCCAACGATACAACCGAACGGCCCAAGCGCTTCTACAAGCAGGTCAGCGTCGCTGAGGCCGATGGCGGCTTTGCTGTGACGCTAGATGGCCGCACGCCCAAGACGCCTTTGGGCAGCAAGCTGATCGTGCCATCTAAGGCCCTTGCGCAGTTGATGGCCGATGAGTGGACGGCGCAGGAGGCATTCATTGTCCTGCCCTCCATGGGCGCGACCCGTCTAGCCTATACAGTGATCGATATGGTCAGCAAGGCAAGGGCCGATACCGCTGCCGAGGTTGGGCGCTATGCCGGATCGGATATGATCTGTTATTTCGCGGAGGCTCCCGAAGGTTTGATCAAGCTTCAGACCGAACATTGGGGCCCACTATTGGAATGGGCGGATACCGTCTTGGGACTGAAATTGGTCAAGACCCACGGCATTATTCACCAGCCTCAACCCCCTGAGGCCTTGACCAAGGCAGAGGCCAGGGCGGCACAGTTGGATGATTTCTCACTGGCCGGTTTGGCCTTTGGGGCGTCGCTCTTTGGTTCTGCGGTCTTGGCCTTTGCCCTGCAGATGGGGCAGTTGAGTGGGGAGTCGGCTCACACATTGGCGCGGCTGGATCAGGCCTTCCAAGAGGCGCGCTGGGGAATCGATGATGAGGCCGCGGCCCGGACGGCGAGCATGCACGGGGAAGCTTTGCTCCTAGAGCGCTGGTTTGCGGCCCTCCAAGGGTAGAAACATCCAAGTTTCCTAAAGGTGAGCCCTGCCAATTGCCGCCTGCAAGCTTGTCAGTGGCCAGACGGACCGCTAAGCCTCCAGCAGCATTGACGATAGGGGATAGAACCGATGCAGCATATTCTGAACGAGCTGGAAAAGCGCCGCGACCAGGCTCGCCTTGGAGGCGGCGAAAAGCGCATTGCCACGCAGCATGCCAAGGGCAAGCTGACCGCTCGCGAGCGTATCGACCTGTTGCTCGATGAAGGCTCGTTCGAAGAATATGACATGTTTGTCGAGCATCGCTGCTCCGACTTCGGCATGGAGAACCAAAAATTTCCCGGTGATGGCGTGGTCACCGGCTGGGGCACCATCAATGGTCGCCTCGTCTATGTCTTCTCTAAGGACTTCACCGTGTTCGGTGGCTCCCTGTCCATGACCCACGCCCAAAAGATCGTAAAGGTTCAGCAGATGGCCGCCCGCAATGGCGCGCCGGTGATTGGCCTGTTCGATGCGGGCGGTGCGCGCATTCAAGAGGGCGTCGATAGCCTTGCAGGCTATGCCGACATCTTTATGGAAAATGTGATGTCCAGCGGTGTGATCCCGCAGATCAGCGTCATCATGGGCCCTTGCGCGGGTGGCGATGTCTATTCTCCGGCTTTAACTGATTTCATCTTCATGGTGAAGGATACCAGCTACATGTTTGTGACCGGTCCTGACGTGGTCAAGACCGTGACCAACGAGACCGTTTCGGCCGAAGATCTTGGCGGCGCGCGCGTCCATGCCGGTAAGTCTGGCGTGGCGGACGGCGCCTTTGAGAACGATCTCGAGGCCATGACGCAGGTCCGCCGTCTGGTCGACTTCTTGCCCCTGTCCAATCGTGAAAAGCCTCCTGTACGCGAGACTTTCGACGACGCGATGCGCGATGAGCCCTCGCTCGACAGCTTGATCCCGACCAATCCGAACAAGCCCTACGATATGAAGGAACTGATCCTCAAGATCGTCGATGAGGCGGATTTCTTTGAGATCGGCAAGGATTTCGCCAAGAACATCATCACGGGCTTTGCGCGGATGGATGGTTCGACCGTCGGTATCGTGGCCAATCAGCCTCAGGTGCTGGCCGGGGTGCTTGATATTGACGCCAGCCGTAAGGCGGCGCGGTTCGTTCGCTTCTGCGACGCGTTCAGTATTCCGATCGTGACCCTCGTCGATGTCCCCGGATTCATGCCCGGCACCAAGCAGGAATATGGTGGGCTGATTAAGCACGGCGCAAAGCTGCTGTTCGCCTATGCCGAGGCGACAGTTCCTAAGGTCACGCTCATTACCCGTAAGGCCTATGGCGGGGCCTATGATGTGATGAGCTCCAAACACCTGCGCGGCGATGTCAACTATGCCTGGCCGACCGCCGAAATCGCTGTCATGGGGGCCAAGGGGGCGGTGGAGATCATCTTCCGGGCCGATATTGGCGATGCTGAAAAGCTAGCCGCGCGCGAAGCCGAATATAAAGAGCGCTTCGCCAATCCGTTCGTCGCGGCCTCACGCGGTTATATTGACGACGTGATCAAGCCCCACGGCACGCGTCGGCGTATTATCCGGTCCTTGAAGAGTCTGAAGCACAAGGTCCTGACTAACCCTTGGAAAAAGCACGATAATATCCCGTTGTAGGGTATGGTAAAAAAAGGCCCCCCTCGGCTCTTTGGGCCACTTCTCCTAGGGGGGCATTCTCGTTTAAATCTTCTCCTTCTGGGGGAAGTACCGGCATAGCCTAGGGGGGCTGCGGCCTCTAAGCGTCTGCCACAAAGGCCAGCGACACCGAATTAATGCAGTAGCGCAGGCGGGTCGGGGCTGGGCCGTCGGGGAAGACGTGGCCTTGATGGCTACCACAGCGCGCGCAGAGGGTCTCAACCCGGCGCATGCCATAGCTGTTATCTTCGATCAGCCGCACATGGTCCTTATCGATCGGGGCAAAGAAACTGGGCCAACCTGTCCCTGACTCGAACTTGGTCTCGGCCCGGAAGAGGGGCAGGGCACACATCCGGCAGCAATAGGTCCCCGGCTTTTTCTGGTTCAGCAGGCCACCGCAAAATGGCGCTTCGGTTCCGTGATGGAGCAGCACTTCGCGCTCTTCTTGACTGAGATCAGCCTCCAGACGGGCGCGCTCTTCGGCGCTGGGCGGGGTCAGGTCGTGGCCAAGGGCAGAGGGGGCGATGGGCTGGGTCATGCGAGTCTCCGAAGGTCGGTTCACCGATCATTATAGCGTGCCATTGTGAAAAGTCGCGTGGTCAGACCTTGCGTCAACCAAGGCCAAGCCCACAAATCACGGAATATTTTGCCTCTAGACGTAAAATATCCGCGCTAGAGATTTGCATTGCGGCTCTGACGTCGCTAACCCCTGATCCGTTAAACAGTTCTGTGACGAGACAGGGGCCTCGATGTTCTCAAAAATCTTGATCGCCAACCGAGGCGAGATCGCCGTCCGTATCATTAAGACCGCGCGGCGCATGGGCATCAAAACGGTGGTTGTCTATTCCGAAGCCGATGCGGACAGCTTAGCCGTTGAGATGGCCGATGAGACCGTGTTTATTGGAGCGGCTCCGGCATCGGAGTCCTACCTGATCGCCGACAAGATCATTGATGCCTGTAAGCAGACGGGCGCGCAGGCTGTGCACCCCGGCTTTGGCTTCCTGTCGGAGAAGGCGGAGTTCGCTCAGCGCTGTAAGGATGAGGGCATTGTCTTCATCGGTCCGAACGCTGGGGCTATCTCGGCCATGGGCGATAAGATCGAGAGCAAGAAGTTCGCCGCTGCGGCTAACGTCTCCTGCGTTCCGGGCCACATCGGCGAAATTGCCGACACAGTCCACGCGGTCAAGATCTCTGAGGAGATCGGCTATCCGGTGATGATCAAAGCCAGCGCTGGCGGCGGTGGTAAGGGTATCCGCGTTGCCATGAACCGCAAGGACGTTGAAGAGGGCTTCCCCGCTGTGCGCGCCGAGGCCAAGGGCGCGTTCGGTGACGACCGTATCTTCATTGAAAAGTTCATCACCAGTCCGCGCCATATTGAAATCCAGGTTCTGGGCGATAAGCACGGCAATCTGGTCCACCTGTTTGAGCGCGAATGTTCGATCCAACGCCGCAATCAAAAGGTCATCGAAGAGGCACCGTCGCCTTTGCTTGACCCTGAAACCCGCGCCGCTATGGGTGCTCAAGCGGTGGCTCTAGCCAATGCGGTTGGCTATGACAGTGCCGGAACGGTCGAGTTCGTAGCCGGTCAGGACAAGAGCTTCTATTTCCTCGAAATGAACACCCGCCTTCAGGTCGAGCATCCGGTCACCGAACTGATCACTGGCCTTGATCTGGTCGAGCAGATGATCCGCGTCGCTTACGGCGAAAAGCTGGCCTTCAAGCAGGACGATCTGAAGATCAATGGTTGGGCCATTGAGAGCCGCATCTATGCGGAAGATCCCTATCGCAAGTTCCTGCCCTCAATCGGGCGGCTTGTGCGCTACGAACCGCCAGCCGAGGGTCAGCATGCCTCGTCTCATCTTGGGGCCTACACGGTTCGAAATGATGGCGGCGTGCGTGAGGGCGACGAGATCTCGATGTATTACGACCCGATGATCTCCAAGCTCTGCACCTGGGCTCCAACCCGCGAGGCCGCCGTGGCGGGCATGGGCCGCGCCTTGGAAGATTTCCACATTGAAGGTCTGGGTCAGAATATCCCGTTTCTCGCCGCTGTGATGGATCAGGACCGCTTCAAGTCCGGCGCTTTGGCGACCAACTACATCACCGATGAGTTCCCTGAGGGCTTCAACGGCACGGTGCCGACGGACTTCCAGATCGATGTGATGACCGCTGTCGCATCGTCCATGCATCGCGTCATGGCCGCTCGCGCTCGCACCATCGGCAACGGCTTGGCCCAGCGCGACGTGCGTGAAGATTGGGTTGTCTTTGTCGGCAAAAAAGAGCGCGCTGTGACCCTGGTCGACGGCTTGGCGGGTTTGGATGTTGTCCTATCGGACGAAGGCCGCACCCTGTCCTTGAGCGAGATCGATTGGCGTCCAGGCAAGCCGACCTACAGGGGGCTGCTCAATGGCCGCGCCTTCACGGTTGCCGCTTTGCCAGCCGCTGAGGGCTTCACTATTCGTCACCGCGCCGCTAAGGCGCAGGTGCTGGTTCTGACGCCCCATTCGGCAGAGCTGCACAAGCGCCTTCCCGCCAAGCAGGCGGCGGACACATCCAAGCTGATCATTTCTCCGATGCCAGGTCTTATGGTCTCGATCGAGGTCGCTCTGGGCCAAGAGGTCAAGGAAGGCGAGATCGTCTGCATCATTGAAGCCATGAAGATGCAGAACATCATCCGCGCCGAACGTGACGGCGTGGTCAAGGAAGTCGGCGCCAAGGCCGGTGATAGCGTCGCCGCGGACGAGATCCTCGTCGAATTTGCTTAATTCAGCCTGCCTTCGTCCCTAGACCCTCTAGGGGCGAGGGTGCGCTTAAGCGACCGGTGTCGCCAGGGCCTGATCAATCGCCAAAACCAGCCGCTCGGGCGATTCTGCGCCAGATGCCGCAACCTTGCCGTCAAAGATGGTGAAGGGAACGCCGGTAATGCCTGCGCGGACGGCGATGCCGTGCTCATTGGCGATCACGTCGCGGTCAGTGTCTTCAGAGAGCATCTTCAGCACGGCCATCCTCTCAAGACCGGCCTTGTCGGCAATATCGGCCAGCACTTCTGGATCGCCAATGTCACGCAGGTCGGTGAAATAGGCCTTCATGATCCCTTCGATCACCGCAATGTCGCATCCGGCGCGCTGCGCCCAGCGGATCACGCGGTGGGCAGCATTGGTGTTTGGCGAGATGGGGATGTCGGCGAGGTTCAAAATCACGCCGTCTTCCAAAGCTCCGGCCTGAAGCGCAGCCGTCGCGGCCTTGATCCGCTCAGGGTCTTTGAACTTGTTGGCCATATAGGCCTTATGGTCGACGCCCTGCTCCGGGATCATCGGATCCAGTTGGAAGGGACGCCACATGACCTGCGCACGCACGTCTGGGCGAAGGGCGAGGGCTTTTTTCAGGCGCTCCCAACCAAGATAGCACCAGGGGCAAACCACATCAGCGACGAAGTCGATCTGCATCGGGGCGGAAGGGGCGGGTGGTGTGGTTTGGATTGAAGCAGTCATAGACCCAAGGTGACTCAGCTTTAAGCCAGATGCAATGGCTTGGCGGCTGCCCGCTCTAGCGCTGAGGTCGCGCTTTCTCCGGGCTCCAGTTGGACCACACCAATATTGAACTCGGCGACGAAGGCAGGACGATCTGTGCCGGCGTCAAAGGCCGTGCAGGCAATGACGGCAGCGATACGCTCAGCCGCCGCTCGGCCCTCATGCAGGGCTGTGGCGGGCAGGGCGAGGGCAAAGACCTCTGGCGCGATCCGGGCGGCGGTGTCTTCCGAGCGGACCAGACGCCCGATCATGGAGCCGATTTGAGGCAGGGCGCGATCCATCCAGCCCTCGGCGCGGGCCTCACGGACCGCGTCGCTATCGATGATCTGCAAGACGCAGATCGATAGGGGCCTTTTGCACTGTTCGGCACTTTGACTGAGACGCAGCAGGTGGGCGGCAAAGAGATCGCGGGTAAAGAGCCCCGTCGCCTCATCCATAAGGCCCGAGGTGCGCACCCTGTCTAACGCGGCGCGAATGGCGCTCTGGCGGCGATAGGCCCGCGCCAATTCCAAGATCCGCTGGGCCGTATCGCGCTCGGAGACGTCGGGGGGTATCAGGTCTGACACGCCCCGATTAAAGGCCTCTGTGGCTGTGGCGCTATTCGTCACGGCGGTGCAGAGCGTGATGGGGACGTGAAACAGGCGGGTATTACGTCTCATGCCGCCCGCAATGGATAGGGCTTCGGTGGCATTGGTACCGCCCCACATGACCACCGCATCGAAGTTTTGCTCATGTAGATAGTCGAAGGCGGTATAGGCCGTGAAGGCTCCGACGACCTCGGCTCCTGCCTTGGTCATCATGTTGGATAGTGCCAGAAATTGCGGCGCAGGCTCACCAATGGCCAAAATGCGTAAGGCTAGGTTCCGATCGAGCGGGCGCTCCAAGCCTTTGCCACGCTCAGCGAAGGTCTTTTGGCGAAGGTCGAACTCTTCATCAGCAATCGCACTGCGCACCAAGGCCTCAATATGCATGACCGCTTGGGCTGGATGCAGGGGCGGGGCGAGCACCAGATCAAAGGCCGGTATTGCAAGAAGGGCGTCTGGAGCCCCAAGGGCAATGATGGGCAGTTGGCGCGGCGCGACGGCGGCCTTCAGGCGCCTGGCTAAGGTTTCTGTCTGGCCGTCATGTTCCAAGACGGGAAGCTCTAGGATCACCGCGGCGATTGGAAGCGCGAGTAGAGCTTGGACAGCCTCGTCCTCACTTGTCGTTACCCGCCCCGCCCAGCCCAGCCGCTCCATGCCTTGGGTCAAGGGACCAAGGTGGGGGCTATTTTCGGACATGATCAACACACGGGGCTGAACCGCCACGATATAACCTTTCGCCTTGACGCCACGACACCATTCCAGCGCGCGCATCCTACCGCTACCTTTTAGGCGAAGAGTCGCTAACAGGACCATATCAAAGTCCGCCGCCTGAGCTAGGGTGGCAAATAAGGTTGGGGAGATGTTGAACATGCAGACCAAGATGTTGGCCGGTCAGGTTGCGGTCGTTACCGGCGCCTCCAGTGGTCTAGGCGTTCGCTTTGCGAAGATCCTGTCGGAGGCGGGAGCCTCGGTGGCCCTGATGGCACGGCGTACGGATCGATTGGACGCGGTGGTTGCCGAAATCAAGGCCACGGGCGGTCAGGCCGTCGCCATCCCCTTGGATGTGGCCAATGCCGCCGCCATCGGTCCGGCGCTAGACGAGGCGCAGGCCGTGCTCGGCCCGCTCTCTATATTGATCAACAATGCCGGTGTCGCAGGAGAGGGCCGGGCGCTCGACATTTCGATTGAAGACTGGGACGCGACCTTTGCCGTCAATACGCGCGGCGTGTTCTTTGCCGCGCGTGAAGCTGCCGCGCGCATGATCGCCAGCGGTGTGGCCGAGGCGGGCAGGGCGCGGATCGTCAATATCGCCTCGATCGCGGGGATGAATGTTCTGCCGGGCCTGCCGGCCTACTGTGCGTCTAAGGCCGCTGTGATCAGCATAACCAAAAGCCTGTCGCGCGAATGGGCGCGCAAGTTGATTGCCGTCAATGCCCTTTGTCCCGGCTTCATCGAGACGGCGATCAATGAGGAATGGTTCAAAACCGAGGGTGGCAAGCGTCAGGTCCAGAGCTTCCCGCGTCGTCGCCTGATGCTCGACAGTGACCTGGACGCCGTCTTCATGGCCCTGTGCGGACCGGGTGCTAACGGCATGACCGGCTCGGTCATCACGGTTGATGACGGGCAGTATGTCTAACTCCAATCGGGTACGAGAAATTTACGGCGCAGGGCTACACGCCCGCGATAAACCTTCTAAAGATTAGAAAAAAACAGGGAGAAACATCATGACTTCTGGACCTTTGTCAGGATTAAAGATCGTTGAATTTGCCGGGATCGGCCCGGGGCCTTTCTGCGGCATGCTGCTGTCCGATCTGGGCGCAGACGTGGTGAGGATTGACCGCAAGGGCAGTGGCCGGGCCTCGCCTGCCGATGTGACCAGCCGTGGCCGCAGGTCCATCGCCTTGGACCTGAAGTCGCCGGGGGCCATCGAAGCGTGCCTGAAACTGTTTGAGACCGCCGATGCGGTGTTCGAAGGCTTCCGCCCCGGCGTCATGGAACGTTTGGGTCTGGGGCCTGAAGTTGCCCTCAAGCGCAATCCAAAGCTGGTCTTTGGACGCATGACCGGTTGGGGCCAGTTTGGTCCCTATGCCCAGGCCGCTGGTCACGACATGAACTATATCGCCATCACCGGCGCGCTCCATGCCATCGGCACCAAGGACAAGCCCATTCCCCCGCTCAATCTGGTTGGCGATTTCGGTGGCGGCGCGCTCTATCTGGCCTTCGGTCTACTTGCTGGGGTCATCCATGCCCGCGCCTCTGGCCAAGGTCAGGTGATTGACTGCGCCATGAGCGACGGTGCCGCCTCGCTGATGTCGATGTTCTATGGCTTTAAGGGCGCTGGCGCTTGGCAGGACAATCGCCGCACCAACCTGCTCGACGGCGGGGCGCACTTTTATGACACCTATCAGTGCAGCGACGGCAAGTGGGTCTCGATTGGTTCGATTGAACCTCAGTTCTATGCCCTACTACTGGAAAAGACCGGCATCACCGATCCGGCCTTCGCCAATCAGATGAGCCGCAAGGATTGGCCAGAACTTCAGACCAAGCTGGCCGCCGTGATCGCCACCAAGACCCAGAAGGAATGGTGCGACCTGATGGAGGCCACCGACGTCTGTTTCGCGCCCGTGCTCGATCTGGATGAGGCCCCCAAGCATGCCCACAATGTCGCGCGTCAGACCTTTGTCGAGATTGCGGGTGTCGTGCAGCCTGCTCCTGCGCCGCGCTTCTCTGCCACGCCCGGCGCGATCCAAGGTCCGCCACCGGCCATTGGGTCGAGCACCGAAACGGCTCTGGCCGATTGGGGCTTTACTAGTGCTGAGATCGAGGCCTTGAAGGCGTCTG
This sequence comes from Caulobacteraceae bacterium, assembly GCA_040399645.1. Taxonomy (GTDB): domain Bacteria; phylum Pseudomonadota; class Alphaproteobacteria; order Caulobacterales; family Caulobacteraceae; genus CAISGS01. The sequence continues at coordinate 46,433 of JBBARR010000007.1, read as the reverse complement.
GCGCAGCCTAGGCCTTGCGGCAAGGTCATTGTCTTTGGGCTGAGGATGGATCTATTCTCAGCCCAAGGCTGATCACCAAGCCAACCATGGGAGTTTCGTCATGACCCAGTCCCTACCGCTTCTCAAAGGCGTGCATCACAGCGCCTATCGCTGCCGCGATGCCGAAGAGACCCGCGCCTTCTATCAAGATGTGTTGGGCCTGCCGCTGAGGGCGGCATTGGTGATCGAAGAGGAGCCGGGGACCGGCAAGGCCTTGCCCTATATGCATCTGTTCTTTGAGATGGCGGACGGCAACTTTGTCGGCTTTTTCGACATGCCTGAGGGCAGCGACGAGAGTAAATTCAAGATAAAGTCTGGCTTTGACCTCCATATCGCCATGGAGGCCTCGAGCCGTGATGAGATGATGGCCTATAAGGCCCGTCTGGATGACGCCGAGGTCAAGTGTTTCGGCCCCATCGATCACCATTTTGTCGAATCGATTTATTTCTTTGATCCTAATGGCTTGCCGTTAGAAATTACCTGCCGAACTCAAGACCATGACCGGATCATGATCGAGGAAGCGATCAATTCCCGCGAGGCGATTGCCGCTTGGAGCGCCCGCAAGGCGGCGCAAAAGGCAACGGCGGCCTGAACGCTAGGTTCAGTTAGGGTTCAGCTTGCGGGGTTTAATCCTAAGGATGGTCGCTGACCCAGCCCCATGTCCCTCGCGGGGTCAGTGACCCACAGGACCCCAAACCCAACCCTGGCCCCTTCCTGGCGGCGCGCCGTTTTGGCCTTAGGGCTTCTGGATCAGGAAGTTCAGGGCTGCGCCGTCTGCGGGGGCCTCAAGGATCAGGAGGCCAAGACTGTTGGCCAGATGGGGCACGTCAATGCGGGCGAGGGGGTCATCTGCCAAGAGCCGCAGCCTTTGACCCGGCGGCGCCTGCTCAACCGCCTTGCGCAGCTGCAAGGTCGGAACGGGGCAGCGATGTCCGCGCGCATCGACCAAGATCTCATCGGCGGGGTTACTCACAGGCAGCCTTTAGACCCGCGACGCTGGCCATATGGCCCTGCTCGGGACGGGACTTGCCCTCTAGGACCTCGTGATAGATGGCCTCGACCGCTTCAGGCCCCCGCCCTTCGCTGATCTTGAGCCACCCAGCAACATCGGCAAGGAAGGCGGTCCATACCCCGCCCAAGCGCTTGTCCAACCCGCCGGGGCCCCAGTCGGCGTGACGTTTCTTGATCTGGGCCGGGGCAAAGAACAGGGTCGGGCGTGGACCCACCAGGTCCGGTGTCGCCAGCCTATCTTCCCAGTGCGTGCCGCCGACAGAGCAGGAATAGGTCAACTGATCGGCAAAATGGCTATGCACCGCGGCCCGGACTGATCCGCCGCCTGCCATGTCGACAAAGACGGTAGGATCGCGGGGCAGGGCGGCAATGCCCTCATAGGCCACGACCTTGTCGTAGTACCCGGTGCTTTGAACAAAGGCGATATTGGCCTGTGAGGTTAGGCCGACAATGGCAATCTCGTCTCGCGCCGCCTGCTTGAGGGTAAAGGCCAGGCCAAGCGAGGTCTTACTCGAGGCGCTGGACAGCACAACCTGCTGCGCCCCGAAGAAGCCATTGTCTGCCAAGAAATCATCGATCAGGAACGAGGTCATAAAGAGGGGGCGCAGGATGGACTGGGCCGCCTCGGCAGGAGCGGCGTGGCTGGCGTCCTGCGATACCCGAAGATAGGCATTGTAGACGGCCGTGAGGGCTGCCCGGTGCTCAGCCCGGTCAATAAAGCCGCTCTTGCTGACCCGGTCGGCCTGAATGACGAGGTGGCTCGACATCGGAAAATAGCCATAGACCCGCTCGCCAACGCTCAGATCGGGATGGCGGCTCTCGACAATATCGCCATAGCCCCAGACGGGGATGCGCCCCAACCCTTGCGGCGCTGGAAAGAAGTTCCAATAGCCCATGGCCTCACCGAACGCCGCATAGGTGATATTGTTGGCGGACAGGGCAAAGTGATCGACCTTGATCAGCACCTCACCCTCGCTGAGCGCAGGCAGGGGCGTGGTCTGCCATTGGCCTTGGCGCAGGTCTTGGCGCGACACCATAAAGTCGAGGCTAGAGAGGGGCATGGTTTAGCGGCCTAGTCTGATCGGGCGATGGGTTAATCTGCACAGTGGCGGGCCTGAACCGCTCTGGCAAGCGACGGACTTAGCGGTAAGGAAAGACCGGCGGGCGCTTGGCCATAAAGGCGGCGCGCCCCTCGGAAAAATCGGGACCCTCAACGGCATCGAGTTGCCAAGCGGTGGTTTCGGGCGTGTCGGTGACCGTGCCAGACAGGATCATCGAAACCACCTGCTTGACCTTGCGCACCGTCCATTGCGAGGTGCAGGCGATCTGCTCGACCTTGCTGATCACGGCCGCTTCGAGCGCGTGGGGGGCGTGCAGATCATTGACCAGACCGATGCGTAGCGCGCTCTCGGCCCCGACAATCTCGCCCGTATAGAGGATGTTCTTGGCCGCTGATGGGCCGACCGCATCGACCAGACGCTTGGTGTCGGCAAGGCTATAGACGATCCCGAGCCGCGCGGGCGTGATGCCAAAACGTGCGTTGGTCGCGGCAATACGCAGGTCGCAGGCCAGCGCTAGGGCCATCCCGCCGCCGATACAGACCCCGCTGATCATGGCGATGGTCGGCTTGGAGAGGGTGGCGAGGGCCTCAACCCCGGCGGCGACATTGGCCCGGTAGGCGCTTGCCGCCTCGCGGGTGCCATAGACGATCTCGAACTCGCTAATATCGGCCCCGGCGGCGAAATGGTCGCCTGCGCCGCGCACGACCAGAACCTTGACCTCCTGCGCCGCCTCGATCACCGCGCAGACCTCAGGCAAGGCCATCCACATGGCCTTGGTCATGGCATTGCGCTTGGCGGGCTGGTTCAGGGTCAGGACGCCATGGTCTCCGACCAGATCGAGCTCTAGGGCATTGTTAGCAAAGGATGAGGTCATGGCGGGGGTCTCAGAACGGCGAAGGATCGAACCGATGTAACGGCCATGGCCTTGCATTACCAATATTTCATGCAAAGCCTTGCATCCGAATGGCCCTGTTCATGTCTCTATCCATCAGAAGGCCACGATGGGTGGCGTGCTAATTTTGAATTTTTGGTGGAGGTTTTATGGTTGAAGTTCTGGTTCCCTTGTCTTTTTTTGCTTTTCTAACCGCCATCATCCTCGTGCCTGGCTATCTGAAATCGAAGGATCGCGCGCGGTTGCATGAGACCTTGCGTATTGCCTATGAAAAGGGCCAACCGGTTCCGCCAGAGTTGATCCAAGTCCTTCAAAGCGGCAATGAGGTTGGTCAGGATGTCAATCGTTCGCAGAAGGACCTGCGGGCCGCTGTGATATTGATCGGCCTCAGCCTAGGTCTGGTGGCCATGAGTTTTGCGTTAGGTCAAACCGAGGGTGCCGATGCGCAATTTAGCACCTTAGCCGGAGCCACAATTCCGGGCTTTATCGGTTTGGGTTGTCTGATTCTTTGGTACTTCAACCGTAATAAGACCAGCGTCTAGGCGGGGCGGGTAGGTCCAGACCGTTATGACCATCATCGGCGCGCACTCGCCGCATCAGATCCTTGAAGGGCAACACGACACCGCGTTGGCGGCGCTGGCCGCTGCCGGTGGGCGCAAGGCCTTTGGCGAGCTGGTTCGTCGGCACGGATCAGCGGTGCGGGGTCTGCTGCGCCGGATGGGGGCTGCGCCGGATGGGGGCTGCGCCGGATCTGGCCGATGATGTGGCGCAAGATGCTTTCCTGCTGGCCTTTGAACAGATCGCTGATTTTCGCGGGGAGGGGGCCTTTGCTGGTTGGCTCAAGCGGATCGCCATTCGCCTCTATATCCGTCGCTGGAAGCGCGATCGCCGCCTCGACCTCATGGCGCAAACGCCAGAGCCGCAAGCGGCCGATGCCAACCAAGGCGACGGGCCCGCAGCCGGGCGGATGGATCTGGACGCCGCGCTCAAGCACTTAAGCCCCGCCGAGCGGGCCTGCGTGACGCTGTGCTTTGGCGGTGGTCTTTCCCATGCCGAGGCCGCAGAGGCCTTGAATATCCCCCTCGGAACGCTCAAATCCCATATCAAGCGCGGTCTGGAGCGACTAAAGGAACGGATGGTCCCACAAGGCGGCCCGTCGATCTTGTCTGTTCAGGCCCAATCCTTAGGACGCCCAACCCATGTCTGAGAACGGTCAAGAGTTCGGAGATTTCGACGCCCAACTGATCCAGCTGTTTGACGCGCCTCCAGCCTTTGCGGATGCCGATCTCTTCGCATCCTCGGTGATGCAGCGCCTAGATAGCGGTTGGCAGGTGCGCAGCCTCGTCATTGGTACAACTGGCCTTCTCGGCGGCGTCATTGCGGTCAACCAGATCATGGCCGCCAACCTGATGGGGCGTCTCGAGAGCCTGTTCCTCGGCGCTGAGCGACATCAGTTGCGCGATCTGATGGCCTATGTTGAGACACATCTGGTCTTGCCCTCCTTGCCATTTGGTGGTGAAGGCCTGTGGATGTCCGCTGGATTGGCGGGCCTTGCCCTGGTCTTTGCTCTGACGCGGGCCATCGAGGAGTATTGAGCCCTGTCTTCTCATCAAGAGGCGGCTGTTCGCCGGATCTCAGCCCCGGAAATCACGGCCCGCAAGGGTGGTGAACCCATTGTTTGCTTGACGGCCTATAGCGCGCCGATGGCCGCGCTGCTGGACGAGCATTGCGACCTGCTGCTGGTTGGGGACTCGGTGGGGATGGTGGTCCATGGCCTGCCCAATACGGTCGGCGTGACCCTAGAGATGATGATCCTGCACGGTCAGGCGGTCATGCGTACGGCCAAGCGCTCGCTGGTGGTCATCGACATGCCCTTCGGCAGCTATGAGGGCTCCGCCGAGAAGGCCTATGACAATGCAGCCCGCATCATGAAGGAAACCGGTGCTCAGGCCATCAAGGTCGAGAGCGGCGAGACCGTGCCCGACACGATCGCCTACATGGTCCGCCGGGGTATTCCGGTGATGGGCCACGTTGGCTTAAGGCCCCAGGCCGTTCTGGTCGATGGCGGCTTTCGCGCCAAGGGTCGGACCGAGGATGAGGCGGCGCGCGTGGTTGCAGAAGCCAAGGCGACGGCGGATGCCGGGGCCTTTTGTCTGGTCATCGAGGGGGTCGCTGAGGCTCTGGCCCGCCAGATTACGGAGGCTGTTGCCGTGCCGACCATCGGCATTGGTGCCTCTAGCGGCTGTGACGGTCAGATTCTGGTCACCGATGATATGCTGGGCCTGTTCGACTGGACCCCGAAATTTGTCCGCCGCTATGCCGATCTGCGCGGAGAAATCAGCGAAGCGGTGCGTCTCTATGCCGAAGATGTCCGTGCGAGGCGCTTTCCGGCCTCATCAGAGACATATTTTTCAAAGACATAGGCCGAAGTCGTCCGCCCTGCATTGCGGGCGGACGCCACAGACGATAGGTTCCGACCTCATTGTCCTCAGACGAGTGCGGAGCCAAAAGCCGTGACCGACGTTTTTGAAGAGGTCGAAGAGCAGCTTCGCTCCGACCAATATATCGCACTGGCGCGCCGCTACCTGCCTTGGGGGATCGGCATCATCGTGGGTGGCGTTCTGATCGCTGCAGCGGTCTGGGGCTATGGCGACTATCAGACCCGCCAAGCCGGCAAGGCCGCCGAGGCCTATGCCGAAGCTATTGAGTCGGTGACCAAGGGCGACAAGGCCGGTGCCTACGCCCAGTTCGATACGGTCGTGAAGGTCGGCTCCAAGGGCTACAAGGCCCTAGCCCTTATGCAGCAAGGCGGTCTTCGCCTTGACGCGCACAAGACTGAGGAGGCGATTAAGCTCTTCGACGCGGCCGCAGAGATCGCACCGACCTCGGTGATTGGCGATGCCGCTAGCCTTAAATCGGCCTTCGCCTTGATGGATACAGCCTCCTATGCCGATCTGGAAAAGAGGTTGAAGCCATTGACTGAGATTAAGCGACCCTATCGCGCCACCGCCCTAGAGGCCCTCGCCATTGCCAAGCTCGCTGCCGGTAGGGCCGATGAGGCGCGGAGTGATTTTGGTGTGATCAACCTTCTGCCCGATGCGCCAGCGGCCATGCGAGAGCGCGCGACGGCGGCCATCAGCCTGATTGATTCGGGCACATCCAAGTCCCTGAAGGATATTGCCAAGGCGGCAATGGCCCTTCCAGAGCCCATGGCCCCGCCTCCCGGTCTGTTGAACGCAAACCCACAAGCCGGAGCGGCCCAATGACCTTGAAGCGTAATCTCACGGTCTTCGCCCTCATTATGGTGACTAGTGCAGGCCTTTCGGGCTGCGCGTCGGTCTCGAAGCTCAATCCCTTCAATGGTAAGGCCAGCAGCAATAAGGTTCAGGCCTCTGCTGGCGAGCGCATCTCGATCATTGCCTTTGATGAGCAGTTGAAGATTTCTGACGCCCTTAAGGGGGTGGACTTCTATCTGCCGGACGCAGCCGCGCGGACCGATTGGCCTTTGCCAGGTGGGACGCCGGAGCAATCGGTCGAACATCTTGCCGCGGGTGCCAATCTCGACATCCTTTGGAAGCGTGGCATTGGTAAGGGCTCGGACCGCCGGGTTCACCTGACTGCACCGCCCGTGTCAGCCGGTGGCGTGATCTTCACCATGGACTCCGAAGCGGGGGTCTCTGCCCATAGCGCCAATGGCGGGGCAGAGGTCTGGCGCACCAATCTTGCGCTTCGTGACCGTCGTGACCGCGAAGCCTTCGGTGGGGGCGTCGCCTATGCCGATGGCAAACTCTTTGTCACTTCGGGCTATCGCTTTATCGCGGCCTTGGATGCCAAGACCGGCGCGCTTGTCTGGAAAACGCCGGTTGAAGCGCCGATCCACGCGGCCCCAACTGTTTCGGGTGGCCGTCTGTTCGTCGTCTCGACCGACAATGAGCTTTTGACGGTTGATACAGCGACTGGGGCCTTGGGCTGGAACTATCAGGCCTTGGTTGAGCCTGCGCGGATCCTTGAAGCCACCAGCGCCGCCATTTCCGGCGATACGGTCATTGCCGGCTTTGCCTCTGGTGAACTGATCGCCCTGCGGACGGGCAATGGTAACGACATCTGGTCTGAGGTCCTGTCGCGGGCCAGCCGTACCAATGCCCTGTCTGAAATCCGCGATATTCCTGGCCGTCCGGTGATCTACAAGGGCGATGTCTTTGCCGTCAGCCATTCGGGTGTCTTTGCGGCAACCGACCTTCGTACCGGCACCGCGCGGTGGTCCTTGCCCGTCTCGGGTATCAGCACCCCCTTGCCCGTCGGTGACGTGGTCTATGTGGTCTCCAAGCCCGGTGAAGTGATCTGCGTGTCGCGTGAAACCGGTCAGGTCTACTGGATCGGGGACATGAACAAGGATCGAAAGAAGAAGCAGCGGGCCGCCTGGTCGGGGCCTGTTTTGGCCTCGAACCGACTGATCGTGGTGTCGAGTACCGGTGAGCTTGTGGCCCTTAATCCCAAGACGGGTGCCGTAGAAAAGACGGTTAAGTTGGGCACCCCAGCCTTGCTGGCTCCCATCGCGGTCAATGACACGCTCTATCTGGTCGGAGACAAGGGCGTACTTATCGCCATTCGGTGATAGACTGTCAGATCGGGGCGGCGATTTGGCCGCCCATCTACCCATTTAGGAGACCGCGCGTTCATGGCGCTTAAAGTCGCGATCGTCGGTCGCCCAAACGTGGGCAAGTCCACGCTGTTTAATCGTCTGGCCGGAAAGAAGCTGGCCATCGTCGATGACCAGCCGGGGGTGACCCGCGACCGCCGTTTCGCCAAGGGCCGGATCGGCGACCTTGAACTGATCCTGATCGATACTGCCGGTTTTGAAGATCTGACCGACGAAAGTCTGGAATCGCGCATGCGCCGCCAGACCGAACTGGCGATCGAGGAATGCGACGTCGCTCTGTTCGTCATGGACGCCAGAGAGGGCGCCACGCCTCTGGACGGCGTCTTTGCCGAGATCCTTCGCCGGACCAGTAAGGCCGTCATTCTGGCCGCCAACAAGGCTGAGGGCCGGGCCGGTGAGGCAGGCGCACTGGAAGCGTTCCAACTGGGCCTTGGTGAGCCAATCTCGATCTCTGCCGAACATGGCGAGGGCATGGCCGATCTCTATGCCGCCTTCCGCGTCGTTTCCGATCAACTGATCGAAGAGGATGATGAGGACGAGGACAGCGAAAAGCCTATCCGTATCGCCATTGTTGGTCGCCCCAATGCGGGCAAGTCGACCCTGGTCAATCGTCTGATTGGTGAAGAGCGCCTGCTGACCGGACCCGAAGCTGGGATCACTCGGGACGCCATCCCGGTTGACTGGAACTTTGAGGGTCAGCAGATCCGTCTGGTCGATACGGCGGGCCTGCGTCGTAAGGCGCGGATCCACGAAAAGTTGGAAAAGCTGTCTACGGGCGACACCATCCGGGCCATCACCTTTGCCGAGGTGGTCATTCTGGTCATGGACGCCACCCATCCCTTCGAAATTCAAGACCTACAGATCGCCGACCTGATCGAGCGCGAGGGACGGGGCCTCGTCTTTGCGCTGGCCAAGTGGGACCTTGTTGAGGACCAACAGGCGCAGTTGGCGGCTTTTAAGGAACATGCCGAACGGATGTTGCCTCAGGTTCGCGGAACGCCCGTCATCGCCCTATCGGGTGAGACTGGTAAGGGCGTTGATCGTCTGATGCCCGCCGTGACCAAGGTCTATAAGGACTGGTCGACCAAGATTAAGACCCGCGACCTCAATGACTGGCTGCAGATGGCCATGCAGCGTCACTCGCCGCCTTCGGTCGGAGGGCGGCGGATCAAGCCCAAATATATGGCTCAGATCAAGGCGCGGCCTCCGACGTTCGTGCTGTTCTCGTCGCGGGCGGCTGAAATGCCCGAAAGCTATCGGCGCTATCTGGTCAACAGTCTGCGCGAAAGCTTTGACATTCCCGGCGTGCCCTTGCGGATCACTATCAAGTCTGGGGCCAATCCCTATGCGGATGGTGATGGCAAGCCTGCGTCTCGCGCGGCCTATAAGCCTAGCCGCGAGCGGGCCGCCAAGGCCGCTGCATCGGTCGAGAAGGTCAAGGTAGCGGCGCAAGCCAAGGCGGCTCCTGCGCCTGTGTTGGAGCTTGAGGCCGTTGAGGTCTCTGTTGCCTCAAAGGCAAAGGCCAAACCTAAGGGCACTGGGGGCGGGGTGAAGTCGCCTCGCGCAAAGGCACGCGCTCTGGCCAAAACCGCTTCAATCATCCGCTCACGCCCGGGCGGCGCACGTACCGGTCCAAAGCCGCCCAAGACCCGCACGGCCGCGCTCAAGAAGCCCGCCAAGCCTGCGGGGCCAAAAAAGCGCTAGGTCCTATCGGCCAGAGCGTTGGGGCGCGGCATCATATTGATGTCCGCTGTCTCGACCGCCATGGCGTGGATGGCGGGCAGGATGTCCTCGACACAGGTCACCGAGCGATAGGCACCGGCAAAGGCTCTTGGCGTCAGTCGCTCGTCCATCGTGTGGGCGATCATGTAGAAGAAGGGCTGCCAATAGCCCTCCTGATCGAAAAAGATGATCGGCTTGCGATGCAGGTCTAGCCGTCTCCACGACAGAAGCTCGACCACCTCTTCCAATGTGCCAATCCCACCGGGCAGGACGACAAAGGCGTCGGACTGTTCGAACATGATCATCTTGCGTTCGTGCATCGAGGTCACGACGATGGTCTCGACCTCGTCATAGAGAATTTCGCGGCTACGCAAGAAATCTGGCATGATCCCGAGGACCTTGCCGCCATGGCTATGGGCAGACTTGGCGGCCGCGCCCATCAGACCCACCCCACCGCCACCATAGACCAGTCGCAGGCCCTCTTCTGCCAAGATCGCGCCAAACTGTGCTGCTGCGGCGAGAAAATCGGGATTGGCGGTGTTGGACGAACCGCAATAGACACAGACAGATGACAGGGATGATAGGCTATCAGCGGCGGACATATGGTCAGGTCTCCCAGCGAGCCGAGCGATGGGCGTGCACCCTGCGCGACTATGATCTATTTATGTCTGGGTTTCGCGCAGACATTGCAAGGCGTCCTTTATGAAGAGTTTAGCTGAGCGTCTGACCTTCGCTTGCGTTAGGGACGTGCGCCCACGCCGAAGGCTGATGGTCCTAGCGGTATCAATGGTTGCTGGCCTCATCTCAGCCTGCGCGCCCAAGACCGATGATCCAATCGCGCCAGCGGACGTGCAAAGTGCTCAGGTCGGCTATCTGCAAGCCCCGCGCCTGACGGCGACTACCCTTTGGGACCATTCATTCAGCGTGAAGGGGTCCGCTGCGAAGGGCGCTCGCATTCGTCTGTCCAGTCCTGAAGGGCAGGCTTTCGGAACCACTGCAGACGATAGTGGTGTGTGGCAGATCGACGTTCCCCGTAACGCCACCATGGCCCAGCAAGCCATGCTGTTTGGTCTGTCGGAGGATATAGAGGGGCGCATCATTCAGGCCGAATTCTATGTCGCGCTCTTGCCTGACGCTCAGGTTCCTGTGGTTCTGCTCAAGGCGGGCACAGGCGCTCAAACCTTGGCCAATGGAACAGCCTTTGCCATTAAAACCGCCGACTTCGATGGCGCGGGGGGCTTGACAGTTTCGGGCTTTGCGCCTGCCGCAAAGCCGATCAAAACCAGTGTCAATGGGTCTGAGGCCATCGAGACGTTCGTCGGTCCGGACGCACGCTTTTCTGTCGGTTTAACCGGTTCCGCATCGGGGGGTGTGCGTCAAATCCAAATCCTCTCTGGCATTGATCAGAGGACCCTTACCTTAGATGTTTCCGCCCATAGACTGGCGCCGGGAACCTTGGCGGACACGACGAGACTGGTAGGTGGATGGCGTATTGACTGGACGACCCCAAGCGGCGGCGTTCAGACCACCTATATCCAAAGTTCCAACGCTGGCGTGAAGCCATGATCGGTCCCCTATGAGATTGCGTATGTCTGCTCCATCCCGCCGCGATGCTACCCCCGGCGCCATTGCTGAACGACGTGCTGCGGTTGCCTTGCTGGGCGTACTCAATGATCTGTGGACGCTTGTCCTTCGGTCTAAGGCCGATCACCTAAAGTCCCGTCTCAGCGTGGCCCTGCTCCTGACCATCGGCGGAAAGGCCATCGGCGTCTTGGCCCCCCTGCTGCTGGGTAAGGCGGTCAACCAGTTAGTAAAGGGACAGAGCTCGGCAGTTGGTGCGCTCTACGCCTTTGTCGGGTTAGCGGTCGGGTGGGCGATCATCCGTTTTCTTGCCGCAGCAGCGCCTCAGGCACGCGATGCGATCTTTACGCCGGTGGCACAGGCAGCACAGCAGCGGGCGGCAACCGAGACCTTTGCCCATGCCCTGTCCCTATCGATCGATTTCCACCAGACCAAGCGCACAGGGTCGCTGTCACGTGTGATCGACCGAGGCGCGCGTTCGATTGATTTCCTGCTGCGGACCCTCGTCTTCAATCTGGCTCCAACGGCTTTGGAATTGATCATGGCGGCGGCGGTCTTGGCCAAGGCCTATGATTGGCGCTTTGCAGTCACAGCGGTGGTGACGGTTGGCATCTATGGGGTCTTGACCTTCAGCATCTCCGATTGGCGCATCGGCCATCGCCGCGCTCTGAACGAGGCCGATTCCGAGGCGGCGGGCCGAGCGGTCGATGCCCTGATGAACTATGAGACGGTCAAGACCTTTGGGGCCGAGGCGCGGGCGGCTGCCACCTATGACCGCGCCCTTGCAGGCTATTCTCAGGCCTCGATCAAGGCCAATACCTCGCTGGCGGTGCTCAATGGGGTGCAGGCCTTGGTCATGAACCTTGGCCTCGGTGTTATGGCGGTTCTGGCGGGCCGGGAGGCTATGGCCGGGCGGATGGGGCCGGGCGATGTCACTGCGGCTATTTTGATCCTGATCGCGCTCTATCAGCCTTTGAACATTCTTGGCTTTGCCTATCGCGAGATCCGCCAGTCCTTCATTGATATGGAGGCTATGTTGGAACTGACGCGTCTCAAGCCCGATGTTGCCGATGTCCCTGACGCTGTTGACCTACCGACGACGGCTGATCGGCGTGGCGGAAGGGTTCAGTTTGAGGCCGTTTCCTATCGCCATGATGCCCGATCTGAGGGGCTGGTCGATGTGTCGTTTGATGTCGAGCCGGGAACCACAACAGCGCTGGTGGGCCCGTCGGGTGCGGGCAAGACAACCCTTGTGCGCTTGGCGTTGCGTTTGATTGATCCGCAGGTTGGCGCAGTTCGTTTGGACGGTTTTGACCTTCGCCAGATCAAGCAAGCCTCGCTGCGCCGCGCTGTCGCTCTGGTGCCGCAAGATGTCGCCCTGTTTAATGATAGCGTCCGCAGTAACATCGCCTTTTCGAGGCCTGATGCCGATGATGCGGCGGTTTGGTCCGCCGCTGAGGCCGCCGAACTGGGCGATTTCATTCGCGGCCTGCCCGAAGGCATGGCCACGCGGGTGGGTGAGCGCGGCTTGAAACTGTCCGGCGGTGAGCGTCAACGGGTCGGGATTGCCCGCGCCCTGATGGCCGATCCGCGTGTCCTGATCCTCGATGAGGCCACCAGCGCGCTTGATAGCCGCACCGAAGAGGCCATCCAAGCCACCTTGCGCCGCGCACGCCAAGGCCGCACCACCCTGGTTGTGGCCCACCGCCTCTCGACCATCGCCGATGCTGACGAGATCATCGTCTTAAAGGCAGGCCGGGTGGTTGAGCGCGGCAATCATGAGGCACTGATCGGCGCCAATGGTGAATATGCCCAACTCTGGCGCAAACAGACCCGCGATCAGGGTGAGGATGCTGAGGCCGGGTAGGGGGCCGCGCGATCGCTCAAAACCCCAAGGTGACGTTACGATAGGCTTGTTTTTGTTGGCGTGACGCACAACAGTCATCTCAAGACAAACAAGGTCCGAGCCAAGGGTTCAGGACCTGCCTTTGAGGAAACACGATGAACGCGCTGGTCAAATATCCCAACCTATTTGCGCCTTTGGATCTGGGTTTCACTCAGCTCAAGAACCGCGTTCTTATGGGCTCGATGCATACGGGCTTGGAAGATATTCCCGGCGGCATGGCGCGGCAGGCGGCCTATTTCGCTGAACGCGCGCGTGGAGGGGTCGGAATGATCATCACGGGCGGTATTGGCCCCAATCGCGAAGCGGGATCGGGCAAACTGTCGACGCTAGAAGAGGCGCAAGAGCATCGTCAGGTGACGGACGCGGTTCACGCCGCCGATCCCGATGTGAAGATCTGCCTGCAAATCCTGCACGCAGGGTCCTTGGCGCGGAGCGGTGAGAGCGTTGCCCCCTCGGCCATCCGCGCCCGCATTGCCGCCCATGTGCCCAATGAGCTGGACGAGGACGGTATTGAAAAGCAGATCAGCGATTTTGCCAACTGCGCCGCCTTGGCCCAGAAGGCGGGCTATGACGGGGTCGAGATCATCGGTTCGGCGGGCTATCTGCTATCGACCTTCCTCGTTGAGCGGACCAATCAACGCACTGACCAATGGGGCGGGCCGTTCGAGAACCGGATGCGCTTCCCCGTCGAGGTCGTGCGGCGGGTACGAGAGGCGGTCGGCTCAGACTTCATCGTCATTTTCCGCATTGCTGCGATGGATATGCTCGAAGGTGGCATGTCTTGGGATGAGGTCGTGACGTTGGCCAAGGCCATTGAGGCCGTTGGCGCAACGATCATCTCGACCCACTTCTGTTGGCACGAGGCGCAGGTCCCGACCATCGCCACCATGGTGCCCCGCGCCGCCTTTGCTCAGGTGACAGGCCGCTTGCGCAAGGAACTGAAGGTCCCCCTGATCACCAGCAACCGGATCAATATGCCCGACGTGGCCGAGGCGGTTTTGGCGCGCGGCGATGCGGATCTGATCTCAATGGCGCGGCCTATGCTGGCTGACCCTGAACTGGTGCTCAAGGCCTTGGAAGGCCGCGAAGACGAGATCAACACTTGCATCGCCTGTAATCAGGCCTGTCTGGACCATACTTTCACAGGCCGTTTGACCAGCTGCCTGGTCAATCCGCGCGCCTGTCATGAGACCGAGCTGAACTATCTGCCGACTGAGGCACCCAAGCGGCTGGCCGTGGTCGGGGCGGGGCCTGCGGGTCTAGCCTATGCCACTATTGCTGCTGAGCGCGGGCATTCGGTCACGCTCTATGACAGCGCCGCCGAGATTGGTGGACAGTTCAATCTAGCCCGCCGAATTCCGGGCAAGGAAGAGTTCAACGAGACCCTGCGTTACTATGGACGGCGCATTGAGCTGCTGGGCATCGACCTTCGCCTCAACACCCGCGTCGATGTGGCCCAGCTTAAGGCTGAGGGCTTTGATGAGGTCATTGTTGCCACTGGTATTGAGCCGCGCAAGCCGCAACTCGAGGGCATCGATCATCCCAAGGTGGTCAGCTATGTCGACGTGATTATGGGCCGCGCCAAGGTAGGCCAAAAGGTTGCCATTATGGGCGCAGGCGGCATCGGCTTTGATGTGGCCGAACTGATCACCCATGCCGGGGTCTCTGCCTCGATGGATATTGATGTCTTCGCCAAGGAGTGGGGCATCGACTTCGTCAACCACCCGCGCGGCGGCGTGACGGGCGTCAAGCCGGTTGTGGCCACATCGGGCCGTGAAGTTACCCTGATGCAGCGCAAGAGCGACTCGGTCGGAAAGAGCCTTGGCAAGACGACGGGCTGGACCCATCGCCTGACCCTGCAACGGCGCGGTGTGAAGATGCTTAATGGCGTGGACTATCAGCGCATCGATGATGATGGCCTGCACATGCTGGTGGGTGGCCAACCCACAATTATGGATGTGGACACGGTCATTGTCTGCGCCGGTCAATTGCCGCTGCGCACGCTGTTTGATCAGTTGGAAGCGGGCGGAGTGAAGGCGGCGTTGGTCGGCGGTGCCTATGAGGCGTCTGAGCTTGACGCGAAGGCGGCCATTCAACAGGCTTCGATGATGGCCGCGGCCGTTTAGCCCACACTGGACAGGGCCTCTTGCCTGCGGCAAAGCCATATCAACCATTAGACCCACAAGGGAACTTGACCATGACGGACGGATTTCGCGCCATTGTTCTGCAAGAGTCCGGTAAACCGGAACTGACCCGGATGACCGATGCTGACCTGATGGCGGGGGATGTCACCGTGGAGGTCGACTATTCGACCATCAACTTCAAGGACGGCTTGGCCCTGACCGGCAAGTTGCCCTCGGCGCGCAAGTTCCCGCTGATCCCCGGTATCGACTTTGCGGGCAAGGTGGTTGAGTCCTCACACTCCGGTTTTGCCGTGGGCGACCGGGTGGTTCAGAACGGCTTTGGCGTTGGCGAGAGCCATCACGGCGGCTATGCCGAACGGGCTCGGGTCAAGGGCGATTGGCTGGTCAAGCTGCCAGGCAGCATCTCCAATGCTAGGGCTATGGCCATCGGTACGGCAGGCTACACCGCGGCGCTCTGCGTCGTGGCGTTGGAAAAGGCTGGGATCACCAAGGACCAAGGCGACATTCTGGTCACCGGTGCGGCAGGCGGCGTCGGTAGCGTGGCCATCGCGCTTCTATCGGGTCTTGGCTTTCGCGTCGTAGCCTCTTCGCGCCGTGCGGACAGCGAAGCCGACTATCTGATGGGCCTCGGCGCTGCCGAAGTGATCGATGCGGCGGCCCTGTCCGCAGCGGGCGGTCCTTTGGGCAAGGAGCGTTGGGCTGGAGCGGTGGATTCCGTCGGCAGTCACACCCTGGCTAATGTTCTGGCCGCGACCAAATATGACGGCGCGGTTGCCGCCTGCGGTCTGGCGCAAGGGGCAGACCTGCCCTTGACCGTCATGCCCTTCATCTTGCGCGACGTCTCGCTACTGGGCGTGGACTCGGTCATGGCTCCGCAATCTAAGCGTATCAATGCTTGGGCGCGTCTGGCCAGCGATCTGGACCTTGCCAAGCTCGATGCCATGACCAGCCATGTGAAACTAGATGAGGTGATTGGCCTTGGTGCCACCATCCTTGCGGGCGGTGTGCGGGGCCGAGTTGTGGTCGATCTGATCTGAGACTGAGGACTTCAAGATGACGCCGGGATTGATGCAACAGACGCCGCTGCTGATCACGCAGATCATGCAGTTCGCCGCCCGTGCCCATGGTGCGCGGCCCATCGTGTCCCGGCTCATCGACGAGCCGCTCTGGCGCTATGACTATGCAGGCCTTGCTAGCCGCTCGGCGCAGGCCGCTAAGGCCCTGATCGGGTTGGGTGTGCAGGCGGGCGACCGGGTCACGACCTTGGCGTGGAACACCCACCGCCACCTCGAACTGTTCTATGGCGTGCCGGGGCTTGGGGCTGTGCTCCACACCGCCAATCCGCGCCTATTTGACGAACAGATCATCTATACAATCGAGCATGCCCAAAGCGTGGTGCTGCTGTTTGATAGCAATTTCGCCGATCTGGTCGCGCGCATTGCCCCACAGCTAACCACGGTCAAGACCTTCATCCAGATGTCGGATGAGGCCCGTCATCAGCCTGGTGTGGTCGGTGCCCTGTGCTATGAGACTTTGCTCGCGGCCCAGAGCTCAGCCATCACTTGGCCAAGCTTTGACGAAAATGCGGGTGCCTTCCTTTGCTATACGTCGGGCACGACAGGTGATCCTAAGGGCGTACTCTATAACCACAGGGCCGTCGTGCTCCATGCCATGGCGGCGGGTCTGGCTAGCGCCTTTGGCTTTACTGCCTTTGATGTGGTCATGCCCTGTAGCTCGCTCTATCACGCCACCGCTTGGGGCTTGCCCTTCGTAGCGCCGATCTGTGGGTCGAAATTGGTCCTGCCGGGTGATCGGATGGACGGTGACAATCTGCATGACCTGATCGAGAATGAGGGCGTCACCTTCACCGGCGGCGTGCCAACCATCTGGACCAACTATCTGGCTTGGCTCGACAAGGCGGGAAAGACGCCCGGTACCTTAAAGCGCGTTGTCATCGGCGGATCAGCCGTGCCTCTGGCCATGGCCCAACGGTTCCACGAGGCTTACGGCGTCGAGGTCCTCCAGATCTGGGGCATGACCGAGACCTGTCCCTTGGGTGTGGTTGCCACTCCAACGCCCGCTCTTGCCGAGATGGGCGATGAGGCCATGCGCCAAGCCATCTGGACCCGGCAGGGGCGCCTTCAGTTCGGTATTGAACTGAAGATCGTCACCGAGGATGGGGAGGAGGCTCCGATGGACGGCGAGACCTCCGGCGCTCTGATGGTGCGCGGACCCTGGACCCTGCAACGTTATTTCCGGCAAGAGGTTGATATTACTGATACAGAAGGCTGGTTCGATACAGGGGACATCGCCACGCTGGACGCCTATGGCTTCATGCGGATCACCGACCGCAAGAAGGACGTCATCAAGTCGGGCGGCGAGTGGATCAGCTCGATTGATCTGGAAAATGTCGCCGTCGCCTGTCCGGGGGTCAAGGTCGCTGCCGTGATCGGTGTGCCTCATCCCAAATGGGAAGAACGCCCTTTGCTGATCGTCGAAACCCACGAAGGCGAGAGCGTCACCAAAGACCAGATGATCGCCTTCCTGACCGAACGGGTGGTGAAATGGTGGCTGCCCGATGACGTCATCTTCGCCCACGTCCCTCTGACCGCCACCGGCAAGATCGACAAGAAGACCCTGCGCGTGACGTGGAGCGGGCACCTGTCGGCCTGAGGCTTGACTTGGACCATTGATTGAACCATTTGTGTTGTCGATCTCTGGAGGCTGTCATGGAAATTTCGGTTTCGGAAGCCAAGGGGCAATTGACCGACTTGGTGCGCCGCGCTCAAGGCGGCGATGACATTGTTCTCACCCGCCATGGCCAGCCAACGGTTCGTCTTGTGCCCATCGTCGCCCAACAGTCCAGCAGCGCCCGTCGTAAGCTCTTGGAAGCCGCCCGTCGCTCAGGCGCAGCCAAGGCTAACCAAGGCCCGAGCGCGGCGAGAAGCCAAGACTTTCTCTATGACGAGGACGGACTACCCCTGTGACGGCTTCGGCAATCGTAGTGGATACGTCGGCCCTAATAGCCATTGTGTTAAACGAGCCTGACGCCGAACGCTGTATCGAGGCTCTGGCTTCGGCTGATGAGCTCTTCATATCTGCGGGGACAGTCGCTGAGGTCCTGATTGTCGCCAGTCGTCGAAATGTTGATCAAGAAATCAAGCGCTTGATCAGTGGCCTAGGCTTCAAAACGATAGCCGTTTCTGAAGGTGATGCGCACAGGATTGGTCAAGCCCATCAGCGGTGGGGCAAGGGTGCTCACGCCGCAGGACTGAACTTTGGTGACTGTTTTGCCTATGTCACCGCGCAAGCGCTTGGCTATCCATTGCTCTATATCGGTAATGATTTCGCACGAACAGATATTGAGTCCGTTCTCTAAACTCTAAGCAATAACCCTTGCCACGGCTGCACCAATGACCGCTTCGGCTTCGCTAGGGCTGAGATTTTGGTCTTGGCGCAGGCGGTTCCAGCTATCGAAGCTAAGCAACAGGTCGAGGGCTTCGACCTTGACCTTGTCGGCAATGATCTCGGGCGACAGGGCGTCTTCCAAAATCTTGCGTAGGCCTGCGGACATGCGTCTTTGCTCGTTGCCCAGAAAGCTGGATCGGTGCGCAAGGGTTGTGGAGGCGCGTCTGAAGGGGGCGATGCGTTCGAATAGTCCGGCGCGGCGGCTTATGAGATCGGCGAGGCGGTCAGCCACCGTGTCGCCAGCATGGGGCCGGTAGAAGGTCTTGACGATCTCGGCCTCGATCACCTGAGACATCTCACTATAGAGGCTGTCCATATCCTTGAAGTGACGAAAGACGCTGCGCAGGCCGACCTGAGCGCGCAGGGCCACCTGCTCGGCGCTGGGGGAGATTTCACCTTCTCCGACCAGATCCAGCAGGGCCTGCACGATGCGGGTGCGGCTATCGACAGACCGCTGGCGACGACCGTCGGCTTGGATGGGTTCACGCAAGGCGCGGGGTGCGTCCTGGGCGTTCGGCTCTTGCGTGAGGTCAGAACTCATAGTCGGCGTGTCTTCTTGATGGAGTTGGAGTTGGCAGGCAGGGTAAAGAAATCGCCGTCAATTCCGATGACCAAACGGCCATGGAAGATCTGGCGGGCCTTGCCCAAGAAGGGACCTTCCAGCGCCTTGAGCCGCAAGGGGGGAACAATGTGATCCAGCAACAACATCTTCACGCCCGCCTTCTGGGCGATAGTCGCGGCCTGTTCAGGGCTGGTGTGATAGCCGGGAATATCATGCAAGATGGCCGCGAGGTTATGGCGTCCGGCCTTGGCTGCACTCTTCTGCATCATCAGGACGAGCTCTGGCGATAGGGCTTCGTGGACCAGAATGTCAGCGTCTTTGGCGGCCGTCTGGACGCTCGCCGTAGGCTTGGTGTCGCCGCTGATCACGACCTTGCGGCCCTTATATTCAAAGACATAACCGACAGCTGGTTCAACAGGATTGTGGTCGACGAGGAAGGCGCGCACCTTGAGGTCGGGCTCATCGATGATCAGGGCCTCGCGATGGGCTGCATCGATGGAGAAGGGACGGGCTTCGCCGCCCGAACCCTCAGGCGGCATGACCTTGGGGCCATGGTGGGCGATGCGATAGCCGCGGTCTAGCGCATAGGCGGTATTGAAGCCAAACACGACCTGATCAACGCCTGGAGGGCCATAGACCGTCAGGGGCTTTTGCGCTGAGCCTCCCCAATGCTGAAGCATCAGTCCGCCCAGTCCATCAATGTGATCAGAATGGAAGTGGGTGAGGAACGCTGCGTCCACGCGTGCAGGCGCAAGGTTCATCAGGCTTAGATTACGCGTCGCCCCATCGCCAATATCGACGACAAACAGCTTCTTACCAGCAATGACCGCCACGCAGGGGCCAGCGCGATCGGCATCGGGCAGGGGAGAACCTGCGCCGCAAAGGCCGACATGCAGGCCATCGGGCAATGCGTCGATAGGATCAGAGGCCAGCGTCTTGACCAGAACGCGTTCCATGAGCGCGACGGCGATCGTACCGCGCAGCAGAAAGCCACCGCCGATTAAGGCAAGGATGACGCCCAAAATGAGCAAGGAACGTTTGGACATAAGACTAATGGCCTTCATAATCGGCTGAAGAGTCAAACCTATATTATGGCACCTATGGTGTCAATAGTTTGTCAAGGTCTAATCCCGAATAATGGTCCGAAAGCCAATGTGCGACGCGCCGCTGTCGCTGGGTCCGGCGCTGCGGGCTGCGGGCCTGTAGCGATAGCAGTAATCGTCCGAACAGAGAAAAGATCCGCCCTTGACCACATGCTTAGGTACGCTCTCGTCTGCTGGATCAAAGGCCATGTCTATGGGCGGGCCAGAGATGGGGTTCTCCGATAGGCCGGGCCGGTACCAGTCCTTGGTCCATTCCCAGACATTGCCGCTCATATCGTAGAGGCCAAAGCCATTGGCTGGATAGCAGCCGACCGAGGCGGTGCGCGCCTTGTAGCCATCCTCACCAGTATCGACGATGGGGAACAGCCCTTGCCAACTATTGGCCCGAGGTTTGGCCGCCGTCTGGGGCTCATCGCCCCAAACATAGCGTTTGCCCTCTAAGCCACCGCGCGCGGCATATTCCCACTCGGCCTCGGTGGGTAGGTCATGGCCGAGCCACTTCGCATAGGCGAGGGCGTCATTATGGGCGATGTGAACGACGGGCCACTGGTCCATGCCCTTGATAGAGCTTTTGGGCCCGAAGGGGTGACGCCAATCTGCCCCTTGAATAACGCTCCACCAGGCCGCTGGATTGCTGCGGTCCGTACCGCTCAACATGCCAACAAAGACCAGCGATGAGGGCTTGAGTTGATCGCCGCTCAGTTGGGGATAGATCTTAGGATCGAGCGGGCGCTCTGACAGGGTGACATAGCCGGTGGCGGCCACGAACTGCGCGAAGGCGGCGTTTGTGACCTCGGTCTGATCGATCCAGAAGCTGGCGACCTTGGCCTTGGCCGGAGGGCCCTCTTCGCTATGGACCGCCGCTGCGCCCATATTAAAGGTTCCGCCTTTAATATGAACCATCCCAGCCTTAGGATTGGCAGGGGTGGGGAGGGCCAGGCTAGTCTGACAGGGCTTTGACGGCGCAGAGGCCAACTCAGCCCGCTGAGATGGCTTGGCCGAGCAGGCGGCCAGCAGGGTTAGCACGCAACCGGCCACCGCGATGGGGGCGAGCGGGCCTTTCAGGAGCGATGGGCGGGCGAATGTCGTCATGGGCTTAGGCTACATCGGCTAAAGCTTTGCTGAAAGATGGCATTTCACCATCGGTCCATCTGCCTATAGAAGGTCCGCAACGGCCTATCAGCCTGCGGAGACGTCATTGAACTATCGCCACGCCTTTCACGCCGGGAATTTCGCGGATCTGGTCAAGCATGCCGCTGTGCTGGCCGTTTTGGCGAAGATGACCAAGGCCAAGGCCCCGGTCACGGTGATCGACACCCATGGCGGTGCCGGTGCCTATGATCTGGGCTCGGAGATGGCGCGTAAGTCCGGTGAGGCCGAGGCCGGCATTGGTCGGCTGATGGCCCTGCCCAAGGTGCCGGAGGTCTACCAGCCTCTCGTCCAAGCCGTAAAAAAGTTGAATAGAATCGAAGGCCTACGGCTCTATCCTGGCTCGCCGCGTCTGGTGGTTGAGGCGCTCAGGTCCAGCGATCACTACATGGTCTGCGAACTGCGCCCTGATGATTTTGCACTGCTTGAACAGACCCTGAAGGGGGCGAGGGCCAAGGTTACCGCCCTAATGGATGACGGCTATGTCATGGCCGCCCAGCGCACGCCGCCGACCGGTCCCGTGCTGGCCCTGATCGATCCGCCCTTTGAACGGGCCGATGACTATGATCGGGCAGCGACGGCAGTCCTTGCCATGATCGGGCGAAACCCCGGCGCGGTGGTGATGGTTTGGACGCCCCTCAAAGATCTAGAGACCTTTGATGGCTTTTTGCGCCGGCTTGAGCAGGTTGCCTTACCGCCAACCTTGGTGGTTGAGGCGCGGCTTAGGCCCTTGACCACGCCGATGCGGATGAATGGCTGCGCGCTGGTGATCGTGAACGCCCCAACCGAATTGGTAGAACCGTTGACCCAGGCAGCCGCATGGGTGGTCGAGGCCCTCGGCGAGCCGGGTGGTGAAGCGCGGGTTTGGTCGCTCGCCTAGCTTGAATTATTTCGCATGTGCGAGATAAAACCCGTGTTATATTGCGTCGCACAATATGGGCCTTGGCCGTGACGGCGAGGCCTCGACACGGAGACAGCGGTTATGAGCCAGCAAGACAAGCGGTCGGGAGATCCTTCTGCCCGATTTGATCCCCAATCCCTTTTGACCACCCCCATCGGCCTATCGACCCCGTTTTTCCTCGCCTATTACGGTGCTGCGAGTGTCGGGGCGGTCTTTTGGTGGATGAGCCAGATGACGCGCCCTACCCATCTTGAAGCGGTAATGGCCAAGGCAGTCGCTGCGCCCGAGCCTGTCCTAGAGGTCGCTTCTGTGACTGAAGCTGAGATATCGGTTGAGGGCCCCGTCGCAGTCATCGCGGCTGAAGTAGAAGCCGTGCCCGCGAAGCCCAGGCCTGCCGCGAAGCCGCGCGTGCGCAAGGCCAAGACGACAGCTTAATAGACTTAATCCCGCGTCTCAAAGGTGGCCAATAGACGGTCGGCGGCCAAAGACGCGGGCACCTGTCCAGCCCGAACCGCATCTTCCAGACTGTCAGAGATCGCGCTGACCCCCGGTGCATTGCGGAACATCTGATCTAAGCGCTCCTGGACCATGGCCCACATCCAGCGGGCATTCTGATCGGCGCGGCGCGAAGCCCGCTCACCATTGGCCTGCATGATGTCGCGGTGACGTAGGATCTGCTGCCAGAGCTTTTCCAGACCGACATTGTGACGGCCAGAGGCTGTGATCACCGGCGGCGTCCAGTCATTGGAGGCTGGCGTCAGAATATGCAGGGCGGCGCGATAGTCGCTGG
The DNA here is from genome assembly GCA_040399645.1 of Caulobacteraceae bacterium. Taxonomy (GTDB): domain Bacteria; phylum Pseudomonadota; class Alphaproteobacteria; order Caulobacterales; family Caulobacteraceae; genus CAISGS01. Next base: position 23,444 of record JBBARR010000007.1, on the reverse strand, counting down.
CTGATCGCTCGGCTAGAACGGGGTCAATGTCGGCCTTGTTGATGACGATCATGTCGGCGATCTCGATCAGACCTTTCTTGATCCCTTGAAGTTCGTCACCGCCGCCTGGTATCAGGAGGGCGAGGAAGAAATCAACCATTTCTGCGACCACGGTCTCGGACTGGCCTACACCCATGGTCTCGACAATGATGATGTCAAAGCCTGCTGCCTCGCAAAGAAGCATGGCCTCGCGGGTCTTGCGCGCTACCCCGCCTAAAGCGCCGCTGGAGGGGGAAGGGCGGATAAAGGCCTTGGGATCGACGCTAAGCTGCTCCATGCGGGTCTTGTCGCCCAGGATCGAGCCGCCCGTGCGCCCACTGGAGGGATCCACGGCCAGCACGGCGACCTTATGACCCGCTGCTGTAAGATTGCCGCCCAGAGCCTCAATGGTGGTAGATTTGCCAGCCCCCGGCACGCCAGTGATGCCGACGCGCTGGGCTTTCCCGGTCAGCGGCATGAGGATTTCGAGCATCCGTCTTGCCAGCACCTGATGGTCCATCCGGTTGCTTTCGACCAAGGTGATGGCCCGCGCCAGAGCGGCGCGTTCACCGGCTGCGACGGCGCTAGCGAGGGCTTCAGGATCGGGCAAGGGCCTTGGGGTCATGGTCGCGCTCAACAGGGTTCGGGTCGGCAATTGAGCCGGTCCTTGGGCGATAATCTCAATGTCCTCAGAGTGCAATGGGGCCATAGTTCAAGGGCTGTGGACGGCTATTCTAGCAGCGCAGAGTGTCACCCCCCTTGTGTGCTCGAAAAGCCACACTTACATGCGATGAACTGATGGGGCGATGCTGCAAGGTGGGTTGTCCTGATCGTCCGCCGATAACGGGGAAGTCTATGAATATCGATCTCTATTCTGACCGCGCCAAACAGGCCATTCAATCGGCCCAGAGCTTGGCCATGGCCCGCCGCCACCAGCACCTTTCTCCCGAGCATTTGCTTAAGGTGTTGTTGGAAGAGAAGGACGGGCTGTCGCGCACCTTGATCACCCAGGCGGGCGGCAAGGCTGATCAGGTCATTCAGGAGACGGAAAACCTGCTGAACAAGATGCCCAAGGTCGAGGGCGGATCAGGGCAGCTCTATATGAAGGCCGAGACCGCGCGGGTCTTTGCCACAGCCGAAGAGGCTGCCAAGGCGGGCAAAGACGCCTTTGTCACGACCGAGCGGCTATTGTCGGCGCTGGCCAAGGACGGTGGGGATATTTCCGAGGTCTTGAAGAAGGCGGGCGTCACCCCGGCCTCGATCGACACCGCCGCTCATGCCATTCGCAAGGGCCGCACAGCAGACACCGCTTCGGCAGAGGAGGGCTACGACGCCCTGAACCGCTATGCCCGTGACCTGACCCAAGCGGCGCGCGATGGTAAGCTCGACCCCGTCATTGGCCGCGACGAGGAAATTCGCCGCACGATTCAGGTCCTATCGCGCCGCACCAAAAACAATCCTGTCCTGATCGGTGAGCCCGGCGTCGGCAAGACCGCCGTCGTCGAAGGCCTGGCCCTTCGCATCGTCAATGGCGACGTGCCCGAAGGCTTGAAAGACAAAAAGCTGATGTCGCTGGACATGGGCTCGCTGATCGCGGGCGCAAAGTTTCGCGGCGAGTTCGAAGAGCGCCTAAAGGCCGTCCTGAACGAGACCACGGCCGCCGAGGGCCAGATCATCCTGTTTATCGACGAGATGCACACCCTGGTCGGGGCCGGTAAGTCCGAGGGGGCGATGGATGCCTCCAACCTGCTCAAGCCCGCCTTGGCGCGGGGGGAACTGCATTGCGTTGGCGCCACGACACTGGATGAATATCGCAAGCACGTCGAAAAGGATGCCGCACTGGCACGCCGGTTCCAGCCGGTCTTTGTGTCAGAGCCCACGGTCGAGGACACGGTCTCGATCCTACGCGGCCTGAAGGAAAAGTACGAACTTCACCACGGTGTGCGGATTTCCGATGCCGCCATTGTCGCCGCCGCCACCCTGTCCAGCCGCTACATCACCGACCGGTTCTTGCCCGACAAGGCCATCGACCTGATCGACGAGGCGGGTAGCCGGGTGCGCATGGCCGTCGATTCTAAACCCGAAGAACTGGACGAGATCGACCGCCGCCTTGTGCAGTTGAAAATCGAGCGCGAGGCCCTCAAGAAGGAAACCGATCCCGGCTCGGTCGCGCGTCTGATCAAGCTTGAGGAAGAACTGTCTGGACTAGAGGTTCAGTCGGCGCAAATGAGCAGCCGCTGGAAGGCGGAAAAGGATAAGATCGGCTCTGCGGCTCAGGCCCGTGAGGCCTTGGACCGGCTACGTGCCGAACTTGTTCAGGCCCAGCGCTCGGGCGACCTACAGCGCGCTTCTGAGATCATTTACGGGCAGATCCCTCAGCTCGAAAAGCGGCTCGCAGCCGAAGAGACCGAGAACAAGGACGCCATGACCCTTGAGGTCGTGGATGCTGAGCAGATCGCTGCGGTGGTGTCGCGTTGGACCGGCATTCCGGTCGAGAAGATGCTCGAAGGCGAGCGTGAAAAGCTGCTGCGCATGGAAGTCCAGCTGCGTGCCCGCGTGGTCGGTCAAGATGAGGCTCTAGAGGCGGTTTCTGACGCGGTGCGCCGCTCGCGCGCGGGTCTGTCAGACCCCAATCGCCCTATCGGTTCGTTCCTGTTCCTCGGCCCTACGGGCGTGGGTAAGACTGAACTGACCAAAGCTTTGGCCGAGTTGATGTTCACCGATGAGAGTGCCATCACGCGGATTGACATGTCCGAATATATGGAAAAACACTCAGTCAGCCGCATGATTGGCGCGCCTCCGGGCTATGTTGGCTATGACGAGGGAGGAGCCCTGACCGAAGCGGTTCGCCGCAGGCCCTATCAGGTTATCCTGTTCGATGAGGTCGAGAAGGCCCACCCGGATGTGTTCAACGTGCTCTTACAGGTGCTCGATGATGGGCGCCTGACCGATGGTCAGGGGCGCACGGTCGATTTCCGCAACTGCCTTCTGATCATGACCTCCAATCTTGGTTCGGAGTTCTTGGCCGCTCAGGGCGAGGGCGATGATGTCGAGGCCGTACGGCCGATGGTGATGGACAGCGTGCGCCGTCACTTCCGCCCAGAGTTCCTCAACCGCATCGACGAGATCATCCTGTTTCGTCGCTTGGGCCGGATGCAGATGGGCGCGATCGTCAAGATCCAGCTCCAGCGGGTCGAAAAGCTTCTGGCCGATCGTCAGATGTCGATGGTTGTCTCTCCCGACGCCATGCATTGGCTGGGCGAGCGCGGCTATGATCCGGTCTATGGCGCGCGGCCCTTGAAGCGGGTGATCCAGAAAGACCTAACCGACACCATTGCCCGTCAAATCCTTGAGGGCAGCCTTAAGGATGGCGACCTGTTCGAGGTCAGCCTTGGCAATGGGAAGCTAGCGATCGGTAAGGCCAAGGTTCACTGACCTTGGCACTAGCCTATGAGCAGCTTGGCGGCTCTGGGGGCAAAATAGGTAATGATGCCTGCGGCTCCGGCACGCTTGAAGGCTTGTAGGCTTTCGAGCATAGCGCGCTCTTCGTCGATCCAGCCCTTGGCGCCAGCGGCCATGATCATGGCATATTCTCCGCTGACCTGGAACGCGAAGGTGGGCATGGCAAAGGCTTCGACGACGCGGCGGATGATGTCGAGATAGGGCATGCCGGGCTTGACCATGACCATGTCGGCGCCTTCGGCAATATCGAGCGCCACTTCGCGCAGGGCTTCATCCGTATTGCCCGGGTCCATTTGATAGGTCTTCTTGTCACCTTGCAGGGCCTTGGACGAGCCGATGGCGTCGCGATAGGGGCCATAGAAGGCTGAGGCATATTTAGCGGCATAGGACATGATCATCACGTCGGTCAGGCTGTGACTTTCCAGGGCTGAACGCAGGGCTCCGACGCGGCCATCCATCATATCCGAGGGGGCGAGAATATCGGCCCCGGCTTCAGCCTGCATAAGGCCTTGTGCGATCAGGCGCTCGATGGTGGCGTCATTGAGGATGCGGCCGTTCTCGAGCAGACCATCATGCCCGTGGTCGGTAAAGGGGTCGAGCGCGACGTCGCACATGATGCCAACCTCAGGCGCGGCGTCCTTCATGGCCTTCACCGCATCAGCGATCAGGCCGTTGGGATTGTGGGCCTCGGTGCCATAACCGTCCTTCTTGGCCCCATCAATATGGGGGAAGACGGCGATGGCTGGAATGCCGAGCTCGCGGGCTTGAACGGCCGCCTTGGCCGCCTCCTTGACGCTGAGCCGTTCCAGGCCAGGCATGGAGGCAACGGGGATGCGGGCCTCCTTGCCATCATGGACAACCATCGACCAGATAAGGTCATTGGGGGTCAGGACCGTTTCACGCACCATCCGGCGGGTCCAATCGGCCTGACGCAGGCGGCGAAGGCGTGTGGCGGGGTAGGGCGCGAGGGGGGCGATGGCCATAGCGGAAACCTTCGAACAGGAAACAGATTTAGCGAAGCATACCGCTTTGACGGATTGGCCGTCCGGACGCAAGCCGAAGGGTGCCAATGGCCGACGAGGCGACGAGCCAGATGGCGGTTAAGGACATCATCACCACGGTGGTAACGCCCAAACTGATGGTCGAGGGTGTGATGGTTACTTTGGAAAAGTCTAGGCTGAAGTGGTCCATATGGTCCCAGCCTTGATAGTCCACGGCCTTCATCACCGAGGCAATGGCCGACAAGAGCGTGGTCAGGAAAAAGATACCCGCGATCAGGGCCAGTGTGAACGAGACCCAGAAGATGAAGATCTGAAACTGATGGTGACTTCTGATCAGGGGCGAGACCTCATCGCGCCTAGAATAGGCGAGGGCGACGGCCACGAGTGCAGGTGCTCCGGCGAAAAAGATCGAAAAAAACAGAAGGCCGTAGGTCAGGTAGGCAAGGTTGCGGTCTACGCTGATATCCGAGTGATCTGTGTCGCTGGAGTTTAAGGTCACGGCGCGGCTTTCGTCGGTTTAACCAGCCCCCAAGATGAGGCCACCCACGGATAATCGCAAGGTGCGCGTCTTGATCTGATGATTGGTGACAAAAATGTTCAATTAGACGAATGAAAATAAGGATTTTGTTGCCCAAGGCCTCGTTGCGCCTTAGCTATCACGATGCAACAGGCCATAAGGCTCGTCTTTGCTGCGTCATTTCGCGCCTCTCGGGGAAGAAGCAGTATAGATTAGGTTGTAAGAGTTCGGGGCTCGACGAGTAAATCTCGGTGCCGATGAGTGCGTTTACGGTGGCGGCTTAAAGGTCCGCTTCTGGGTCAAGGACGATACAGATGGATTATAAGGCCGCTTTCAAGGCCGCGGTGGGTCAGGTCCGTTCAGAGGGCCGCTACCGGGTATTTGCTGATCTAAAGCGCCATTGCGGCGACTTTCCTCGCGCGACCTGGGTGTCGCCGCAAGGAGAGCGTGAGATCGTTGTTTGGTGTTCCAACGACTATCTCGGCCAAGGTCAAAATCCCGTTGTCCTGCAAGCTATGCACGAAGCCATTGATGCAAACGGTTCTGGCTCGGGCGGAACGCGCAATATTTCCGGCACCACCCACTACCATGTTGAGCTTGAGCTCGAATTGGCTGACCTTCATCAAAAGGAAGCGGCCCTCCTATTCACCTCGGGCTATGTCGCCAATGAGGCGGCCCTGTCTTGCCTTTACAAGATCTTGCCTGGCCTGATCATCTTTTCTGATGAACTGAACCACGCCTCGATGATTGCAGGCATTCGAAATGGCGGTGGTCAGCGCCAAGTGTTTCGCCACAATGATCTGGAGCATTTGGAGAGCCTGCTCAAGGCCGCCCCAGTTGATTCGCCCAAGCTGATCGCCTTTGAGAGCGTCTATTCGATGGACGGCGACATTTCTGATCTGGCCGGGACCATTGCCTTGGCCAAGACCTACGGAGCCTTGACCTATTTGGACGAGGTTCACGCGGTCGGTCTCTATGGCAGGCGCGGGGCAGGCGTTGCTGAACGTGACGGCGTCATGGACGGTATCGACATTATCGAAGGTACCTTGGGTAAGGCCTTTGGCGTTATGGGCGGCTATATTGCCGGTGAGACCGATATGGTCGACGCTATTCGCCTCTTTGCCTCGGGCTTCATCTTCACGACCTCCTTGCCGCCAGCCTTGATGGCCGGTGCCTTGGCCAGCGTGCGTTGGCTGAAAGAGCACAATGAGGTGCGCCTAATCCATCAGGAGCGGGCTGAAACCCTCAAGCGCATGATGACTGAAGTTGGCCTGCCGGTCATGGCGTCGGTCAGTCATATTGTACCGCTGCTGGTGGGCGATCCCCATCACTGTAAGCTGGTCTCAGACCTGCTGCTCAGCGACCACAATATCTACGTCCAGCCAATCAACTATCCGACGGTGCCGCGCGGTACCGAGCGTCTGCGATTTACGCCGACGCCTTACCATACGGATGCGATGATGAAGGATCTGGTCACCGCGCTTGATAGGCTCTGGTCGCGCTGTAACGTTCAGCGTCTGGGCGGTCGCGCGGCCTAGGGACAGTGGCAGAACCGTCAAGATCTGAGGTCTTGGTCGAGTTCACCCGCCGCGGTGCCTATATGCTCTGTGCGGTTGTCCATGTGGCCACCGGGACCGAGGCCTCGGCGATGGGGCCTCACAATGTCAACCCAAAGGCCTTGCAACAGATCGCCATGGGCAAGCTCAAACGGGCTTTGGCGGCTCAGGGCTGAAATTTGCCGACCTTTGCTGAACGGCAACGTCATTGGTCGTGTTTCAACCGCATTTGGCCGCCAGAATCTCGGTCTAAGGATTGATCAAAACGGCTTTGGCGGTAAATAGGGGCACCTAAGCGTGACACCACGTCCGTGCTGATCGATTCCGTCCTAAGAAAGGTTTCCCATGACTGTGCAAAACCACAAATCCGCCGGTGCTCTGGATGCTTTCTTCGGCGCATCGCTTAAGGATGCGGATCCCGAACTGTTCGCCAGCGTCGCCGATGAGCTTGAGCGTCAGCAGACCCAGATCGAGTTGATCGCCTCTGAAAATATCGTCTCGCGCGCTGTGCTCGAGGCGCAAGGCTCGATCATGACCAACAAATATGCTGAGGGTTATCCGGGCCGTCGCTATTATGGGGGTTGCGAGTTCGTTGATGTTGCCGAGACCTTGGCCATCGAGCGGGCCAAGGCCCTTTTCAACTGCACCTATGCCAACGTCCAGCCCCATTCGGGCGCTCAGGCCAATCAGGCGGTGTTTCTGGCCCTGCTTCAGCCCGGCGATGCCTTTTTGGGCATGGACTTGGCTGCTGGCGGTCACCTGACCCACGGCAGCCCGGCCAACCAATCGGGTAAGTGGTTTCGTCCCATTCCCTATTCGGTCGATACGGTCACCCATCTGATTGACTATGACGCTCTGGCAGCGACGGCCCTGCGTGAAAAGCCAAAGCTCATTATTGCTGGCGGTTCGGCCTATAGCCGTCACATCGACTTTGCCCGTTTCCGCGAGATCGCTGACAGCGTCGGCGCCTATCTTATGGTCGACATGGCTCACTATTCTGGTCTGATCGCGGGCGGGGCCTATCCCAGCCCGCTGCCTCATGCCCATGTCTGCACCACCACCACGCACAAGACCCTGCGCGGCCCGCGCGGCGGCATGATCCTGTCTAACGATCCGGACCTGGGTAAGAAGTTCAATTCGGCGGTGTTCCCCGGCCTGCAAGGCGGCCCTTTGATGCACGTCATAGCCGCCAAGGCGGTGGCCTTCGGTGAGGCCCTGCGTCCGGAGTTCAAGCTCTATGCTCAGCAGGTGGTGACCAACGCCCGCGCTATGGCTGCAGCCCTCAAGGCTGGCGGCGTCGATATTGTCTCTGGAGGCACCGACAGCCACCTGATGCTGGTCGATCTGCGTCCCAAGGGTGTGACCGGTAAGGCGACGGAAGCTGCGCTGGAGCGGGCCCACATCACCTGTAACAAGAACGGCATCCCTTTCGATCCAACGCCTCCCATGACCACTTCGGGCGTGCGCCTAGGCTCGCCAGCCGGAACCACGCGCGGTTTTGGCGAGGCGGAGTTCACGCGGATTGGTCAATTGATCGCCATCGTCGTCGATGGTCTGTCCGCCAATGGCGAGGCCAACGGCGCGGTGGAAGCAAAGGTGCGTGAAGAAGTGCTTGCACTTTGCGCCAAGTTTCCGATCTACGGATAGGTAAGATAAAAGTTTCACGGGGAGAGCCATCCCATGCGCTGCCCGTTCTGCGGACACATGGAAAGCCAGGTCAAGGACAGTCGCCCGTCGGAAGACGGCGCGGCCATCCGTCGGCGCCGCAATTGCCCAGAATGTGGGGGCAGGTTCACCACCTTTGAGCGGGTCCAGCTTCGTGAATTGGCGATTGTCAAACGGTCGGGCCGCAGGACGCCATTTGACCGCGAAAAGCTGATGCGTTCCATCTCCATCGCCATGCGCAAGCGGCCGGTGGATGTTGAGCGGCTAGAGCGGATGGTCTCGTCCATCGTGCGGCAACTGGAAAGCCTTGGCGAGACCGAATTGCCCAGCCACGTGGTCGGTGAAATGGTTATGAAGGCGCTAAAGGCCATCGATGAGGTGGCCTATGTGCGCTACGCCTCAGTCTATCGCGATTTTCGCGAAACACAGGATTTTGCCAAGTTCCTCGGCGATGAGGGCCTCAGCGATGATGTGCTGAGCGACGACCGTTGAGCGCCACAGATCGTCGCATCGCCGTCACCCTAAAACTTGCCACCTCCTTGGATGGCCGTATTGCCACGGCCTCGGGCGAAAGCCGCTGGATTACGGGCCAAGAGGCCCGTGAGCAGGGCCATCGTCTTCGTGCCGAGCATGACGCGGTGGTTGTCGGGATTGGCACAGTGCTGGCCGATGACCCTGAACTGACCGTTCGGCTTGAGGGCTATCAAGGCGTCCAACCGGCTCGGATCCTGTTCGACACGCACCAAAGGCTTGGGACTGAAGCCAAGTTGGTGCAAACGGCGCGTCAGATACCGACCATTTTGGTGACGGCCGAACCACTACAACAGCGTTTGACTGACGCAGGGGTGCTGGGTGTTCAAGTCGGATTAGACACTTCGGGCCATGTTGATATCGCGCAGGCACTGGCGGCCCTTACAGAGTTGGGCCATAGGCTTGGGCTAAGGCTAGATCGGCTCTATATCGAAGGCGGTGGCCAATTGGCCGCGAGTTTCATCGCGGCTGAACGGGTCGATCTGTTGGAATGGTTTCGGGCACCTGTGGTACTTGGCAGTCGGGGACGTCCAGGGATCGGGGGCTTAGCCGTCGAGGCGCTGGTTTCGGCTCCGCGTTTTAAACGTTATTCGGTCTTGGAGGTCGGTGTCGATCTTTGGGAACGCTATGAGAGGATTTGAATGTTTACCGGCATCATCACCGATATTGGCAAGGTCAGAGCGATCAATAACACGGACCGCGATCGGCGTTTCGAGATTGAGACCGCTTACGATCTGAAGACCATCGATATTGGTGCCTCCATCTCCCATTCAGGCTGCTGCCTGACGGTGGTAGAGAAGGGGGAGGGCTGGTTTGCTGTCGAAGTGTCGGGCGAGAGCTTGTCATTGACGACGCTAGACCGCTGGGTGGTTGGTGGCCGGATCAATCTGGAGCGCGCCACCAAGGTCGGTGACGAGCTGGGTGGCCACATTGTTTCGGGCCATGTCGATGGGCTGGGCGAGCTGGTCTCGGTGACGGTTGAAGGCGGATCGCACCGGGTCAAGGTGCGAGTGCCGCGCCCCCTCCATCGCTATATTGCACCAAAGGGCTCCATCGCTATCGAAGGCGTATCCCTTACGGTCAATGAGGTCGAGGACGATGTTTTTGGCGTCAATATCATTCCCCATACCTGGGACGTGACCACCCTTGGCCAACTCGTGGCCGGGGCGAAGGTCAATTTGGAAATCGACGTGCTGGCTCGCTATGCTGCACGCTGGCAGGAGACCGCTTAAGCCTATGACCGCCAAGTCTGATACCCCCATCTCGCCGATTGAAGACATTATCGAAGACGCCCGTAATGGCCGTCCCTACATTCTTGTGGACGCTGAAGACCGCGAAAATGAGGGGGATGTAATTATTCCAGCTCAGATGGCGACGCCTGAGCAGATCAATTTCATGGCCAAGCATGCGCGCGGCCTCATCTGTCTATCGATTACGGCGGATCGGGCTCGGCAGCTGCGTCTCCCACCGATGGCCATCGACAATCGCGCTGAGCACGCCACAGCCTTTACGGTCTCGATTGAAGCCAAGGATGGGGTGACAACAGGCATTTCGGTCCATGACCGCGCCCGCACCGTGGCGGTGGCCATCGACCCAACGCGCGGCGCTGACGATATCGTATCGCCTGGACACGTCTTCCCTTTGGTCGCCAAGGATGGCGGCGTATTGGTTCGCGCCGGTCACACTGAGGCGGCTGTCGATATTAGCCGCCTTGCTGGTCTTTATCCGTCTGGCGTGATCTGCGAGATCATGAATGATGACGGCACCATGGCCCGCCTTCCCGATCTGGTCGGCTTTGCACAGCTCCACGGCCTTAAGATCGGGACCATCGCCGACCTGATCGCCTATCGCCGCCGCACGGAGCGCAATGTCGAGCGCGTCGTTGAGGGGCCGTTCGAGAGCATCTATGGCGGTACCTTCCGCATGATGGTCTATCGCAACATCATCGATCGCAGCGAGCATATGGTTCTGGTCAAGGGCCGGATCGATGCAGACACGCCAACCTTGGTACGGATGCATCAGGTTGATTTTGCGGCGGATATGCTGGGCCATAGCGAGGCACGCCGTGACTATATCCCTCAAGCCCTGCAGGCTCTGGCCGATTATGATGGTGCTGGCGTAGCGGTCTTTATTCGTGATCCCAATCCGGCTTGGTTGTCTGAGCGCTATGGTGACCGTGATGTGCAGATGGCCAAGACCCATGCCTTGCGTGACTATGGGGTTGGCGCTCAAATCTTGCTTGATCTTGGGGTTCGCGAGATGATCCTCTTGACCTCTAGCCAAGCAAAGCCTGCGGCCCTGGAGGGTTATGGTTTGAAGATTTCGGGGCGCCAGCCCATCGGCGACGGACAGGTCAAGGAATAGGATATCGTGGATAACGCCATTCGTATTTTGATCGTCGAGGCCCGTTATTATAGCGACCTAGCCGATGAGCAACTCAAGGGCGCTAAGGCCGTGCTGACCGCGGCCGGCGCTGAGTTTGACGTGGTCACGGTTCCTGGTGCTCTCGAAATTCCAACCGCTATCGCCTTGGCCGAAGAGAGCGGGCACAGCCCGGCAGGTTTACACTATGACGGCTATGTGGCCCTCGGCTGTATCATTCGGGGTGAGACATACCATTTTGAGATCGTGTCCAATGAGTCCGCGCGTGGCCTGATGGATCTTGCGACCAGCCGTAATTTGGCGATCGGCAATGGCATCTTGACGACCGAAGACGAGGATCAGGCCTGGAGCCGGGCTCGGGTCAGCGAAGGCGACAAGGGCGGTGGGGCGGCGATAGCGGTCGTTGAGCTTGTTCTCCTGCGCCGTAAGTTGCGGACCGGTGGCGTTCGATGAGCGGCGCGGGCAAGGCCCACCAAACCCGTTCAGTCGCCCGTTTGGCTGCGATCCAAGCCCTTTACCAGATGGAAGTGTCTGGCGCGGGCGCTGAGACGGTCGTGCGAGAGTTTGTCGACCACCGCTTCGGTTCTGAAATCGAAGGCGAGCCCTTGGCAGAGGCGGATGAAGCCTTCTTTGCCGACATTGTGCGCGGCGTCGTGAAAGATCAGGCCAAGATCGACCAACTGATCGCCAAGCGTTTGGCGACCGGCTGGCGGCTGGACCGCTTGGATGCCACAGTGCGCTCAATCTTGCGGGCCGGGGCGTTTGAGTTGAGCGCTCTAAAGGACATTGCGACCGAGATCGTGATCGATGAATATGTCGAGATCGCCAAATCCTTCTTTGAAGGGGTGGAGCCCGGCTTCGTCAATGGCGCGCTGGATGGTATTGCCCGCGACGAGCGCGGCTGATTGGAGCGGGCCGTGTCGGACGAGTTTCAAGACATCGCCCGGCGCTTTCGTCCCCTGACCTTTGGTGTGCCAGAGGCTCTCGATCTGATGGATGATGCAGCGGTTATTTCGTCACGTCCCGGCTTTGATCTGGTTGTCACCAAGGACGCCTTGGTTGAGGGTGTGCACTTCCTGGCGGGTGAGCGGCCTGACCGCATTGCGCGAAAGCTCCTGCGAACCAATCTGTCGGATTTGGCGGCCAAGGGGGCGGAGCCCTATGGCTGTTTCCTCGCGGTCAGTTGGCCCCCCCATTACGATGCCGACGCGCGCGACCAGTTTGCCAAGGCGTTGGGAGAGGATCTGGCCCTGTTTGGCATGGCTCTGTTCGGGGGCGACACCACCGCGACCCCGGGTCCGCTTACCCTCAGCCTGACGGCCATGGGGTGGGTACCTCAAGGACAGATGGTTCGACGTAAAGGCGCGCGAATCGGTGACGACCTGGTGGTCACAGGTACCATTGGTGATGGCTTTCTGGGACTTCTGGCCGCGCAAGGTCGACTGGCGATGCTCACGCCTGAGCAAAATCTTGCCTTGGAAGATCGCTATCATCATCCCCGCCCGCGCCTTGGACTTGGCCTTGCCCTTCGGGCCCACGCAACAGCCTGCGCAGACGTGTCTGACGGGTTGGCAGCGGATGCGGGGCACATTGCAGCGGCGAGTGCTGTGGGCCTTAGGATCGATCTTGAACAGGTCCCTCTGTCAGAGGCAGCCTTGGCATGGCTTGCCCGTCAAGATGACCCCGTTGCAGCGCGCTTAGCTCTGATCACGGGCGGTGATGATTATGAACTTGTCTGCACCGTATCGCCCGAGCAGAGAGAGCTTTTTATAGCGTACACCGCTGGCCTTGGTATCGAGGTTGCCGTCATTGGCAAGGCAGTGTCCGAGCCCCGTGTGAGCCTCTATTGGCGCGAAGATATTCTGAATATTCGCACATATGGCTATCAACACCGCGAATAGCAATTGCTGGTTAAACCCGTTTTGCTAAAAGGGTTCTATGCGAAAAATATCCCCCGTTCTAGCTCTGATTGCCGCGTTCAGCGTGACCCCTGTCATGGCTGAAGAAGGGGCTGCCACGATTAAGATCGATCCGTCGATTCCACTGGCTCCCGTCGCTGTGCCGATCACTGAGAACGGCAAGCTGGTCAATTATGTGTTCTTGTCGATCAAGATCATGTTGTCGCCTAAGGCTGACCTCTATCGGCTTGTGGGCCAAGAGCCCTATTATCGCGATGCCTTGGTTCGCGCCGCTCACCGTCAAAACCTCGGTGTGCCTGGTGACCTCAATCGGGTCGATGAGAAGCTGGTAAAGGCCATTCTCAAGCGCGAGGCTGCAAGCTTCATGGACACGCGGATGATCGCGAGCATCGAAATTGTACGCCAAGATCCTAAAAAACGCGTCGCGCGAACCGTTCCCGCCAAGCCTTAAATATCAAAGCCTGAGACTTCTGGCGGCAAGTGGTTGCTTTGCCGCCTCATGTTTGGCAACGTCCAACCCGGTTGAAGGGAGCCAATTAGGCTCTCAATCGAGGAAACTGGCGCACAGGTCCTTCACGGGCCCGGCTTTCGGACGTTTTGTGACGGTCCGTCGGTCGCATGTGCACACACAGGAAGGGGCTTCTACAGCATGGATTCGTATATTTGGTGGGTTATTGCGGCCGGATTTTTGGCGGTGCTCTATGGCATCGTTCAGACCGCGACCCTGATGCAAGCTTCGGCTGGCAACGACAAGATGAAAGAAATCGCAGCCGCCATTCAGGAAGGCGCTCAAGCCTATCTGCGGCGGCAATATACGACCATCGGCATAGTCGGCGTGGTCATTTTGGCCATTGTTTACGTCCTGATCGGCCCCAAGGCCGCTATTGGCTTCGTTATCGGCTCTGTGCTTTCGGGTGCGGCGGGTTATGCCGGTATGCTGATTTCCGTTCGCGCCAACGTGCGTACGGCTCAGGCCGCCTCTGAGAGCCTGCAAAAGGGCTTGGGCATGGCGTTTAAGTCGGGCGCGATCACCGGTATGCTGGTGGCAGGCTTCGCCCTGATCGGCGTTGCGGGCTATTTTGCTTACCTGACCAAGATCGAAGGCCTCGTGGCGACAAGCCGCGAAGTGGTCGACGGGATGGTGGCTCTGGGCTTCGGTGCCTCGCTGATCTCCATCTTTGCCCGTCTGGGCGGCGGCATCTTTACCAAGGGTGCTGACGTGGGCGGCGATATGGTCGGCAAGGTCGAGGCCGGTATCCCCGAAGATGACCCACGCAACCCCGCTACCATCGCTGACAATGTCGGCGACAATGTGGGCGACTGCGCTGGTATGGCGGCTGACCTGTTCGAAACCTATGCTGTGACCACCGTCGCGACCATGGTTTTGGCGGCGATCTTCTTCCGGGGCACAGCCGAGGTGGATGCCATGATGCTGCTGCCGTTGGCCATCTGCGGTATCTGTATCCCAGCCTCAATCGTGGGTGCCTTCTTTGTCCGTCTGGGCAAGAGCCAGAACATCATGGGCGCGCTCTATCAGGGCCTGATCGTCACCGGCCTATTGTCAGTTGTCGGCGTCTATGTGGTTATCAACAAGCTGGTGCCTGCTGCCGTTATGATCCAAGGCAAGTCGGTCGACGCCACTGCGCTGTTCTATTGTGGTCTTGTGGGTCTAGGTGTGACCGCAGCGATCGTCGTGATCACCGAGTACTATACCAGTACGGCGTTCCGTCCGGTGCGTTCGGTGGCTAAGGCTTCGGTCTCCGGTCATGGCACCAACGTGATTCAGGGTCTGGCCGTTTCGCTTGAGTCTACTGCGGCTCCTGCGATTGCAATCATCGTTGGCATCATCCTGACCTACCAGTTTGCAGGTCTGTTCGGCGTGGCCATCGCCACCACGACCATGCTGGCTCTGGCCGGGTTCATTGTTGCCCTCGACGCCTTTGGTCCTGTCACCGACAATGCCGGTGGTATTGCCGAAATGGCCGGTCTACCTCATGAGGTTCGCGTCTCTACTGACGCTCTGGACGCCGTGGGCAACACCACCAAGGCCGTAACCAAGGGCTATGCCATCGGTTCGGCTGGCCTAGGTGCTCTGGTACTGTTCGCAGCCTATACCCAAGACCTGAAGTTCTTCGCAGCCAATGCGACGGAGTTCCCATACTTCGCCGGCATGGGCGAGGTGGCCTTCGACCTGTCCAATCCTTACGTCGTGGTTGGTCTGTTCTTTGGTGGCCTGCTGCCGTTCCTGTTCGGTGGTATGGCGATGACAGCGGTTGGTCGTGCGGCTGAAGCCGTCGTTGAAGAGGTCCGTCGTCAGTTCCGCGAAATCCCCGGCATCATGGAGTACAAGGCTAAGCCTGACTACGCCAAGGCCGTGGACATTCTGACCAAGGCCGCAATCCGGGAAATGATTGTCCCGTCCTTGCTGCCCGTGGTTTCGCCTATTGCGCTGTACTTCGTCATCCAAGCCATTGCTGGCCGTGCAGAAGCCTTCTCGGCTCTGGGCGCGATGCTGATGGGTGTGATCGTGACCGGCCTGTTCGTGGCCATCTCGATGACCTCAGGCGGCGGTGCTTGGGACAATGCCAAGAAGTACATCGAAGAAGGTAACTATGGCGGCAAGGGCTCTGAAGCCCACAAGGCTGCCGTGACCGGCGATACGGTTGGCGATCCTTATAAGGACACGTCCGGCCCAGCTGTGAACCCCATGATCAAGATCGCCAACATCGTAGCCCTGCTGCTGCTGGCCGTCTTGGCTCACTCGGGCTGATAGGTTGGCTTAGCCCAGCCCCGCTTGGCCTAGCGGCCAAGCGGGGCTGGGCAGGTGCCACAACTGAATAGGCCCCGGAGAGCGATCTCCGGGGCCTATTTTCATATTCAAGCGGTTTGGAACAGTCCTATTTGCGGCGACCGCCAGGCATGTTGCGATCCTCATCTTGAGGCAGCAGACCGCCTCGGCCCACATTCCCCAGAAGCTGCTCGAGGATGGTCATCTCGCGGCCACGGGTCGGGGTTTCACGGGTGTTGTAGGCTAGGACCTTACCGTCCTTGATGGAGTAGGTGTTGACGCTAGTCACCAGTTCGCTGTCCTTGTCGAAACTGATCGCGACCACGGTTCGTTCGGTCACCTGCGGCCGGTAATAAGCGATCCGATCCGTTGTTTGCGACATGTAGAACCAGAGGTTCGGATCGAAGGTCGAAACGGCCGAGGGGGACCCGAGACGCTCGAGAACCATCGACCGGGTGTCGATATGAGGTTTCACATCCTGAGGCTTTTCTTCAATGGCTTGGAAGCCGCCAAAAGAGGTCACAGGCGTGCAGGCGGAGGCTCCAACCAAGCAGGCTGCGAGGACCGCCGCAGAGGTCAGAGCCTTGATGCGCGCAGGCAATCTGGTCGTGTGGGCAGATGCGGACATGGGTCTATTCACCAAATACATTCTTGCAACCTTTGACCTAGCGTCCTCAGACCCTTAGTTCAATGGCCGCGTTTAAGTGAAGCTCGCGGCAGAAGTGAGGCGAACATGATTGTGAAGCGATGGTTTGGACAAATATTCGGTGTGAGGCCAGCGGGGAAAACCGGCCGATCCCTTTATAGCGTCGCGGTTCAGCAGGCCCGGCAGCCACAATTCTATGTCGGCTTGGGCGTGCGCGATGACACAGAAGCGCGATTCGAACTCTACAGTCTTCACGTCGTCCTGTTGCTCCATCGGCTAAAAGGGCAGGGCGAGGTCGCGACCGAGGTCGCTCAAGCCCTGTTTGGGGCCTATGTCCAAGCCCTCGATTCGGCCCTGCGGGAGATGGGCGTCGGCGATCTGTCGATGGCCAAGAAGATGCGTAAGCTTGGCGAGGCCTTTTATGGTCGGGTCAAGGCCTATGATATTGCGCTGGCCAGCTTGCCCGATCAGACGGAACTTTCAGCGACCCTTGCGCGGACCGTGTATGCTGAGGTTGAAGATGCCCCTGTTTCGGTCTTGAGCGACTACGCCGTGCGCTGCGTTGCCGCCCTGGCTGAACAGCCCTTGGATAGCCTGCTGCAGGCATCTGTTACTTGGCCGGAGATTTCGTATGACGTCTGAACAAGCCCTATGGAAAGCCCCGATGGGCCTTGGCGAATTTTCGGCCCAAGGTTCGGTGCGTCAGCTTGTGCCCGACGAGGCTGCTCGCCGCGTCATTGCCAAACTCTATGGACTGGTCTCGCTCGATCGGCTGGACGGCGAGGTCAAGCTGGTGCGCTGGCATGATGGCGGCCAGATCGATGGTTGCTGGTCCGGTACTGTGACCCAAAATTGCGGCGTGACGCTTGAGGACTATTCAACCGAACTGAAGGGCGAGTTTCGCGTGCGCGTCGTGCCCGTCGGCAGCCTGCACGCTCCAGATCCAAACGTCGTTGAAATTGCCTTTGATCCCGAGGCTGATGATCCACCCGATGTGTTGGAGGACAATATTGTCGATCTGGCCCACTACGTGCTCGAGGAACTGTCTTTGTCGATCGATCCCTTCCCGCGCAAGCCGGGGGTCGAGTTCGTGGCCCCTGAGCCAGAGGTGGAGCTATCGCCCTTCGCTGTGCTAAGGAAACTCAAACCGGGTGTAACTGAGTCTTAAAGGGCCTTGCCTATCCATTCTGTCCGATGTTTCCACAGCGATGTTTGGGATGTCGGAATGTCTCGGTCGGCCCCTCCGGGTTGGGCGGTTCTTAATCGAGAGGCTTTCGCTCCAGCGTGACCGATAGGTTTGTCATTTCAGTTGATGCCATGGGCGGGGATCACGGTCCCAGCGTGGTGGTGTCCGGCGTCTTCATCGCTATCGGCCTTCTGCGCGATGTCCCTGCGCGGTTTTTGTTGCATGGCGACGAGGCGCTGATTGCCGCTGAGTTGAACCGGTATCCGGCCGCCAAGGCAGTTTGCGACATCCTTCACACCGATAAGGTGGTGGCCATGGAGGAGAAGCCTAGCCAGGCCTTGCGCCGAGGTAAGGGCACCAGTCTTTGGAATGCCATTGAGGCCGTTAAGACTGGAGAGGCGCAAGCCGCCGTCTCTGCGGGCAATACCGGGGCCCTTATGGCCATGTCCAAGCTAATCTTGCGGATGGCGGCGCAAATGGATCGCCCAGCCATTGTTGCCAGCTGGCCGACCATGAAGGGCGTTAGCACCGTGCTCGATGCCGGGGCTAATATCCAGTGCGATGCGGCTCAGCTGGTTGAATTTGCCATTATGGGCGAGGCCTATCACCGGGCCATGCACGACGTTGCTCGGCCGACGGTCGGCATCTTGAATGTCGGCTCTGAAGATCAAAAGGGCCATGAAGAGGTCCGCGAAGCCCACCGGCTGCTGCGCCAATCTAACCTCGACATGGACTATCGCGGCTTTGTTGAAGGCAATGATCTGGCCAAGGGCACAGTCGATGTCGTCGTCACGGATGGTTTTACAGGCAATGTCGCTCTGAAAACCGCCGAGGGTATGGCTAGGTTCTTTGCCTCTGAAATGCGCGGGGCCTTGACCTCCAGCCTGCTGTCCAAGATCGGTGCTGTGATCGCCTCCGGCGCTCTGAAGAAGATGCGCGCCAAGCTTGACCCCAGTTCGGTCAATGGCGGGCCATTATTAGGCCTCAATGGCGTGGTGGTTAAGAGCCATGGCGGCGCGGACGATCGCGGCTTTGCCAATGCTATCAAGGTCGCGGCCAATCTGGCTCGCAGCCACTATTCCGAAGAGTTTAAGGCCAGCATGAGCCAGCTTAGCGATGTTTTGGTTCACGCGCCGACCAAGGCCCATTCCGCCGGATCAGAGGAAAGCCCTCAGTGACTGACGCCTCATCTGCAAGCCTTCGTAGCGTCGTTACAGGCGTTGGGGGCTATCTGCCATTGGACATTGTCACCAATACCGATCTGTCCAAGTTTGTTGACACCAATGACGAGTGGATCGTCGAGCGAACAGGTATTCGCCAGCGCCATCGGGCCGCTGAAGGTGAGTTTACCTCGGATCTGGCCACGGTTGCCGCGCAGCGCGCTCTGGCGGCGGCAGGGCGCAAGGCGTCGGATGTTGACCTGATCATCGTTGCGACCACGACGCCGGACCTGACCTTTCCGTCGGTAGCGACGATGGTGCAGCACAAGATCGATGCGCCGGTCGGGATCGCCTTTGATGTCCAAGCGGTCTGCTCGGGCTTTGTCTATGCCATGTCTGTCGCAGACGGCTTCGTCGCGCGCGGCCTTTCCAAATGCGCGCTGGTCATTGGCGCAGAAACCATGACACGCCTGATGGACTGGACCGATCGCGGCACCTGCGTTCTGTTTGGCGATGGCGCGGGCGCGGTGGTGCTTGAGCCTCAGATGGGGCAAGGGCGTACGACCGATCGTGGCCTACTGGGCTTTTCGCTTAGGGCTGATGGATCCAAGAAGGACCTGCTGTTCGTCGATGGAGGACCCTCCAGCACCGGCACGGTTGGGCATCTGCGGATGCTCGGCAATCAGGTGTTCCGCCATGCGGTGGTCAATATCTCAGAGGCCATCGAGGCGTGCGCTGCCGTTGCTGGCGTGAGCATGGCCGAGGTTGACTGGTTCATTCCCCACCAAGCCAATCAACGGATTTTGGAAGGCGTGGCAAGGCGGGTCGGCATTCCCGAAGTTAAGGTCATCTCGACCGTTGCGCTCCACGCCAATACCTCTGCGGCCTCGATTCCTTTGGCGCTCAACCACGCGATTGAGGACGGTCGCGTCAAGCCGGGGCAGCTTTTGCTGCTCGAAGCCATGGGCGGTGGCCTGACCTGGGGTGCCTGCGTTCTGCGCCTCTAAGGCTAAAGCTTGTCCTTTTGCCGGAACCCTTTGACTTGACGTAATAATCGGGGCAAAATCCAATCAGGTTAATTGGCTGCGGAGGCTTGCCTGATGAAGGGCGAAACACTGACACGCGCGGATCTTTGCGAAGCTGTCCATTTGGAAGTGGGTTTGACCCGCCAAGATGGGGCCGCCCTGGTCGAGCGTACCTTAGATCTGGTTGCCGAAGCTTTGGAGCAGGGGCAGACCGTCAAGCTTTCGGGCTTTGGCGTCTTTCAAGTCCGCGCCAAGCGCGAACGGATCGGCCGCAATCCCAAGACCGGCGAGCCGGCCATCATCAACCCGCGCCGCGTTATCGGTTTTCGCGCCTCGCAGGTGATCAAGGCCCGCATCGACAAGGCCTTGGGCGGCTAGACTGAGTCAGTAAGGTGCAAAAAGGGCCGGATGCTTTTCGAACCATTTCCGAGGCCGCTGACGAGCTCGGTGTGCCTCAGCATGTGCTGCGGTTCTGGGAAACTAAATTTTCTTTCATTCGGCCGATGAAGCGGGCCGGTGGGCGCCGGTTCTATCGCCCTCACGACCTGACCGTCTTGGCCGGCGTGCGCGATCTGCTGCACACGGAAGGCTTCACGATCAAGGGCGTGCAAAAGCTCTATCGCGATCAAGGCTCAAAGCGTCTGGTCGCTGGGGCCGATGGCCCTGTGCCAGAGCTCTTGCCCGAACGGATACCCGAACTCGTGCATACGATGGCTCCGCAGGCTGCGCCCGTGGTCGCGGCACCCTCGTCAGCACCCAAGCCATCCGTTCCCCTGACGGGATTTGCGGCCATTGACGCCAAGGCGCGCGCCGAGCTTGAACGGAACCTAAAGCTCCTTATCGATACCAAGCAGCGTTTAGACCGTGTCCTTGAAGCCTAATAGCTATAAGCGCCCATTGTTAGACTTTTGCGATTGCGGCGTGGCAAAGCCCTGCCTATAAGGCTTGCTCTCTAGCGGAGCGTAGCGCAGCCTGGTAGCGCACTTGACTGGGGGTCAAGGGGTCGTGGGTTCGAATCCCGCCGCTCCGACCATTTCTTCCTCGTCATCGAGGCGAAGTGAGTTGGACAACAGGGTCGCCGAAAGGCGGCCCTTTTTGTTGGCCGCTACTTGTCTTTGTCCATCCATGACAGCAGCGGGATCAGGGGAACGCCCCAGCCAATACCGATGACCGCGTAATAGACGGCCTTGATCAGGATATTGTCCGGCAGTAAGCCGCCAAGGGTCGCCGCTAAATAGATATAGCCAGTCAAAAATACCATGATCAGGACCCCGCCATAGACTTTCTTGATGCGCGGGGAGAGGGGAGCTTTGGACATGGGGGCACTCATAGGGTTGACGGTCAGTCTGGCACGACCGCGACGCAGCGTCACGGGGCATGGACGAGAAGGCTCTTGCGGTCTAGGTCCCTGAACCTAGGTCCCGTTCTTGTCGAGCCCAACTGCCATGCGTTCTATGCTGATGTCTGACCGTTCCCGCCTTGTGGCCCTATGGCTGCTGGTCACCGCCTTGATGGTGTTTGGCATGGTCGTTGTGGGCGGCGCGACGCGGCTGACCGATTCTGGCCTGTCGATTACCGAGTGGAAGCCCATTTCCGGCGCCATCCCGCCGCTCAGCCATGAGGCTTGGATGGCGGAGTTCACCAAGTATCAGCAGATCCCGCAATATAAGCTGCTCAACCGCGATATGGACCTGGACGCGTTCAAGTCGATCTTTTGGTGGGAATGGGGTCACCGCCAGCTCGGTCGTCTGGTGGGGGCCGTCTTTGCGGTGCCATTCTTTGTCATGCTGGTCCTCAAGCAAATTCCGCAGCGGCTGATCTGGCGCAGCGGGGTGCTGTTGGGGCTCGGTGGGCTGCAGGGCCTTGTTGGATGGTGGATGGTCTCGAGCGGCCTGTCCAAGCGAGTCTCTGTGGCACCAGAGCGACTCGCTACCCATCTGGGACTGGCCCTCATTCTGTTCTGCGCCCTGATCTGGACCGCCCTAGAGGCTTGGAACGGGCAGGGGAGGGCCGCTAATCGCTCCAGATGGCCGCTGGCGGCGGCGGGATTGGCTCTGTTTGTCTATGTCCAAAGTCTGATGGGGGCGCTGGTGGCGGGCAATGATGCGGGTCTGGTTTATAATGACTGGCCGCTGATGAACGGGGCCCTGTTTCCTAAGGACTATTTTGCGGCCGATGGCTTTTGGTTGTTCCATGCCCAAGCGGCGGTGCAGTTCAATCACAGGACCGGAGCCTATCTCCTATTTGCTGCAGCCCTTACCTTTGCGGCCTTGGTCAGCCGTAGCCGTGATGTCGCGCCTGCAACCAAGGGCTTGGGGGTCTTGATGGCGGTTTTGGTCACGGGACAGGCTCTTCTGGGCATTGCCACCTTGATGTCGCGCGTTCCCTTAAGCCTTGGCGTCTTGCACCAGGCCGGAGCGGCTTTGGTCCTGGGCGCATCGGTTTGCTTGGCTTGGCGGGCCAGGCGTGCCTAAAACTGGTACGGTATCATTTTACCGTATCATCAAATCCTTTATCCAATAGGGGTTTGCGCACCCGGTGTAATTCTTTCGGTTGACAGGCTGTGAGGGGGGCTGTAGCTCCGCGGCTCAATCCGGTGTCACCGCTGTTCGGGACATCGCTATATAACGGATCTGTCCCCATGACGACCAAGACCACGGTTTCCTTGAAGCCGGCGGACGTCGAGAAGAAGTGGATTTTGATCGATGCTCAAGACGCCGTTGTCGGTCGTCTGGCTTCGTTCATTGCCATGCGTCTTCGCGGCAAGCACCGCCCCGATTACACCCCTCACGTCGATTGCGGCGACTATGTCGTTGTCATCAACGCCGACAAGGTCAAGTTCACTGGGCGCAAGCTCGAAAAGAAGATCTATTACTGGCACACCGGCTATGCCGGCGGCATCAAGGAACGGACCGCAGGCAAGATCCTGGACGGTCGTTTCCCCGAGCGCATCCTTGAAAAGGCTGTCGAGCGTATGCTGCCCAAGGAGAGCCCCTTGGCCCGTCGCCAAATGACCCATCTGCGCCTCTATAATAGCGCTGAACATCCTCACGAAGCTCAGAACCCCGAGACCATTGTCTTCACGGCTCTGAACTCCAAGAACCTCCGGAGCGCATAAGCCATGACCGAAGTTCAAGGTTTTGACGCCCTTCAAAGCTTGTCCTCGAACCCGGTCGAAGCGCCGGTCGAGCCCAAGATCGACGCCCAAGGCCGCGCCTATGCGACCGGCAAGCGTAAGAACGCCATTGCCCGCGTCTGGATTAAGCCTGGTAAGGGCTCGATCACGATCAATGGCCGCGATCAGGAAATCTATTTCGCCCGCCCTGTGCTGCGCATGATGATTGCCCAGCCTCTGCAGGTTACGGACCGTCTAGGTCAGTTTGACGTGGTGGTTACGGTTGAAGGTTCGGGCTTGTCGGGCCAAGCGGGCGCTGTTCGTCACGGTCTGTCCAAGGCTCTGACCTATTATGAGCCCGGCCTGCGCACCCTCTTGAAGCCCCACGGCTTCCTGACCCGCGACAGCCGCGTTGTTGAGCGCAAGAAGTACGGTAAGGCCAAGGCCCGTCGTAGCTTCCAGTTCTCGAAGCG
>JBBARR010000006.1:0-138645 GCA_040399645.1 Caulobacteraceae bacterium | reverse complement strand
TCGTGTGGGCGAGGGCGAGTTCGGCCACGTCTCTCGGGTAATTTGTGGCATTGCCTGCCCAGTCTCGGAAAGATGAGCGAAAGCCATGTACGGTCACGTCACCAAGGCCGTTGCGGCGCAGGTACATGGTCAGCGCCATGTCAGACAAGGCGCCGCCTCTAGATGCCTTGAACACAATTCCCTCGGGCTGAATCTCTTCCTGCTCACCGGTAGCGTCGGGGGCCTTTGGAGGCGAGGTCAGGCGCCTTACATCTTTCAAAACGGCAAACGCGCGGTCGGTGAGCGGGACACGGTGTTCCTTTTTGCCCTTCATCCGATCGGCTGGGATGATCCACAGGCGGGCGGATCTGCCCGACGAGGTGATTGGACCAGCGCGCACGATCTCAGCCGCGTTAGCGTATGAACTCTAATCATTTTTGGACGCGTTTCTGGGGGTCATGTCACCCTCTAACCAAAATTTAGTACCCGTTCTTAGAAATAAGCCTACAATCATGGCCTTAACCGTGAGCATCAACGACCCACTGACGCTGTCGCCCTAAACCTTCTATGCTCAACTCTACAACGTCACCCGGCTGCAGGAATACCGGTGGATTTTGACCCATGCCCACGCCAGGTGGAGTGCCCGTCGAAATAATGTCTCCCGGCATTAGCGTCATGAATTGGGAAACATAACTTACGAGGAAGGCCGGCTTATAGACCATGGTCGCCGTCGATCCATTCTGGAAACGCCTACCATTGACTTCAAGCCACATGGAAAGGTTACACGGGTCCTGGATTTCATCGCGAGTAACCAGCCAGGGTCCGATAGGGCCAAAGCTGTCGCAGCCCTTACCTTTGTCCCAAGTTCCCTGTCGGTCCATCTGAAACGCTCGCTCAGACACATCGTTGATAACGCAATATCCAAAGATATGGTCCATCGCAGCCGCTTCGGCGACGTACTTTGACTTTTTGCCAATGACCAGACCGAGCTCGACCTCCCAGTCAAGCTTGGTCGACCCTCGAGGCTGCTCGATATTGTCGTTCGGACCGCAAATAGCCGTGTTAGCTTTCAAAAAAATGATGGGCTCCGGTGGAACTGTGGCACCCGTTTCGGCGGCATGATCCGAATAGTTCAACCCAATGCAGACAAATTTTCCAACGCCGCCAACACATGGCCCAAGGCGCGTATCCGCAGCAATAATCGGCAAGGCCTCAAGATCCATGCCATCTAGATTCAAACCCATGCCGTTCAAAAGCGCTGATGCGTCTATGTCCGACAACAGTCCCGAAAGATCTCGCAGTCGGCCTTCAGTGTCCAAAACGCCTGGTCGTTCAGCACCCGGCTCGCCATATCGAAAAAACTTCACTGCTGGTCTCCCACTGCCACGGACTCACGCCCAACTTACATCGCCCATCCACCATCAATTATATGGACCTGCCCCGTCGTGAAGGCCGCTTCATCGCTGGCAAGATAGGCCGCAAGGGCAGAAATTTCTTCAGGTTTGCCCAGCCGCCCCATCGGCTGGCGAGCACGAAAGGCCTCAAGCGCGGCATCAAAGTCGCCGGTGGCGCTAAGGCGCTCGTGTAAGGAAGGTGTTTCTACCGTGCCTGGACATATCGCGTTGCAACGCACACCTTGATCGACAAAGTCTGCAGCGATGGCTTTGGTTAGACCGATGACGGCGGCCTTGGTCGTGCTGTAGACGAACCGATTAGGAACACCCTTCAGGGAACTGGCTACGGAAGCAATGTTTAGGATGACGCCTGACTGCCGGCTGAGCATGCTTGGAAGAAAGGCCCTCGACGTTAGGTACATGGAGTCAACATTGATTCTAAACGAGTTTGTCCAAGCCTTCTCATCACAGTCCAAGATGGTGCCGGCGTGCACAAAACCAACCGCATTTACCAGAATGTCTATGTCGGGATGGTCAGTGGCTGCCTTTCGCACGGCTGCAGCATCTGTGGCATCCAGAGCCAAATGATGCGCGCCACGGAGGCTGGCGAGTAGCTTAGGATCAAGATCGGCTGCAACAACTTCGGCACCCTCGGCGATAAACCGTTCGGCTATGGCCCTACCGATGCCCTGCCCTGCTGCGGTGACGAAGGCTTTTTTGTTGCGTAGCCTATTCATTTTAAGTGTCCTGCTCGAGCAGATGGGGCGGCCGATCCGTCCAACTTAAGGCGGTGATTATAGTACATCGCCCAGTGCAAAAACTTATAACCGCCGCGTCCAGATGTAAACACTGCTTATACCGCTGCCCCCCCCCCCAAAGCAGCCGAATAGGAGTGATCAAGTAACACCCCCGACGAGGCAGAGATCTATCTGAGCGGCGCCGATCCGATGCGTTCGGGCCAGTTGATATTCACTGGAAGACCAGTATCGCCGTGCTTTGCCATGGCGTCGCGCGCGCCAGATCTGCGTAGCGCTGGTAGGCCACAGCATCGTGCACCGTTACGCTAGCGATAACATATCCCTAAGCCATAACAATTTCTCCATATCTGCCCCTTCGCCAAAAGAGGCTGCCAACTAGGCGAGCGCGCACAAAAAATTTGGGGGTCGACCAGTTTCCGCAGATGGCGCCCCGGATTTTGGCGGAACAAAGACGTCCTTCATCCTTGGTCCGGTCATAACAAGTGGAACGCTCGATATAATCAGTGATAGCATCAATCATCAAATTGAGTGTCGGTTGGAAACCCAATTCGTGATGGTCCGGGCGAATATATTCAACGCCACCACAACCTATTGCGTTCAGGAGTGATCATGGTCACATTTTCAGTCGACAGTGTCCGCGCCCGTTTTCCGGCCATATCGCGACATGCTCATCCCCCTGTCTTCCTTGACAACGCGGCAGGGACCCAAGTCCCGCAATCCGTAGTCGACGCCGTCGCCGAGGCCATGGTCAATGCCAGTTGCAATCTTGGGGGGAAATTCTCTGGTTCCAGAAGAGCGATGGACATCTGGGATGCGGCACACCAAGCCGGCGCGGATATCGTGGGTGCTCCCTCGGCACGCGGCGTGATCATTGGCAAGAACATGACCGCACTTACCCTTCATATCTCGCGGTCTATCGGACGGCTGTGCCAACCCGGTGACGAGATTGTCGTGACACGAATGGACCATGAGGGCGATGTGGCACCGTGGCTTCTTATGGCCGAGGATCGTGGATTGATCGTTCGTTGGGTTCCATTCGATAAAATCAGTTGGCAAGTGTCACCTGACGCGCTTCGCGCTGTAATGGGCCCAAGGACGCGGCTCGTTGCAATCAACTATGCCAGCAACCTGACGGGCGCGATCAACGACGTACGGACCTTGACGCAAGTCGCTCACCAATTTGGTGCCCTGGTCTATGTCGATGCGGTTCAGATGGTGCCTCACCACCTACCGGATGTGACGCAACTCAACTGTGATTTTCTGGTCTGTTCCTCTTACAAATTCTTTGGTCCGCACCTCGGCGTGCTCTGGGGCCGGGAAAGCGTACTGGACCGGTTAGAGGCCTATAGGTGCCGGTGCGTGTCCAATGATCTTCCTGAAAAATTCGAGCACGGCACATCGCAGACCGAGCTCTTGGCCGGTCTCGCTGCGACCGCTGACTACCTTGCCTCGCTAGGTGACGAGGCCGGATATTCCGGAACCCGAAGGGAGCGGATGTTGGGAGGGTATAGGGCCTTCGAACCACACGAAACCGCGCTGACCCTTCGCTTAATAGATGGTATTTTGGCGATACCTGGTATGACGATCCATGGGATCACCAATCCTAATCGCATTGCTGAACGGGTGCCGACCGTGTCCTTCACCCATGATAGAATTTCCACACACGCGTTCGCGCAGGCCTTAGCCGACCAAGAGATTTTCGTATGGTCGGGTCACAACTATGCAATCGAGCCGGTTCGCCACCTTGGTCTTGATGAGGACACTGGCGTGGTGAGGTTGGCAATTGCACACTACAATACAGTCGCCGAGATTGACCAAGTTTTAGCGGCACTATCGGACATTGCCAAATGAAGACCGAAATTGGGCCGCAAGACATTGCCTGCGCAACGCTATGGGTGATAATGGGGCCAGTGAAAAATCGAACCTGGGTCTTGAAAACAGGACCCCACCAAAGATTTCTAGGTCTTTATTGATGACTTCTGACGGTCAAGAAAACAAAACTCAGCCCTATCATAAGGGTAATGTCAAAGCCGATCTTTTGAAGGCCGCTCGGGAAATTTTGGTCTCGGGAAGCATAGAAGACATATCCGCACGGCGACTTTGCCGCGACGTCGGCGTTACGTCGGCGAATTTCTACAATCACTATCCCAGTCTAGAGTTTCTTCTTTTGGAACTTGCTGCCGAGAGCTTTAAGCAGCGGGCAACCGCTTTGAAACGCATTTTGAAACTCAATCTTCCTCGTGAAGAAGCGATGCTTCAAGCTGCCCATCACACAGTGGATTTCAGTTTGAAAGAAACCCAACTGTTTCGACTAATGTATGGGCACGTCAAAGATATATCTGAAAATCCAAGATATTTAGCAGAATCAGATTCATCATTTAGAGTATTGGTTCACATAATCTATGGTGAAGATCTCTATAATAAAGACGACATACCCTATTCTCATAGGAATTGTGAAATCGCTTACGCTTTTTTCGCATTCATTTACGGGCTGTCGCAGGCAGTGTCACAAGGTTTATTCTCGAATCCCTCCGGAACTAAAGCAGAGCGGAAGAAGTTTGTTGAAGCACTTACATTGAGTTTTATCCGTGGAATTGAACACTCAAGCGTAAATCAATCGAGCCCGACCTAACCGGAAATCAGGGGCCAAGGTGAGCTTAACTCTACGATGCGGGCCAGCCTGAGCAAAATATCGTCCCGATGGCGTCGCGCCACAATCTGCAGTCCCACAGGAAGTCCAGCAGCGGTGAAGCCCGCCGGTATTGAAATGGCTGGGTTCCAACAGGCATTGGCCAGCATACCAAAGGGCTCTGCCCCACCTTGGCTAGAATCCTTGCCACCAATAACACTAGGGACAGGGTCGTCAGCACCATAGGGCGCACAAGCCGTTGCCGGTGACATTAGAAGATCGTGGTCGGAAAAGAACTCCGCAACCTGCCGCTCGAGCAGATGCACCTGTTTCCATGACGCTGATATATCCAAAGTGGCCTTGCGCGCACGGACCTTGTTGAGCAACCTTTGGGTTGATTTCGCCATCATGTCATAACCATCGGGTAGATAGCCGTCTTTGATGAAATCGGCTTCAAGCGTGGAGCCAAAAATTGCGCCCCAATGACCATAGATATTGTTTGGCCTAAATTCGTTGCTGCAGCGGATCAAATGGGCCTCGGCGATCAGTCGCTCAGCCGCCGCTAGAGCAATCTGCTCCACTTCTGGATCTACCGCAGCGTAGCCATAATCAGGGGACCAAACCGCTCGAAGACCCCTTACATCAAGCGTTTCGATGGCGTCTTCATAGGCATAGCCAATCTTAGGTAATGACTGACGATCGCCATCATGTGGACCTCCAGCGACATCCAAATGCCTGGCTGAATCGGCGACTGTTCTTGTTACAACGCCATGCACCGCCCAATTGGAAAACCCGTTTTCCTTCGGAATTCGTCCATGGCTCGGCTTGAGACCAATGATGCTCGTAAAGGCCGCCGGCTCACGGATGGATCCTCCCGCGTCGGTTCCAGTGGCCATGGATACAAGCCCCCCGGCCACCGCTGCGGCGGATCCACCGCTGCTCCCGCCTGGCGTCGTGGCAAGGTTCCACGGATTGCGGGTGACGCCCCAAAGCTTGCTCGAGGTGGCCGAACCCATACCAAATTCAGAGGCTGCGGTAATGCCGATGGGAATAGCTCCGGCCGCCCTAAGCCGGGCGACATGTTTAGAGTCTTGGGTCTCTGGAGGACTATCGCGCAAAAACCAACTGCCTTGGGTAATCGGAAATCCAATGCAGGACTCCATATCCTTTACGCCGAGCGCCACACCGGCGAGCAGTCCAGGGTCCTCGCCGCGAGCAACCTTCTCATCAATAGCCCTCGCGGCGCTAAGGGCCATTTCAGCATCAGTTCTGATAAAGGCATTTAGGTTTCCATTGAGGGTTTCGATGCGTTTGAGCGCCTGTTGAACAGAGTCAACGGCGGTCAATTCACCACGTCGAACGCGGTCAGCAGTTTGGACAGCACTCAGCATTTGGCGGCCCTCATTATGGGATTTACACGCGCAAGAATATGCGGCTTTTGAGAGATAAGATATAGGCGTCGCATATATTTATTAAAGATTTATTAGATTTACCCAATGACTGTGAAGGGACAAATTGCCAGAATTCTTCAATAAATTCTGTATGCAACAGAAGGTGCATTGATTACCAAAACATCTCACGATATAAACAACGATCATATACAATTACTCGACCCGCTGTCGGAGAGAAGCCATGTTCCCCAATGAAAAATCAAAATCAGCCGCACTCTACGAACAGGCGCTCAAGGTTTTGCCCGGTGGAAACTCACGACACACCGTCTTTTTTCAGCCCTATCCGATATATGCCGCGCGTGGAGAAGGCGCCAAGATTTGGGACGTCGACGGCGTCTCACGATTGGACTTCATCAACAACTACTCTGCTCTGATCCATGGCCATAATCATCCAGAAATCGTGGCTGCGATCATAGCCCAAGCGCAAAAACTACTGGCCATCTCATTGCCAACACCCAACGAGATCGAACTGGCCAACATTATTTGTGAGCGCCTGCCCGGTGTAGATCAGGTCCGATTTACCAATTCCGGAACCGAAGGGGTCATGATGTCGATCAAGGCCGCGCGGGCCTACACCGGACGCCGACTGATTGCGAAGGTTGAAGGGGCCTATCACGGAAGTGACGATACAGCCTCTGTCAGTACCAACCCGAACACGGCTCTCTGGGGAGAAGAACTTGCGCCCGTAAGTATCCCTGAAATGGGCTCCGGCCCTGGCGCTGCGGCCGACGTGATCCTCCTGCCGATGAACCAAACTGAGGCATCTCGCGCCATCCTTTGTGCCCATAGTGTACAGTTGGCGGGGGTTATTATTGATCCCCTCGTAAAAAACCTCGGCTATGAATTGGCAACCGCTGATTATCTGAAAATGTTGCGAGAAGAAACCACGCGCTGCGGCGCCCTGCTTATCTTTGATGAGGTCTATAGTCTGCGGCTCGGCTATGGTGGGGCACAGGGCGCAACCGGGATCGTTCCAGACCTTTCAGCGATGGGCAAGATTATTGGAGGGGGCTTGCCCGTTGGCGCGGTAGGAGGCCGGGCCGACATCATGACCGCCCTATTTGATCCGCGTAAGGGTAAGGCCAAGCTTGGCCATGGCGGTACCTACAACGCCAACCCGATGACGATGGCCGCCGGTGCTGTGGCAATGAAACTCTTCGATCGCGCCGCCTTTGATCGTCTATCTGCCCTTGGCGACAGGCTCCGGGCTGGGCTCACCGAAGCTTTGGCTATTACCGGATCAGAAGGAAGTGTGCGCGGAGCCACATCCATGGTTGGGTTCTTCCACATGCCAGGTCGCGGCGGCACCTATCGCGATACGGTTCGAAGCCGCCTCGCCTATCCAGAAGCCGCGGTAAAAGCCGAGAAGTTCTTCCGTTATATGCTCAATAATGGGGTCTTAATGGGAGCTCCTGGATTTTTTGTCCTGTCAACGGCCTTGACCAAAGGTGACATCGACTATGTCCTCGATCACGCTGTAAAGGCGCTTCGCACCCTTTAGAGATCCTTCTGATTAGCGCCCTCCCCGGCCTAGAGGGAGCGGGCAAGCAAATTGGCCTTGGCACAGACAAAAAAAGCCCGCCCCCTTTGCAAGGGGCGGGCTTAGAGTTAGTCGAGGAAAACTCTAGAACTTGTGGGTAACCGCTAGGCCATAGGTTCGGCCTTCCGTGGTGTTTGATGCGCCATTATAGAACCAGAACTGGTTGATGTGCTGGTTGCCCGCATTTTTAACGGACGCAACTATTCGGCTCCGGCCATTAATTTCCAGGCCAGCACTGAGGTCAATTCTACGCATCGTGTCGTAGTTATGGACCACGTAGTAGTCACCTAAGATGCCTCCAGATTCGTACCGCAAGGAGGCTTGCCCAACAAATTGGACAGAGTCGTTGATCGGTTGCTTGGCATCGAGACTGAGGTTGACTGTCCACTCTCGAGTACCGGGCAACACCTTGCCGCTGAGTATCAATTGACCAGGCTTGCCCTTATTGGCGATGGCTTCACCATATTTCGCGTCGAGCCAGCCAACACTGAGCGCAGCATTCAACCAGCTGGTGGCAC
The DNA here is from genome assembly GCA_040399645.1 of Caulobacteraceae bacterium. GTDB lineage: Bacteria > Pseudomonadota > Alphaproteobacteria > Caulobacterales > Caulobacteraceae > CAISGS01. The sequence continues at coordinate 130,376 of JBBARR010000006.1, read as the reverse complement.
GAAAGACGCTCTCTAGCTCAAGACCCGTCGCCTTGGCCGTACCAATGTTACCCAAATATGTGCGGCTTGCACCATCGAGCATTGCATCTTGAGCGACGAGAAGATCGTCCTGCTCCATCTTAAAGGCCGCAAAATTGGCATCAAGTCGGCCATCCAAGGCTCTCAACTTCAAACCAAACTCATAACTTTTGGCCGTCTCCATCCCATAAGGAATCGTGTCGCGGGTCGTTGGAGACAGGTTGAACGCACCTGGTCGAAAACCAGTATTGTAGCTGACGTAGAAATTAAGGTTTTCATTAGCCTTGTATTTTAGCCGTAGGCTCGGCGCCGTGAATGAAAATTCTTCAGGAATGTTAATATTATAGAGTGGATAAAAACCGCCGAAAGCGGCGGCGGTCCAAGCATCAAAAGCTGGATCGCCTGTTGGCATTATGCCTTGATGGAACTCGAGGGATTTGCGATCTCTCGTCCAACGCAAACCACCATCCACCGACCAATGGTCGTCGACCTTATAGGTAGCCGTCGCAAAGACGGACGCCGATTTGGTATGGACCTGCGTCCCCGCTTTCGGAAACCCAATCGGCACTGTTCTTGTACCGTAAGTGGTACCGTAAGAGCTCCAGTTCCGGGTTGTCTGAATTTCGCGAGCAAAATCGAACTTTTCGTCAAAGTAGGAGGCGCCGACAATCCATGTCAGAGGCCGATCATCCTTGGACGTCCATAGTCCTTCAAGATAGATGTCCTTGACCCCCTCATCTCGCAGGATCTCTGTGTGCGCCGTCTTAATAGGCACCGCTGCAGTGGAAGCGCCAATAGCCGTCTGATCAGAATCCTGAATTGCATTAAAGCTATAGTCTCTATAGGACAGATTGAGCGCTAATTCACCGACCTCTGACTGATAGGCGATTTTTTGGCTGATATAGAGATTTGTTTTGTTCGCATCCGATCTTGTATCTCTTTGAATACGATCAACAGTCTCTTTAGGTGATCTTAATATAGAATTGGCAATACCATCTGGAGCATACGTCTTTAGAGATGGTCCCGAATAGTCTTGATATTCAGCCATCCATTGTACGTTGAGTTTCGGTGTTAGGTCGTAATTCAAACCCGCCCTCAAGCCGCGATCTGAAAAAGCTCCAACATATTCGCTTAGGGTTGTGTTGTAGAGCTCACTTTTGGTTTGGCCATAATGCCAAGCGGTCACCCGTAGGGCCGCATCGGCATTTAGCGGCAGGTTCACGGCCGCTTCCATTTCCGCGTGATCATATGAGCCGTATTTTGCCCGCACATAGCCGCCAAAATCCTTGGTCGGTGTCGCGTAGATAATGTTGACCGCGCCACCCACGGCGCTACGGCCATAAAGGCCCGCTTGAGGACCACGCAGCACCTCTACGCGAGCCACATCGACCTGTGCGCCTAGATTGGAGCGCTCGCCACCGGAATAGAGACCGTTGCGGTACATACCAAAATTGGGCTCGGCCTGAACATCGACAATCAGTATGCCCCGGATGTTGATATATTCGTTAAAGCCCTCGGGGCTGTCTTGGATGACCGCGTTGGGCACCAGGTTCATTATGTCGTGGACTGAGAACAGCCCGGCGTCTCGCAGAGCCTGGCCCTCAATAGCGGTGACCGCTACCGGCGCGTTGATCAAGGTTTGATTGCGACGAAGCGCGGTGACGACAATGGTATTGTCAGCTTCTGGTTTCTTCGCGTCTGCCGCTGATGCGGCCTGAGCGGATAGCGTTAAAACAACCGCTGATGCAGATATAAAAAGTCGGCGTGTCAGTTTGGACGACATTATCTCACCCCCCGTTATTCGACATAGTGCCACGACAGCACCCTTGATGATCCGGTTTAATATAACTAATGATAACATTAAGCGAGGCTAGGCGAAAATTGAAATATGTCAACACTGATCATATTGTGGGCTTTGATGATGATTTCGGTGAACTAGATTTTAGCCTTGGACCAAGCGCAAAAACCGGCCTGTGCGCGCCGCTTTGGAGCCAACCATTTGCCTGATTTCACATCGATTTGAGACAGGCTTGGGCAGATCAGATGACGCGCTTAGACTGCGGCTTCCAGTCGTTTCGCACGGCTTTCGAGCCGCTTTTGGATCACCAAGTGACGCTTACGCGTGATTGGAAAGGTCCAGGCCGAATAGGCCATTGCAAGGTGGAACAGCATCGGCCCGCCTATATAGATACTAAGCAACCAACGATCGGCCTCTACGCTATTGACCTGTCCGACACGATATCCAGCGCGGTCCAAGGCAAAAAACGCCAAAGCCCCACCGATTGCCATGCTGATCTTTATGAGGAGCATCTGAAGGGCGAACAGACTGCCTGCTTTAGGGATGCCTGTTTTTAAACTGTCGTAGTCTATCACATCACCAAGGATCGCCGCTGGGACGAAGTTGGCGGGTGCCGAAAAAAAGGCCTTGATCGCTGTAATGAGCAGCAGTGGAATAAAGGCCTGCCCACCTCGGGGTAGCAGAAGAGCTACTGGTGCCACCAGAGCCATCGCCCCAATGCCAATCGCCCAAACCTTATGACGGTCCACCTTTTGGATAATTTTTGACCAAGACGATAAAAATGCGATTTCACAAAGAAATAATGTCGCCATGATATAGGGAAATTGCTTATCAAGGCCAAGATATCCAGTCATAAAAATATAGACTGTAGACATGATAACCCCTTGTCCTAAACCCCATAGAACAGTCGTCGAAAAAAATCTCATCACAACCTTTGAGGAAACTAGAATTTTCACGATATCTTGAAGTTTTCCCTTTCCATTTTCAATCTTAACACCGTCTGGAACAACGAAGAGCGCAATCAACATGAAGGCGGGGAACAGAAAAACATAGGCGTTAGATATGCCTAACAATGTTCCTGTCCCGATAGCCGCCGTACCTGTTACGACCGACATGGCAATAGGCAAGAGGTAGGTGGAGAGGCTCCCAGCGACATTGAACTTTGCTTTGGTAACGCCGATCTTCGACCTAACGGCATAGTCTCGACTGAGTTCAGCCCCCCAAGCTGAATTAGGAACCTCAAAAAAGGTAAAGCCGACATAAAGCAACAGCGACCAGACACCAAAATAGACAATGGTGGCGTCAGGTGGCGGTTGGAAAAGATGTGCTGCGGAGACGGCACAGAAGATCATGGAGATCACCGAAAATGGCTTTCGAGTGCCATAGCGGGCCTTCATCCGATCTGACCAAAACCCAATGACCGGATCGGCGACCGCATCAAATATTCGGGTCAATCCTGCGACCATACCGATTTGAGCCAAGGTCACATTTGTATGACCCGCATAGTAGGCCGGGATAATTGTGTAGAGGGGCAAGGCGACGAATGCGTGGGCCATCGCGGGCAGGCCATAACTAATGCGCGCTGCGTTCGACAGCGAGCCTTCAGCTTTAGGTGAAGACCCAAACATGTGCACCTCGGCCATCGGACATATCAATGGATTTAAAATTATCATTGCTTATATTGAGACGCAACAATTTAGAACAATTGGTCAGGTTACGAGCCCGGGCTTCAAGCGCCAACCCGCCGGGACTTTGGCAAAGACACTAGGTGAAGGGCAACAGACAGGTATCACCGGCAATCAATCCAACAGCCGAGAAACCGCCTCATTAAGGGCGACACTGATAGCGTCAGTTGAAGCGACCTGCTCAAGAGTTTGACGCATTAGATTCTGTCGATGCTGATCATATCGCCGCCACTGGTCGATCTGCGGCATAAAATAGCCGAACCTACCGCCCCCTCGCTTGTCCATCATCAATAGGCGATGGGCTAAAAACCGATAACCCTTTCCACTGACATCATGGAAGGTCACCCTATTTTGACGGAAAAAACTGCCAAAATAGTTCAGGACACGGGCTGTATTGTTGATGTCGAAGAGCGGGTGGGCCTCTAAATCAAGGATCTCGTCTATCACACCGGGGGCACGTGACAGGGCCATCGCTTTGAACCATTTATCAACGACGAGAGACTGATCTCGATAACGCTCTAAGAACCGTTCCATGGCAGGTCGACGAAGGGGGGTGTCCAGGTCGCTTAAGATGGTCAGGGCATCAAACTGCTCTGTCATGCTGGGTGCTAGGTGAAGTTGCGCCAAGCACAAATCAATGGCCTGGGCATCCTGTCCTGCCGTCAGAAGATCCAAACATGTACTTTTCATCATCCGCTGGCCCATGGCCTCGACGGTTCGATCAGTGGTGTCAATTTGGCTATTCTGCTGGTAGAGACGCAGCAGGCCTTCTCTATGGTTCTTGCCAATCTGCTCGCGCACAAATGCACGCGCCGCCATATGGGCATCAAGATCTATCTGCGCCAAGCCCTCGCTCAAAACCGGCTCGTCGGGTACGCCAAGCAAACGTGACCGAAAGCTCGCCGAAAGCGTGGTATCCGAGATAATCCGAGAAAAGGTTTCGTTCAAAACCGGGGGCATGACCAATGGAAGTCCAGATCGCCATTCTGCTGCCAAATTTCGGATCTTGCTGATCAAAAGGGTTTGGGCGCTATCCCAAGCGACGAAGGGATCATCATCATGGGCGATAAGATGGGCAAGATCATCATCAGACAGATCTGTGATCAGGGTTACGGGCGCAGAAAATCCACGCAGCAAGGATGGGGTGGGACGTGATGGCAGAGCCTCAAAGCTAAAGGTCTGCTGCTCTTGGCTGAGGATTAAAACCTGCGGTTTGACCAAGTGCTCCCCGTCCGGACCAATCAGGGAAAATCCGATTGGTATAGACATCGGGTCCTCGCCGCGGGACCTGCTTGCCATGGATTGGGATAGGGTCAGTTCAAAATGACCCGACTTGGCTTCATAGGCACTGCTTGCTGTGACTGTGGGGCGGCCCGCTCGCGTCACCCATAGCCGAAATTGACCAAGGTCAATGCCGTTGAACTGCTCAAAAGCTAGGACCAGATCCTCTACCGTAACCGCTTTGCCATCATAGAGATCCAAATAGAATTTTATCGAACGGCTAAAGCTTTCTTCGCCGACGAAGACCCTAAGCATCCTTATGACTTCGGCACCCTTGTCGTAGATCGTATTGGTATAAAAGTTTTTTACCTGAACATATTCAATCGGTTGAATTGGGTGGGAGGCTGGTCCGTCATCTTCAGGAAATTGATTTCGGCGCAGCGCCTTGACCTGGTCGATGCGGAAGGATCCTGAGCCAAGCATATCCTCCATAAACAGTTGATCGCGCAGTCGAGTTAGGCCCTCTTTCAAACTCAGTTGGAACCAGTCACGGCACGTCACCCGGTTACCGGTCCAATTGTGAAAGGCCTCATGACCAATGATGCGTTGGATCAGCATGAACTCTTCATCAGTGGTGATCTGGGGGTCAGCGATAATCCCATCGGCACCAAAAAGGTTAAGCCCCTTATTCTCCTGCGCCCCGGCATATTCGGCCAAGGCCACGATGTTGTAGACGCTCAGATCATAGTCGAGGCCAAAGACGTCTCGTTCCCAAGCAAGGGCCTTCTTTAAGGAGGCCATAGCAAACTGGCACTGGGTTTGCTGGCCATGTTCGGCAAATATAGCCAAAGACACGCTTCGTCCGTCCGAGGTCAGAAACTGATCGTGCAGAACGCCAAAATCACCGGCCATCGCCGCAAAAATGTAACTCGGTTTGCGATGGGGATCTCGCCAAGTCGCCCAGTGGCGATCACCCTCCTGCCCCTTGGCGATACAGTCACCGTTTGAAAGCAATACTGGATAGAGGCCACGATCTGCATGCAGGGTCACCTCATATGTGGCCAACATGTCCGGACGGTCTGGAAAATAGGTTATGGCTCGAAAACCATCGGGCTCACAATGAGTCACTAATTTGCCGACGTGGGCAAAAAGACCCATCTTCTTTACATTCATGCTTGGATCGATATTGACCTCGGTCTCGAGCACGAAATCCCTCGACTGGGTCAATATCAAAAGCCGCGTTTCCGTGGCTACATACTCACTTGGCGCGAGGGAACGGCCGTCCAATCTAACGTCCAGAAGTTGAAGATTGTCGCCGTCAAGTATCAAGGGCGCGGCGAGATCGGTGTCTGGACGGCGCTTGAAATGTATCTTTGCCCTTACCCTTGTGCAGCGCGCATCAAGCTCAAGGTCGAGCTTGATCTCGCCGATTTCGAAATCGAACGGCCCATAGTCTGCTAAGCGGATTTTTGTGTCTGGGGCCATTCAAGAGACCTTATCAGACTGGCGAACCGCTTTCAAAATTTGAACATCGCCTGATGCATAGGCCGTCAATGTTTCTGCGCGGCCATCCGCTGCATAGGCAACCGCGGTTTCTGACGGCGTTTGCTGATTGAAGAAGCGATCATTCTGCCCAAGAAAGATCGCCCGAGGTGGGAAAATTAGACCTGGCGTATGGCTCATCAGCTGGCCATCTTCGACCCAAATATCCATATGGGGCAAGTCTATACCGGCCACGATACTATAGCGGCCGACATAGAGGTTTTGACGGGCTTCGGACAAGGTCTGAATAGTCTTGGGCTCTCTGAGGTAGCCTTGCCATTCATATATGTCCGCCATGGCATTGAGCATCTCGTAATAGAGAAGAATGCCCATGAGGCCGTTTGTTAAAACAACCCCGCCCCTGCCCTGCTCCAAAAGGCAGACTGTGTTGCACTGAAAACCTTCATTAGATCCCCCATGCCCAAAACGCTTTGCCTTGCCTTGGCCAAAAATTTCCCAGCCCAAACCAAAGGCCCCTTCGCCTTGAGGCGTCATCATGGCTGCAGCTGTTGCTTTATTCATCAACAGATTGGTTTGGCCAAGCCAAGCGTTTCGCGTCTCGACCATAAACCGGGCATAGTCAGGCGCTGATGTATAGATACCTCCTGCCGCCAATTGCGGCGTAAAGGTTTGCCGACCCTTGACCGGGTTTCCATCGGCCAAGTGCCCAACCGCAGAAAGGTTCCGAAACCGGTCAGGAAGCGGCTGGGCAAACGTCGTTCTGGTCATGCCCAAAGGCTCAAAAATCCGTTTTTGCGCTAAATCCGCAAAGGGTAGACCGGTCAGTTCTTCAAGCAACAACTGCACGATCTGGGTACCGCCGCCTGAATAGCGCTCAGTTCCACCCGGCTCCTTGTCCACAATGACCGCAGGGGTCAAGGATGGGGCTTGGCCCTTTAGCATTTGCAACAGGCTTGGCGCGACCTGGTCTTGGGGATAGGCCCCGAACCCATGCACCGTCGTACCCGCTCGATGGCAAAGCAGATGGCGAAGGGTTACGGGTTTGGCCCGGGTAAAGTCGTTCTCTGGAATGTTCCATGTCGTCAAATAGCGATTGATCGGTGCATCAAGATCGATCAAGCCCTGTTCAACCAATTGCAAAGCCAAACTGGCGGTAACCGGCTTACTGATCGAAGCTCCGGCAAACATGGTTTGGGTCTCAACGGCCGCGCCGCCAACCTCAACAAGCCCAAATCCAGCAGCATCTGCGACCTTGCCATCTTCGATCAAACAGACTGCCACTCCGGGACAGTTATACAAGGCTAGCCGGTCCTCAATGGCCCACCGCACATCGTCTCCGAGGACGGGGTTGACCGGCATAATGCCTTTGGCCAGTCGCTCAAGCCGCTTTGAATCGCTTGTCATAACCCACTCCAATCGGCCCGCCTGATATAATCAAAGATTACATATGAACCTTGTTTTTGCAAAATATATTATGTATGCGTTGATAACATATAATGGGTGAAAATATGAGCCGCGCCATCGTTCCTGGACAACTACATCCCTTCGTGGGCCGTGATTTGCCTTGGCTGCTCGAAGCAAGGGCCGCTACTCGCGCTGACCATCCGTTCCTGATCTTTTGCCCGCAGGAAGGGCCTGAACAAAGCTGGACCTACCAGGCGTTCTTAGAGGCGGTCGTTAAGTTTGCGGGGGGGTTGGCACAACAGGGCGTAACAAAGCACGATTTCGTCGTCATCCATATGGACAACTGTATCGAATTTTTGATTGCCTGGCATGGCTGTGCACGACTTGGCGCGGTGGCTGTGACCACCAACACGAAATCCTCGGCCGACGAACTTGAATATTTCATCGGCCATTGCGGCGCCAAATTCGCAATTACCGAGCCAGGCTTTGAGGCCCTCGTGCGAACGGCGGCCCCCCATCTGTCGTGGGTTGCCGTGACAGACGCTAATGCGGGGGAAGCCTTGAAAACACCGTCAAGTTCCAGCGCAGTGCTGTTTTCTAAACTCGCCGAGGGAGATCCAAGCCATGCCCCCCTCAGACCCGCGGAGCCTCTACTCTTTGGCAGTGTTCAATATACGTCCGGAACGACTTCGCGGCCCAAGGGTGTGGTCTGGACCCACGCCAACGCACTTTGGGGCGGGAGAATGGGGTCAAGCCTATGCCAGATTACGAGCGATGATATCGGCCACACGTGCCTTCCGCTCCATCATACAAACGCCCTATCCTATTCCCACCTATCGACCCTATGGGCCGGCAGCACATTGGTATTTCAAACGCGGTTTTCGGCCAGTCGATACTGCTCATGCGTAGCAGACCACGGCTGCACTTGGGGCGTCCAAATTCCTTTCATGCTCAAGGCCCTCGCTGGACGAGACATACCGCCTCATCGGCTTACGCGTTGGGGATTAGGCTCGATCAACCCTGTTGTTGCTCAGAAAAATTTTGGGATCCCCTGCCTTGGCTGGTTTGGAATGACCGAGACCGTGAGCCTACCGATCGTATCAACCCTGTCTCTTCCAGGACGGGTCGGGTCTATGGGCACAGTGTCGCCTGGATATGAGGTCCAGGTCCGCGGCGCGTTGGGCGAACCCGTTGAGTTTGGTCAGAGCGGCATGATGTGGCTGCGTGGTGTGCGGGGCATTTCCCTTTTTCAGGAGTATCTCAATAGTCCAGAAGCGACAGAGACCGCATTTGATGAGGAAGGCTGGTTCCAGACAGGCGACAGAGTGACACCCCATGCCGACGGCCATATCGTATTTGATGGCCGCGAACGCGACATGTTGAGGGTCGGTGCCGAGAATGTCGCTGAGTCAGAGATAGAACGCGTGCTTCTGGCCAGTGGTTTGGTCAATGAGGTCGCCGTGGTTGGAAAACCTCATCGCATGCTGGATGAGGTGCCAATTGGATTTGTCACGGTCATCGATCTATCTCCAGATCCAACATTGGCGCTTTTGGATTTTTGCCGCGACAAGCTGGCGAGCTTTAAGGTCCCCGCAGAGATCCGTATCGTCACCGATTTTCCGAGGGTGACCTTAGGAAAGATTGACAAAAAAACTCTGCGCAAGAGTTTAGCGGAGGAACCTCCGCTTTAGCGTTCAAACTCGTCAGCAAGGCTAGGGAAGGCAGGGTAGATTGCCGCTCGCCATGCCAAGATGACCAGAAAATCATTAGAAACGGCCTCATAGAAGTCGAAAATACATCGGCGATGAGCGAGCCTTACTGACCTAGCCAAAGTTGAAGGTGCTCGACCCCTTGCTTTAAAGCAGCTGTATCAGCGGCAAAACACCAGCGAAGCCAACCTTCACCTTCCGGGCCAAAGGCTGCGCCTGGCGCAAGACCCAGCCGGGCCTCTGAAATCAGACGTTTCGATAGGGCCACAGAATCGTCATGCCCTTCAATTTTAAAAAATAGATACATTCCGCCATCAGGCGCCGGCGCAGTAACACCTTTGAGTGCACCGAGCCGCCTTGCGAGCAGATCACGTTTATCTTTGAGGCCCTGACGCAATGCTGACACATGCGCCTCCCCCTGCTCAATGGCAGCAAGACCGGCAAGCTGAACGAAATCGGGCGCGCATGAGGTGTTAAACTCTATGATTTTGCCCAGGTCCGCTTCCAACTGCGCCGGCGCGACCAACCAGCCCAATCGCCACCCCGTCATCAGCCAAGTCTTGGAAAAGCTATTGGCGGCGATAATGCGGTCTTCACGATCGGCTATGGCAAGGAACGACGGAGCGGAGGCAAGCTCAGGGTCAAAAACCAGCCGTTCATAGACGTCGTCCAACAGCAGCCAGACGCCGAAACGCCGGCAGCGGTCCAGTATAACAATGCGATCTTGGGCCGGTATGGTCCAGCCCGTCGGGTTGCTAGGAGAGTTGATGACCACCATCCGGGTTTGCGGCGTGATCGCGTCCAAGAGCTGCTGAACATCTAGATGCCAATGACCGCCCTGGGCCGTTAGCCCGACCCGCACGACCTGCGCGTTCAAGATACGGGGTATCTCAGCCACATTAGGCCAGATCGGTGTAACGATAACCACCCGGTCTCCTGGCTCTAGAATAGTCTGCATGGCGATGTTCAGGGCCGAGACGCCCGAACTGGTTATCGAGATATTTTCCGGCACAAATGGGCGTGCATGGAGATCTGATAGGTAGCTCGCCAGTGATTCCCTTAGTTCCGCGCGCCCACTATTGTGAGTGTAAAATGTCTGATTGGCATTGATCGCCTCGATCGCGGCTTTCTTGATGTAGTCAGGGGTCGGTTGATCACTTTCGCCGAACCAAAAGCGTAGCAGGTTGGACTTACCAAAGCCTTCATTGGCAATTTCTCGGATCTTAGAGTTGGGTAATGCTCGCACCCTTGCCCTAGATATCAATGGGTAGAAAAGCCGTCCACCTTCGCCAATAGGAGACTGTTCCATTTTCTGATCCTTAAGGGGTTTCCACGGCGGCAATAGAGGCTGAGGGGAAAAACTCAATAAAAACAATAATAACCTCAAGACCCAAAGCGAGCTTATTGGTTGGGGTCCACCCAGCGATTATGAGCCTTCAAATAGTCTTGGACGACTGTAACGGGCAGAGCTTCTCTAATGTTTCCATCCCGGCCAATCATGGTTTCGTTCGCAAACATCGAGTTCAAAATCGCCTCATCGACCGCCTGTACCGCTGCCTCGAACAAGGGCGTGATCATAAAATCACCAAAGGCCTCGCTGGGTCCGCAATCATAGAGCCGTCCATAGGCCTCGCGGTTGGCCGTCGAAAAGGCTAGGAAGATGTCACCGGATTCATTTGAAGCAATACCGCCTGATCGCGCCATACCAATAGCCGCCCGCTTCGCAAGCCGCTTAAGCTGTAAGGGTGAAAGCGGCGCGTCCGTCGCAAGGATGATAATGAGGGAGCCTTGATCGGTTTGGTGATCTTCCAGATAGCGATGTATCTGACCGCCCGTGTAGGGAATATATTGCCCGATTGGCACGCCCCCTATGGTGCAAAGCTGGCGGATGCCAAAGTTCGACTGAACAAAAGCACCGACGGTGAAGTTGCGGCTCCCGACGCGCACCTTTCGCGATGATGTGCCTGATCCGCCTTTGAACTGATAGCAGGACATGCCCGTCCCTCCACCGACACTGCCCTCCTCGATTGGTCCCGACTGGGCACCATCGATGGCCGCGAAAACATGCTCATCGCGTATGTGAAACCCATTCATATCGTTCAACCAGTTGTCACAGGTCTCAGCCGCCACGGGCAGCCAGAATGTATTGCCGTCACAATGCTCGCTGTCTTTACGTTGATTGAGCCATTTGATCGTCGCATCACGTGACAGGCCGCAGGAATGGGTATTGGTCAGGGTGATGGGTCCATCGAGGCGCCCGGTCTCTTCGATCCACGACATGCCGGTCATTTCGCCATTGCCATTAAGGCAAAAAACCGCCGAATAGACCCCTTCTGTTGCCGCCGCGAGACCTCTTGGTAGAATGGCGGTAACACCGGTTCGCACAGGCCCCTTGCCAACCACCAACGGACCTTCGCCTTCAATCAAGGTCGTGTACCCGACCTCGACCCCCTCGACATCGGTGATGGCATTCCATTGACCCGGCACGCCAAGTAGGGGCACGCCCACCCCTCGAGCGCGATTTTTTCCTGACGGCGTTGCATGGTGATGGTTCAATTTTCGAACTCCCTACAGCCAGTTCATATATAACCAGTGATAATATTATAGGGGATCAATTGCCTGTCAATTGCGCACTGGACCATCCAACCTTAAGCGGAAAATTCGCGCTTGACACCCGTATTTTGGCGCGCCCAATATTAATACTGATTATATTGATCAGGTGGTGGTACAGCGCCGACTGGGTACACAGGGAAACATGCCGTGAAAGACGCAGCAATCGTATCAACAGCTCGAACGCCGATAGCAAAGGCCTTCCGCGGCGCTTTCAATGACTTAGAATCGCCTTCCCTCGCCGGTTTTGCCATCAAGGCCGCAGTCGATCGATCAGGCGTGGACCCGAACGAAATCGAAGATTGTTTGATGGGCTGCGCCAATCAGCAAGGCACCCAGTTTTTCAACATGGGCCGCCTTGGTGCCTTAGCCGGCGGCCTACCCGTGTCCGTAGGCGGCATGACCATAGACCGTCAATGTTCGTCTGGCGTGATGGCCATAGCTACGGCAGCGAAACAGATCATCCACGATGGGATGGGCATAGTGGTCGCCGGTGGGGTGGAGTCGATAAGCCTCACTCAAAACAGTGATATGAACCGGTCACGGATCCCTGACCCAAGGCTGGTCGCGCGCCACCCAAATATACACATGCCCATGATTGATACGGCTGAACTTGTGGCCGCGCGCTATGGCGTCTGTCGTCAAGCTCAAGATCAGTATGCGCTTCAAAGCCAACAGCGCACTGCACATGCTCAGATGACGGGCCTCTTCAATCAGGAGATTGTCTCCGTAACCTGCGATATGCTTGTGACGGATAAGGTCTCCGGTGAGAAGACGCGTCAAACGGTGACGATCAATCGAGATGAAGGGCCTCGAGCAAATACGACCCTCGAAGGCCTCCAATCTCTGGGTCCGGTGAGGCCTGATGGATCGGTCACGGCTGGCAATGCCAGTCAACTGTCTGATGGGGCTTCGGCATGCGTGGTTATGGATGCAGATGAGGCATCGCGCCGTGGCATTTCAGCCCTGGGATACTATCGCGGCATGTCCGTCTGTGGCTGTGAGCCCGAAGAAATGGGGATTGGACCGGTTTTTGCGATACCGCGCCTGCTTAAACGCAATGGCCTTACGGTTGACGATATCGGCCTTTGGGAACTGAACGAAGCCTTTGCCGTGCAGGCGCTCTATTGCCGCGACCGCCTTGGAATCCCTAGTGCTCAATTCAACGTCAATGGGGGGGGCATCTCCATAGGGCACCCCTACGGCATGAGCGGCGCGCGGATGGTTGGTCACGCCCTCATTGAGGGTAAACGGCGCGGCGTCAAATATGTGGTCATAACCATGTGCGTGGGCGGCGGCCAAGGAGCGGCCGCTCTGTTTGAAGTGGCATGACCCATGCAGCTTTTGTTCAGCTTTCAAGAGTGGTCGTATAAAGAGACCTTTAAGATTTCGCGCAGCGCAAACGCTAATTCCGCTCTGTTTGTCGCCTATATAAAAGACGGCCATCTTGTCGGCCGCGGCGAATGCGGACTGCTGCCTCAATATGGTCAGACCCAACAAGACGCTGAAGAGGGATTTATCCTCGCGCAGACCCTAATTCATCAGGGATTAAGTCGGGAGGAACTCCCACTCAAAATCGCTAACCCTTCCGTGCGCAATGCCATTGATTGCGCCCTTTGGGATTTAGAATGCAAGCGGTCGGGTCAAGACATCTGGACATTGACAGGCCTGCCCAAAGCAACTTCCATCGAGGTTGATCTGACAATCAGTGTCAATCCGGTCGACAAGATGTGCGCTGATGCGGTCATCGCCGTAGCCAACGGATACCGAATTCTCAAGCTTAAGGCAGATAAAAACGATGTTGTTGCAAAGGTCGCCGCTATCGCTTCGGCGGTACCTGGCATTGAATTCATCATTGATGCGAATGAGGCTTGGGATCTAAAGACCCTCCATGACAGTTGCGATCAGTTACACACCCTAGGTGTTAAGTTGATTGAACAGCCCCTCCACCATCAATCAGATGACGGTCTGATCGACTATCGCGGGCCAATACCGCTTTGCGCAGATGAAAGCTGCGGCAGCATCGGCGATCTGGATCGGCTCGCGAGCCTCTATCAGTCTATCAATATTAAATTGGACAAGGTGGGTGGATTAACCCCTGGCTTGGAATTGGCCAAAGCGGCTAGACGCGCGAACATGAAAATCATGCTTGGCTGCGGAGGGCCAACTTCGCTGGGTGCTGCCCCGGCCTACGTTTTGGCGACACTTTGTGATTATGTGGATCTAGATGGACCTGCCTTAATGTTGGATGATCGGGCCCACGCCATGATCTACAAAGACGGGCAGTTGCGATGCTTTGGCCCTGCCCTTTGGGGCGGGTAACTCCAACTGTAGGGACGCCTATGGACCGCAAAATAACCATCATCGGGATGGGCGGGACCATTGCCATGGTCCAAGGACCAAACGGCTTGGTGCCTGATAAGAGCGTCGAGGACCTGATCTTCTCGGAGGCCCAAGAGTTAGCCAATGTAGCGTTTGACAATATTGACCTACTTTCAATTCCAAGCGCGAACATCACCTTTGATCATATTCAACTTTTGGCGCGAACGATTGAATCGGCCGAGAGAAATGGAACGCACGGTATCGTTGTTATTCAAGGTACCGATACGATCGAGGAGACAGCTTTTGCGCTTGAACTCTTGGTCAACTGTTCGCTGCCCATTATCGTAACGGGGGCAATGAGAGCGGCCTCCCATCGAAGCACAGATGGTCCAGCCAATTTGAGGGCGGCCATTGGAGTTGCGCTCAATGGCGCGTGGGGAGCCGGTGTCTTGGTGGTCATTAATGAGGAGATCCATGCCGCTCGCTATGTGCGTAAACTCCACACCCTATCGCTCAACGCTTTCCAGTCGCCCGATTTTGGACCCTTGGGACGTTTGCACGAGGGACGGTTGCGAAAAACAGTAACCAACCTGCCCGCCCTTGGCCTTTTAGATCCTCAGATTGGCAAGTCCTGGCCCAAGGTCGCCATTTGCAAAATTACGATGGATCAGGACAGTCTTATACTTGGCCGATTAAAAGACCTTGGCTTTGACGGCTGCATTCTCGAAGCCATGGGTGCAGGACACGTTCCAGCTAGCCTTGTTTCAACCATCGAACAGGCCTCCCAAGATATGCCCGTCGTCCTATGTTCTAGAACCGCAACGGGAGCAATCTGTGAGGATACATATGGATATCCAGGTTCAGAAACCGACCTGTTGCGTAGAGGCGTCCTATCCGGAGGCGCACTATCGAGCCTCAAAGCGCGCATTCTATTGACTCTGTGCATTGCGGAAAATGTGTCTACGGCCACTGAGCGGTACCGACATTTTATGGCGAAAATCTAAGGGTTTAAATAAAGAGGTGAAGCGAGGTGCCCGCAGCAGTGTTGCCAAAGCGAAATTGACAAAAGCCGCCGACATTGCCCTTCCAAAGACTGGCGTTCGAGATTTTTAAATTGCTTTCTTCGTCGTCAGAACATTCGAGACCTTAGGCGCTTGTTTTTAGCGTATGGCGTGTCTCATCTTGGGTTGAGATTTAGGCGGCGATTTTGAGGTGTTGCAAGCGCCGATGTTCAATGGTTTGGCGTTCAATACGGTTTCGTTCGGCCAGTATGTCTGAAGCCCTGCCGAAGTAGGAATCAGCCGGGGTCACACTGCCTAGGCTCTCGTGATGGTCGGCGTCCGCACCTTTGAGACAGTTTAGGGCTTTCGCGTAGAGGTGAGTTTTAGCCTCAAAGAGGCTGACGCCGAACAGCGAGTTAGGCAATACCAAAAGAAACCCTATGCCACCTAATATAGGGTCAAACCCGGTTAGGGAGTACTAAGTCTATGTTTTATATCAATTCCCGCCCTTCTGGGCAAATGGCCCCGAAGGGCCGAAGGGGGCCTTGGTTCCCTTCACCCATACCATCTTGGAAAATATCGCAAACCAGCCTAGAGAAGAGGCTATGGCGCAGACGAGCACGGATCTTTCCCTAATGCAGGCGAATATGTTCGCCTTTCCCCGTCGTCATTTCATTTCCGCCGCAGACCTCAACCGCCCGCAAGCCGAACAGCTATTGAACCTGGCGGATAGTTTCGTCGGTCTGTCGCGACAGAAGAACAAGAAGCTGGACCTGCTCAAGGGCCGGACGGTGATGAACCTGTTCTTCGAAAACTCGACCCGTACCCAAAGCTCGTTCGAACTGGCCGGAAAGCGGCTCGGCGCGGATGTGGTCAACATGAGCCCGCGGTCCTCATCGATGAGCAAGGGCGAGACCCTGATCGATACGGCCATGACGTTGAACGCCATGCAGCCAGACCTGCTGGTCGTTCGTCATGCCTCATCTGGGGCTGCCGCCCTTCTGGCTCAAAAGGTTGGGTGCAGCGTCGTCAATGCAGGGGACGGCCAGCACGAGCACCCCACCCAAGCCCTGCTCGATGCCCTATCGATCCGCCGGGCCTTTGGTCAGGTCGAGGGCTTGACCGTCGCCATCTGCGGCGATGTCGCCCACAGCCGCGTGGCCCGTTCGAATGTGGCCATGCTCCAAACCCTCGGCGCACGGGTGCGCCTTGTGGGACCACCGACCCTGATGCCGTCTGGCGTGGATCGCTGGGGCGTCGAGGTTTTCCACGATATGCGCCAAGGCATAGCCGGCTGTGATCTGGTCATGATGCTGCGCCTCCAGCTAGAACGGATGAACGGTGCCTTCGTACCGTCCATGCGCGAATATTTCCGCTTTTACGGTCTGGACCGCGAAAAGCTGGCCAAGGCTGCGCCCCATGTTCGGGTCATGCACCCCGGCCCAATGAACCGCGGCGTGGAGATCGATTCTGAGGTAGCGGACGATCCGAAGATCAGCCTGATCCAAGATCAGGTCGAGATGGGGGTTGCCGCCCGCATGGCCGTGCTGGCCAGCCTTTCGGCTCGACTGGACAATGCCTGATGGCCGCCCTTAACGCCCCCGGTGCACGGCCCTGCGCCTTCATCAATGCCCGCCTAGTCGATCCAGAGAGCGGCTATGATGGCGTCGGGGCCTTGGTAGTGTCCAAAGGCGTCATTGCTGACGTGGTCCATCGACCATCGTTCGACACTCTGTCTGAAGACCTGCGGGTCATCGACTGTAAGGGCGCGATGTTGGCCCCCGGCCTGATCGACCTGAGGGTCAAGACCGGCGAGCCGGGCGCTGAAACCAAAGAAACCTTGAAGTCTGCGGCCCGCGCCGCAGCTGCAGGTGGTGTGACTTCTATCGTCGTACAGCCCGACACGGACCCAGCCGTCGATGATCCGTCGATGGTCGATTTCATCCTGCGCCGCGCCCGCGATATTGAGCTGGTTCACGTCTATCCCGCCGGAGCCGCGACCAAGGACTTAGGCGGTGAGCGGATGGCCGAACTGGGCCTGATGCGCGATGCGGGCGCGGTCTATTTCACCGACGCGGACCGCTCGATCGTCAATTCAAAGGTCCTGCAGCGCCTCTTGACCTATGCCAAGGCCTTCGGAGCCCTGATCTCGCACCGCCCTGCCGATCCGTGGCTGAGCCAAGGCACGGTTGTGACCTCCAGCGAATTTGCCGGACGCATGGGCCTATCGGGTCAGCCGACCATTGCCGAGCGGATCATGCTCGAGCGCGACCTCGCGCTGGTCGAATTGACCGGAGGGCGGCTACTGGTCGATCAGATCACCTGCGCCGACGCCCTTCAGTCCCTGGCCCGCGCCAAGGCCAAGGGCTTGCCGGTCCATGCCAGCGTGTCGATAAACCATCTATGTTTCAACACGCTCGACATTGGCGACTACCGTACCTTCTACAAACTCAATCCGCCCCTGCGTAGCGAGGATGACCGCCAAGCCGTGATCGAGGCCTTGGCCAGTGGTCTGATTGACGTGGTGGTCTCAGCCCACGCCCCGGCCCCCGCCGAAGATAAGCGCCTACCCTTTGACGAGGCCACCCCCGGCGCTGTGGGTCTTGAAACCCTTCTGCCAGCACTACTGGGCCTCTATCATGATGGTCGCCTGCCGCTGATCGATCTGATGCGCACGGTGACGCTGGCCCCCGCTAAGCTGCTTGGCCTGTCTGCCGGTCGTCTGACGCCGGGCTCACCCGCAGATCTGGTTCTTTGCGATCTGGGCGCGCCAGTGGTGATTAACGCCGACAACCTGATCTCCAAGTCGAAGAACTCTCCCTTCGACGGACGCCGCCTGCAGGGTCAGGTGCTGATCACTTTGGTCGATGGCCGCATCGTTCACCAGATCGAGCCTTAGTTTTTCGATCAAAACATATTCGCCACCTAGGCGAGAATTTAAAATCAGATAGGGTGGACCCATGACTGTTCTGGATCTCGCACTTCCGGTGGTGCTTGGCCTGTTGGCCGTTGGCTATCTGCTTGGCTCCATTCCCTTTGGCCTGGTGGTCACACGCCTTGGTGGGGCAGGTGATATCCGGCAAGTGGGCTCAGGCAATATTGGCGCGACCAATGTCCTGCGTACTGGGCGCAAGGATCTGGCGCTGCTGACCCTACTCGGCGACGGCGGTAAGGGGATTGTCGCGGTTCTGCTGGCGCGGCACTTTTTTGGCGAGACCGCTGCGGCCCTCGCCGGCGGCGCTGCCTTTTTGGGTCACCTGTTTCCAGTTTGGCTCGGATTTAAGGGCGGCAAGGGTGTCGCAACCTTCTTTGGCGTGATGCTGACCGCCGCCTGGCCTGTGGGCGTGATGGCGGCCATCACGTGGCTGGCTGTTGCGGCCCTGATGCGGCTATCGTCACTGGCAGCCCTAACAGCGGTAGCCTTGGCACCGCTCTTTGCCTTCGCCACGGACCAAGCCCCGCCCATGGTGGTTCTGGCCGCCTTTATGGCCGTGCTGGTCTTCGTCCGACACAAGGACAATATCGCCCGTTTACGAACAGGTGCGGAGCCGAAAATTGGCGCCAAGAAGGCCGCCGAGACTGCTAACCCGGTACCATGACGCGCCGGGGCCTTTCGGACGCGGAACGGTGCGACTGGCTTGGGCTGTCCCATGCTGAAAATGTTGGCCTCGTCACCTTCGCTCATCTCCTATCGCGGTTTGGATCGGCCAGCGCCGAGATCAAGGCCCTGCCAAGCCTAAGCAATCGAGGCGGCCAGCTCGCACCCCTTCTCGCAGCGTCAATTGCCAAAGCCGAGGCCGAATTCGAGACTGGTGCGTAAATGGGTGCGCAACTGAGTGCGCAACTGTTCTGCTCGTTCGAACCGCTCTTTGCGTACCGCCTAGCGGCTCTCGATGCCGCCCCACCGCTGATCTGGAACCTTGGGCGTCCGCGCCGGGGGGGGGCGCGCCGGGGGCCCGCGCCGGGGGCCCGCGCCGGGGGATCGCCCTAGCGTGGCTGTGGTCTGCGCACCCATTGCCTGCGCCGCAGGCCAACGCTTTGCTCGCGAACTGGCTGTGGGGCTAGAACAGGCCGGGATCACTGACCACCGGAACGGTCGCTGTGCTTGGCGAAGGCATCGAGGACGTGTTGCGGGTCATTCAATCCCTACACATCAAGTCAGAACGCGAACGGGACCTGTTTGACGATGCGCTTGTCGACCATGCCGGGCCGGACGAAGAGGTCGACGGTCTGCGCGAAACCGTGCCCGCCCTGTTCTGGCCGACCCCTATCGCGCGCGATACTTTGGTTAGGTCCTGCCATGCTCCGGCCCAAGTGGTCCATGCCGCGTTGGCCGAGCTCGTCCTCGCAGGCTGCGCCCATTTTCTGCCCGGAGGCCTCGTCACGTCCGGCACAGGTGACTAATCTGTCGCAGAGGCCCGCGAATCTTCCATAGCCGCTTGCAAACCACAACTTGACGGGGCGTCGCCAGGGTCTCGTGACCGCTGGCAGAAACCAATTTTGCTAATTCTGCTAGCATATCCAATATTTAGCCTTGCACGCCGACACCAAGAGGTGGTTCTGGTGACACGAGATAAAGAGGCATATAGAGCGCCTATCAAACTCATGAGGTGAGTCAAAAAACCATTTTATCGGGCAATATTTAACGTAACCCGTTTAGGATGCGTTGACATTCAGTCTTTCTCACCCTCACTTTCGCCCACTGCGTCGCAGGCGACCTGCCGACACGCCCTAGAATGATTTGATTGATCCCAGAATGAACGTCGTCGTCGTCGAGAGCCCGGCCAAGGCCAAAACCATCAATAAGTATCTCGGCTCGGACTATATCGTCCTGGCCAGCTACGGACATGTGCGCGACTTACCCTCGAAAGACGGTTCGGTTCAGCCCGATGATGACTTCTCCATGAGCTGGGAAGTGGACAGCAAGGCGGCCAAGCGTCTGGCCGATATTGCCGATGCCATGAAGGGTGCCGACACCCTGATCCTCGCCACCGACCCCGACCGTGAGGGTGAGGCCATCTCGTGGCACGTGCTCGAAGTGCTGCGGAAGAAAAAGGTCCTCAAGACCGCCAATATCCAGCGTGTGGTGTTCAACGCCATCACCAAGTCGGCCGTCACCGAGGCGATGAAGAACCCGCGTGATATCGATATGGAGCTGGTCGACGCCTATCTGGCGCGTCGGGCTCTGGACTATCTGGTGGGCTTTACCTTGTCGCCAGTCCTGTGGCGCAAGCTGCCCGGCTCACGCTCGGCGGGCCGGGTTCAATCGGTCGCACTTCGCCTGGTCGTTGACCGCGAGATCGAGATCGAAGCCTTCCGGACCCAAGAATATTGGACCGTCGAGGGCACGGTCAAGGCTGGCTCTGACCCGTTCATGGCCCGCTTGGTCAAGCATGACGGCAAGAAGCTTGGCAAATTCGATCTGCCGGATGAGGCCACCGCCCATGCTGCACGGTCTGCCGTCGCGGCTGGAGCCTTCACCGTCACCGCCGTGGAAAAGAAGCCCGCCAAGCGCTCGCCCGCGCCGCCCTTTACCACCTCGACCCTGCAGCAGGAGGCCTCGCGCAAGCTCGGCTTCTCGGCGCAGCGCACCATGCAGGCGGCGCAGAAACTCTATGAAGGTATCGATATTGGCGGTGAGACCGTTGGTCTGATCACCTATATGCGGACCGACGGCATTCAGTCCGCGCCTGAAGCCCTTGTAGAAGCCCGTCAGGTCATCGCAGGGCGCTTTGGCAACGACTATGTCCCCGAGGCACCCCGCTACTATAAGACCAAGGCCAAGAACGCTCAGGAAGCGCACGAAGCCATCCGCCCCACCAGCCTCAGCCGCAATCCGGGGTCATTGCGCCTCGAATCCGATCTGGGACGGCTCTATGAACTGATCTGGAAGCGGATGATCGCCTCGCAGATGGAAAGCGCCCGCATTGAGCGCACCACCATTGATATGGAAACCTATGATGGTCGCACCGGCCTGCGCGCCAATGGTCAGG
The DNA here is from genome assembly GCA_040399645.1 of Caulobacteraceae bacterium. Lineage (GTDB taxonomy): Bacteria > Pseudomonadota > Alphaproteobacteria > Caulobacterales > Caulobacteraceae > CAISGS01. The sequence goes on along the minus strand of JBBARR010000006.1, from coordinate 109,112 downwards.
TGGTACTGTTTGACGGCTATCTGGCCGTCTATGAAGAGGGCCGCGACGACGAGGGCGACGAAGACGGCGGCCGTCTGCCGATGGTCAAGGATGGCGCATTGGCCAAGGTGTTAGAAGCGCGTGCCGATCAGCACTTCACTGAGCCGCCACCGCGCTATTCTGAAGCCAGCCTTGTCAAGAAGATGGAAGAACTGGGCATTGGCCGGCCGTCAACCTATGCCTCAATCCTGACCGTACTGCGCGAACGCGACTATGTGCGCATGGAAAAGAACCGCTTCATTCCAGAGGACAAGGGCCGTCTTGTCACAGCCTTCTTGGAACAGTTTTTCCGCCGTTATGTCGAATATGATTTCACCGCCGCGCTAGAAGAAAAGCTCGATCTGGTTTCGGCCGGTGAGTTGGAATGGAAGCAGCTTCTTCGCGACTTCTGGAAGGATTTCCACGCTGCGGTGGGCGAGATCGGGGACCTGCGGGTCACCCACGTGCTCGACGCCCTGAATATTGCCTTAGGTCCACACATCTTCCCGCAAAAGGAAGACGGGTCTGATCCGCGCGCCTGCCCGACCTGCGGCGCGGGCCAACTGAGCCTCAAGACCGGCAAATTCGGGGCCTTTATCGGCTGTTCCAACTATCCGGAATGCCGCTTTACCCGCACCTTGGCCAATAGCGAGGGTGACGGCGACGCCGAGAATGCCGACCGCGAACTAGGGGCCCATCCTGTTACCGAACAGGCTGTCTGGCTGAAGATCGGCCGCTTTGGTCCCTATGTTGAGATGGCAGAAGGCGACAAGCTCAAGCGCTCAAGCCTGCCCAAGGGCTGGACACCGGCCAGCATGGATCTGGAAAAGGCCCTGCGCCTGCTGAGCCTGCCCCGCGAAGTCGGCATCCACCCCGAAGATAATGCCGTCATCTTGGCCGGTATTGGCCGCTATGGCCCCTATGTTCAACATTCCGGCACCTATGCCAATCTTGAGAGCGCCGAAGAGGTTTTCGAGGTCGGCTTGAACCGTGCTGTTACCGTTCTGGCCGAAAAGCGCGCCGGCGGCGGACGTGGCCGAGGCCGGACCGAAGCGGCAGCCCTGAAAGATCTCGGCGTCCACCCCCAAACCGGCAAGCCCGTAAAGATCCTGTCGGGCCGCTTTGGTCCCTACATCAAGCATGGCGATACCAATGCCAACGTCCCCAAGGGCTCGGAGCCCAGCGACCTGACCCTCGAAGAGGCCGTGCGCTTGCTGGCTGAGCGCGAAGCCAAGGGCGACGGCAAGAAAAAGAAGGCCCCTGCCAAGGCGAAAGCTGAAAAGGCTGCGCCGGTTAAAAAGGTGACTGCGAAAAAGCCCGCTGCCAAAAAAACCGCCGCAAAAAAGGCTCCGGCCAAGAAGGCGGCGACTAAGGCAAAACCGGCCTAATCCTTTGACTGGCGTAAGGTTAGGACTAAAGGGTTAGGGGAGATAACCCCCTCATCCAACCCTCTCCCCCAAGGGGCGAGGGGGGCCTTGTTTAATCGGCCAATCCGTATGTTCCCACAATGTTCTTGCTGTTCAAGTGACACCGCGTACTAGATAGAACAGCTTAGCCGCCGATGTTCGGGCGGTTGTCGAGAGCCTTCCATGTCTGATACGAGCCATTTCATCCGCGTGCGCGGTGCCCGCGAGCACAATCTCAAAGACGTCAATGTTGACATTCCCCGGGGCCAGCTCGTGGTCCTGACCGGACTGTCGGGATCGGGGAAGAGCTCACTGGCCTTCGACACCATCTATGCCGAGGGTCAGCGTCGCTATGTTGAGAGCCTGTCGGCCTATGCGCGGCAATTTCTGGAACTGATGGGCAAGCCGGATGTCGACCTGATCGAGGGTCTGTCTCCCGCCATCTCAATCGAGCAAAAGACCACCTCCAAGAACCCCCGCTCAACCGTCGGCACGGTGACGGAGATTCACGACTATATGCGCCTGCTCTGGGCGCGGGTCGGAACGCCCTATTCGCCGGTCACGGGCCTACCCATCGAGAGCCAGACTGTCAGCATGATGGTCGATAAGATCGGCGGCCTGCCCGAGGGCACGCGCCTGTTGCTGCTCGCGCCGATGGTTCGAGGCCGTAAGGGTGAATATCGTAAAGAAATTGCCGACCTTCAGCGCCAAGGCTTTCAGCGGCTTAAGATCGACGGGGAATTCTACCCCATCGAAGAAGCCCCAGTTCTCGACAAGAAATTCAAACACGATATCGACGTCGTGGTCGACCGGATCGTGGTCAAGGGCGGCCAAGAACAGCGCCTAGCAGACTCTCTTGAAACTGCTCTGCGCCTCGCTGATGGCATCGCCGTAGCCGAATGGGCCGATATTATGCCCGGCAAGAAAGAGCCGCAGCGGCTGCTGTTCTCGCAGAAATTTGCCTGCCCGGTCAGCGGCTTCACCATCAGCGAGATCGAGCCGCGGCTCTTTTCGTTCAACAATCCGTTCGGGGCCTGTCCGGCCTGCGACGGACTTGGCGTCAAGCTGACCTTTGATGCCGATTTGGTCATTCCTGATCCCGATAAGGACCTGCACCACGGGGCCATCGCGCCTTGGGCAAAGAGCCCCTCGCCCTTCTATACCCAGACCCTGCAGGCGCTGGCCGTGCATTACGGCTTCTCGATGGACAGGCCTTGGCGCGAGCTTCCGCCGGAGACCAAGAAGATCATTCTGGCGGGAACCGGCTCGACCAAGATCAAGTTCGCCTATGATGATGGCGCGCGCCGCTATGACGTGACCAAGCCCTTCGAGGGGGTGGTGACCAACATGGAGCGGCGCTGGCGCGAGACCGACAGCGCCTGGGTGCGTGAAGAACTGTCGCGCTATCAGTCCGACACCCCGTGCGAGGCCTGTGACGGCTATCGTCTCAAACCCGAAGCCAAAGCGGTCAAGATCGCAGGTAAGCATGTTGGTGAAGTGTCCGAACTGCCAATCCGCAAGGCACAGGAATGGTTTGAATCGCTTGAGGGCCAACTGACACCCAAGCAAATGGAGATCGCGCGACGGATCTTGAAAGAGATCAATGATCGTCTGCGGTTTTTAGTCGATGTCGGGCTAGACTATCTGAACCTGTCGCGGGCCTCGGGCACCCTGTCGGGCGGCGAGAGCCAGCGCATCCGCTTGGCCAGCCAGATCGGATCGGGCCTGACGGGCGTGCTCTATGTGCTAGACGAGCCCTCGATTGGCCTGCACCAGCGCGACAATACCCGCCTGTTGCAAAGCCTGCGCGGTCTGCGCGACCTCGGCAATTCGGTGCTGGTGGTCGAGCATGACGAAGAAGCCATTCTCACAGCCGATCACGTCATTGATATGGGACCCGCAGCTGGTATCCACGGCGGCCACATCGTCGCCGAGGGCACGCCAGACGACATTATGGCCAATGCCAACAGCCTGACCGGCCAGTACCTAACCGGCGCGCGAGAAATTGCCGTCCCTGATGGTCGCCGTCCGATCAATCGTAAGAAGATGCTCAAGGTCACCGGCGCGCGTGGCAATAATCTTCGCAACATTACCGGCGAGATTCCGGTTGGGGTCTTTACCTGCATCACCGGCGTGTCGGGCAGCGGCAAGTCGACCTTCACCATCGAGACCCTCTACAAGGCCGCCGCGCGCCGCATCAACAATGCCAGCCAAGGCCCTGCCGCCCACGACAGGATCGAGGGCTTGGAACATTTCGACAAGATTATTGATATTGACCAGTCCCCGATTGGCCGCACCCCGCGCTCGAACCCGGCGACCTATACGGGGGCCTTCCAACCGATCCGCGACTGGTTTGCCCAACTGCCGGAATCAAAGGTGCGTGGCTATGGCCCCGGACGGTTCAGCTTCAACGTCAAGGGCGGGCGCTGCGAGGCCTGTCAGGGCGACGGTCTGATCAAGATCGAGATGCACTTCCTGCCCGACGTCTATGTCACCTGCGATATCTGCAAGGGACGCCGGTACAATCGCGAGACGCTAGAGATCCTGTTCAAGGGCCAATCGATCGCAGACATTCTCGACATGACCGTCGAAGAGTCCGCCGCCTTCTTCAAGGCCGTGCCGTCCGTGCGCGACAAGATGGAGACGCTCAAGCGGGTGGGACTGTCCTATGTCAAGGTCGGCCAATCGGCCACGACGCTGTCCGGCGGCGAGGCCCAGCGGGTTAAGCTGTCTAAGGAACTGTCCCGCCGGGCCACGGGCAAGACGCTCTACATCCTAGATGAGCCCACCACAGGCCTGCACTTTGAAGATACTAAGAAGCTGCTCGAAGTGCTGCATGAATTGGTTGATCAGAGCAATACGGTCGTGGTCATCGAGCACAATCTTGACGTCATCAAGACCGCGGACTGGTTGGTCGATTTCGGACCCGAAGGCGGCGACGGTGGCGGCCTGATCGTGGCCACGGGCACGCCCGAAGATGTGGCCAAGTCCCAAGACAGCTGGACTGGAAAATATCTCGCCGAGGTCCTAGAGCGCCATGAAACCCGCCGAAAGGCGAGGGCCAAGGCCTTGACGGCGAAGAAGGCGTAAGTCGAATCACGAGTAAGCAGGCCGAAAGCCTCAACAATCGGTGTTCCCCACCGTCGCAGGGAACATGGCGGAGAAAAAGCCAAACATCCGCGTCCCTCGACCGGCTCAGGATGAGGATGGCTGAAACACTCCTCCCCCCTCTCCTCCCCCTCTCCCCCCAAAAGGGGGGCGAGGGCTATGAACAGATAAGCCCTCCGCCTGAGGGAGAGGGCCCAAGTGAGGGCCTTGTTTTTCCTCTCACGAACCCCGAGGATGGACTCCAACCCTTCGCAAGGAAACGAACATGAAGCTCTATGGTGCCCCAAACCCCGCCCCCAATCCACGCCGCGTGCGGATTTTCCTTGCGGAAAAGGGCATCGATCTGCCCGAGACCCTCGTCAATATGATGCAGCGCGAGCACAAGGCCGACGACTTTGTCGCCAAGAACTCGCTCGGCCAGATCCCGATTTTAGAGCTGGATGATGGCGAAATCATCACCGAGACCATCTCGATCTGCCGCTATCTAGAGGGTATCCACCCCGACAAGCCGCTGTTTGGCACAACGCCGCTCGAGGTTGCCAAGATCGATATGGCCATCCGCCGCGTGGAGTTTCAGTTGATGAACCCCGTCGGAAATTTCTGGCGCCACGCCCACCCCTACACGGCCAAGCTCGTAACTCAGTTCAAGGATTTCGGCGAGTCCAACCGCGAGGCCGTCGCCCGCGCCATGCTGTGGATGGACCGGGAATTGGAAGGTAACGACTTTATCCATGGCAATAGCTTCACCATGGCCGACATTGCTGCCCTAACCACGATCGATTTCGCCGATTGGATTGGCCTGCCGATGCCCGAGGAAGCCAAGCGTCTTCGCGCCTGGCACGCCCGCGTCACGGCGCGTCCAAGCGCCGCAGCCTAGGAACTTAACAACCGTCTAGCCCTCTGGATCGCCGTGATAGTCGGCCAGAGCGGCATAGGCCATCGCTTGAGGAGCCAGAACAACGGCGTAATAGATCGCCGTAATGGTTGCGCCGAACAGTTGATAGAGGATCATGGCGGGCGTAAAGAAGGCCCCGATAGACGAGAAGTCGGGTCGGAACAGCTGGCCCACATCGGCCAATGAGCCCCCCAAGGCGGTCATGATCACTCCTGCCAAGGCGACAAACACGATATAGGCCATTAAGGCCGCAACAATGCCCATCACAAAGGCCAAGATATAGGCCCCGAACAGCTGCCAAAAATGGTTGCGAGTCACCGACCAGGCGCGGAACACGACGACCCGGCGCTCAGCAAAAGTCATTGGACCGCAGAGCGATAGCCGCACCGCCACCCAAAGCATGCCTGCAAAGGCTGCTAGACCACCGACAGTGCCCAGCAAGGGCGCGAGCGGCGGGGCAATGGCGGTCGCAATGCCCACGATCATACCGATGATCAGGGCGATGCCGAACATGGCCGCCATCATCAACAGGCTGACCGCGAGGGTGACGGCCATGAGACGGAACTCATCTTCCCCAAGGGCCAGATGGGCCACAACGCCGCCGGGACGGCCCAGCACGATACGGAACACAGCGCAGGCAAAGATGGCCATGACGCAGATACCAACCGGAAAGGACACAGCATAGAAGGGCAAGAGCTTCATCAGGGTGTCGATGGATTGCTGGGGATCACCACCGCTTTGGGCGGCCTGTTCGAGCGCCGTGAATTGGGGCCCAACCGATAGGATCATGAAGATCGCCATGGTCAGGCTGACCAAGAAATAGAAACCTGCCCAGATCGACAGGGTCACGGGCCGCTCTCGCGTCAACCGGAACCCTTCAAAAGCCACGTCAGTGGGTGAAAACGCCGTCATTTGAACCATTCCCCAGCGCCGAATCTGGTCGGTCACTCTCTTCCTTATCCGCTGCTTTCAGCCTTTGGTAAATAGTCGCAAAGACCCCTGCTGAAAAAGGAATTTGGACAAATACAGTCCAGATAACCGAAGCAATATTGAAAAGAATTTTGACGGGTCCATCCACGCCGAACGCGATTTTGAGGGGGGCATCTGCATGCATCAAACCGATCAGGGCCAGCGGCAGGAGAAGCGCCAATACCTGCCCCTTGGTCATATAGGCAGAGGATAGAAGCCGAATCTCACCGCCATAGACGCTTGCAGCTTGGCTTAACGAAATCCGTACATAGAGCCAAAAGCTGCCAATCACACCAACAACCGCAACCAGCACGACCGCACCGGCGCCGATCGAACCCAACTCATTCATGATCGCGGGCATACCGTCCATGGTCAGTTCATGCCCGCGCCCATAAGCAATGATGGCGGCGAACACGAGCGTCAAAAATACCGCCAGGATTGCGTAAAATAGGATCAGCAGGTTCACGCCGATGAGCGAGATCAGGTAACGCTCCTCCATAGTGCCCCATTGTAGTCCTAAAATGTTGAACCGAACCTTTTGCGGCACCGCTTCGGTTGCGGCCAATCGATAGGCTAACCCTGTTACCATTAGAGACCAGATCAGGCCGATGATTATGATTGGCAGTACAACCAAGCTGTTCTGTGCATTCGGTTTTTGGATGTCCAAAAAGGCAAAAGCCGTTGGAAATGCTGCGGCCAACGCAAAGGGCACAATCGCCTTCGCCCAAACCCGCTCGACATTGGCAAAACCGGCGGCAACGAGGAGGCCGAGGGGGAGTTTCTGGGACACGGTTTCACCTTGCTTCTGAAGGACCAAGGGCCTGAGCGCAGATTGAGTTCAACACCGCTGGTTTAGCGGCTATAAGGCCGTCATGTCTATTGATCCTATTCATATCATCGGCGGCGGCCTAGCCGGTTCGGAAGCGGCCTGGCAGGCGGCTGAGGCGGGCGTGCCGGTCGTCCTGCACGAGATGCGCCCCGTGCGCGGCACCGAGGCCCACCAGACCGAAGGGCTGGCCGAACTGGTCTGTTCCAACTCGTTCCGGTCGGACGATTGGGAGCACAATGCCGTTGGCCTGCTCCATGCCGAGATGCGCCGCTGTCACTCGATCATCCTAAGTTGCGCCGACGTCCATCAGGTGCCCGCTGGCGGCGCTCTGGCCGTCGACCGGGAGGGTTTTTCCGCTGCCGTCACCGCCCGGCTCGAAGCCCACCCCTTGATCACCATCCTGCGCGAAGAGGTCGAGGGTCTGCCGCCTGCGGACTGGGGCAATGTCATCGTTGCGACGGGTCCCTTGACCACACCCGCCCTTTCTCAAGCCATCTTGGACCTGACCGGCGAGGGGCAACTGTCCTTCTTCGACGCCATCGCCCCGATCATCCATACTGACAGCATCAATATGGACATTGCGTGGCGCCAGTCGCGCTATGACAAGGAAGGTCCCGGCGGCGATAAGGCAGCCTATATCAACTGCCCCATGAACAAGGATCAGTATGAGGCCTTCATTCAGGCCCTGCTCGACGGTCCCAAGACCGAGTTCAAGGCGTGGGAGAATGTGCCCTATTTCGACGGCTGCCTACCCATCGAGGTCATGGCCGAGCGCGGTCATGAAACCCTGCGCTGGGGGCCGCTCAAGCCCGTCGGCCTGACCAACCCCCGCGATCCGCTGGTCAAGGCCCACGCCATCATTCAACTGCGTCAAGACAATGCCTTGGGCACGCTCTACAATATGGTCGGTTTTCAGACCAAGCTGAAGCACGCCGTTCAGGCCGATGTGTTCCGCATGATCCCCGGCCTTGAGAATGCCCAGTTCGCGCGGCTTGGCGGTCTGCACCGCAACACCTTCATCAACTCCCCTCGCCTGCTCGACACGGCCCTCCGGCTCAAGGCTCAGCCACGCCTGCGCTTTGCCGGTCAGGTGACGGGCGTTGAGGGCTATGTCGAAAGCGCCGCTATCGGCCTTCTGGCCGGGCGCTTTGCCGCCGCACAGGCGCTGGGTCAGGAATTGGCTCCGCCGCCCCCCACGACCGCCCTAGGCGCCCTGATCGGCCATATAACTGGCGGACACATCGAAGGCGGCGCGTTCCAGCCGATGAACATCAATTACGGCCTCTTGCCGCCGATGGAGCCGCCCAAGATCGACCATGAGGGCAAGAAACTGCCGCTCAAGGAGCGTGGGCGGGCCAAGAAGCGGTTGATGAGCGTTCGCGCTCTGGCCGATCTTGAGACTTGGCTGCAGGGTTAAATCCGGCCGGTCAGGCTGGCCCAGAAGATCCGCACCGATTTGGAGAAGGGCCCGGGCCGCTTTCCCGCGCCATAGGACTGAGCCAAGGCCGCTTGGGCAATGGCGGGAAAGGCTGCGACAGGCAGATCGGCCAGCGCCGAGCGCGCCGCCTTGAGGTCGTAGGCCATGCGCCCCCTCGCCCAGCCTTGCGCCAAGTCAGCTGACAAGCGGCCGGTCCTGAGCAAGGCCCCGACCCCATAGGCCCGCGCCGCGCTTCGGATGGCATGAGGGTCTGTACCCGGAGACAGGATTGACAGGGCCAGCGCACTGAAGACCACCTGCGTGGCATCGACATGAGCCAGCACAGCTTCCTCACTGTCCAACAGTACACGGCCCAGATCATCAATCCGCGCCTCGACCAGACTGTTGAGCAGTACTGGCGACAGGTCATGACGTTCGCTTACACCGGCCAAGGCCAAAGCCGCTGGGTGGGCCCTTGGCGCTAGGCCGTGACCCATCTCATCAAGGGCCTCAGACCACCAGGTCAGACGAATTTCGCCCATCAAAGCATCGCTAACCAGATCGCGAACCTTAGCCAATTCGTGGTCGAAGGCGAGAATTGCCAGCACATCGGCGCGCGCCTGCGGATCGGCAATCAGTCGGCTGGCTAGCCACCGGTCGGGGTCCACGCGCTTGATCAGGCTGTCAATATCGTCCGTCATGGTTGAGAAATGGTCCGATTGAGCCGACAAAAAAGAGGCCCGCCGTTGCCAGCAGGCCCCTTGATTGATTCATCCTGATCTTAGCCGAACAGGGTTTGGTTCATGGTCATGGTCACCAGCATGGGGATCGACAGCAGCAGGTTGGTGCGGCTGAACAGCATGGCGGTGCGCCCCGCCTTGGCCTTCGCATCGGCATCAGCCTCAACAAGGCCCAGAGCGATCTTCTGGTTTGGCCAGATGAACAGCCAGACGTTCAAGAACATGATCGTCGCCATCCACATGCCCACGCCGATGAACACGGTCTGGGGATTGGCAAAGCCTTCCAGCGCGCCCAGCGTATAGGCCTGCACCAGATAACCACGGTTCCAAGCGAGTACGATACCGGCCAGCAGGGTAGCCACAGCGGCCCAGCGGAACCAGAACAGGGCTTCAGGCGCGATATACTTGGTCACGCCAGCCTTCAGTTCAGCCGGAACGCTCGGCATCACGCGAATCTGAACGAAGTTGAAATAGTAGAGAAGACCGATCCACAGGATGCCCGAAAACGAGTGAATCATGCGGAATACGCCTTGCCAGAAGATGGCGTCAGCGCTGCCATGATGGACGCGGTAACCGGCAATCAAGATCAGCGCCAACACAACACTAACGATGACGGTGTTTCTAAAATTTTGCAGCAGACCTGCCATATTGTCCTCCCAAGAAGCCCACAGGGGCCTCAATTAGGACCACAATATAAGGCGATTTGTCCCCCCTATGGAAGGGGGAATGACAAGAACGTCTAAATGGCGATCAGCGCCGCCGCCAATCGTCGCCCTTCGGCGGCAAAGACATTGTACATCCGCGCCGCCGTGGCCGTATCCATGAACTCCAAACCGATACCAGTTCTTTGAAGCGCATCGCGTACCGACCGGGGCGGCAGGGCCTGCACGGGGCCTGTGCCAAGCAGAACAAACTCCACCGTACCCAAACCCACCGCAAAGACGGGTGCGAGGTGATCGGGGGTCAGGGCCTCTAGGCTCGACGCCTTCCAAGGCTGGGCCGCATCATCAAGGATCAGCAGCGAGCCCTCGTGGCGCTGGCCAGAGACCCGGAAGCCTCCGCCGCCATAGGCATCGATTGACGGTGCGTGACGCAAGACCCTAGCCCTTGAGAACCGTGGCGATGGGCTCGGCCTCATCGTTGCGCTTCACGCCCCATAGAAGGATGATCGGCGAAGCGACATAGACCGACGAATAGGTGCCAATGATGATGCCGAAGATCAGGGCGATGGAGAAACCGTGTAGGGCCTCACCGCCAAAGATCGCCAGACCCGACAGGGCCAAGATAGCGGTCACGCCGGTGATGATCGTCCGCGACAGGGTTTCGTTAATCGAGAGGTTAATCACGTCGCGCAATGGCATTTTCTTATATTTACGAAGATTTTCCCGAAGTCGGTCGAACACAACGACCGTATCGTTCATCGAATAGCCGATGATGGTCAAGATGGCGGCGATCATCGTCAAGGTGAACTCAAGTCTGAACAGCACGATAAGGCCGAAGGTCAAGATCACATCGTGGAACAGGGCCGCAACCGCTCCCAGACCGAACTGAAGCTCGAACCGAAACCAGATATAGAGCAGCATCAGGCCAATCGCGACGCCCAGCGCCAAAATACCGTTACGGAATAGCTCGCCCGACACCTTCGGCCCCACTACTTCGGTCCGCGAATAGGTCACCGGACCGATGGCGGTGTTCAGAGCCGTCTTCACCCGCTCAACCGTCTTGGCCGGATCAGACCCATCAGGGGTCTGGAAGCGGACCAGGGCGTCATTGGGGGCACCAAAGGCCTGAACCTGCACATCGCCCAACCCAAGCTTTCCTAAGGTGCCCCGCACGGTGGCGAGGTTCACATTTTTAGCGCCTGTATTTAGTTCCAGAACGGTACCGCCCTTGAAGTCGATGCCAAAATTCAGCCCCGGACGATAGAGTGAAATACCCGTCACCAGAACGGCAAAGATGGACAGGATCGCAGCGATACGAGCGAAACCAACGAAATCCAGATTGGTCTTCTCTGGAAGCAGTTTGATGAACGGCCAGAACATGGGTTTCGCCTTAAATAATCGGAAGTTTTTTGGGACGGGCGATACGGAACCACCAGCCGATCAGGACCTGGGTAATCAACACGGCCGTGAAGACCGAGGTGATAACGCCAATGGACAGGGTCCAGGCAAAGCCTCGAACTGGCCCAGAGCCGAACTGGAACATGATCAGGGCGGCAATGATCGTTGTGACATTGGCGTCGATGATGGTGGTCATAGCCTTCGCATAACCGGCCTCTGCCGCCGCAATGGGCGTGCGTCCGGCTCGAACCTCGTCGCGCATCCGCTCATAGATCAGCACGTTAGCGTCAACTGCGACCGCGAGGGTCAAGATCAGACCCGCAATACCGGGCAAGGTCAGGGTCGCTTGCGTGACACTCATCAGGGCGACGATCAGGAGGCCATTGACGACCAAGGCTGCCGCCGCAAAGCCACCGAACAGACCATAGACCAAAATGATAAAGGCAAAGATCAAGGAGGCCCCCAGAAGGGTCGAGAACTGACCCGCCTGCACGGCATCGGCACCCAATTCAGCCCCGACCGTGCGCTGTTCCTCAACCTTTAGAGGCGCTGGCAGGGCACCGGCGCGAAGCAGGACCGCCAACTCATTGGCGCTGGCCTCTGTGAAGTTCCCACTGATCTGGCCAGAGCCACCGCGGATGGGTTCATTGATGCGCGGGGCCGAGATGATCTTGCCGTCCAAAACGATCGCGAAGCGCTTGCCCGTATTGTCCGCTGTGGCATCGCCGAATCGACGGGCACCTTGGCCATTGAACCTGAAGGACACGACGGCCTGACCGGCCTGATCGAAGGCTAGGCGCGCATCGGTGAGCATTTCGCCCGACACCACGGCCCGGCGCTTGACCAGTTGCATGGGCTCAGACGGCTCTTCACTGGGCAGAAGTTCAGAACCGGGCGGGATACGTCCGGCAGCGGCCTCTTGCAGGGTGACGCTATCATCGACCATCTGGAAGGTCAGCTTAGCGGTCTGACCGATTACGTTCTTCAAACGCTCAGGGTCGCTCTCGCCCGGGGCCTGAACCACGATGCGGTTAGTACCTTGCCGAATTATGGTTGGCTCACGTGTGCCGAGGGCATCAATCCGGCGACGCAGGATCTCAATCGATTGCTCGACGGCCTTGGTCGCTTCAGTGTTCAAAGCTTCCTGAACGAGGGAAAGCGCGATGGTTTGGTCGCTGAGGACCTGCACATTCATGTCCCGGCCACCGCGCGCGCCCGGCAGAGGCTGACCAAGGCGGCTAAGGGCCTTGCGGGCCGCATCGACCTGAGTGGGATCGGTTACTCGAACTGTAATGACGCCGTTGACCTGACCCAAACCGCTAAAGACGATCTGATCGGTGCGCAGAGTGCCGCGCACATCCTCAAGTAAATTGGCCAAGCGCTCACGCTTCAGCGCGTCCGTGTCCACCTCTAGCAGAAGGTAGGAGCCGCCCTGAAGGTCGAGGCCCAGATTGAGCTTCTGATGCGGGGCCCAAGCGGGCATCTGATCCATCACCGACTTGGGCAGGACGTTTGGCAAGGTGAACACAAGGCCGAAGAGAAGCGCGGCTGTGCAAGCGATCACCTTCCAGCGGGCAAGATTGAGCATGGGCTTTGGACTTTCGGCGCCTAAAGGACGGGCGGTAGCATCAAAAAAGACAGAGGCAGGATCGGGCCGCCGCCGCGATCGTTAGGACTTGGTGTCGTTAGCGGCCGCAGGCTCGCCGCGCGTGCGCACGTCCGAGATCATCGACTTAACGACCTTTACCGTTACGCCGGTGGCGATTTCAACGCCGACTTCGGTCTCTTCGACGCGGGCAACCTTGCCGATCATGCCGTTGGACAGGACCACCGTGTCCCCGCGCTTAATGCCCGTAATCAGGGCCTGATGTTCCTTGGCACGTTTTTGCTGAGGGCGGATCAGGAGGAAATAGAACAGGACCAAGAGTAGCAAGATCGGAGCGATCTGCATCAAAAAGTCTTGCGGGCCGCCCGTCGGGGCGCCTGCTGCTGCAGCGGTCTGGGCCATAGCCGGGGTCGCGAACATGAAGTCTCACCTGTTATGGTCGGCCTGCACGAACATCGTCGGCCTGAAGTTGCCGGAAACTAGGCGTTGAGAGCAGGTTTTGCAATGGAGCGCCAACCGCTTTAGGAACCATTGGCCATGACCCATGATTTAAATGCCACCCTGATCCGCATTGCCAAGGCCCTAGAACGGCTGGTTCCCGCCCCTGTTCCAGAGCCGGACTTCGCCTCAGCCAAGCTCTTTCGCCATGATGCGGGCCAAGGCCTGTTCGTGCCGGCCCCGGACTATCCGCTGGCGCTGGACCTTTTGGTCGGGGTGGAGCGGCAAAAGTCGCGGTTTGTTGAGAACCTTCGTCGCTTTGCCAAGGCACGGCCTGCCAACCCCGTCCTACTCTGGGGCGCGCGGGGGACGGGCAAGAGCTCGATGGTCAAGGCGGCATTTATGGCGGTCGCCGCTGAGCAGCCCAGCCTGCGCCTGATCGAGGTGGATCGCGACGAGGTCACCGCCTTACCGCGCCTGTTCGAGCGCCTGCGCGGGCGTCCTGAACGATTCCTAGTCCTTTGCGATGACCTGTCCTTCGAAGGGGGGGCAGCCTCGGCCAAGGCCCTAAAATCCGCGCTTGAAGGCGGCGTCGGCGGGCCACCGGAAAATGTGCTCTTCACCGCAACCTCGAACCGCCGCCACCTCATGCCGCGGGACCACAACCAGACCAAGGGGGCGATGGCTGCGGCTGAAGATGCCGAAGAGGAGGTCTCGGTCTCGGACCGTTTTGGCCTGTGGATCGGCTTCCCGCCCATGGACCAGCCGACCTATCTGGAGGCCGTTCGCCTCTATGCCCAGCGCTATGACCTAACGATCAAGGACCTCGACCGCCGCGCCCTGCAATGGTCGCAACTGCGCGGCAGCCGCTCTGGCCGCGTCGCGTGGCAGTTCATTCGCGATTTGGCAGGGGAATTGGATCGGGACTTGCCGGGGTAGAACCCCTTACCTGGCTTGGCCAGAACTTCCCCCTCCGGGGGAAGATCAAGCACAGTAAATCTTCCCCCAGAGGGGGAAGTGGCCCAAACGGCCGAAGTGGGCCTTGTTTGCCCTACCGCGGCATCACCAGAGCCGGATCGATCGGGCGAGCCTTTTCTTTCGGCGACGGCGCATAGCGCAGTTCGAAGTGGAGCTGGGAAACCTCGACGCCGCCGGTGCGACCGACCGTGCCGATGGTCTGGCCCTGAGCAATGCGGTCCTTGATCTTGACCGAGGTGCTGGCCATGTGAGCATAGGCCGTGACCCAGCCGCCTTCGTGCTTAATCAGCACCAAATTGCCGAACCCAGGAACCAGATTGCCGGAATAGACCACCTCACCACCGGCGGCTGCACGGACGGGATCGCCGTCCTTGCCGCTGAGATTGATGCCGTCATTGCGCTGACCACCGGGCTTGATCCCGAAGCCAGAGATGACGTCACCGCGCACAGGCCACAAGAAGCGGCCGCGACCCGAGGCGATGACCTCAGACTCAGTCGGCAGGGCCCCGGTCTCCGAAACGGCCGTCGGTGCAGGCGGCAAGGTCACGGGACGAGCCTCGACCCGCGCGAGCGGCGCTGGTGGTGGCAGGGTTCCATTAGCGACCGGCTTGGGCGGCAGAACGGTCGTGGTCGAGGCGGTCATGGACTGATTGAGGGGCTGGGCTGCTGCAGCATCATCGGCCGCGCGCTTCGCCGCAATCGCCCGCTCATTGGCCAACCGAGCCGCTTCACGACGGATCGTTTCCTGCTCGGCTTCAAAGCGAGCCGCTTCAGCACGGTCGGCAGCGGCCTGTTGCGCGGCCCGCTCAGCGGCTTGGGCCTTTTTAGCCAGACGCACCTGAACTTCAGCCGGTAGCTTGACCTTCTGACCGGGGCGCAGACCCTTGCTTGAGGTCGTTTTGTTCAGCTTGGTCAGGTCTGAGACGCTGACATCAAAGCGATTGGCAATGTCTGAATAGGTATCCCCGCGCTGGACCTCATAAACCATCGGTGCGGGCACCTTCAGCACCTTACCCCTTGGTAGGGCATAGGGCTTTTTCAGGCGGTTCATCTGGATCAGGTCGTCTTTTTCCATCCCAAGACGCTTGGCCACGCTGGCGATCGTATCGCCGCGCACGACCTTGTAGGTACCCTTGCCGCCCTGCACGTGCTTAGGCCGCGCCGCATAGGACTGGGTCGAGATCTCGATGGCAGACGCAATATCGGGCTCAACCTGACTTGGCGCAACCGCCGAGCCAGGGACCTTTATCACCTTGCCGCGCGTTAGGGCGTAGGGCTTCTTCAGTCCATTTAGCGCGATGATCTCAGACTGGCTGACCTTCAGACGCTTGGCGATGACGCCGATGGTGTCACCTTTGGCCACCTTGTAGCTATCAAGTGTCTCTGGAGCCTCGACCACCACTATAGGCTTGGCGTCTGACTTCAGGCTTGGCTTCGCGCCTACCTTACCCGGCACCTTCAAGACCTTGCCTACGGTCAGGGCATAGGGCTTTTTAAGGTCATTCAGCGCTATGATGTGGTCTTGGCTGACCTTCAGGCGTTTGGAGATCACGCCAACCGTATCTCCCTTCTCAATCTTGTAGCTTTCGACCGTCTCTTGGGATAGGATGCCAACAGTTGGCGCAGGTTTGGCGTCTGATTTCAGACCTGGCTTCGCGCCCGCCTGACCCGGCAGCTTCAGCAGCTTACCCAAGGACAGGCCATAGGGCCTGTTGAGATCGTTCAGCGCGATGATGTCGTCTTGGCTGACCTTCAAACGCTTGGCGATAAGGCCAACCGTATCGCCGCTTTTCACCCGATAGGTAGCGCTAGCGGTCTGGACCTGGGACTCAACCGCCTTGGTCTTGGCCTTCGGTTCATCCGCGACCGTAGCCATCGCTTCTGTCAGATTCAGAACCTGACCCAGCTTCAGAGCGTAGGGCTTCTTCAAGCCATTTAGGTCGATAATGTCGGCTTGGCTAACGCCGGTTCGATTGGCGATTTTGCCCACCGTGTCGCCTTTGGTGACCCTATAGGTCGATGGGCTAGCATCCTTAGATTTGGCTTTGGCGTCTGTGGCCTTGTCGGATTTGGCGTCAATGCGTAACGAGGACTTGGCCGCCTTGGAAGGGATCACCTTCAAAACCTTGCCCAGGGACAGTTTGTAAGGCTTTTTAAGGCCGTTCATTTCAATCAGATCGGCTTGGGTCATCTCCAAGCGCTTGGCAATCACCTCGATCGTGTCGCCCGATACCACTTTGTAGGCGCCGTCTAAATCGGCGCTTGTGGTTGACCGCTTGGCCGACTTGCTATGGGTCGCAGCGTCGGCGCGCAGGACTTGAGCGCTCAGGGGGCTCACGCTGAGGGCAAGGGCCGAGGCCAAGATCAGGACTTTTCTCATCGCCGCTCCAAACGAAAGATGGCGGGAATCACCGTTGGCATGGTCGCGCACCATTTACCATGCCGCCCACTCAAGCAAATCAATAAATAATTCCACAAGTTATAGTTCCCGAGCCACACCCTCAAGTAGGGGTACGAACCGGACGTCACAGAGCGTCTCCACCTTAAAGTCTCCCTTTCCGTCGCCAGCATAGCGCATCAAACTCTGCACTGGTCCACGTCCTACAGGCGCGACCAGCACGCCAGAAGGCTTTAGTTGCGACAGGAGCTCTCTGGGCTCTCCGGGTGCTGCGGCTGTGACCAAAATGCGGTCAAAAGGCGCCTGCTCGCGCCAGCCCTCGGCACCATCGCCGAACCGGGTGATGATGTTGGTCAGGTCAAGCGCCTTAAACCGCTTTTCAGCCTCGCCCATCAAGGTGCGATAGCGTTCGACGGTGTAAACATAGCGGGCCAGACGCGCCAAAACGGCGGTTTGGTAGCCTGATCCAGTGCCGATCTCCAAAACCCGCGAGCGAGGCTCTAGCGTCAGGGCTTGGGTCATGAGGCCGACGATGAAGGGCTGGCTGATGGTCTGACCGCAGGCGATAGGCAGGGCCGAATCTTCCCACGTCCGATCCTGAAACAGATCCGGCACGAACAGGTCGCGCGGCGTCTGCTCCAGTGCACCCAGCACATTGGGATCGGTGACGCCTTGCGAACGCAAGCCCAAAATTAGGCGGGCGCGTCGGGTGTCGTCGGTTTCTGGCTCATCAGTCATGGGCCTTGCTACCCTCTTGGCGGCGTGCCGCCCAGAGCCTTTTTCAGGTCATGGACTGTGGCGTTGTGGGTAAGGTCAATATGGAGCGGTGTGACCGAGATCTTGCCATCATAAATGGCACGCAAATCGGTGCCCTCAGCGGGGTTGGACATCTGACCGCGAAAGCCCAGCCGGTAATAGTCATTGTTGCGCAGGTCCGTCCGTCGCTCGGCTTGGATCAGAGGATTATCGCGAAAACCCTGCCGCGTGACCTCAACTTCCTTAACCTCGGAAGCTTCAAGATCCGGGAAATTGATGTTGATCACAACGTCGCTCGGCCAACCGGCCTTGAGCACCTGCCGGATCACACCGGGTCCGAGAGCTTCGGCGGTCGCAAAGTGAATATGATGATCCTGATGACGAATGCGGCGCGCTTGACTGAGGGCCATCGACGGGACCGCGAGGGCCATCCCTTGAATGGCACCGGCAACCGTGCCCGACATGCTGACATCCTCGCCCATATTCTGGCCGTGATTGACGCCGGACAGGACCAGGTCAGGCTGCTTGCCGGGGATCAGTTCCTGAATGCCCAGAAGGGTGCAGTCGGTCGGTGTGCCCAACACAGCAAATCGCTTCTCGCTTATATGCCTGACCCGCAAGGGCTCGGACAGGGTCACCGCCCGGCTCGCCCCAGACTGCTCGCGCTCAGGCGCAACGACCCAGACATCATCGGACAGAGCCGCTGCGATCTTTTCGAGGCAGGCGAGGCCCTCGGCATGGATACCGTCATCGTTGGTGAGCAGAATGCGCATGGGCTGGCTCTAGGCCTTGCCGCTAATCTGGGTCACGCCGCCCATATAGGGCACCAAGGCCTCAGGGATTAGGATGCAGCCATCGGCCTGCTGATAGTTTTCCAGCACCGCGACCAGCGTGCGGCCGACCGCGAGGCCCGACCCGTTGAGCGTATGGACAAAGCGCGTCCCCTTCTCGCCTACCGCCTTGAACCGGGCATCCATGCGCCGAGCTTGGAAATCACCGCAATTGGAGCAGGAGCTAATCTCACGATAGGTGTTCTGGCTCGGCAGCCAGACCTCTAGGTCATAAGTCTTGCGCGCACCAAAGCCCATGTCGCCGGTGCAAAGGAGCATGGTACGGAACGGTAGGACCAGAGCCTTCAGCACGCCCTCGGCGCACCCGACCATGCGCAGAAGTTCGTCTTCGGACTGTTCGGGCGTGGTGATCGAGACCAACTCGACCTTGTAGAACTGATGTTGGCGGATCATGCCGCGCGTATCGCGTCCCGATGCTCCGGCCTCAGACCGGAAGCTCGGCGTCAAGGCGGTCATCCGCAATGGAAGGTCCTCGGTCGCCACAATCTGCTCACGCACAATGTTGGTGATCGAGACCTCGGCCGTGGGGATCAGCCAGTGATCTGCCGTGGTGCGAAACAGGTCCTCGGCAAACTTCGGCAACTGGCCCGTGCCATAGAGGGCCTCGCCCTTGACGAGCAAGGGCGGTGAGACCTCCATATAGCCGTTCTGGACGGTCTGCATGTCGAGCATGAACTGGCCAAGTGCCCGTTCCAGCCGCGCGATCTGGCTCTTCAGGACCACGAACCGCGCGCCACTCATGCGGGCGGCAGCGTCGAAATCCATCATCCCCACACCTTCACCCAGATCGACATGGTCTTTCGGTTTGTTCAGCGTGGCAGCGGGCACATCCTTAGGATCGCCCCAACGGCGGACCTCGACATTGCCGTGCTCGTCCTCACCCAGCGGCACATCGTCGGCGGGCAGGTTGGCCAAGCAGGCCAATAGGCCACGCAATGCCTCGGACTCGATCTTTTCGGCCTCGCTTGAAGCCGCGAGTTCGACCTTAAAGCCTTCGACCTCCTCCATCAGGCGCGCAGCCTCAGCCTCGTCCTTGCGGCCCTTGGCCTGACCGATCAGTTTTGAGGCCTCGTTGCGCTTAGACTGGGCCTCCTGCCCTGCCGTCTGGGCGGCGCGCAAGCGCTGGTCGATGGCGAGGATGGCAAAGGACTGAGGCGCAAGCCCACGCTTGGCCCAGGCCGCGTCATAGGCCTCAGGATTATCGCGAATTGCCTTGATGTCATGCATGGGGCGCGCCGAAAAGAAAATCGAAGGATGCCCCCTTCTAAGGTGCGCCGCGCAAGACGCCAACCCCGTCAGGCCGTACTGACGAGGTTGGAAGTCTAGGCGACGTCTTTTTCGAAGTTCTCGATCTGACGGGCGGTCCAGTCCGGCGACTTGGTATAGCGCGCAAGCAGATTATAGATCACCGGCACCACGAAAAGGGTCAGCAGGGTGGCAAAGATGGCGCCTGAGAAGATCACCACGCCGATGGTCTTGCGACTGCCCGCCCCCGGACCGGAGGCTAAGATCAAGGGCAATGACCCGCAGGCGGCCGAGATTGAGGTCATGATAATCGGGCGAAGACGCAGGACCGACGCCTCGATAACCGCCTCGCGGATCTTTAGACCATCGTCGCGGAGCTGATTGGCAAACTCGACGATCAGAATGCCGTTCTTAGCCGCCACACCAACCAAAATGATCAGACCGATCTGGCTGTAGGTATTGATAGAAGACCCTGCCATCAGCAGGCCAAACAGGCCGCCCAAAGCGGCAAGGGGGACCGTCAGCATGATCACGGCCGGATGGATCCAGCTTTCAAACTGGGCTGCCAGAACCAAGAACACCAAGAGCAGGGCCATGCCAAAGGCAAACGAGATGCCACCGCTGGCTTCCAGATAATCCTTGGCCACACCACCCCAAAGGATGGTGACGCCCTTGCTGGGCTGTTGCGCGGCCTGATCACGATAGAACTGCACAGCCTCTTCAACCGTATAACCAGGGTTCAACTCAGCCGTCAGGGTCACCGACCGCTGGCGATTGATCCGCTCACGGTCGGGCGTATCACCGCGAACCGAAGTCTTAACCACCGCCGCCAAGGGCACCAACTCACCCGAATTGGCGCGAACATAGAGCGTGTTGAGGTCCTGCTCGGTGCGGCGCTTTTCAAGGTCGGTCTGTAGGATGACATCATATTCCTGACCACCCTTGATGTAGGTGGTGGACTTGCGCGAGCCGAACATGGTTTCGAGCGCCCGACCGACGGCTTGAGCCGATACGCCCAAGGATGCGGCCTTATCGCGGTCCAGCTCGACCAGCAGGCGCGGTGACGTCGGTTCAAAATTCAACCGTGGGCGGGCCAGGCCGGGATTGCCTTGAGCCGCCTTAAAGATCGGATCGATCCAAACGGCCAAGTCTTCATAGTCATTACCGCCGGCGATCAAATCGACATTGTTGCCCGAACCGCCCCCGCCAGAGCGCTGGAAAGGCCCGCGCACGCTGGCCACGACCCGCGCCTCGGTCAGGTTAGACAGGGCCTTGTTGGTTTCGGCTGCAATCTGATCGGCTGTGACCTTGCGATCCTTCCAATCTTTCAGAACCAAAATGCCTGACCCTGAATTGCCCTGTGAGGAACCAAAGCGAGGGACACCGATATTGTACCGCTCGACCTCACCCTTGTCGTAAAGGCTCTTAAAATATGCTTCAGCCTTGAGCATCACACCGACCGTATAGTCATAGCCCGCGCCCTCTGGGGCCTGCAGCGAGATATCCACCCGTCCGCGATCTTCGCTGGGCACCAATTCCTTGGGCAGCATGATAAAGATACCACCTGCCAAAATACCCATCACCAGAACCAAGCCTAGTAAGCCTCCCGCGGCCTTGCGCTCGAACGTCAGCATCTCAAGGGATGCCCGATAGGAGACGCGCATGGCCTCCATGACCCGGTCAACGCGGATCGAAAGCCAGGTTCCGCTGGACGATGGACGCAGCAGTTTCGAGGCCAACATGGGCGACAGGCTCAAGGCCAGAACCGCCGAGAAGGCCACGGCTGCGGCGATGGCGACGGCAAGTTCGACAAACAGACGCCCAATATAGCCGGGTAGCGCCATAAGGGGCGCAAACACCGACAACAAAACGATGGTGGTCGCGATAACAGCGAAGAACACCTGCTTGGCACCGCGTTCAGCAGCCACGAGCGGTGGCTCGCCCTCGTCGATCCGGCGTTGGATATTCTCCACCACCACAATCGCGTCATCGACAACCAGACCGATGGCCAAGACCAGGGCCAGAAGCGTCAACAGATTGATCGAGAAGCCCAGCGGCGCGAGAATGATGAAAGTCGAAAGAATACAGATCGGCGCAACCACTGAAGGGATCAGGGCCGCGCGCCACGTGCCGAGGAACAGGAAGTTCACAGCCGCAACCAGCGCCAAGGAAATGCCCATCGTCCACCAGACGTCTCGGATGGCCTCTTTGGTGAAGGTCGAGCTATCCACCGTAACGACCAACTCCATGCCGGGCGGTAGGGTCTGACTGATCGCGGCCAATTCCTTGGTCACAGCTTTGGAAATTTCCAAGTCATTGGCTTGGGCCTGACGGCTCAGCGATATGCCGACTTGAGCCACGCCATTGGAGCGGAACAAGCGGCGCCGCTCATCAGGGCCCTCCTCTACCCGCGCCACATCACCAAGGCGGGTGAGCACCGGGGATGCCAGACCATTGGCATTGGTGACGCCATTGACCTGAACGGTCGCATTACGCGTGCCAGCAGGCACAATGGGCAGTCGGGCAAACTCTTTGGCCGAGGAATAGCCGCGCTTGACCCGGATGGTGAAGTCTTTGGCACTGGACTCCAGCGCACCGGCTGGCAACTCAACATTTTGGGTCTGAAGCGCGGTGTCAACATCGTCCACCGTCAGGCCGCGCGCCGCTAGAGCATCTGCATCCAGCCAAACCCGCATCGAATAGATCTGCGCGCCTGCCAAGCCGACCTGACCGACACCGGGAATGGTCGACAACCGCTCCACCAGATAGCGGTTGGCATAGTCGGCCAATTCCAGCTTGTCATAGGTGGTCGAGACGAGGTTCATAAAGATCAAGGAGCCCCCATCCGACTGGGCCTTGGAAATCTGTGGCGGATCGGCCTGATTTGGCAGTTGCGAGGTCACCCGCGAGACGGCGTCGCGCACGTCATTGGCTGCGGAATCGATGTTACGTGACAGGTCAAAGGTGATGGAAATGCGCGACGAGCCATCACGACTGTTGGACTTAACGCGGTCGATACCTTGAATGCCAGCGACCTGGCGCTCGATCACCTGAGTGATGCGTTCTTCAACCACCTCAGCCGATGCGCCGCGATAGCTGGTGTAGATAGACACGACCGGAGAGTCGACGTCAGGTAGTTCGCGCACGGGCAAGGCGAAATAGGCGGCTAAGCCGATAACACAGAGAATAATTGCCCCGACTGCGGCAAAGACCGGTCGGCGGACAGACAGGTCCGAAAGGGTCATTCACCCGCCCCTTTGGACCACTTGCCACCCGCACCCAGCGCACCGTTAGGACCGCCCGAACGATTCCTCCTACCTGCCCCACCGAAGCCAGCACCGTCAGGCTTGCCTACCCGCACAGCCTGATTGGTCTGCACCCGGTTCATGCCATCTGCGACAATGGTTTCACCCGCGCGCAATCCGGAAATGACCTCAACAAAGCCGTTCTGACGTGCGCCCACGACGATGGTTTGCCGGTGGGCAATGAACTTTGGTCCCTTAGAAGCCTGAGAGGCCATGCCTTCAGCCATCTTCTTAGGTTTGCCAGGGCGCCGCCCTGCGACGGGGCCATCGCCCTTTCCATCATCCTTAATGATGGTGAAGACGAAGGCCTGCTCGCCCTCGAACTGAACGGCGGCTTCGGGCGCGGCAAGAGCTGAGCGAACCCCCTGCTCTACAACCACCTTGGCCAGCATGCCGGGGCGCAGACGCCCGTCGCGATTGGCAAACTCAGCCCGCGCACGCACCGATCTTGTCCGCTCATCGATCCGCGTGTCGACCTCCGCCACGGTGCCCTTAAACTGAACGTCCGGATAGGCATCGACCTTGGCGGTTAGGTTCATGGCTTTGTGTAAGCGGGCGTAAAACCGGTCGGGCACAGGAAAGTCGATGCGAACGACGGCCAGATCATCCAAAGAGACAATCGGACCACCGGCAGCGATCAACGCGCCCGGTGCGACATCCGAAAGACCCACGACACCTGAGAAGGGCGCGCGGATCACACGGTTCAATCGGCGAGACTGGGCGGCTTTTAGGGATGCATCGGCTTGCACGCTGGCCGACTGATAGCGCTCTGCGGTCATGCGAGGTGCAAAGCCCTTTGCTGCAAGGTCGTTCCAGCGGGTGGCATCAAGACGCGCCTGAGCGGCCAAGGACTGGGCCTGAGCCACAGCCGCATCCTGCTCATCGCCCTTAAGCTCGACCAAAACCTGACCCTTGGAGACGGACTGCCCGTCATGGAACAGGACCTTGGTAATGAGTTCCGCTGTGTTGGACGTCACGGTCACCGACTGCAGCGCCTTGGCCACGCCGAGGGCTTCAATTCGGTCCGTAAAATCTTGAGATGAAATAACCGCCGCCGCTACAGCAACCGTTCGCCCCGCAGCACCCGCGCCCATGGCCTTTTTGGCCTTGACCGCAGAGTTGGCGACCAACATCAGACCGCCAGCAATGACCATTAGAACTAAGGCTGCCGCGGCACCCACAAGAAAAAAATGTTTGCGTAACAAAACCAGAATCTCCTCTGGGCGGGTCGTAACTTCGATACTAGACAGCAGCGGTTGTATGCCGCTTCAAATCCATCACGTCCAGTGACAGTTACAGAAAAAAGTTTAATTAAAACCGTCGCCAAAGCCCAACTATCGGTCCCGAAGCTTTTGTGAAATTTTCCGCAAAAAGGGGTTTTCTGCCAGCCGATTTGGATGATGTTCTGGTCCAGATTGCGCCGAATTGAGATTTCATCCTCTAACTAAGCCGTGCAGTTTTCGATCTGACTGCCCTGCATCTGCGCCAGATTGTTCCAGTTTTCGTTCAATGCCAGTCCCAAGGTTCCCTCCAAGCAGATATTTCGGCCACAACCCCTACTGGCCAAGGTCACCAACTAGACATCAGCAACAGTCTAACGCCCCGTCCGACCTAATCCGGCGGTGCAATTGTCATTAGATGGCAAAATCACCGCCAATAGGGTTGATCTTTCGTTCCTCGCCGCAAGTCGACATGAAGCCGTTACTAGCACAAACCCCACGCCGGCTCGGCTCCATCGGCCAAGCCCCTCATGGGCTGGACCACAAAGAAACGCCGCCGCAAGCGCGAGGCTCACGGCGGCGAAGAGTGCTTAAGGCGTTGCCCCCTTTTCCGCGACTGGACTTAAGCGTCGTAGCCGGGCAATTCGCGATCCAGCTGACGTAGCAAGCCCGGCCAAGCCAAGCTCGACATACTGCCACCCATACCATTGCGGGTTTGACCGCGCACTTCGTTCTGAGCCGCCTCTGGGGCAATCAAGATGTTCTCGCGGCCCGCCGCTAAGGCCATGGTCTGCTGTTTGCAGGCCCGCTCGAGGAAGAACATATTCAGCCATGCCTCACCCGCTGTCGAACCCAAGGTCAAGGTGCCGTGGTTTCGCAGGATCATCAGCTTTTTATCGCCTAGGTCAGCGACTATCCTTTCGCGCTCATCATGGTTGAGCGCGATGCCCTCATAGTCATGATAGGCCAAGCCGTTGATGACGATCAGGGCGTGCTGGCTAATGGGCAAGAGCCCCTCGCGTTGGGCCGCGACCGCCACGCCTTGATCGGTGTGCAGGTGAATGACGAAATGGGCATCATCACGCGCCATATGGACCGCCGAATGGACGGTGAACCCGGCGGGATTGATGAAGAACGGGGTCTCATCGACCACATTGCCCTCCATATCGATCTTCACCAGGCTGGAGGCCGTGATCTCGTCAAAGTGATAACCATAGGGATTGATGAGGAAATGATGCTCCGGTCCCGGCACGCGCGCCGAGATGTGGGTGAAGATCATATCGTCCCAGCCGTTCAATGCGGCCAGACGATAGAGCGCCGCCAAATCGACCCGCGCATTCCACTCCGCTTCGCTTACCCTGCCCTTTACAGAGCCGAGGCTCGCCAATGATCCGTCAGCCATGTCTGATCCTCCGTTATGTGTTGATGGGTAAAATCGCCCCGAGCGCGTCTGGCGTCAAGCGTTCTGACGCGACCGGACGCGCGGCACGGCTTCGGCCCACCGCGCGAGAGCCGATTGACGCTCTGCTGGGTCGATATTAGGCCGAATCTGTTTGGAGGTTGGACGCACGGCGGCGGCCTCTTCAAGGGAACTATAGACGCCGCAGGCCAGCCCCGCGAACAGGGCCGCGCCCAAGGCCGTCATCTCGTGAAATTCCGACCGCCGCACTGGCACATCCGTCAGATCGGTCAGGCGTTGAACAAAATAATCGCTATTGGCCATGCCGCCATCGATGCGCAGTTCTGAGCCTTCTCCAAAGCAGTCTGGCGCATCGGCGCGCATGGCATCGATCAGGTCGTGGGTCTGAAAGGCCCCCGCGTCAAAGGTCGCAGCGGCGATCTCTGGCAATCCAGCATCGCGGGTCAGACCCAAGATTGCGCCTCTGGCATCGGCATCCCACCAAGGCGCGCCAAGGCCGGTAAAGGCTGGCACCACGACAACGCCGTGATCGGGTTTCGCCAGCCGAGCGAGGGCTTCTGCTGCCTGCGGCCCACCGCTGATGGACAGGCCTTCGCCGAGCCACTGGATGGCGGCTCCAGCGACAAAGATGGAACCTTCTAGGGCAAAGGTGGTCTGGCCATTGACCCTTGCCGCAACCGTCGTCAAAAGCCGAGCCCGTGAAACAGGCCGGGAGGTACCGGTATTGAGCAGCATAAAACAGCCCGTACCGTAGGTGGCCTTCATTTCGCCCGGATGGATGCAGCCCTGCCCCATCAGGGCGCTTTGCTGGTCTCCAACCACGGCGCGAATCGGGACGCAGCGGCCCAAAATATCGGCCGTGGTCTGGCCATAGTCATCGGCCGTATCCAGCACCTTGGGCAACAGGACCTTGGGCACATTCAGAAGGGCCAGCATCTGCGCCGACCAGTCTTGGCGTTCCAGATCAAACAGCAGCGTGCGTGAAGCGTTGGTCGCGTCGGTCGCGTGGACCGCACCGCCCGTCAGACGCCAGACGACCCAACTGTCCATCGTCCCGGCCAAAAGCTGGCCCGCCACCGCCCGCTCACGCGCGCCGGGCACGGCATCCAGGATCCAGGCAATCTTGGTGCCGGAAAAATAGGGATCGATCAGGAGGCCGGTAATTTGAGAGACGTCAGATTCGTGTCCAGCCTCTCGCAGGGCGTCACAGACTGAAGCTGTGCGCCGGTCTTGCCAGACGATGGCCGGGTGGATGGGGCGGCCCGTCTGCTTGTCCCAGATCACCACCGTCTCGCGCTGATTGGTCACCCCAATGGCGGCAATATCGGCAACATCGCGCCCATAGGTCTCAACCGCCTCGCGCATGACCGCAACCGAGGCCGCATAGATCTCTTCGCCATCATGCTCGACCCAGCCATCTTGCGGATAGGACTGCCGCAGCGGCCGGCTTGCGGTGATCAAAGGCTTGCCGCCGCGATCAAATAGGATGGCACGGGTGCTGGTGGTGCCTTGATCCAAGGCCAAAAGCAAAGGCTCGCCCATGTCCTGATTTCCCCCTATAAAGATTCTGAGATGGTTAATCGTGTCTAACGGTCTGGCGCGGAAAGTGGAGTCGTTTCCTTGACCCTAGCGCAACTGGCACAGGCATTAACAGAGCTTGCAAAGCTTCGCTCACCCGAAGACCGTGAGCAACTGCTTGGCGCGTTGATCTCGCTGATCGAAAGTCCGACTGTGGGTGGGGCGCTTAAACGCGACCAAATCCGCACACTCGTCGATGATATTCTGATGCCTTTGGTGATGCAGGCTGATCCGGCCACGCGAGCTCGCCTTTCCGCAAGATTAGCCGCCAAAGATTGGATCCCTGTGGCTCTGGTCCTTGGATTGTCGAAGGACGATGTGGCCATCGCCCAACCGATCATCGCCGCCAGCCCATTGCTGAGCGATGACGATCTTTTGGACATTCTAGCGGGCACGACGCTGGATCATCATATTGCCGTGGCCAGCAGATCCTCGATTACCGACGCGGTAATCAAGGCCATTATGGAACAGGCCGATCCCCTCGTCCTTACCGCGCTGGCCAGTCACTATGATGTGACGCCATCGCGGCCTGACCTGTTTAATCTAGTTCAGGCCTCGCGCCAGTTCGTAAGTCTTCGCGCGCCTCTGGCAAGACATCCGCGACTTACCGCACCGATGGCGCAGATGATGTTGGCTTGGGTGGGCACCAGCCTTCAATCCAGCCTAATCAACCGCTTTCATCTGTCCGGCAAAGCCCAGTCCATCGCCTCAGACCAAAGCGAGATGGATCAGAGGCTGGCTGACAAGCTGATGGCGAGCGGCAACCTCCATCCTAGCGCCGTGCTCCGGGCCCTTCGTGAAGATCAACCCTCGTTGTTCATGGCCGCCTTGGCCCGGTTAAGCGACCTTGATCTGGGGGCTGTACGCCGGATGGTCGAGGCTCCGACGCCCGACCTCTTGGCCCTCGCCTGCCTTGCCATAGGATTGGACCGCTGTACCTTTTCTCCGCTCTTGGTCCATGTTCGGCGGCTATGGGGCGATAGGCCCGGCGGTGATGGTCGTCACGCGGCCAACCGAGCCTTTGACAATCTCAGTCCAACTCAGGCCAAAGCGGCCCTGAAATGGGCTTTGAATGCAGCGCGCGTTTGACAAGTTGAACGATGGCGGGCTTGGTTCACTGGCTATGAATAGATCAAAACCCATCAGTCGCCGTCTGGCCTTCGTCGCCAGCGACCGCCTCGAAGCGCAAGAGGCCCGTGACCGGCTGGCCGCGCGCTATGGGGATGTGCCCCTTGAAGAAGCCCAAGTGGTCGTCGCCCTCGGCGGTGACGGCTTCATGCTCGAAACTCTGCACAGGACCATGAGCACCCAGACCCCGATCTACGGCATGAACCGGGGGTCGGTCGGCTTTTTGATGAACGAATATAGCGAGGATGAACTGCTCGAGCGGATCAATGCCGCCGAGCGGGCCGTGATCCATCCTTTGGTGATGGTCGCAATCGATGCCAAGCGGCGTCAGCATAAGGCCTTGGCGATCAATGAGGTCTCGCTTCTGCGTCAGACTCGCCAGACCGCTAAGCTTCGCATCTCCATCGACGGTAAGGTACGGATGGGCGAGTTGGTCTGTGACGGCGCGCTGGTCTGCACGCCTGCAGGATCGACAGCCTACAACCTGTCAGCCTATGGACCGATCATCCCCATTTCGGCCAGAATTCTGGCCCTGACAGCCATCAGCGCCTTTCGGCCCAGGCGCTGGCGCGGCGCGCTCCTGCCGCACTCGGCGCGGGTGACCTTCGAGGTCCTTGAAGCCGACAAGCGTCCAGTCAGCGCCGTCGCCGACAATTTCGAAGTGCGTGATATTGTTGAGGTTCACATCGGCGAGGATCGGGAAACCAGCCTTTGCATGTTGTTCGACGCTGGCCACAGCCTCGAAGAACGGGTCTTAGCCGAGCAATTTTCCGGCTAAATCGTCGCTTTCAATAACCATTGCCGTGCGTTTACGACAATATCGTATTATTAAGCAGATAATTGTAGTCTGCGTTACTAAACCAATCGGGGAAGTGCTGCAGTCCTAGAGGTTTGACTATGAGCGAGACCCCCAAGGGTGAAATGATCCCGGTCCGTAGCCCCCTATCGGCCAAGGTCGGCGGACGGTTCCCAGGGATTGATGCCGATGCCATTGCCAAGGCGGAGGCTGCCCTTGCCAGCCTCTCTGGCAATTTCACCCAGTGGCTCGAAGAAGAGATCACCAAGCTCGAGATGGCGCGCCAGGTGGTGCACGATCAGGGTTTGAATGGCGAAAATGTTGAAAGACTCTATATCTCAGCCCATGACCTTAAGGGGCTTGGAACCACCTACGAGTTTCCAATCATTACGCGCCTAGCAGCCTCGCTCTGCCGCCTGATCGATGAACCCGAGCGGCGCTCTAAGGCTCCTTTGCTGATCATTGACGCCCATATCGACGCCATCAAGGCCGCCGTCCGCGCCAATATCCGCGACGACAACCATCCCGTCGGCAAAACCTTAGCCGAGGAACTGGAAGCCAACGTCAAAAAGTTCCTCGCCAGCGAATAGGACTTGCTGCCCTAGTTCAGGGCGGACATTGGCTCTTCGACAATGCCGTAGCCAGCATCATGCGCAATGACGAGGACGGGGCCGCCTTCGCGGAGCTCGACCTTGGGCTCAACCGTGACCAGGGGCCGCGCCAGGGCCTTGGTCATGGCATCAAGGGCATTGGCGCTTTCAGCCAGCAGTTGCAGGTTCATTCGCGTGGGGAAGATCACCTTTCGCTCGCCTGACGCGGCTAGACGCAGGGCCTCGCTGGGCGCGATCCATTCCGAGTCAACCGTTTCCCAACCATCGCAGGCGGCCAGCTGATCTTCCGGCGCGCGGGCGACATAAAACCAGGTGTCAAAGCGCTTGGGCATCATGGACGGCGTGATCCAGCGCGCGAAGGCCGACAGACAGCCGAGATCCAGATAGAGGTCCAACTCCTTGATCAGATCTAAGAAGGGCCGCTGGTCCTGAGCGATAATATCGCGGGCCTCGTGCGCGCGGTCGTCGCCGCGGAACATCTCACCGGACGCATCCCTGGCCAGCAAGATTCCAGCCTCTTCATAGGCTTCGCGGATCGCGGCAATGCGCAGTTCGCGCTCAATGTTCGGAAAGGCATCCCAGCCCAAGGACCGTTCGGCCCAAGCTGCATCGTGATCCCCGGCATGGGTCTTGCCGCCTGGAAAGACCAGAGCGCCCGAGGCGAAGTCGATCTGGTGATGGCGCTTGACCATCAGCACTTCAAACTGAGGTTCATCACGCACCAGCAAAATGGTGGCCGCTGGACGGATGGTAGCGGGTTCTGTTGTCATGAGCGGACCTCCAAGCTAGGCGTCTGTCGCGCCCTGAGGACCTCATGGTGAAGCAATTGATCCACCGATCAAGCGCTCACGGCATGCAAAGTGAATTCTGTTGCCATTAAGCGTGAATTATCCTGCGACAGGCGACCAAGCTTATCGAGCAGATAGTCCAGATCATCACCGCCGATCGCCTGATCCTGTGTCAAGAACCGCTGCAACATGCGCTCCTGAAAGCGCTCTCGATCCTCGAGTTGACCGTCAAATTCCATCTGCTGATAGATATCGACGCCCGCCTTAAAGGCAGGGAATAGGCGGCTGGGTAGGCCCGCCCGCTCATAGATGGCCTTAAACCCAACCGGCCCAGAATCATGAATCATCATCCAGGTCCGCTGATAGGTCACACCTGCCAACTCAGATAGGCCCCATTCTATGAAGGTCATATGCCCCTGCGCCACAGCTCTCAACAGAAGGGAGGCCGTGAGCTTCTGTTGCGCATTAAGATGGACCACAAATTCTTTGTAATCTTTGACATGTTTGACCTTATCCAAGAGGTCAATGACTGCCCGTTCTGTGCTACCCTCAACGATCTTGGTCGCCCGGTCGGGGGAGATATGATGATGGGCTATGAGATGTTTGCGAACCTCTTCGCCGACCAAGGCGATCAGGCGTTCTGACACCGCCAGAGGCAAGACCTGGCGATAGGCCATCGCCTTGAGTATATCTTCAGACAGAGTAAACCGGTCGATCACCTTGCCCAGCGCCCGCTCAGAAAAGGCGGCATTATCGTTCGCGCATGCCGCCATCACCGCTTCGGGCAGGCCAACATCGGCAATCACCCCGGTCACCCGCTCGCTCAGCATCGGACGTGTGGCAATGGCCACCTGTCGAGACAATCCTGCTGTGCGAATGATCTCGACAAGATCCTCGTCAGTAAAGGCCCCAGAGGCATTGATTACCGGAAGCGCCACCTCATCGGTATCGTGCGAGAGCCGCAAGGCCACGTCATACGGAATCAAGGGCGATGATTTGAGGGTGACAGACAGGGCAAATCGAACCGCGCGGGCGGCATCGCCCGCCATGATCCGGACGATCTCGTGGGCGTAGGCGCGGTCGGCAGGCGTCAGCACAGCCCGGTCCATCGCCATGAACAGCTTGCGAGCCTCCACTGCCCGCTCATAGGACACTGCCCCCCTCACCATCTTATGAAGGTTGGCAACGGCTAAAGCTGTTTGCCTATTGGTCATACACCCTTGCTCGTGAACCCTTTCAAGCCCGAACGGCCATCAGTAACGCGCATGGGTCACGATGATGGAATATGCTTAAGGATCTGTTTCCTATAATCGAGCCATTCCCTCCCAAGGCGCACCAAGACAGTATAAAAGAACAAGCGCGCCTCAGTGGCGCAGATATAAAAACATGGGGGGAACATCATGCTCGAAGGCCTGAAGATCATTGAATTTGCCAGCTATATCGCAGCCCCCGGCGCTGGCGGCATCATGACCGACTGGGGCGCAGAGGTGATTAAGATCGAGCAACCCGGCGGCGATCCCATCCGGGGGTTCTTCGACAGTATCGGATCGGACCAGTCGGCAAACCCCGTTTTTGAATCGGACAATCGCGGCAAGCGCTCGGTGGTGCTCGATACCTCCAAGCCTGCTGGCCGTGAGGCTCTGGTTCGGCTGATCAAGGATGCGGATGTATTCTTGACCAACGTCCGTCCAGCCGCCCTGAAACGAGCCCGCCTCGATTATGATAGCCTCCAGGCCGAGCATCCCAAGCTGATCTATTGCTCCGTCACAGGCTACGGCCTGACCGGCCCCGATGCCGATCGTCCCGGCTTTGACATGGCCGCCTATTGGGCGAGGGCCGGCGTCGGTGCCCTGACGACACCAAAGGGCTCCGAACCCTTCCCCCTGCGTACTGCCATGGGCGATCACATCACCTCACTGGCCACCACCTCCGCCATCTTGGCCGCTGTGGTTGAACGCAGCCGCACCGGCGCTGGGCGTTTGGTCGAGACCTCACTTCTGCGCACCGGCGTCTATTCCATCGGCTCAGACATGGCCATCCAACTGCGGTTCGGCCGCATCGCCTCCAGCCGTCCCCGCGAAGGCGCGGTCAATCCGCTGGGCAACTTTTTTCGATCCAAAGAGGGCCGCTGGATCTGCCTCTTGCCGCGTCAAGGCTCTTCGGACTGGCCAAAGATTGCCAATGCAGCAGGTCGCCCCGACCTGATCGATGAGCCGCGCTTTGCCAAGGCCAAGGACCGCCGCGTCAATGGGCCTGAATTGGTTCGCACCCTTGATCAGGCCTTCGCTGCCTTGAGTTTTGCCGAAGCTGCTGAACGACTGGACGCCGCAGACATCGCTTGGTCACCCATGCAGACCCCTGCAGAGGTCGCTGTCGATCCGCAGGCCATAGCGGCGGGTTGCATTGTCGATACGCCAGATGGCAAGGGCGGAACCTTTAAGGCCCCCGGCGGCCCTGCCCGCTTCCCCGGCGCGGATGATGGCCCCAAGGGGCCTGCACCCACCATGGGCCAACATACCCACGAGGTTTTGTCTGCCCTTGGCTATAGCGAGACTGAGATCCTAGCGGCGAGCGGCGCTTAGGTCTTTTTGCCGGCGTCTCGCGCCTCGGACAGCATGCGCAACATCTCTGAAGTGAAGATTGAATTGCCAAGGCCAGAGCCGCTACTGTCGGAGCCTGTGTTGCCAAACGGGCTACTGGGCTCTTGGGTGCCATTCAGTATGAGGCTGATCAAGGCCTCTTGCTGAGCCCTGACGTCCGCATTGCGCGCCGAGGTGTAGTGCAGATATCCGCTTTCTGGTGCCCAGCCAACAGGTGCCGCGCCCTGCCCCGGGCCAACCTTGGTCAGGTTGGCATAGACCTCTTCGACTGTTGCGGGCCGACCGCTTCGATAGAAGATGGACCGGTTCGCCGCCGCCGCATCGGGAAAGAGCGAGGCCGCAGAAGCCCCGGGCTTAGAGGCGACCGCTTCAATCAGTTTGGCTGAACCTTGAGGGCCCAGAAAATGGGCAGCATAGAGCTCACCCGCCGTCGGATCACGCCCGACGCGGCCTCTCAGGTAGGAGGCATGGTCCGAGGTCAATTCACCCGCCATCATGGACGAGGCATGGAGATCGAGCTTCAGGTCCATCACCGCTTGGCGCGAACTGCCATTGGGCACGTGATAGCGACCATCAGAGCCCTTTTCGATCAGGGCGGCATAGTTGGCATACCCATGCTTGGCGCCATGCTGCTTGAGCGTGCTCATCCAGGTTTGATCGACAAATTGGAATAGCCCTGCCGCCGAGGATGTCCCTGCTCTAGCATTGGGATTGGACCCGCTTTCGCGGTTTGCCGTCTTCAGCAGAAAGTCAAAATCGACGCCCGTCGCCGTGGACGCTCGCTTCAATGCCGCTTCAACGACGCCTTTGATCGACTCAACTGCCATGGGTGAAAGGTGAACATTTAGGGTTAACCAAACCCTAACGCCCTCGAGACTGTTCAGGCGATATCAAAGCGGCGCGGGTCCATCTGGGTTGCGAATGGCTCCAACGCGTCATTCAAAAGCTGAGCCGCAACGGTCTTTGCAACCATGGCCGCCAGCAGCCAGCCATTACGCCTAGCCCCGCAGGCTAGAATAACACCCGAAGTACGGCTTGGACCGACCAAGGGCAGGCCATCCGGCGTCGCGGCCCTGACGCCAACGCGATGGTGCGCCGTCGCTGTTGCCAAGTTCGGATAGAGACCTACTCCCGCCCCTCTTAACCGTTTGCCGATGACCGCATCGGGCGTTAAATCGTCGAGACCAAACTCCATGGTCGCGCCGACCATAGCCCCGGAGGCGCGGGCCACCACATAGCCGCCAGCCGATCGAATGACAGGGCCAAGCCTTGGTCCTGCGCCCTCGAAGAACAGGATCTGGCCCTTGATGGGAGACAGGCACGCCAATTCCGGGGCTAAGGATGCCATTGTCCGCCCAAGGCCGGCGGCTATGACCAGATGATCGGCTTGAATCTGACGTCCATCTGACAAAGTGGCTGTGCCGGGCGAAAAATCAGTGACTGAGGCTGCGATGAACTGGACGCCCAATCGAACAGTCTCTTGATAGAGCCGCTGCGTCACGACCGTCACATCGAGACACCAGTCCTCTTGCGTAAAGAGACAGGCCTCGCCCTTAGGATCGAGACCGGGTGACAGGGCCTGCGCAGCGGCAGCCGTCAAGATCTCAAACTGTGCACCGATGGTATCAAAGCTATCGGCCATGGCCTTGGTGCCAACCCCCGATGGCGTAGGCACCCAAAGGGCACCACGCTGGGACAGGCCTGAAGGACCGCCGCCCTCGTGGGTCAAGAGGTCCAGCCAAGCGTCGCGCCCGGTGCTCAGAAGCCCGAACAGGCCCTTGGAGGCCGGGTCCAGAACCGACTCGAAGGCGGGGGCCAGCATACCGGCAGCGACACCAGACGCATTGGCCCCTCGCTCGGCAGGATCGACCAGAACCACGCCATAACCTGCACGGGCCAGCACCAGAGCGCAGGCCAAGCCAATGGCCCCGCCCCCCGCAATCACAATCGATTTTGCTGATGCTGCTCTCATGGCCGCTAGCCAGCCCTAGAGCCGCACAAGGTCAAGGGCGCAGACCTAATTTTCTGCAAATCTTGCTATAAACTCACCCAAAAGGCGCGGAAATGGCCCTTAGGCCGCCTGAGACGGCTCTTCGATCTTTGGAAGAACATAGTCCAGCGCCAACAGCGTGACCATGCGGCCCTCGACATCGATGATCCCCTTGACCAAGGCCTGCACAGCATTGGCCCCTACGTCTGGGGCAGCTTGAATATCGTTATCCTTGAGGGTCAGGGTCTCACAGACGGCATCGACCAAAAGGCCGACCAACTGATCGCCGATATAGGTCACGACAATAACGTGGCGATCGTTGGGCTCTGTCCGCTCGCGACCAAGCGCAAGGGACATGTCAACGACGGGTATAACAGTACCGCGCAGATTGATCACACCGCGCACATGGGCCGGGGCGAGGGGCACAGGCGTCGTCTCGGTCCAGCCGCGAATTTCACGCACCGACGTAATCTCGACCCAGAACTCCTGATTGCCAACGCGAAAGGAGATCAATTCGCGCAAGGCAGGGCTGGCATTTGCAGACATGTCCGTCATGATCCTAAAGCCTGCTCGACCATCGGAACCAACTCAATAGTGAACATTAGAAATTACGAGAGCCTTAATAGGCAAAGAATGGGCCTAATTTTTTGGCGCGCGTTTCTCATCGCGCTTGAGGGAGTCTGCCAAGGTCTTGGCCGACCAGCAGCCCTTGCCCGTAATATCTCGCAAGGGCCCCTCGACGCGATAGACGCCATAGACCAGGTTTCCCGGCCCATCCCCGCCTCGGCGCAGGTTCGCCAAGCGCTCGACCTTGGCAAAGCAGGTCGCCAGATCGGTTTGTGAAATCCGCCGCTCCAGATCAACCACGAGCCCTGGCCTTGTCATATCCAAGCCCTTAGGCAGTGGGGCGGCCACGTAACGGTCCCGCTCGGTCAGTTGTATGGCGGGGCCATTGAGGGTCGGTTGATTGGTGATCTGCGCCAACGTGACATAGCTAAAGGTCCCGACCCAGTTGGCACCCTGCTCTTGGCGGTCTGCTGCCACGGCAAAAGCGAAGGCTGGCCATTGGCGAAGGGCACGGGCCGGGTCGCCCTTGAACCCGGCGCGATAGTCCGTGCTGGCCCCGAAGATCAAAGCCAAGGCCCCAAGGCCCAAACCGAATGGAACGACAGCGCGCCGGGCAAAGGCGCTCAGAGCGGAGGTCGATAGCCGTGACGCTGCGACCGCAGCAATCAGGGCCAAGGCGGGATAGAGCGGCGTCGGCCAATGGCCCTGCACGCGATCATGCAGGGCATGAACCATCAGATAGAGCCCAAACGGCAAAGCGGTCAGGACCAGAATCGACAGATCAACCTTACGCCCCTCGACAACCACCTGGGACGGCAAGTCCTTCATGGTCAGGCCCCGGATCGCAAATCCAGCAATGAAGGGATTGAGCAGCAGGGCTTGGGTAAGAACGAGTTCAACCAAGAATTTGGGTTGCAGGCCAGTGGGCTCAACCCGGCCAAACTGCTTGGTGAAGGTTAGCCACTCATTTTGGGAATTCCACCAGACATTAAGACCGAACAGGCCCAGCCCGATAACGGCTGCGGCCCACGGCCAAGGGGTCGCTAGGCACTTGCGCCGCTCCGCGGACGTCAGGACCCAGAGCAGAACGCCCGGTGCGATAAAGAGCGAGGAATATTTCGACAGGGTCGCCAGACCTGCGGCGACACCGGCAAGACACCACCAGCGGGCCGCCTGATGCTCCCGTCCCGGCTCGAACACCGCCGCCAAGCACCAAAGGGTCGCGGCCCAAAAGAGCGTCGCAAAGGCGTCCGGCGTCGACAAGATCGCCCCGACCGCAATCATCAAGGTGGCGCTGTACCAAAGCGCCGCGCGCTCTGCAGTGGCGGACGTCAGGCCCAAACGCTTGGCCAGATCAAACAGGATCAGACTGGTCGCGCCGCTGGCCAGAACCGCCGACAGCCGCACGCCCAAGCCACTATCGCCAAGCAAGATAGTCCCTAGCCGAATGGCCCAGGCCACAAGAGGAGGATGGTCAAAATAGCCAAGCGCGAGATGCTGGGACCAGAGGCGGTAATAGGCCTCGTCGTCGGTCAGGGGCATGAAGGCTGCAAAGGCCAGCCTCAGGGCTGTGATCAGGCCGATCCAAAGCAATAGCCGCCGGCTTGTGACGCTCATCAAGGACCTACCAGACCATCAAGGTGCTGATCACATAGTTCCAGACCGCCCCGACCGCTGCCCCCACGGCACCAGCTAAGATCCAGCCCTGCACCCACTGTTCGACCAGCCCCGCGACAGCATAGTTGGCCGCAAGGCCGACGCTGCACACGATGCAGAACTGAACATAGCCGGTCGCCAAGCGCCAACCCTTACGGCGACGATCCCGATAGGTCAGGGCATTGTTGATGAAATAGTTGGAGGTCATGGCCACCAAGGCCGCCAAGATCTGGGCGCGGGGAAAGTCACTATGCCCAGCGGTCATCAACAGGCTGAGCACGCTCATATGGACCACGATGCCAGTTGCACCGACGAGCGCGAACAGAAGCGCCCTCACCGACAAGACATCGCGGGTCAGTTTGCTGAGCACCAGACCGGCATAGTCGACGACAACGCGGGTATCGAGCTTGCTGGTCCCAGCCTCACGCTCGCGAAAGGCATAGGACATTTCTAGGATGCGCGGCGGTGTGGTCTGGGAGGCAATGATGTCGAACAATACCTTAAACCCATCAGTCGACAGGCGCGGCGCAACAGCCTCAACCCGTTCACGACGGATCATAAAAAAGCCGCTGACCGGATCACTGACCTGAGCCCGCAGAGCCTTGCGCCCTAGCCAAGCTGCGCCTCGGCTTCCGGCCTTGCGGACCGCCGAGAGGCCTCGGTCTAGGCCATCGGCCTGCAAGAACCGCGAGCCAATAACCAGATCGGCTAGATCATCGCGTAGGGCATTGAACATAGCCGGTAACAGCGTCTCGTCATGCTGCATGTCGCCATCGATCACCGCCACAAAGGCGGCAGCACTGGCCATTGCCCCTTCGATCACGGCCCCCGCCAAGCCTCGGCGTCCGACGCGGTGCAGGCACTGCACTCGGCTGTCGTTAACAGCAATGGCCTTGACCGCTGCGGCGGTGCCATCGGGAGAATCGTCATCGACGAAGATGACCTGCCACGCGATGCCAGCCAGCGCGACATCGAGCGCTGCAATCAGCCGTTCGACATTTCCGCGCTCATTAAAGGTCGGCACGATCACAGAAAGATCAACCCGCGCAGGCACATAGACCGAACGAAGGGTATCGCCGGTCGTCTTGGCAGCAGGAGGCAGACGCGAGGCCATAGGACAAGGTTCCAATCGGGCGAACCATAAGCCGCCAGAGGCCTAATTATCGGTTTAAGGCAGGGTTGAGCAAGCTTTCGCTACTGCACCCTGCCCTATTCAGTTGCGTGGTCTCAGGCGACCGTCTCTTCGGCCATGAACTGGTCACGCAGTTCGCGCTTCAGCACCTTGCCAATGGCGCTGCGCGGCAGCACGTCCATCAGTTTAAGAGCCGCCAACCTTTGGGTCTTGCCCAGCTTGGCATTGGCCCAGTCTCGAACCTCATCCGCCGTTGCCGTGGCTCCCGCCTTGAGGGTCACAAAGGCCACCGGCGTCTCCCCCCAGCGATCGGACAGGGCCCCTACGACAGCGGCCTCGAGCACCGCCGGATGGCCGATAATCACGCTCTCCAGATCGCTCGGATAGATGTTGAAGCCGCCTGAAATGATCATGTCCTTCTTGCGGTCCATCAGGGTCAAGAAACCCTCGGCATCAAACCGGCCGACATCACCGGTACGAATATAGCGAAGACCCTCTGGGCTGATCCACTCGGCCTCGGCGGTCTTGCCCGGTTGATTGTGATAGCCGTTCATCATGGCGGGGGAGCGCCCGACCACTTCACCGACCTCGCCTGCAGGCAGTTCGCGGCCCTCTTCGTCGATCAGGCGCACATCATGGCCCGGCAGGGGCTGGCCGACCGTGTGGAGTTTGTCGGGATGCTCGTGCGCGATCAGGCCGCAACTGCCGCCGCCCTCAGTCATGCCGTAATATTCGATCAGACCGCCGGGCCAGCGCTTGAGGATGTCCGCCTTGAGCGCCGCGCCAAAGGGCGCGCTGGTACAGAATTTCATCTGAAAGCTGGACAGATCATAGTCGCCAAAGGTTGGCTGCTCGAGGATGCGCCGATACTGCACAGGCACCAGCATGGCGTGGGTCACGCGGTGCTGTTGGGACAGCTTGAGAAAGCCAAGGGCGTCGAACCTGTCCATCAAGACCGCCGCGCCACCCATGCCCATGGTGGGGAAGAAGCTGACCAAGGTGGTGTTGGAATAGAGCGGTGTCGACAGCAAGGTCACAGACCCCGGACCATAGCCCAAACCGCCGCCACGGCCCGTATGGGACCAACGCATCTCATGGGACTGAACAATGCCCTTGGGCGTGCCGGTCGTGCCCGAGGAATAGATGATGTTAAACGGCATGGCGGGTGTGACTGTGACTGGCGCGGGCCTGGACCCGTCTGGCGCCAACCAAGTCTCATATGAGCCACCAGCATCAGAACCGTCCAAGGCGGTCAGGGGCATGGTCAGGCTGATGCCCTCCAGCGCCTTGGCCACAGACCGATCGAGGAAAAACCGCTTTGCACCGCAGTCTGCCAGCATGACGGCGAGGCTCTCTGGCGTTGAGGAGGGTGCCAAGGGGGCAACCGCAACTCCAGCCCGCAGCCCACCCAAGAAGGTGGCGGCATAGGCCACAGAGGAACCCGCACAGATAGAAATAGCCTCGCCCGGCTGGACGCCATCGCGCTGAAGGCTGGCGGCAATCTGGTCCATCAGCACATCAAGTGCGCCATAGGTCAGGACCTCGTCATCCTTAATCAGAGCAGGCGAATGGGGACGGGCCTGCGCATTGAACCGGATCAGGTCGGACAAAAGACCAAAGGGCTGTTCCAATAGGGCGACATGGCCCTGCTCAGCGGCAGCCTGATCAAACGTGGTCATGGCAGTGTCCTTCCCAATTGGTCTCGCGAGATCGCAAATTCTTGTTGGGTTCGACATAGCGCAAGACCCACCACAGACACAAACGCGCCTTGGCGCCATGCACAAAAATTTGGGGTCGCTAGCCTTTTATGCGCCCTAGGCTAGTTTTTTTGTCACTTTCAAACTAAAATTCACTATCGCGCCCCGTGCAAGAGGGTGCTTCAGGAGGATTTGAGGATGTTGCGCGCCCTATTCACCGCATTGGCCTTGGCCATCAGCTTGGCAGCCAGCCCTATTGGCGGACCTACCCTTGCCCAGACCGTTGCCCCACCTGCCGTCCAGCCCGACAAGGCCAGCAAGGCATATGACCGACCCGGTCCCTATTCTGTGCAGGCCGCCGAAGGCGCTTGGAAAGATGATCGCCGCGCCCGTCTTATTCCATTCCTGATCCGCTACCCCAAGGATGCGCCCGGACGCCTGCCCGTGGTAATCTTTTCGCACGACCTTGGTGGTTCCAAGGAAAGCGCCGCCTACTATGCCGACCATTTGGTCAGCCATGGATACATCGTCTTGAATGTCCAACATCCGGGCTCAGACGTGGGCATCTGGGGCGGCCAATTCCCTGATCTCAAGAACCCTAAAATCAGTGCTGATCTTCGCAAGGCCGTGTCCCCCCAAAGCGCGATGGACCGGTTTCAAGATATCTATCTGGCAGTCTTCGCCCTCCATAGCCTCGATCGCCAGCCCGGCGCGCTCAAAGACCGGATCGATCTGACCCGCATTGGCATGTCAGGCCATTCCTATGGCGCAACGACCACCCAAGCCATGGCTGGACAGGCCTTTGCGCGGGGACGCACAATGGGTCAGGCCGAGTTCAAGGCCTTTTTGGCCATGAGCCCTGCTGGCGCCGCTGATGGTCACAATGCCGATGCCTTTGGCGACATTACCCGCCCCTTCTTGTTTATCACCGGCTCGGAGGATGGACTGAACACCAATGGAAAGGTCCAAGACGCCTCAGAACGGCAAAAACCTTACCTCGCCATGAAGCATGCGCCTTCGGCCTTGGTCGTGCTCAATGGCGCCGATCATCTGGTCTTTTCCGGCCGCCAAGAGATGGGCTTTAGCAAACCCAAGGATGAGCGCTTCCGGCAACTGATCAAGGCCGCCAGCCTAGCCTACTGGGATGCGGCGTTGAGGGATGATACCGAAGCGCGGGCCTGGCTAACCGGACCAGGCATGGCCGCATTTGCCGGATCGGATGCTGAAATCCAGTCGCGCAATATGGATCGCTGACGGCGTCTCATCTCAGGGGCTGTGGATTTTGGGATGGTACCGCCTCTCAGGCTTGAACTGAGGACCTCCGGTTCCACAAACCGGCGCTCTAACCAACTGAGCTAAGGCGGCTCGCATCGCGAGAGAGGGCGTTTTAGTCGGCATGGCCGCTGGGATCAAGCCGCCGTTTGCAGGTTCAGGACGATTGCGTTCAATCTCTTGCTTCGGCTAGGTCCAGCCGCCATGCTCAGGACCAAAATCAGGGATGAAACAGCATGTATGAGATCCGGACTCGGCAGATCGAGGCCAATGGCCTGACCTTCACCATCGATGAGTGCGGTGACGGTGATAATGTGGCCCTGTGCCTGCATGGTTTTCCGGAAAGCCGCTATAGCTGGCGCGAGCAGTTGCCTCTGTTGGCCTCTAAGGGATGGCGGGCGGTGGCCCCGGACCTTCGCGGCTATGGCGGCACAACGCGACCTGCGAACAAGAAGGACTATGAACTTCCCAACCTCATCGCCGATACGGCCGCGCTCTATGATGTCTTAGGGGCCAAGCGGCGGCTGTTGGTTGCCCATGACTGGGGCGCGATCATTGCTTGGACCTTTGCCATCGACAAAACACGCACAATCGATGGTCTGGTGATCATGAATGTGCCACACCCGGCCGTCTTTATCACCGGCCTGCAAAACGGCTGGGAGCAACGCAAGAAGAGCTGGTATGCCCTGTTCTTCCAGCTTCCCATCCTGCCAGAACTGATGATGACGGCCAAAGGAGCCAAGGCCATCGGGCAGGCCTTTGTCGGCATGGCCATCGACAAGTCACGCTTCCCGCAAGAGGTGCTGGACCACTACCAACAAAATGCCCTGCAGCCCGGGGCCATGACCGCGATGATCAACTATTATCGCGCCAATACAAAGGCCCTCGAAGCCTATGGTCCGGGCCTCGCGGCCAAGATCGAGGTGCCGACCGTAATGATCTGGGGCGAAGAGGACACAGCCCTGAGCATCAGCTTGACAGAAGGCTACGGCCCCTACGTGACCGATTTCACCCTGCACCGTCTGCCGAACGTCTCACATTGGGTCCAGCAGGAGGCCCCTGAAATGGTCAATGAGCACCTGGCCCGTTGGCTGAAGGCCAAGGGGTTAGATCTGGCGGGATGAGCCGTCAGACATCCACCCGCGCTGGGTCAGGTAGGACTGCAGAGCCGCTAGGCGGGCTTCATCGGACGGATGGGTTGATAGCCACTGGGGCGGGGCCCTCTTGGTCCGTTCGGCCGCCATATTCTGCCAAAGATGCAGCGCTTCGACCGGCTTGAAGCCTGCGGCATGCATATAATCCACGCCGATGCGGTCAGCCTCTAGCTCGTGTTGGCGCGAAAAGGGCATGAGCACGCCGAACTGCACGCCCACGCCCAGAACAGCCGCCAGCTCCTTGCCGTGCTTGGCGTCGCTATTGGCTATGGCAAGGTCGGCCGCCGCCAGCCCGACCTGCGCGACCATGGTCTGAGACACCCGCTCAGCCGCATGGTGAGCCGTCACGTGGCCCGTTTCATGACCCAAGACCGCCGCCAACTGGTCATCATTGATCACGGCTTTGAAGAGCCCGCTATTGACCCCGACCTTGTTGCCGGGAAGGACAAAGGCATTGGCCTGCGGATTATCAAAGACGGCATATTCCCAAGGCTGAGCCCCGCGCCCAGCCGCCTCTACGATCCGCTGACCCACCGAGCGGACGGCGCGGTTCATCTCGTGGTCTTGCGACAGTTTTTGGGTGCGAAGGGCATCGCGCCATGCGGTGAGGGACAGCTGAATCAGTTGCTCATCGCTGACCATCAACAGTTGATCGCGGCCCAGTTCAGCATTGTAGGAGCAGCCCGCCGTGAAGGCGACGACGGTTCCTGCCGCAAGACCGCGCACCAGATCACGCCGCGACAGGCGAAGGGGCTGGCCCGTTTGGCCACTATGGGCGAGGTCGTGATGGCCGGTAAGGCACATGGGCGAAGGTCCGATGGTCCGATGGTCTTGTGTACCTGAAATGGTACTCACCATAGAAGAGGTCGAACCTGCGCGCCAGAGGGACTGCGGCAGCTCCATCCCAATCTAGACAACAAAAAACCCCGAGGGCGGACCCTCGGGGCATTCTGTCTGGTCTAAGATCGGTAGATCCTACCGTGGGAGAACCCAACGAATGCGGGTCTGCCAGGTGGCTTCGACCGGGTTACCGTCCACCAACTGTGGCTTCATCTTCCAGAGGGTTGCGACCTTTTTCGTCGCTTCCCCGAAGCCGAAGTCGGCGGGATCTTCTGAGAGCACCTGGCAATTAACCAGCGTACCCTTCACCGTAACCACGCACTTGATGGTGGCCGAACCTTCTTTCTCGAGCCGCTGAGCACGTTCCGGATAGAACCGGGCGTAATCATCGCCGTTAGGCTTGCGGGTCCAAGTCGGGTTCGACACCACGGGCGGAGCAGGAGGGGGAGGAGCGTCGACCACTTTAGGCCGGGCTACTACCTTATCTTCCTTCTTCACCGGTGGAACCTCCAACGGCGGCGGCGGCGCCACATCAGGTGGCGGGGCCACTGGGGGACGCGGCTGCAACTTAGGCGGCGGCGGCGGTTTATTGTCCGGCGGTGGAGGCGGTGGTGGCGGCGGAGGCGGCTTATAGATGTCCACCTTCGTCGCTTGGTCCGAGTACTCCTGCATCTTGGGTTCGAACTTCACCTTCCAGAGGTATAGTCCAAGCAGTCCGTGGAAGATCATCGAGACCGTGATCGCGACCGTAGTGCCCGTACTACGTTTCCTACGAATTGCCCCGTCGAAGGGGTTGTGCACCGGATGGGCAACGTCCTGCTGTTCTTCAGCCATGCGCAGCCCTTACTTCGAGTTGTCTTCGCCGATCAGTGCGACACTATAGAACCCATTATCCTGGAGCCCGTTCATCACGCCCATAAAATCACCGTATGAGGTGTTTTTATCAGCCCGAATAAAGATGCGCTCTTTGGTGGGGTCGCGTCGTCCAATCTGCTTTTTGAGGTCATCGCCCAATGCGTCCGCGGAAGTGATGAAGTCCCCAATATACACGTCACCAGATTCCTGGATGGAAATGTACACCGGCTTGGGCGGGTTCTGACTGGGCTTGGCAACGGCCGTGGGCAGACTAACGACCACCGACACAGTGGCAAGCGGAGCTGCCACCATGAAGATGAT
This sequence comes from Caulobacteraceae bacterium, assembly GCA_040399645.1. Classification (GTDB taxonomy): domain Bacteria; phylum Pseudomonadota; class Alphaproteobacteria; order Caulobacterales; family Caulobacteraceae; genus CAISGS01. Next base: position 64,468 of record JBBARR010000006.1, on the reverse strand, counting down.
CAGCAGAACCAACATCACGTCCACCAGAGGTGTCACATTGATGTCGGCATTCTGCCCAAGTTCGAACCTACTCCCGCCCGACTTTGAAAGTTTGGCGGCCATGGATGTCAGGCCCCTTTGTCGAGTTGGCGTGACATCGCATTCAGCAGTTCCACAACGAAGCCTTCAGAACGGGTGCCGTAGGCAGAGATCCGGGTCTGGAAGTAGTTGAAGAAGATCATCGATGGAATAGCCGCAAACAGGCCGATACCAGTGGCGAGAAGCGCTTCGGCGATGCCGGGGGCGACGACGGCTAGGTTGGTCGTGTTGGTGTTCGCAATACCGATGAAAGAGTTCATGATCCCGTAAACCGTACCGAACAGACCGATGAACGGACCGGACGAAGCGACGGAAGCGAGGAACTGCATGCCGTTCGAGAGGCGCTTAGCCAAGGAACCTTGAACCGCGGACACTGCAGACGACGCCCGCATGACGGTCGATTCACGGTGTTCGCCGCCAATTTTAAGACCGGCTTGACGCGAAAGGACAATTTCCATGCAAGCCGCCGAGGCCATATCGGCCAGTGGGTTACCGACAAATTCTTCGGAACCGGCCATCTTGCCCATTTCGTCGATTGACTTGGCGGAACGGAAAGCTTCCACGAAGTTGTCGGAGGCTTTGATCAGCGCACCGAACTCCAAGAGCTTGGTGATCAACAATGTCCAAGAGAACATCGAGGCCAAGGCCAGACCGATCATAACGACCTTAACGACTGGTTCGGCGTCAAGGAACATGGTGATCGGGGTCAACTTACCGCCGTGGCTGTCAATGGTGACAGGGGCTGGTGAGCCAGCTGAAGCAGCGGGGGCTGCTTCGGTTGAGGCTGCAGGCGCGGCTTGAGCAGCGGCGGCAGCGGGTTGATCGGCCGTCTGTGCGAAGGCCGGCGTGCTCGCCATCAGCGCCATGGCGCCGAAGAGAGCGATGATGGGGGTCATTCGTTTGTTGTCGAGCATCTGTCGCCAGTTCCTGATTGATCTAGCACGTTAGGACCGAAAGGGTCGTCGCGCGAGAGCGTGTCCACCCTACTGAAAATGTTCTGCCAATCTTCAAGGACAAGCCTTGGGTCATGAGCAGGGCTGCTGTCTGCATCCTATTGAAACGAGGCAGCCCAGTCTTGCAACCCGGACCCCATCTTAACAGCACGCGGCCTCTGGTCCCGAGGGACTTAGAAACCTTACCGCGAAGTTAGGCTTGCGGTAAGGCGTCTTTGGCAACCCCTTTCAGCATCGTCAAGGCCTTCGCGACGGGAATCTTTTACCCCCTGCATGTGACATTTTTTGACTGCTGCGCCGCACAATGTCGAAAATCACTACTGGGGTTAGGATTTTCGATCTAATCTCCATGAGACTATTGCAGTGCAGCAAAAATCAGCATTGGAAACTGCTCTTTTTTAGTCAGACGCGTCTATTCCAGCGCCCCAGCGCCGAACAGAATATACAATTTCAAGACGTATTATTATATTTATGCAGCCTAAGATTTAACCTGCCCAGATCAGAACGATTATCGATAGAACAGCCCATGCCAAATGTTTGGGCAGTGAGGCACGCTCACTCTATCCACCCGATTCAGATGGCCGACCCAAGAAATATTAAAAATGGTGCCTGGGGGCGGATTTGAACCACCGACACGCGGATTTTCAATCCGCTGCTCTACCAACTGAGCTACCCAGGCCCGCAAGGCGTCCCGTGGGGCGCTGCAATCGTCCGCTTTGCGTGCGGAGGCGAGGTCTATAGGTCAGGCGCTGCGGCCTGTCCAGCATCCAAAAGGCCTCGGTGACAGGTTTTGTGGCTTCCTCCACAGAGATGCGCGTTGCGACAGGAACCGCAGTCCGAACCTACGCGTCCGACCACTCATCTGGATCAGGATCTTGATCCTCGTCGGACTGACCATCGCCCTCGGCATGTTTTGAGCCAGCAATGACATAGGCCCCCGTCAGCCAGCGGTTGAGATCAACATCCGCACAGCGCTTCGAGCAAAAGGGTCGATAGGCCGGATCGACCGGCTTACGACAATGAGGACAGGCTGCCGTCATCGGCTTTTGACATCCAAATGATCATAGCTGAGCGGAGACGCCACCTCAGCGAAGGGTTGAAGATCATATCGCAGACCGATTCTCGCCGCTAGGTCAGACAAAAAAGTCTCCGCGGCTGCGGCAACATCTGATGCACAGGTCAGAACCAGCCGCCCACCGGGATCCGCGCGTCCCTCTTGCTCGGCCATCCGCATGAGCCTCAGGGCGAGACTTTCGGCGCTCAGCCGCCCATCCTCGTCGCAGAGAAGCTCGGCCGTGGGGGCCTGACGACGTGGCAGCGCCAGCTCAAGCGTACCGAATCGACTGATCGGTCCGATGACAAGACCGGGTTGATCCGGTTCAAACGCCGTTTTGACCGCCCCCATAATGGCCTCGCCGTCCTGCCCCTTGCCGATGAGGTCAAAAACGACCAGCCCTGCGAGACCTTTCAGACGTAACAGACGGGCCGCCTGCGATATGGCCGCCAGATTAGCTTGGCGCATGGCCCGGCGCGGGTCGCCGCCGCCCCGGGCTCCGGAATCAACATCGATGGCGGTGAGGGCCCGCGTCGTCTCGATGGCGATCGATCCGCCGCCCGGCAGACCGTGCTCAACCGCAATGATCTGCGCTTGAGCCAGATCGGCAACCTCGCGAGCCAGCACTCCAGTGATAATGTCCTGCTGAGGGGCAAGGGCCTTCAGTTGCGCCTCGAGGGTCGGTGCGAGCGCGAGCAAACGCGGCTGCCCCTCCTCAAAACCGTTGAAACGAGCAACAGGCCCCTTGCCTCTGCGGGCTGGACTGGTGATATCGACCGATATCAAGGCTCCTTCCGTAAGACGCAGGGCGTCCCCCGTTAAGTTCAGAAGCGTCTCTGACCCTTGGCCCAGATCCAAGAAGGCGATGGCAAGGCTGCGGTCGATAAGGCGCACCCGCGCGGCCCACTGCTCCCCCGCCACTGGACTGGGCATGGCGCTGCGATGGATCAATAGCCGCTCAGGTCGGCCATCTAGGGTGACAACACCCCGCCGCTCCCCGGGCGCATCATCAAGATAGAGGCGGCGAGCGGTCATGACTTAGGTTCAGATCGAAGGGGGCGTTGGACGAAACCCCAGCCCCTCGAGAAGACAGAGCGTTTCATAGAGCGGCAATCCCACCACCGATGGGTAAGATCCCTGAAGTTCGATGACAAAGCCGCCGGCCCGGCCCTGAATGGCGTAGCCCCCCGCCTTGCCATGCCATTCGCCGCTCGCGACGTAGGTCTCGACCTCATCCTTGGACAGGCGCTTGAAGGTTAGGCGGGTTTCTACCAATCGCTCTGCGCGCCGCCCGCCAGGCGCAAGCACGCACAATGCGGTCATAACGCGATGACCTCTACCGGACAGCAGACCAAGACAATGACGCGCTTGAGCTTCTGTTTCAGCCTTAGGCAGAACCCGGCGGCCAACCGCGACCACGGTGTCGGCTCCGATCACGAACGCCCCAGCATTGCGCGACGAGGCGGCCATCGCCTTGCCTCGGGCGAGACGCAGGGCCAAGAGACGCGGGGTCTCTTTGGCCAGAGGGGTTTCATCTATGTCAGCCGGATCAATCAGGTCTGGCGCGATCCCGACCTGACGCAGCAGGTCCAATCGACGCGGACTGGCACTGGCCAGAACCAAAGGCACCCGAGAAGGGGGCGAGGACAATCGCCCTGCCCTACTTGAAGCGGTAGGTAATGCGGCCCTTGGACAGGTCGTAGGGCGTCATTTCAACCAGCACCTTGTCACCTGCGAGAACGCGAATGCGGTTCTTACGCATCTTGCCGGCGGTGTGGGCGATAATTTCGTGCTCGTTTTCAAGCGTCACGCGGAATGTCGCATTGGGCAGCAGTTCAACGACTGTGCCAGGAAATTCGAGAAGTTCTTCTTTAGCCATACGGCCTCTCTAAAGGACAATTTGCATAAGGCAAGCTGCCCATTGCGCACAGTCGCGGACGGGAGCACCAAGCCTCAGGCCCATACTATAGATGATTCAACCACCGAAAGTCGATGTTTTGCCGAACCGCTTGCGGATTCGGTCCAGCAAGTGGTCGCGGGTGGCGCGGTAGGCCTCCAAAACCGTCTCGCGCGAGCCCGAAACCAGCGTGGGATCTGGCACTGGCCAGTACTCGATCTCCACCGCCCGCCCTCTGGCTAACTCGACAGCACGGTGCTGGGCTTCAGGGGTTAAGGAGATCACCAGATCGAATGACCCATCTTCCAGATCATCAAAGCTCTTGGGGCGGTGGCCCTTCAGATCCGCCCCGACCTCATCCAGCACGGCGGCACAGAAGGGGTCCAGAGCTTGACTGCGGTCTGGCCGCAGACCGCAACTATCCAGATAGATCTGGTCGGCATAGGTCAAACGCGTCAGGGCCAGCGCCATCGGTGATCTTACGCGGTTGAAGTTACAAGCAAAAAGTACAGCGCCCGGCAGGTCGGGTGGCGCGATCATGGGCACTCTAGCCGCGTCGATAGAGGGCGCAGATCAGAGTGAACAATCGGCGCGAGGTGTCCAGATCGGTACTGACCTTGCCCGCCAAACGTTCCCGTAAGAGCGAGGAGCCCTCATTGTGAAGGCCCCGCCTCCCCATATCCAAAACCTCGATCTGGGCCGGTGAAGCATTGCGGATGGCATCATAATAGCTGTCGCAGACCATGAAATAGTCGCGGATTAGGCTCTTAAAAGGGGACATGGACAGAAGGTGGCGCCGCTCATAGTTGTCCCCCGTGATATCTAACAACAGACGATTATCCGCTAACCCAATCTTGAGATCATAAGGCCCTCTCGCCTCACCATCAGGTTCGAAATAGTTGCCCTCCAAGAGGTCAAAGATCGCGACCTGCCGCTCGTGCTCCTGATCGCGCGAGGCTGAAGCAAGAGACGACTCGTCAATCACGATCGATTGCAGACGCTGTTGAGCCTTAGGGTCGGACATGATCTCTCCGCAGGTCGGCGGCACCGACACGCGCAACCTCCATAGCAAAGGCCAACTCAAACCGCGATAGGGGTTTAACGACTTTGTGACGTTGGTGATGCGGGGCATTTCCGTCCTTGGGCAGGCTCAGGATGAGGATAAACCAGCAAGCACTGACCCATCAGCCTTCCTTATCCGGAGCTCGTCGAAGGACGAGCACGACGCACTATAAACCCAATGCCACTGGTCTAAGCCCAGCCGAGCCTCTAGATTAGAGCCATGTCGCGCGCACCCCGTACCCCTTCTGATTTGGTTGGCTTCGAAGCGGCGGCGGGTCAGTTTGTGTTCGACTCTCCGGCCCTTTGGATGCCGCACCGTCCTTCCCGTCCCCAGAAGTCGGAAGGCGGTCGTCGGTTCAATCTGGTCAGCGAATATAGCCCCGCAGGCGACCAGCCCACCGCCATTGCCGAACTGTCCGAAGGCCTGGGCCGTGGCGAGTTCGATCAGGTGCTGCTGGGGGTTACCGGCTCGGGCAAGACCTTCACCATGGCCAAGATCATCGAGCAGACCCAGCGCCCCGCCCTGATCCTCGCGCCCAACAAGACCCTAGCCGCCCAACTCTACAGCGAATTCAAGAGCTTCTTCCCCGACAATGCGGTGGAATATTTCGTCAGCTATTACGACTACTACCAGCCCGAAGCCTATGTGCCGCGCACCGACACCTATATTGAGAAGGATAGCTCGATCAACGAGCAGATCGACCGGATGCGCCACGCGGCAACGCGTGCGATCCTCGAAAGGGATGACGTCATTGTCGTAGCCTCGGTCAGCTGTATCTACGGTATCGGTTCGGTTGAGACCTACACGGCCATGACCTTCGAGCTGAAGGTCGGTGAGCGGATCGACGAGCGCAAGCTCATGGCGGACCTCGTGGCGCAGCAATATAAGCGCAATGATCAGGCCTTTGAGCGTGGAACCTTCCGGCGACGCGGCGACGTGATTGAAATCTTCCCCGCCCACTATGAGGACCGCGCCTGGCGGGTCAGTCTGTTCGGGGATGAGGTCGAAGCGATTAGCGAGTTTGATCCCCTGACCGGAAAGAAAAATGCTGACCTGCCGTCGGTCAAGATCTACGCCAACAGCCACTATGTCACACCGCGCCCGACGCTGAAGCAGGCAATGATCTCGATCAAGGACGAGTTAAAGAGCCGCCTTGAGTGGATGCTGGCCAACGGCAAGCTGCTGGAAGCCCAGCGGCTCGAACAGCGCACGATCTTTGATCTCGAAATGATGGAGACCACGGGCTCCTGCGCTGGGATCGAGAACTATTCGCGCTATTTGACGGGACGGATGCCGGGCGAGCCGCCGCCGACCTTCTTTGAATATATTCCCGACAATGCCCTGCTGTTCACCGACGAGTGTCATGTGACGGTGCCGCAGATTGGGGCCATGTATAAGGGCGACTATCGCCGCAAATTTACGCTGGCTGAATATGGCTTTCGCTTGCCCTCCTGCTTGGACAACCGCCCACTCAAATTTGAAGAGTGGGATGCGATGCGGCCACAGACGGTCCATGTCTCAGCCACACCCGCCAAGTGGGAACTAGAACGGACCGGCGGGGTCTTTGTCGAGCAGATCATCCGCCCGACTGGCCTAATCGATCCTCCGGTTGAAGTGCGCCCCGTGACCAAGGACGGGGCCAGCCAGGTCGATGACGTAATAGACGAATGCCGCCGCGCAGCCCTGCTCGGCCAGCGCGTTCTGGTCACCGTCTTGACCAAGAAGATGGCCGAAGACCTGACCGAATATATGCACGAGCAGGGGCTACGAGTGCGCTACATGCACTCCGACGTCGATACGATGGAGCGGATCGAGATCATCCGCGACCTGCGCCTTGGAGCCTATGACGTGCTAGTCGGGATTAACCTGCTGCGTGAGGGGCTCGATATTCCCGAATGTGGCCTCGTGGCCATTCTCGACGCCGACAAGGAAGGGTTCCTGCGCTCAGAGACTAGCCTCGTCCAGACCATTGGCCGGGCCGCGCGCAATATTGATGGCCGCGTCATCCTCTATGCCGACCGAATTACCGGGTCGATGGAGCGGGCGATGGCGGAAACCACTCGCCGCCGCGAAAAGCAACACGCCTTCAACCTCGCCAATGGCATTACGCCCGAAAGTGTTCGGCGGGACATCAAGGACATTCTCAACAGCCCCTACGAAAAGGGCGACAGGGTCACGATCCCTGTGGGTGTGGCAGAAGACTCCAGGCCTTTTCTTGGCTCCAACTTCCAGACCACCTTGAAGGATATGGAGACCAAGATGCGGGCCGCGGCGGCAGATCTTGAGTTTGAGACGGCCGCGCGCCTGCGCGACGAGATCAAACGGCTAAAACTCATGGAACTGGATTTCGCCAAGGATCAACTGGGCGGCTGAGGCCGTTACCAAGCGACGTCGGGCACCTTCTGGTCGAACAGCAGTCCTTCTTGGAACTCAGCCAAGAGGTCAATCAGTGCGTCTGCGTCCATCGACCTTGCGGCTTGCATAGGGTTAAAACTGAAGCTCAAGAAATTACAGATAGGGTTCATCAGTCCAATTTGAGAACGCCATCTTTAAAAACTTAAAGTGGTATATCCAGCTGGGCAGACAGATTATAGCTTTCGCTGCTGCATCCAGTCCTGCGCATAGCTACAGATGGGCACGATCTGCAGGCCCCGGCCCTCGGCATCGTCTACTAGTCCCTGCATGAGGACTGCCGCCAAACCACGACCTCGCAGCGCGACGGGCGTTTGCAGATGGGTGATCACAAGCTTACCAGGCTGACGCTGATAGTCAGCGAACACCCAGCTTCCCTCGACGGCCAGTTCATAACGATGTCGCTGAGCATTATCGACCACGGCGCTGGGCTTAACCGATTGAACTTTCATGCCAAACCTCCTGCTAAGATATCCGTTCCACGGCCATAGCCGTGGCCTCGCCGCCGCCTATACACAGGCTGGCGACGCCGCGCTTGATCCCCTTGGCGTCAAGGGCGGACAGCAAGGTGGCTAATATCCGCGCGCCAGAGGCGCCAATGGGATGGCCGAGCGCGCAGGCCCCGCCGTTGATGTTGATCCGGTCATGAGGAATGGCCAGTTCCTTCATGGCGATCATGGCCACGACGGCAAAGGCTTCGTTTATCTCGAACAGATCCACATCACCAACCGACCAACCCGCCTTGGCCAAGACCTTTTGAATGGCGGGTACCGGCGCCGTGGTGAAGAGGCCCGGCTCATGGGCATGAGCGGCATGGGCCACGATCCGCGCGACGACGGTCAAGCCCAAACGCTCGGCCACGGACGCGCGGGTCATCACCAAGGCTGCGGCTCCGTCAGAGATCGAGCTGGAATTGGCCGCCGTGACCGTGCCATCACGGCTAAAGGCGGGCTTGAGGGTCGAGATCTTGGCCAGATCAGCCTTTAAGGGTGCCTCGTCGGTATCGACCACCTCCGTTCCCTTGCGGGTGCTAACCTCGACCGCCGCGATCTCACGCTTAAAGGCTCCAGTTTCCACCGCACGCCGCGCGCGGGTTAGGCTTTCGACCGCATAGGCATCTTGCGCCTCGCGGCTAAACTGGAAGGCCGCCGCCGCCTCTTCGGCAAAGACGCCCATCAGTTTTCCAGGGCTGTAGACATCCTCAAGGCCATCGAGATACAGGCTGTCGGACACCGTATCATGTCCAATACGCGCGCCGCCGCGATGTTTTGCGAGCAGATAGGGCGCGCCGCTCATGCTCTCCATCCCCCCGGCGACAATGATGTCGGACGACCCCGCCGCCAAGGCGTCAAAGGCCATGATGGCGGCCTGCATACCGCTGCCGCACATCTTGTTGATTGTGGTCGCTGTGACGCTGAAGGGTAGCCCCGCCCCCAAGGCCGCTTGGCGCGCCGGGGCCTGACCCAGACCAGCTGGCAACACACAACCCATAATGATCTGGTCGATCTGATCGCCGCGCACACCAGCCCGCTCGAGCGCAGCCTTAACCGCGACAGACCCAAGCGCGGTGGCCTTAACGCTCGAAAGCCCGCCCTGAAAGGCGCCCATTGGCGTACGGGCATAGGAGGCAATGACGATAGGGTCAGAAACGGACATGGTGATGATCTCCGAACGCGCAGGGTAATCTTTAGGCGGCCACGAGCTTGGCACCCATGACGCAGCGCAAGCCAAGCCTAAAGCCTAAAGACTAAAGACTAAGATGAGCCGCCGTCGTGGACTCAATGAAGCCGCCGCCAAGCACACGCTCGCCGCCGCTCACCGGATCATAGAGCACGCAGGCTTGCCCCGGCGACACACCCTCTTCGGCCTCGTCAAACAGCACGACCGGCGCGCCATCAATGATGGCGAGCCGCGCCGCAACTGGCTCGCGGGTCGAGCGGACGCGCGCAAGCACCGGCTGCCCGGCCTCGGCCGCCTCGAGGAGACTGGCCTGATCGCCCAGCCAATTGGTTTCTTTCAGACGCAAGGCGCGGGTCAGAAGCGCCTCGCGCGGGCCGACTACGACCTGACGCTTATCTGGATTGATCTTAACCACGAACAGGGGCTCGCCGACGGCAACGTTCAGTCCGCGCCTTTGGCCGACCGTATAGCGGGTGACACCCTCATGTTGGCCGAGCACCCGCCCATCGAGGTGAACAATGTCACCTGGCAAGGCCCCTTGAGGGCGCAAGCGGTCGATCAAGGTGACGTATTTGCCTTCCGGCACGAAGCAGATGTCCTGACTGTCGGGCTTATCGGCGACCGACAAACCAAGGCTGGTCGCGACCTTGCGGACCTCGGGCTTGGGCAGCCCCCCGAGGGGGAACCGAACAAAGGCTAACTGCTGCGGCGTTGTCGCAAAGAGAAAATAGCTCTGATCACGAGCCGGATCGATGGCGCGAACCAGATGGGGACCGTTAGGCCCCTCTTCGCGGCGCACATAGTGGCCTGTCGCCATCGCCTCAGCGCCAAGGTCACGCGCCATGTCGAGAAGGTCGCGAAACTTGACCGTTTGGTTACAGCGGATGCAGGGGATGGGCGTCTCGCCGCGCAGATAGGAGTCGGCGAAATCCTCGATCACCTCTTGGCGAAAGCGGCTCTCATAATCGAGGACATAGTGCGGGATGCCGATCCGCTCGGCGGCCGTGCGCGCATCATGAATGTCCTGCCCCGCGCAGCATGCGCCCTTCTTCTGGATCGCTGCGCCGTGGTCATAGAGTTGCAGCGTGACACCGACCACATCATAGCCAGCCTGCTTGAGCAGCGCTGCGGTAACGGTGGAATCAACGCCGCCCGACATGGCCACAACGACCCGGGTTCCCAGTGGCAAACCCACAGCCTCGCGCGCGATGGCGATCGCGTTCGCAGCGTCTTGGCTCAGGGTCATATCGAGGGTCGAGACGGTCATCATCCTGCCTGTGTTTAGGCTATCTCCACCCCTTAGCGGTTTTGGATGAATTTTGCGAGGCTTCCGAGCCCTTTAAGCCCAACCGTGGTTAATCAGTTGAGGTAGTTCAGGAGCGATGAGCTCTTCAGGGCCAGAAAGACCTGCGCACCGGCCTGAACCGCCGTCTGGGCCAAACGTAGCCGCGAGACAACCTCAGCCTCATTTATGCCGGACAGGTCCGAGGTCATATTGTCGATCGCATCCACACGCGACTTCTGAGAGGTGATCGTGGCGGTAACACTTTTGGACACTGAACCATTCAAGGCAGTTTGGTCAGTCAATGTTCCGTGCGCGGCAGCAAAGCCCTGCATCTGAGTGGTCAAGAAGGTGGTTTCAGCGGTCGTTAGGGTAGAGCCAAACGGATAGGTCGTCGTCGATGGCGGACCTGGCACAGTGACGGTATTGGCTACATAATAATCCTGAATATTTTTAAAAACGGTCATCAAGTCCGTACCAATATCGCTGGCCGTCAAACCTGTTGTCACCGAAGTCGCATCATTCAGACGGCTGGTTTGGACCTCTGAATCGTTCTTGAAGATTGACGCCACCGTCGTAGGTGCAGTCAGGGAAGACAACGAGGTCGCACTTACCGGTTTGGTCGAGGTCTGAGAGCCTGCAAACAGATATTGCCCCTCATTTTGACCGTTCAAGGAATCCACTGCCGCCGAAAACTGCAGCTTCAGGGTCTCCATCAAGGCGGTGCCCGAATTGTTGGCAATGGCATTGGCAACCGCCTGCCGCGCCGTTTCCGCCGCATCGGCCGTCGATGTCAGGTAGATATTTTGCGTATCGAGCTTGCGGCTCAAATTCTCGTTCAGCTTGATGTAGGACTCGGTTTGAACCTTCACCGTTCTGGCCGCCACAAGGGTCTGTGAGTCGGATGAAAACCCAGTAAGATCCGTCGCCTTTTTGCCGGTCGAGAGTTGCGCGTTGGCCTCGTTCTGGGTTTGTTGACCACGCAAAATTCCAGATAAAACAACGTTATAGGAGTTTGTGGTTGAAACCCGATCCATTGTTCAGCCCTATCTCACCATGCCAAGCAGAGTATCGTACAACTCGCCAGCAGCCTTGACCATACGCGCGGATGCATTGAATGCCTGTTGATAGGTGGTCAACTTAATCAGCTCGTCATCGATATTCACATCTTCAGCCTTAGACCGACGATCTTCTGCGGCTGTATTCACAGCATCAGCGCTTTTTTGGGCACTGACCGCTTGGGCCGATGAGCGGGCTAAACTGCCTGCAAACTGAGCCGCATAGTCTGAAATACTATAGGTCCCTGACGAAATATGACCGGCCTTATCGAAACTCGCCGTTGCCGCGCCTGCACTGGCGAGCAGTGTGGCACCCTCACCATTGCCGACTTTCAAAGCCGGTTGACCCGCAGCAACCGTCAAGTCCAACTTGGCAAGCGCCAGATATTTACCGTCCTGAACGATGTCAGCTCGGACCTTATATTGGTCGGTCCGCAGCGAGCGCTGGACATCGCCAATGCCGAACAGGGCGCTCATCGACACACCGCCGACACCGCGCTGCGTCGTATCGGAACGGATCGCCAAATTGGTGGTCGTGGACGAGAAATTTAGCCGACCCGTGTTGGGATCGAGCGCGAAGGTGCCATAGGCACCCACTCCCGCATTCAAGGCGGTGAGCAAATCACTCATCGCATTGGCCGGGGCGGCGGGCACGGTAACCGTAATATCGGTCAGATGCTGTCCGGTTGGATCGGTGAGGTCGAAGGCGATTTGCCCGCCGGCATTGAAGCCATGACTGTTTGTCGACTTTAGGCCCGTATCGTAGGTCGAGATGCCGGTCGAGGTGATGAGATCATTCATACCAAAATAGTGACTAAAGGTCTTACCCGCCTTCAGGCTTGCCGGAGCGGTCTTATCGTCGAAGGCCAGCCCCTGGCCCGCCGCGGTCGTGATCGAGAGGGCACCGCCGGTGAAACTTGCGGTGGCAGTCCCCCCCATAGCAACGTTGAACTGCGCCAAGAAGGTTGAAGGCGAATTAGTCGTAAAGGCGGTCCCGACTCCGCCCACCGTGATCGTTCCAGCTCCGGTCCCAGTACCAAAATCAATGAGCGCCGACTTCGCCACAGCGCTGTTTGAATCCAGCACCGCGAGGGTCGTCTTGCCCGTAAAGTTCGAGAAGGCCGTATCTTGATCCAAAAATCCGGTGGGACGTCCCGTGAGGGTTTGAGGCGCGGGCACAGATGAGGACGCATTGTGCGCCCGGTTGAGCTCTTCAATGGCATGGCTGGTATATTCGCCCAGCTGGTTCATCAGGCCCGGCAGTTCCTGATCACGAAGTTGCGTCAGACCCAACATTTCGCCCGACGAAATGTGGTTCTTTAACAATATCGGCGATCCGCCACTCGGCGTGACATTAATATCGCTAAAGCCAGAGGGTTGAAGGGTTGCGCTCAGTTGCGCCGGGCCCCCGCCAATCAGCGTAATACTATCACCACCGATAATTCTGACCTCACCGGTCGTGCGGGTTGTGACTTTAATGTCCATATAACTGGAAAGTTTTTTGATCAGTTCACGCTGCAGGCTCTCCGAACCTGTGGCGTCACCATTGGTTAAATTGCCTTGAACAATGTCGGTATTGAGGGACGAAATCCCCTTGAGGAGATTGTTGATCGCATCAACATTATTGGTCAATTGCGTGTCGGCTTGCGATCGCAAATCCCGGATCGAGCTGTTGATCCGAGCCGAATCCGACAGGAAATTGCGCAGGTCTAGAACGATTTGACTGCGGCCAAGGCCCGATGAGGGCGAGGCTGACGCAACGTTGAAGCCGCTGTAGATCGAGTCCAGTTGGTTGAAAAACGAGGTATCACTGGACGGATCGCCGAACAGGGCCTGCGCCTGATCAAAGCCCTGAGCGAGCGTGGCAGCCGCTCCCAATTTACCCGAAGCGGTATAGGCCGAACGCTCAAGATAAGCGTCAGCGGCTTGGCGAATGCGGTCCACCGCGGCGCCCTGCCCGCGCCCATCGCTGGTCAGTGAGGTCTGCTCAACGATTTTCCGAACATAGCCCTTGGTATTTACGTTGGCGATATTATCCGCAACCGTCCGCAAACTGGTCTGCGCAGTGGCGACGCCCGAGGAGGCAATCCCAATGATCGACGAAAGGGTCATTCTAGTATTCCTCGACGCGGGTCATCATCAAGGTCGAGCTAGGCAAAAATGACCGAGCAAGCAGTCGTAATTACCGCCTTCGCCCCCACCGATTCCAGCCAACCCATTGATTAACATAAGGTATACTCCCGATCCCCCTGAGAGGCATTATTAAACAAGCAATATCGGTGCCAGAATCGCGCGGCACACGATTGAAATCGCAGGAATCCCCGGAAGATGGGATGGGTCGCAAGATCCAGGGCGGCAGTCGCTGCCCGCTTAGGGCCGAAAGCGCACGGCAAATTTAGCCCTGTCCACCCAGAACTCGGCACCAATGATAATGTTTTAATATTTAAATCAACATCTTATAGGGATTTCAAAAACTGGCCCAAGGGTTGCTTATCAACCTTCGAATCCTCACGTGCAGTAGGCGCGGCTCACTTCGAATGAATTGCCCGTCTGAATTATGCAAACTGATTACGCCCAAATCCTGCCAATCATCCTGCCTGCGCCCAAGGCCGGACCGAGTGCGCCTGCCAATGTCGCAAGCTCGGACGGTAAGGCGGCTTCGCCAACAAGAGCTGAGAGCGTAGATCCTGAAGCTACGGCGTTCGGCGACAGTTCCCACGATCCGTCGAGCACTCTAAGTGCCTTTGATCAGGCGCTGGCCCAGATGATGATGGTTCAGGTGCCGGTCCAAGGCGCCAAGCCTGCGCCCGCTGAGCTCGCAATAGCGATCAGTACCGCAGCTCCAAAGGACGTGCCTTCCACTTCGGCCCCCCAGGTCGCAACTCAGAACGCCCCCGCGTGGGCGGCAAATTTTGCCCAGCCAGCCCCTATTGCGGTAAGCGCCCGCTCAAGTGACGCAGCGCAGACCCTACCCGTAACGAAAAACGCCGTTGGACTAACCGCGCCTGCTGTCGCCCTGCAAGTCCAGTCCAAACCAGTCGATCTGGCGCTCAGCACGCCCCAGGTGACAAAGGCCAAGCCCACGCCTGATGCGGCGTCTGTTGTTCCTTCGGTTCCTGTGCCGGTTCAGGCGTCGGCTGATCGTCAATCGCAGGCGCCCATCCTTCAGGCGATGGACAATGCGGTGTCAGACCCAACGGCCCGCGTGACGGGCACTTCGGTTCCCCAGCCGATTGCAGCACCGAACCTTGCCACCCTGACCGCTCCAAAGCCTGATCAAGCGCAGTCAGCCCCATCGACCCTGGTGCTAGCCCAGTCGCTCGCCCCAGCTCAGACTATGGCGCAAGCCACGACCGCGGCGACGAACCAAGTCTTGGCCAGTGCACAATCGGGTGTGCACGAAACGGCCCAAGGCAATGGCCGAGCAACCAAAGCCTCCCCAGTCTCCGGTGAGGCGACCTCGACATCGACACCATCGATCAGCACCCCCCTGACGGCCGTCGCAATCGCGACAAATAGCGGCGCGAACAGCGCTGACACGGGCGGCGCATTCCAAGACGCCCCTACCGATTTGGTCGACACCGCCGCCGCCAAGGCCGCGCAAAGAGATAGCGAAGCCTCAACCGACATCTTCGGCGCGCCCTTGCCGCTCGAAGGCCGGGTCACTCAGGCGAGCCCGCAGGCCGGTTCGTCGGCAACCCTGTCAACGCCCGCAACTGCACCCCACCTTGCCGCCGAAATCAGTCGCAAGTTCGAGGGCAAGTCGGCGCAGTTCGATATTTCCCTGACCCCCGAGGGGCTGGGCAAGGTCGATGTGAAAATCACCATCAATGCTCGCGGCGAAGTCAGCGCGGCCATGAAGTTCGACAATCCTCAAGCCGCCGCAGAGCTCAAGGGCCGCGCTGCTGAACTGCAGCGGGCACTCGAACAGTCGGGCTTTAGCCTTTCGCAAGAGGGGATCAGTTTTACCGACGGACAAGGCCAAGGCTTTAACGCGCCACAGCAGCAGGCCAGCCAGCAGGATTGGCAAGAGACCGCTCGCCGCACGGCCCTGAGCCGCCTGTTCCAAGACACCAATGATCTGGCGGATGCCGCCGCCCTAAGGGTTGCAGAAGCCTCTTCTGCCTATAGTCGCCGGTCCAACACCGGCGTTGATGTGAGGATCTAACCATGGCCGTCACAACCGCCGATGCCGCAACCGTTGCCACCTCCGCCAAGGCTCAGGTCGCAGCCAGTACTAGCAAGATGGTTGCAAATTCTCAGACCTTCCTGACTTTGCTAACCACGCAGTTGAAGAACCAGGACCCGACTGCGCCGACGGACATGAACTCCATGACCCAGCAACTGACTCAGATGACCGGGGTCGAGCAGCAGCTTCTATCCAATGAATTGCTGACCAAGCTGGTCTCTCAGAGCGCAAATGCCATGGGAACCGCTGTCGGGCTGATCGGCAAAACTGTAACCGTAGCCAGCAATGCCAGCAATATCGTCGGCGGCAAGGCCGACTGGCTCTACGAACTGGGCGCTAACGCAACGGCAGGCTCAGTGAGCATCAAGAACGCCTCAGGTGCCATAGTCCACACCGAAAAGCTCTCAGACCTGAGCGCGGGTCGGCATTCCATCAGTTGGAATGGCAAGGACCTGGCAGGACGCACGCTGGCCGATGGCGGACCCTATACCGCAACCTTCAATGCCGCTGATGCTGACGGCAAGTCCGTCGCCGTCACCGCCATGGTCCAAGGCACGGCGACCGGTGCTGAACAGGTCGGTGACCAGACCATGGTTTCTCTTACGAGCGGTCGGGTGCCCTACTCGGCCGTTGTTGGTGTTTCCTCAGGAATTTGATTGTCAAGACCCCAGCCCATTCCCTTTCTCGGCCATGAGGCCACGCGGTCTTGATCTCCGCGCCCCGCACGAAGGATTGCAACTATGAGCCTTAACAGCGCCATGCTCACCGGGATCTCCGGTTTGACCACCAACGCCGCCTCGCTGGCGGTGATCTCAGACAATATAGCCAATGTTAACACGCCCGCTTTTAAGAAGAGCTCGGCTGAATTCGCCAACATGGTCGCCAGCAGCGGCGCGCGCAAAGGCATCTATTTCGGCGGCGGTGTGAACGGAACCACGCGCCAATACATCTCTTTACAGGGCAACCTGCAAAGGACCAGCTCATCAACCGACCTTGCTGTCGCCGGTACCGGCTTCTTCATGGTCGCCAAGACGCCCAATGACCCGGTCGCGGCGGACCCCCGGCAATTTACGCGCGTTGGCAACTTCACCACAGACAATGCCGGCTATCTCAAGGGCAGCAATGGCCAATATCTGCTCGGATGGCCCGTCGATAATACTGGCGCGATCGACTTTGACCCGACCGATATTACGAAACTGAAGCCGATTAACGTTTCGTCCGCAACGGGTACCGCCTCACCGACGACGACAGTGGCCATAAGTGCAAACTTGAAATCCAGCCAAACGCTGAACGCAAAGACGGTTGCCTACCCGTTTGTGGCTGTTGCGGGAAAATATGATCCCGCAGCCTACAACATGTCGAAATATGCGGCAAATCCCACGGCTAGCCCTGCGGTTGGCGTTGCACCGGACTTTGACCTACAAATCGCAGTCGCAGATTCAAAAGGCGGCCAACGCAACCTGACCATTGCTTTCCTTCGGTCCTCGACACCCAACACCTGGTATGCGGAACTGCGCGGGGTACCCGCTGATTTCAACTCTACCGATTGCCCGGATGGCCTCATCTCTGCCGGGATCGTTAAATTCAACTCTGATGGTAGTTTAGACGCGACAGCTACGACGCTATTTGGGTCAGCCGGGGCCACGACTATAAACCTTCTTGCGTCCGACTCCGCGCTTACCACCGGAAAACGCTATGCCTCGGGACTCGGTAATGCCGCTCAATCCATTAGCTTTGACCTCAGCAAGAAGTTCACCCAGACGGACAATGTCTCTCAATTGATCAGCCAGAGCGCCAACGGTACCGCCTTTGGTAACCAGGTCAGCATCGAGGTCGATGAAAAAGGCTTTGTCAGCGCCGTCTTTGATAATGGTTCGATCCGTCAGCTCTCTCAGATCGCGGTCGCGACCTTTACCAACCCTGACGGCCTCAATGCTGGGACCGGAGGCCTCTTTACCGCCTCATCCACTAGCGGAAATTACATTTTGAACACGGCGGGCTCAACCGGCGTAGGTAAGATCCAGGGCGGTAACCTTGAAGGGTCCAATGTAGACCTGTCATTAGAATTCACAGGCCTCATTACTACTCAAAGAGCTTACTCAGCATCGTCAAAGATTATTACAACATCAGACCAAATGCTTGATGAACTCATAAGCATTAAGAGATAATAACGACTCCTAACGACATATGAATATCTCGCGGTAACGTTTTGTATAGTTTTGACGGGTGAAAAAGTGGAAATTAGGTAAATCTTTACTATGCCAATTAAGTCGATGTTATCGCGTTTGATCTATTTTTGCCTTCTACAGTGATGGTGAGAAAGGCGAAAAGCCATGTTGCAACAGCAACGCCTCAATAGCAAAGGCGAGAAGTACGTGATCGGTCCAACCGGCGCGCCCTTGACGCTCTCGGACCTGCCACCCTCGGATACCCAGCGCTGGGTGATCCGTCGTAAGGCCGAGGTCGTGGTTGCGGTTAGTGGAGGACTTCTGTCCCTCGACGAAGCTTGCGAGCGCTATGGACTAACCAACGAAGAGTTTTCAGGTTGGCAAAAGTCGATTGAAAGCCACGGTCTGGCTGGCCTGCGTACGACGCGCATTCAGCAATACCGCTAGGTCTAACGATCTAAAGCAAAAGGGCCGCTCCTTCACGGAAGCGGCCCTTTTCTATTGGGGTATCGAAGAGGCGCTTAACCAGCGCGGGCCATATCCATGACTGTCTCTTCGGCGGGCACACGAATGCGCCAAGCGTCCGGCCGGGCCATCAACTCACGCACGACTGCATTGTTCAGGCCATGGCCTGCAAGGATGCCCTCAAAACGGCCAATAATTGGTGCGCCGAGGACATAGAGGTCGCCGATCGCATCCAAGGCCTTGTGCCGAACAAACTCATCGCGGCGACGCAGGCCCTCTGGGTTCAACACCCGGTCACCATCAATGACCACGGCATTATCCATAGAGCCGCCACGCGCTAGGCCGATGCGGCGCAGGGCCTCAACCTCGTGCAGGAAGCCAAAGGTCCGGCAGTTGGACAGTTCCTTACGGAAGGCCGCCTCATTCATATGCAGATCGACCCGCTGACGACCAATCGCGTTGGAGGCAAAGGCAATCTCAAAGGCCACTTCGAAGCCATCAGCAGGGGTCAGCGAGGCGCGCTTGTCGCCATCAACCACCTCAATCGGGGCTGTGATCTCAATATAGCGGCGCGGGGCATCCTGGCGACGACGTCCTGCTCGGTCCAGCAGCTGCACGAAAGGCTCGGACGAGCCGTCCATGATCGGCACTTCAGGGCCATCCAGCTCAACAACCGCATTATCGATGCCCAAGGCGCACATGGCGGCCATCAGGTGCTCTATCGTTGAAACCGTAACCTTGTCAGAATTTCCGATCACGGTGCCAAGCTGGGTCTGCACCACAGCCTCACCAGACACAGGAACGCGATTGTCGAGGTCCGTGACGTCGGTGCGCACAAACACAATCCCAGACCAAGCTGGCGCAGGGCGAACCGCCACGCGCACATGTTGGCCAGTATGCAAGCCAAGGCCTGCAAAGATCGCCGGACTGGCGAGGGTCTGTTGCTGCAATGACGCTATGGCCACGTCGAAACCTTCCAAAAGGGGGAGCGGCATTCGGCCGCCCAAAGCCCCACTGTGATTTATAAAGTTTGTTGCGACGCGGCAAAACAACTCCTGTTTCGGAATGTTTCGTGCCTAGGATATTGAATATTCTAACAAAAAGAGGCCGCACCGCGACCTCAATTTCGTCTCAAATCACAGCAAGGTCACCCTATTCAGGCACCCGCACCAAAGTTCTTAATTGGCCAAGCGGCGCAGGAAGGATGGGATTTCCAGATCATCACCGGCTTGCGGCTCAATCTCTTCAATCTGACGGGCTGTGGCTTGGCCGGCGTTCTGATTACGGAACTGCGGGATAGGCTCTGCCGCCCGAGGCGCAATGACAGGATCTTGCCGCGGACGACTGCCGAACAGGCTCAACCAACCACCCTTTTGACCGCGACGGTCATCGGTGATTCTTGGGTCTGGCTGCTCGTAATATTCGTTCTGCTCGACCTCTGGTGCACGCTGACCATAGTTCGTCGTCGCATTCGAGACGGATGTGGTCA
This sequence comes from Caulobacteraceae bacterium, assembly GCA_040399645.1. GTDB lineage: Bacteria > Pseudomonadota > Alphaproteobacteria > Caulobacterales > Caulobacteraceae > CAISGS01. The sequence goes on along the minus strand of JBBARR010000006.1, from coordinate 44,680 downwards.
TCTGCGGCGAATAGCTACCGGCGTCGGAGTCATAGGGCTGATGGTGAGCTGTGAGCGGCTCAATATCCAATTCAGCCTGATCGCTGTAGATCGGGGCTTGATGGGTCTCTTGCGGCGCGGGGCCTAAGGCCGCCGCAGCGCGCTGAACCAGATCGTGCTCAAAGGCTTGGGCAGGGGTCTGCATCATGACAGGAGCCTCAACCTGGGCTGCGCGAGGTGCGGGCTCGGGGATACGTAAGGGCTCGGCACGCGACAGGCCTCGCTCAACCTTTGGCTCGATGGCGGCGATGGATGCGCCGTCCATACCCGTAGCCACCACGGAAACCCTGATCTTTCCGTCGAGCGACGGATCAAAAGCGGCACCGAAGATGATGTTGGCATCAGCATCGACCTGGTCAGAGATGGCATTAGCCGCCTCGTCCACTTCGAGAAGGGTCATGTCCAGACCGCCGGTGACATTGACCAGCACGGCCTTGGCACCCTTGAGGGACACTTCGTCAAGCAACGGATTGGCAATGGCATTTTGCGCCGCGAGTAGGGCGCGATCTTCACCCGAAGCTTCGCCGGTGCCCATCATGGCCTTGCCCATTTCGGTCATTACGGTGCGGACGTCCGCAAAGTCGAGATTGATCAGGCCAGGAAGGACCATCAGGTCGGTGATCGACCGCACGCCCGAATGCAGCACCTGGTCGGCCATGCCAAAGGCTTCGGCGAAGGTGGTGCGCTCATTGGCGACACGGAATAGGTTCTGGTTTGGAATAACGATCAGCGTGTCAACATAACGCTGTAGCTCGGCAATCCCGGCATCGGCAAGACGCATGCGATGACGGCCTTCGAACTGGAAGGGCTTGGTCACAACGCCAACGGTTAGAATGCCGCGCTCACGGGCGCACTTGGCGATGATCGGGGCTGCACCAGTTCCGGTGCCGCCGCCCATACCGGCGGTGATGAAGACCATATGGGCACCGTCGAGATGTTCGCCAATTTCTGGCGCGGACTCTTCGGCGGCGGACATGCCGACTTCTGGATGGGCCCCGGCCCCTAGGCCTTGGGTAACTTGGACACCCAGTTGGATGCGGCGGTCTGTCTTGGAGAAGGCCAGTTGCTGAGCGTCAGTGTTGGCCACCACGAACTCAACACCCTCAAGGCCCGCATCAATCATGTTGTTCACGGCGTTGCCACCGGCACCCCCGATACCGAACACCACGATCCGGGGCTTCAATTCCGTCGTACGCGGAGCAGACAATTGAATAGCCATCGACAAAAACCCTTCGAACCAACCTCGACGAACCGCCCGCTAGGTGCACTTGTGGATAACGTTAACTAAACAGCCACAATGCTTAACGCGCGATTAACTGAATAAGCTGAGTCGTGCGTTGGTCGAGCCTTTTGGTGCAAAATTTGTGCATTGTCAGTGGGTTCACGAATCATGTTCGGCAAAACCCGCTGTAAATTCATGTCAATGATTACGATCGCTAGCCGTAGCAGTCATGAACAGTTTTCGATCTTTACAGGTTGTCGCTTAACCATGCTGCAATTCTCGTCAGGGTTCCTGACGATGGATCAAGCTGTTGGGTGCGATTGCGTCCACCGGTCAGGGCTTGGGTTGATACCGCTTCACGCGGACCAAAGGCCGAACGATGCAGAACGCCAGCCGCCGCGCAGAAGGCAGGGCCCGAGGCGGAATCGGCCAGATGCGGCACGCGGCGCGGACGGCCCAAGCGGACAGGGCGATCAAAGACCCGCACGGCCACTTCACGCACGCCAGCAAGTTGACTGGCACCGCCCGTCAAAACAATGCCTGCGCCGGCCTCTACGGGTGCGCCAGAGGCCTTAAGACGCTCTCGCAGCAGTTCCAGCGTCTCTTCAACACGTGGCGCGATAATACCCTTGAGCAGCGAGCGTGGCGCAACGACGGGGCCAGCGCCTGGATCATCCCCGCGCGGCGGCGCCTCAATCATTTCACGGTCTTCATTGGCGCTTGCAATGGCCGAGCCATGCAAGGTCTTGATCCGCTCTGCCCCAGCGATGGAGGTCGATAGGCCACGGGCAATATCAGCTGTCACATGGCTGCCGCCGACGGCAAGAGAGTCGACATGGACCAGCGAGCCATTGGCAAAGACGCTGACGGAGGTCGAGCCACCGCCCATATCGATGCAGACGCAGCCTAGATCCATCTCATCTTCTTCGAGCGCCGCGAGGGCCGATGAGAAGGGAGCGGCGACGACGCCGAGGAACTGAAGGTGAGCGCGCTCAACGCAGTGGCTGAGGGTCTGGAAGGCTTGATCTGCGATGGTCACCACCAAGAGCTCAAGACCCAGAGCGCGGCCGGTCATGGCACGCGGATCACGGATGCCGCGCAGGCCATCAACGGACCAGGCGATGGGCAAGAGGTGAATAGGACGACGGCCCTGACACCGGACCTGATTGACCGCAGCCGTGATGGCGCGTGACAGGTCGTGATCGGAGATTGGACGGGCACCCAGAGAAACCTGCGTGCGAACACGGCTACTGGACAGTTGACCGCCAGCGGTCGTGACGGTCACACCCTGAACATTCACGCCGGCGACCGTCTCGGCCCGCTCAACGGCTTGCGCGATAGATTGGGTGGCCTCTTCGAGATTGATGATTGCGCCGCCGCGGACACCGCGCGATTGCACATGGCTGACGCCAACCGTCTGGAGCGTCCGGTCTTCGCGACGGATCCCATCGGGCTTCATGATGAAGCAGGTCACCTTGGACGCGCCAAGATCGACTGCAGCCACAACAGGCTGACGTCCGGCCAAGGCCTTAAGGCCTTCACGGGCCTCCCGGCGGTCGTCTAAACGCGACATTCTGTCGAACTCCCCCACATCACGCACCCCCTGCTATCAGGCCGCCGGGGGCTGAGCCCACCCTTGGCCTTACGGCAAGCGTTTCGGGATTGCGCAAATCGATACGTTCAAATCCCAAGTCTAAAATTCGCGATTTCTGATCGATCTGATCCAGATGGATCAGGGCCGAGTCTTCACCCACCGCAGGCAGTTGGATAATTCCGCCATCCTTGAGACGCAGGTCCCAGCGGCGTTGATCAACCCGCACCAAGGCTTCCAGTCGCGACACCAATCGCGGACGAGACAGAACCATTGGCATAATGACCGGCGCCGCTTCATTCGCGCCGACACCCACCACCAAAGGCAGGTTGCTAAAATTGGCCGCATTGGCCTCTTGAATGACCTTGCCCTCGACATCGACAACCTTGGTCTGGCCCTGATTTTGCCAAACCGCGAGGCGCTGACGCTCAACGACGGCGATAACGAGGGTATCAGGCAAGAGACGAACCACCTTGGCCGACTTGACCCAACCCACCGCCTCGACCTTGGCCTGAAGAGCCTTCAAATCCAGCGTGAGAATAGGCTGATCCTGATAGAGCCCCGTCGCGGCGACCACGTCGGCTTGGGCCATACCCGAGGTGCCCTGCACATGAACAGCCTTAACCTTAAAGCCCATGGCGCTGGTCTGGGTTTCGAAGGTGGATGTAATGGCCGAGGCAATCTTTTGGGGACGGTCACCGGTCACAAGGACGATTAGTCCGGCCAGAACCAGTACACCGCCGAGCAGGCCGATGGTCTGAACCGGGCTTACGCAAAAGCCGCCGAGACCCGACGGTCTATTTTGGCCATTTGAAGAGGTTTGAGCGGCCGAATTACGAGGCCGAGGGGCCGTCTTCGGCGGAGCCACATTACGGCTGGCAACGGTGGCAGCAAATTTGGCGCGCGGGTCGGCTGGGCGACTAGATCCCGCTCTTACCCCTCCCGCCATAAGCCTGCTCCACGATCCACAAAACCAAATCATCGAACCCGATTCCGAGATGTGCCGCCTGCTCAGGAACGAGCGAGGTCGGCGTCATACCGGGCTGGGTATTAACCTCCAATAGGACCAGAAGGTCGTTAACGTTGTCATAACGAAAGTCACTTCGTGTAACACCTTGGCAACCTAAAGCGCTGTGAGCAGCCTCTGCCATGCCTAATGCGCGCTCAAAAGTCGGCTTAGGCATTTGGGCCGGCATGATGTGCGTTGATCCGCCCTCTGCGTACTTGGCGTCATAGTCATAGAAGCCCGTTTTCGAGACGATATCGGTGACTGTTAAGGCCCTGTTCCCCATCACTGCGACGGCCAGTTCCTGTCCAGCAATATAGGGCTCGACCATGACCTCCTCGCCGAAAGTCCAGTCAGGTGCCACCAACTGCTGCGGCGGTCCATTGGCCCCGGCAAAGACCAAAAACACACCGACGGATGAGCCCTCTGCATTGGGCTTGACCACATAGGGTGGCGCCATGACATGATCTTCCGCCACATCGAACCGGTTAAAAAGCCCGCCGCCCGGAACTGTCACGCCCGCTGCAGCCAGCACCGCCTTGGCCTTGGCCTTGTCCATCGCTAGCGCCGAGGCCAGCACGCCTGAATGGGTATAGGCCAGCCCCAAGGTTTCCAGCACGCCCTGAACACAGCCGTCCTCGCCCCATGCCCCGTGCAGCGCGTTAAACACCACATCGGGCCGGTTTGCTGTTAAGACCTGTGCCAGATCGCGGCCAGCATCGATGCGGTTAACCTTTGCGCCAAGTCGCTCCAGCGCGTCGGCACATTCACGCCCCGACACCAAGGACACTTCGCGCTCGGACGATAGGCCGCCCATCAACACGGCCACATGACGTCCTGCCAAAGGAAGGCTCATTCCATTCACTCCAAACCCACTTCTAAACTTTACGGCCCAGTTCTATTTCGCCGCCGTCTTTGGTGCGCGGAACTCTACGGCGCTATCGGCAACCATAAGGGTAAAGGCCGACCAAACCGCGACCGCCTGATCCAAGTCCGTAGCCTTGATCTTGTCGAGCGTATCATCTGGTGAATGGTGCCAGTCGAAATAGTCCATCCCGTCCTGACGCAGGCTGGCGACAGGCACACCCATCGCGTTAATTTCCATCAGGTCCTCACCACCGCCCAAGGCTGGCGCGCGCTCCATCAAGACGCCAGCGGGGGTAACGGCACGGCCCAGGGCTTCGGCGAAGGCGCGGTCTGTCAGGCCTGCGGGCAGGGCCAGTTTCAGTACCTTGCCGCCGCCAAAGTCGCTTTCACTGCCGATAATATGGCGATCGACTTCCGATGCATGGGCCTTGGCGAAGGCCGCGCCGGCCTTAAAAATCTCTTCGGCGCCCCAAAGCACGACCCGCACAGTACGGCGCGGGCGCTCGGTCCGATCGAGGATCTGCTTACCCGTCGCCATGGTGATCGCGACCCCTGCCCCATCATCAATGGCCCCTGTCGCTAGGTCCCAGGAATCTAAATGACCACCGATCACCACGATCTCTTCAGGCTTTTCGCGGCCGGTTATTTCGCCCACCACCGTACGGGCCTCAAGGTCTGGCCCGAAGGTCGGGGTAACGATCATCTTGACTGTCACCGGACCCGCCCGGTCGGTCATGTGCTCGAGCAGATCCGCATCAGGATTGGATAGGGCTGCTGCCGGAATTTTCGGGCCCGCAGGATCGTAGGTCATGGTGCCTGTATGGGGCACGCGGTGACTGTCGGTGCCCAGCGAGCGCAGCATATAGGCCACTGCGCCGCGCTTAGCCGCTTCGGCAGCTCCCAGACCACGGATGCGGTAGCCCGCGCCATAGCCGCCGCCATCTTGAGCGCGCACGATCCGCTCGGTCACGATCGCGATCTTGCCATTGAGCGATCCAACAGGCTGAGCCAGCATGTCGTCAAAACGCTTGAACAGAACCACCTGCGCAGTCAGCCCCAGGGGCGGTGTCGCCACCGAACCGCCCAAGGCGGTAATGAACAGCTTTTGCGGATAGGGAGACGTCACTTCTGCCGTCTCAGTGCCGCGTTGCCAGTTGGGGACCGAGAAGGTTTCGACCGTCACCTTGTCATAACCAAGGGCCTTGAACCGTGCCGCAGCCCAATCAGAGGCGCGGTGTGCCGCCGCGCTGCCTGCCGGACGAGCGCCGACCTCAGTCGTCAAGGATTCGACCAGTTCGTAGGCGATAGAGCCCTTCAGGGCCTTGTCCCGCAATTGCCCAGCCGCCGCCTGCTGCGCTGCATAGGGTACGGTCTGACTGTGTGCTGTGCCGCTAAAGGCAAGCCCCAAGGCAAAAGCGAGAACCGATCCTCGAGTGAATGTCAGCGACATGGCAGGCTCCGAAAGCGTGGGTAAAAACATAACCAATGGATCAACAGTAGAGGGGCGAATGCGGGGCTCGCAAGGGATCAAGACCGACCGATCCGTTTGATTTCCCATTCCAACGTCACGCCCAGCTTCAAGAGGACATCGGCACGCACCGCTTCGCCAAGCCCTTCGAGGTCTGCGGCGGTGGCATTGTTGGCATTGATCAGGAAGTTGGCATGAAGATCTGAGAACTGCGCGCCGCCGAACGGCTTGGCGCGCCATCCGACCTCATCGACCAGTTTCCACGCACTGTGGCCCTCAGGATTTTTGAAGGTAGAGCCGCCGGTCTTTTCGCGAATAGGCTGGGAGGCTTCACGCCGAGCGGTGATCGCCTCCATGCGCTCGAGAACCGCGTCAGGCGCATCAGGAGCACCCTTGAACAGTGCGCCGGTAAAGATCAGACCACCGCTCGCCGCTGCCGCAGAGCCCCGATAGCTAAAGCCCATAGCCTCATTCGATAGGGTCACGCGCTCGCCTGCGCGGGTGATGGCATAGGCCTCGACGAGCACATCCTTGGTTTCAGCCCCATAGCAGCCCGCATTCATCATGCAGGCGCCGCCAATACCACCAGGAACGCCGCGAAAGAACTCCAACCCAGCAATACCCGCTTGCGCCGCAGCCTTGGCCAGATTGGCATCCAGCACGGCTGCGCCCGCAAAGATCTGGCTATCACCGCGCGCTTGAACGCCGCCAAAGCCTCGGCCTAAACGGATCACGACGCCCTCGACGCCGCCATCGCGGACCAGAAGGTTCGACCCAACGCCAATGGTCATGACCGGAACGGACGGATCCACCCCCTTCAGGAACACAGCCAGATCATCCTCATCCTCAGGCAGGAACAGCACGTCTGCCGGTCCCCCAACCCGCAGCCACGTAAAGGGTGCGAGGGTCTCGTTCAACAGTAGCTTTCCGCGTGTCTTGGGCAGGTGATCCTGCCAGCGGCTCAAGCCAGCGCCTCCAACTGCGCGGGCAAGGCATAGGCCCAGCTGGTAATGTCGCCAGCCCCTAGCAAAACGACCATATCACCCGGCTCGGTCTGCGCCACGATCATGGCCGAAAGGTCCGCTGGACTGGGCAGGGCCAGAGCATGGCGATGGCCATAGCGGCGTAGGCCTTCGACCAAGCTGTCGCGGTTGATCCCCTCAATCGGGCTTTCACCCGCCGTGTAGACGTCGGCCACGATCACCACGTCGGCATCGTTAAAGCAGCTGCAGAAGTCGGCAAAGAGATCGCGCAGGCGGGTATAGCGGTGTGGCTGAACGACCGCCACGACCTTGCCCAGACTGACCGCGCGAGCCGCCTTAAGGACAGATGAAATCTCGACCGGATGGTGGCCATAGTCGTCAATAATCCGCACACCCTTGGCCACACCCGTGGTGGTAAAGCGCCGCTTGACCCCGCCAAAGCCGGTCAGGCCCGCGCGGGTGGCCTCATCACTGACGCCGAGCTCGCGAGCGATGGCAATGGCGGCCAGAGCGTTGGCGACATTGTGGTCACCGGCCATAGGCAGATGCAGATCGATCAGACGCGTCACGGCCCCACCCGGCGGCGAGAACTGCACATCAAAGCGCGCGCCCTCAGGTCCCATAGAAACATTGGTGGCCCGAACCTCGGCCTGAGGATTGATGCCATATGTCACCAGACGCCGGTTTTCGACCTTGGCGGCCAAGGCCTGAACCTCTGGATGGTCCAGACAGATGGCGGCAAAGCCATAGAAGGGGATGTTCTCGACAAAGTCCTTGAACGCCTTCTTGACCGCGCCGAAGTCGCCATAGTGATCCAGATGTTCCGGATCGATGTTGGTCACCACCGCGACGGTGGATTTCAGCTTCAGGAAGGTACCGTCGCTCTCATCGGCCTCGACCACGATCCAGTCACCCTCGCCGACCTTAGCGTTGGTTCCATAGGCATTGATGATGCCGCCGTTGACCACGGTCGGGTCCATTCCGCCCGCATCGAGCAGGGCCGCAATCATCGAGGTCGTAGTGGTCTTGCCGTGGGTTCCACCGACCGCCACCGAAAACTGCAAGCGCATCAGTTCGGCCAGCATCTCAGCGCGGCGCACCAGAGGAAGACGCTTGGCGCGGCCTGCAACCATCTCTGGATTGTCGCCCTTGACCGCCGTGGAATAGACCACCGCCGAGGCGCCCTCCACATGGGCCGCATCATGGCCAATGAAAATCTTGGCTCCGAGCTTTTGCAGGCGCTCTGTATTAGCGCTGGCCTTGGCATCTGAGCCTTGGACCACATAGCCAATCCGAAGCATGATCTCGGCAATGCCACTCATGCCGATGCCCCCGATGCCAATGAAGTGCACGGGTCCGAGGTCGAAGGGTACGGGACGTCTGTTCATGCCCTATGGGTAGCTGATTTGCCCCCGAGGTCAAAGTGGGGGAGGTGGCTTATCTTTGCCCTCAAATCCCCGCCGTCTGCTCGACCAGATCGGCGAGGCGCGTAGCACCATCGCGGATGGCCACCGAATGGGCCGCCTTGGCCATGCGGGTCAGACCTTCTGGATCGATCAGGAGCCGTTCAAGCAGACTCGCCAGCGCCTCGACCGTCGCATCGTCCTCAGCCAGCACCACCGCCGCGCCGATATCGGTCAGTAGCTTGGCGTTAAAGCGCTGATGATCATCCATCGCGATCTTGAGCGGGATCAGCAGCGAGGGACGCCCCGCTACGGCTAACTCGCTTACGGTCGAGGCCCCAGCTCGGCCAATGACCAGATGGGCACAAGAGAGCCGTCCGGCCATGTCGCGAAAGAAGGGCGCGATCTCGGCGTCGACCAAGGCCTCGACATAGACTTGGCGCGCAGATTCCAGCGACTCCTTGCGGGTCTGCTGTTGGATTTTTAAGCGATATCGCAGCGCCTCAGGCAGGCGGGCAATGGCTTCTGGGATCAGTTCGGACAGGATGCGCGCGCCTTGACTGCCTCCCGTGATCAGCAGTCGAATATCACCCGTCGGGGGCTCATAGGCCTGATCGAACAGGGCGCTGATCGCTGGGCGCACAGGATTGCCGACGACTTGGGTGCGGGCCAAAACCTCAGGCGAGGCCTTTTCAAGCGTCGGAAAAGCGCTGGCGATGGCCTGCACACGCGGTGCCAAGAGCCGGTTGACGCGTCCAAGGACAGCGTTCTGTTCATGGATCATGGCCGGACGCTTGGCCCAAAGGGCCGCCAGTAGCGCCGGAAGACTGGGATAGCCGCCAAAGCCAACCACGATGGCTGGGTCTATGACCTTAAAGGCCGCTCTCGCCTGCATCACCCCCTTGGCAATCTGTAGACCAGCCCGCGCCATACCGATGGGGTCACCATTGCGATAGGTCGCGGCGGATAGGGCGATGCGCTTTTCGGCCGGAAACTTGTCGGCATAGACCGCGCCGCGCTCATCGGTGGCCAAAACCACGCGCCAGCCTCGATTGGTCAGGGCCTCGGCTAAGGCCTGGGCCGGGAACATATGGCCGCCGGTGCCACCGGCGGCAACGACGGCGATCTTTCTCACGCGAAGGTTCCGGCTTGGGCCAAGCCATCCTTCTGGGCATAGGCCCCCGGACGGCGGCGGGTCAGGGCCAAGGCTAGACCAAGGGTCAGCCCCATGGCCAGCATGCTCGATCCGCCATAGGACAGGAACGGCAAGGTCATGCCCTTGGTCGGGATCATGTTCAGGTTCACCGCCACATTGATGAAGGCCTGCTGGCCGACGAGGACAAAGAGGCCCGCTGCGGCGACCTGCTCAAAAGGATCTGACAGTTTCATTGCCTTATAGAGGCCGCGCACCACGATCACGGCAAAGAGGGTGATCAGAAAGAGCGAGAAGATCAGGCCATATTCCTCTGCCGCCACCGAATAGATGAAGTCAGTATGGAGGTCGGGAACGTGACGCTTCATCACGCCCTCGCCCGGACCACGGCCCCAAAGGCCGCCATTGGCGATGGCTTCAGAGGCCCGGTCGACCTGATGGGTATCGGCCTTGTCGGGGCTAAGAAAGCGGTCAACGCGGCTGGCCACGTGGTCGAACAGAAAATAGGTGCTGATTAGGCCGCTGACGGCTACGCCGCCGAGGCCGACGACCCAGTGCATTGGAACGCCTGCCATCCAGAAGGCTGCGCCAAAGGCTATGGTCACCAAGATGGTTTGGCCAACGTCCGGCTGAACCAGAAGCAGCCCCACCGACAGCAGATAGAGCACAAAGGCGATAGTAACGCCTGGAACACCCTCCCCCTTCTGGCCCTCAGAAAACATCCAAGCCACCAGCACGATCAGGGCCGGCTTCATAAACTCAGAGGGCTGAAGCGAGAAACCACCCAGTTGCAGCCAGCGCGTCGCGCCCTTGGCGGAGTGACCAATGAAGGGCAAGGCAACCATAATCACCACGGCGGCCAGATAGATGATGGCAGCTGTCCGCCTTATGCCCTTGGGCGACAGCATTGACACCGAGAGCAGGATCACAGCTGCGGCTAAGGCAAAGACCGACTGGCGCACCGCGAAATGGAAGGGATCACCGATATTCATCCGAGCGGCGGCTGCGGGACTCGAGGTGAAGGACAAAAGTACGCCCAGCACCATCAAGAGGGCCGTGGCCCCAAGGAGCCAGCGATCCGTCGTCCACCACCAGATGCTCAGCTTTGAGCTATCGTCGCGGGCGAAGGTGTGATGTGGGCTTTGAACAGTCACGGTCATCTCCTCAACCGATCAAGCCAAGAACAGCGGTTCGAAAGGCTTCGCCCCGCACTTCGAAATCTGGAAACTGATCAAACGAGGCGCAGGCGGGAGACAAAAGCACCACCGTTTCACGTCCCGTCCGCGCTGCCTCTTGCTTGGCATCTTCAAAGGCGGCTGCGGCGGCATCCTGCACGCTATTGCAGCGCGTCAGTTCAGCCTTACCGTCTAGCGTCGTAGCAAAGGCCTCTGCGGCCTCACCGACCAGATAGGCCTTGACCACACGGCCAAACAGATCCGTCAGGGGCTCGATCCCGCCTGACTTGGCCACACCGCCCGCGATCCAGAAGAAGCGTGGATAGCTGCTCATGGCCTGGCGCGCGGCGTCGGCATTGGTGGCCTTGGAGTCGTTGACGAACCGAACGCCGTTATTCAAGGCGACCGTCTCCATACGATGGACCAGCCCAGGGAAGGTCATCAAGCCCTCGGCGGCGTCCTCGACCGAAACGCCCAGGGCTCGAACTGCCCCATAGGCTGCAGCAGCATTTTGCCAGTTGTGACGGCCGGGCAAGGACTTGGCATTGGTCAGGTCGACCACCTCGACCACCCGGTCGCCGGTCGCGTCATAGAGCACGCCCTGCAGCACATAGACGCCTCGGCCCATGGCCCGCCCGGCAGAGACTGGCCAGATCGTGCGCCGGTTAGCGGCGGTGATCTCGGTACAGATCCGCTGGCACCAGTTATCATCGACGCCGACGATGGCCGTATCACCCACGCCCTGATTAAGCAGCACGCGCCGCTTGGCCGCGACATAGCCCTCCATGCCACCGTGCCGATCCAGATGGTCCGGGGTGATGTTCAGGATGATCGAAACATTGGGCTTGAGGCTCGAGGTCAGATCGAGCTGATAGGACGATACCTCCAGCACATAGACCGCGCCGCCATGCATATCGTCCAGGCCCAGAACCCCAAGGCCGATATTGCCGCCGATCCGCGCATCCTTGCCCGCCGAGGTCAGGATATGACCAATCAGGGCCGTGGTGGTGGACTTGCCGTTGGTTCCGGTAATGGCCACGATCTTGGGCCGCTTGTGGTCCGGCGCAGCATTGACCGCGCGGGCGAAGAGCTCGATGTCGCCCAGCACCTCGACCCCAGCCGCCTTGGCCTTAGCCACCGTCCAGTGGGGTTCGGGATGGGTCAGGGGCACGCCAGGTGACTGCATCAGGGCGTCAAACTGTGTCCAGTCGGCACTGCCCAGGTCGACAACCTCAAAGCCTTCAGCCAGCGCTGCCTCACGCGCAGCGGGTCTCTCATCCCAAAGCGCGATCGACGCCCCGCCAGCCAGAAGGGCGCGCGCAGCGGTAAGGCCGGTTCGACCTAGACCGAAGACCGCAACGCGCTTGCCTTCAAAACCTTTGACGAGGATCACAGTCAGGTCCCTCCTATCGCAGCTTCAAAGTGGCTAGACCGATCAGGGCCAGAACGACGCTGATGATCCAGAAGCGGATGACGACGGTCGACTCGGCCCAGCCCAGCTTTTCGAAATGATGGTGGATCGGGGCCATGCGGAACACCCGCTTGCCGGTCAGCTTGAACGAGGCCACCTGCACCATCACCGACACGGCTTCGAGCACGAACAGACCGCCGACAATGGCCAGAACGATCTCGTGCTTGGTGGCCACGGCCACCGTGCCCAGCGCGCCGCCGAGAGCGAGCGAGCCCGTATCACCCATGAAGATCTTGGCCGGAGGGGCATTGTACCAAAGAAAACCCAGACCAGCCCCGATGATCGAGCCGCAGAAGACCGCCACCTCACCCACACCCGGGACGAAATGGACCTGTAGGTACTGGGCGAACACATAGTTGCCGACCAGATAGGCGATCAGGCCAAAGGTCGCTGAGGCGATCATCACCGGCACAATAGCAAGGCCGTCAAGGCCATCGGTCAGGTTCACCGCATTGGACGACCCAATGATCACCACCGCGCCAAAGGCGACATAGAACCAGCCAATATCCAGCAAGAACCGCTTAAAGATCGGGAAGGCAATCGAGGTGGAAAGACCCGGAGCCTCTGGCGAGCGCGCGCCATACTGGATCAGGATCACAATTGCCACCACAGCAACAATAAACTGGAACAGCAGCTTCATCCGACTGGAGACGCCGGCCGTGGTTTGTTTGGTCACCTTGGCATAGTCGTCCAAAAAGCCGAGCACGCCAAAGGCCGTTGTCACCATCAACATGACCCAGACATAGATATTGCGCAGATCGGCCCAGAGCAGGGTCGCCCCGACCACCCCGGCCAAGATCATGAACCCGCCCATGGTCGGCGTTCCGGCCTTTTCGACCACGTGACGGGCAATACCATCGGCGCGGATCGGCTGACCTCGCCCCTGCTTGGTTCTCATCCAACGGATAAACCGCGAGCCCATGGCGACGGCAATAATCTGCGCCGTGAACAGCGCCATCGCCGTTCTAAAAGTGATATATTTCAATAGGTTAATGGCCGGAAACCAGGCCTTATATTCCGCCAGCCGTTCATAAAGCAAATATAGCACTAGCCCCGTTCCCCTCTATCCAACGCCGCCAAGGCCGCAGCAATTACCGACGCCTTGGATCCATTGGACCCCTTAACCATCACCACATCACCGGCCTCAACAGCGCTCGTCACTGCAGGCGCGAGCTCTGTCGCTGTCATGGCGTAGCCGCCGCGCTGAGTCGGAGGAAGGGCATCCCATAGGGATTTCATCAACGGGCCTGAACAATAGACCTGATCAATCCCCGCAGCCGTGATCGCGCCTGCAATCTCGGCGTGAAGCCCTGGGCTGACCTCGCCCAATTCGAGCATATCGGTCAGGGCGACAATCTTGCGGCCCGCGACCTTACGTGCGCCAAGGCTGCGCAAGACGGCGGCCATCGACAGGGGATTGGCGTTATAGCTCTCATCGATCAGGGTGAAGGTTCCACCCGTAGCTAACCTGACCTCGCGCTCAGCACCGCGTCCATCGAGCGGCTCGAACGCCCCCAATGCGGCAATGCCCATTTCCAGATCAACGCCCAGCACCTGCATCATCATCAGGGCCGCAAGACTATTATGTCCCCAATGGGCCCCGCTTTGCAGGATCGGGAAGGTGACGGCCTTGCCAAGGAGCACGGCGCTGACCTGCGCCCCGCCTGTCACGGCCTGAATATCGGTGAGGCGAGCCTCGCACTCAGCCCCTGCCCCAAAGCGTACGATCTTGGACCCCGCGGCCTTGGCCTGAGCAGCCAGCAGATCAAACCAACGGTCATCGGCATTGAGAACGGCTGTGCCACCGGGCTCAAGCCCCGCAAAGATCTCAGCCTTAGCCCGCGCCACACCCGCTTCGCCATCTGGGAAATTCTCAATATGGACGGGTCCAACGGTCGAGACACAGACCGCATGGGGCCGGACCATCCGGCTAAGGGGATCGATCTCGTCAGCATGGTTCATGCCGATCTCAAACACGGCCCGCTCAGTATCGCGAGGCATGCGCGCCAGCGTCAGGGGCACGCCAATATGATTGTTATAGGACTTGATCGAGGCGTGGGACCGACCGGCCATGGCCAGACCCTTGGACACCGCTTGGGTCAGGCTGGTCTTGCCGACCGATCCGGTGATAGCCCCGCGAAGGGCCAAGCTGGCTCGTTCACGCGCAGCAATGCCCATCTGCTCCAGACCAGTCAGCACATCAAGAACCCGAACGGACGAACCGGCCGCCGCGCGCGAGGCCAGCGACCCCGCCGCCCCCTTGGCGAGCGCCTGCTCGACAAATTCATGACCATCTCGCACACCCGCTAAGGCGATGAATAGGTCGCCCTTATCGATGGACCGCGTATCGATGGAAAGGCCCAAGACCTCGAAGTCGGGACCGACGGCTTGGCCGCCTGTTGCCTTGGCAATTTCGGCTGATGTCCAGAGCGGGCCAGTCATGCCGCATGCACCAGACCTAGGGCGGCAGCCGCTTCAGTCACGTCGTCGAACGGATGGACGACCCCGGCAATGGTTTGTCCCTGTTCATGGCCCTTGCCTGCAATGACCAGCACATCCCCTTCGCCGAGCAGACGGATGCCCTGTTGGATCGCGAGGTGACGATCGCCGACCTCCATCGCACCCGGTGCCGCGGCGAGGATGGCTGCACGGATCGAGGCTGGGTCTTCAGAGCGCGGATTGTCGTCGGTTACGATGGCCACATCGGCAAGGCGCGAGGCGATCTCACCCATCAGCGGGCGTTTGGTCTGATCTCGGTCACCACCAGCCCCAAACACGACGATCAGTCGTCCTGACGTGTGAGGCTGCAACGCCTCAAGCACGGTCTGCAAGCCATCCGGCGTATGGGCATAGTCGACATAGACCTCGCCGCCCGAGGCTTTGGAACCCACAAGCTGTAGGCGTCCCGCAGCGCCTTTGAGATGCTCTAAAGCCGCCAAGGTTGCCGCAACATCTTCGCCCGCCGCGATGCACAGACCAGCCGCCGCCAAGGCATTGGCCGCTTGGAACGCACCGGCCAGAGGCAGGTTGACCACATGGTCTTGCCCGCCCGCCCGGATGGTCAGGCGCTGGCCATTGGGTAGCAGGGTCCGCTCAACAAGCCTCAAACCTTGGCCCTGCTCACCAACGGTAAAGAGGCTGTGCCCCGCCATGACCGCTGCCGCTGCAAATCCGTCGAAAGCGTCGCTATCGGCGTTCAAAACTGCCGTTCCACCGCGCGGCAACAGGGTTTCAAACAGGCGCAGCTTGGCCCGGCCATAGCTGGCCATATCACCGTGATAATCCAGATGGTCTTGGGTCAGGTTCAAGAAACCTGCCGCCTTGAGGCACACGCCATCCAACCGGCGTTGATCAATGCCGTGGGACGATGCCTCAAGTGTCATATGGGTCACCCCCATGGCCGTAACCGTAGCCATTAGTTTTGCCACATCGGCGGCATCGGGCGTGGTCAGGCTGGGCGGCGTGATCTGTTGATCGCCGGTGACGGGATCGCTGATGGTGACGCCCAAGGTCCCCATGCTGGCCGAGCGATGGCCCAGCCGCTGAAAGACCTGACGACAGAAGGTGGCGACCGAGGTCTTGCCATTGGTGCCGGTCACGGCCACGCAAACCGCCGGCTGATCACCCCAGAAGGCGCTCGCGGCCAAGGCATAGGCCCTGCGAACATCGCCCGATGGGACCATAGGAACCGAAAGACCCTGAATGGATGGTGGCGCAAGAACGGCCGCCGCGCCCGCCGTGATCGCCGCTGGAATGAAGCTGGCCCCATCGATCTTGGTGCCGGGCAGTGCGGCAAAGAGAACGCCGGGTCCGACCTTGCGGCTATCGGCCGTAACGCCTGTGATCATGGGATCATCCGCGACAGACTGCTTGACGATCTGCGAGAGCCGCCGCGCCATTAGCGCTCGCCGCCGGTTAGGCGCTCCGGCGTTACAGGGGCAACGTCGGCGGGTATCTCGGTCCGGCGCACACCCAAATAGGGGGCAATACGTTCCGCGACCCGTCCCATCGCCGGTGCGGCGGCCCAGCCACCCGTCGCAAATCCGAAGCTTTCCTTGTTGCCCTTAGGCTCATCGACAAGGATCAGAATGAAATAACGGTCAGCGTTTAACGGTCCGTCGGTCGGGAAGACACCGGCAAAACTCGACACCAGTTTAGAGCGGTCATAACGACCCCCGATAACCTTTTCAGCCGATCCTGTCTTGCCCCCGACACGCAGGCCCGGTGCCGCACGATCTGCACTTGCGCCGGTGCCATGGGTTGCATTCAAGCGCATCAGGTCGAGCATGGAACGCGAAGTCGCTTCAGAAATAACCCGCTCACCCGTGGGCACGGCTCCGGGCTCAACCTTGCGGATCGTCAGGGGGACCAAAGTGCCGCCATTGAGGATCGAGCCCATGCCTGAGGCTACGGCCAATGGACTGACGGACATGGCATGGCCAAATGAGGCCGAAGCGACGATATTCTCGCTCCATTTGCGCGGCAAAATTGGATGGGTTGTCTCAGCCAACTCGACCTTGGCCGGCGAGAACAGGCCAAAAGACTGGAAGTAACGCTCCATCGTCGGACCGCCAATCGAAAGGGCGAGCCTGGCCGTTCCAATGTTTGACGAATGGAGGAAGATGTCGGACAGGGTCATGACCCGCTTTTCGGCGTGATAGTCATGGATCGTCTGACCGGCAACCGTGATCGGTGTGGTGGCATCAAAGGTCGTGCTGAGGGTCACGAGACCCGTATCAAGACCCATCGCAAGCGTGAAGACCTTGAAGATCGACCCCATCTCGAACACCGAGGCCGCAGCCCGATTGAGCAGGTTATTCGGCGGCGTTAGACCCGGCGTGTTGGGATTGAAGTCTGGATAGCTAGCAAGGGCGAGGATCTCACCGGTCCGAACATTGGTCACAATGCCAACCGCGCCCGTGGCTTGGAAATTGACTGCGTTCTTTTGAAGTTCATCTTCTAGGGCCGTCTGAACCCTCAAGTCGATGGACAGTGGAACCGACTGGCCGGGCGTCGCAGCCGCCTTACGCACCGCGTCATCCAAGGCGAACTCGGCACCCGCAATGCCCGCGCCACCACGATCCGAAAACCCGATTATGTGAGCTGCTGTCGCACCAAGCGGATACACCCGGCGGCTTTCTTCTTCGAACGCCACACCGGGAAGGCCAAGATTATGAACGACGGCCCGCTGTTCCGGCGTAAGCCCGCCGACCAAATATTCGCGTCGATCGCGATGCAGGGCCTTATCTAACCGCTCACGGGTCAGGCCTGGTATGGCGGCCATCAGCGCCGTGCGCGTTTCTGAAATATCCCAGATTTCGCGGCTATCGACATAGAGCCCATAGTGCGGCAGGTCGACGGCCAATAGCTGGCCATTACGATCGACTAGATCGGCGCGAGCGCCTGATGGGGCAGCCAAGGTTCCGGTATTTTTGCCCGCGTCAGAAAACAGCGCCGAACGGGTTGCGCCGACCGCAAGGGTCAAGAAACCTGCCGTGAACATCGCCAAAACGAAGAGAATGCGAATACGGGCATCGTCTTGCAAACGCCCCGAGGCCGTGGCCCGCTCATAGGCGTGCTCTAAACTCCAAAGACGGGCCGACAGCCAGCGCCAAGCCGGAGGCAAACGATAGGTGTTGAGTTCGTCGGGCCTCAATGCCTTACCTCCACAACAGGTTTAATTGGCACTGCGGGAGCCGCGACCGTCGAAGGCACCACAACCTGAATGGCATCGTCTTCGACCGGCAAGGCAACCGGCATGGCAGTGGGCGCAGGCAGCGGTGCCTTCAACGCGATGAGGCCCAAGGTCTCGACCGTCGCCTCATGCTTAGGCGAGGTCGGTGCCATCCCCAGATAGGCCGCCGCCAATCGCTCAATCCGCTCGGGCTGCTCCAGATGTGCCACTTCCGCGCGCAGCAGGCGAACACGGGTCTGTTCAACAAGGATCTGCCGCTCAATACGGGCAATTTGAGCGCGGTCACGACCGGCACCGGCCTTGACCATATAGACCCCTAAGGCCAGCACGATGAAGAAGGCTAGGCCGCCAAGCTCAACCACGCGAAAGCCCCTAAAGCGGCGGGTAAAGATGTCCGACATCATCATGCCGCCGCTTCCCACGCCGGAGCCGCCGTTCTGATACCGGCGCGCAATTTGGCCGAGCGGGCACGGGGATTGGCAGCCAGTTCTGCTTCTGAGGGGCCGCGAGCGCCGTTGAATAATAGATCAAAGGTTGGCGCGGCGGCGCGCTGCACAGGCGGTGCATGACGCGAACCGGACGGCAAACGCCCAGCCCGCTCGGTGAAGAACACCTTGACGATCCGGTCTTCCAAAGAATGGAAGGTCACCACCGCCAAACGTCCACCCTCGATGAGGACCTGCTCTGCTGCCTCTAAGCCCGCTTCCAATTCCGCCAACTCTTCGTTCACAACGATACGCAAGGCTTGGAATACGCGAGTCGCGGGGTGTATCGGTGCACCTTTTCGTCCGCCAACGGCTCTTTCGACCGTTTGTGCGAGATCAAGGGTGCTGGTGAAGGGAGTTTCGGCCCGACGACGAACCAAAAAGGCGGCAATCCGGCGCGCGGCGCGCTCTTCGCCATAGACCCAGAACATCCGCGACAGATCGGACGGCTCGGTGTCGTTGACGATATCAGCGGCTGTTCGCCCATGAGCACCCATGCGCATATCCAGCGGCCCATCGCGCATGAACGAGAACCCCCGCTCAGGCTGATCGATCTGCATGGAAGACACGCCGATATCGAGGGCGACGCCATCACAATGGGGATGACCCTGCTCACTCAGGGCCTGAGCCATCAGCGAAAAACGAGTCTCAAGAAGGGTAAAATGTCCCGACGCCTTAAGGGGCTCGGCAAACTTGGCTGCAGTTGGATCACGATCCAAGGCGATGACATCCACCCCGGCTGCCAAGAGGGCTCGGCTATAGCCACCCGCGCCGAAGGTACCATCGATAATCAGTTTGCCTGCCGCAGGCTCCAGCGCCTCAATGACCTCGCCCATCAGAACCGGAATGTGAGGGGCGACGTCACTCATGATCCAGACCCGCGAGAGGCTTGCTGGGAGGCGCGCTGCTGGCTGCGCATGGCCGCCAGCCCTTCGCGCGCCGCTTCGCGCTGAGCGGTCCGGTGCGCTTGGAAGGCGTCACGCGACCAGATCTGGAACCGGTCGCCCAGTCCGACGATGGACACCCAATCGCTCAAGCCCATCATCTCGCAAAGGCTTTCAGGCAAGGTGATGCGTCCAGCCGTATCGAACGATAGGGGCCGCATCTCGCCAAGGACCGAGGTCTCCAAAGCCAACCGTAAGGGGTCGCCGAAATCGAGCTCGGTCATGATCTTGGCATAGCGGTCCAAAAGGTCCGGACCACCGGCCTCCAGACAGTCCGCTTCAAAGGCCGGAAAACAATAGACGCCATCGAAACCGGCTGAGGCGGGAATGACGGCGGATGGAACAGCTTGCGCGAAGGCGCGGAATTCCTGCGGCACAACAATGCGCCGCTTTGAATCTAGCTGTTTCTCAAAGGTCGAGAGAAACACCCCGCCTGCCCCTCATTCATGATGATCGCCAGCTTGACGACCAAACTGGGTTAACACGGGATGAATTGGGACACAATGACACACACAGACATTTGGGTGTAATTTTGGTGAATTGACGCTCGTTTGAGGACGATTGAAGAAAGACAACAAGGCTCCCTTTGATGCTCCGCATCGCTTCCCCCAGAGGGGGACAATCTAAAAGAAGTAAATCTTGCCCCTTCGGGGGAAACATCGGCGAAGCCGGGCTAGGGGGAATAAAATAGGATCAGACGGCCTGTAAGCCGGGTTCTGTGCCGCCGCCCTTGCGGGCGACGCGACGATCATTCCTCTGGACCGGCCATTGCTGGACGGTTCTCGCGACCTACCCGGACGCCTCGGGCCGGTGAAGCCCTGCCTTGCATCCCCTTTCGAGAACCAAGGCGCGACGTCCCAATTTGGTCTTGCTCCAAGCGGGGCTTGCCTTGCCATCCCTGTTGCCAGGTCTGCGGTGGGCTCTTACCCCACCCTTTCACCCTTACCGACGCCGAGGCGCAGGCGGTTTGCTTTCTGTGGCGCTATCCCTAGGGTTACCCCCGGCGGGCGTTACCCGCCGCCTTTTCACCGTGGAGCCCGGACTTTCCTCGACCCCTGTTTCCAAGGGCCGCGATCGCCCGGCCGTCTGATCCGCCGAACAGATGAGGCCAGCGCGCTACGCGGTCAAGGCTTCTGTGGGTCTAAGAGCCTGCACGCAGCAGGTGCACAAGGCGGGCGCGAGTCTCGCCGTCCGCAATGCCATCGACTCGCTCGGGCCGCCAATGGCGCTGGAAGGCCTTAAGGATGAGGGCGGTCTTGTCGTCAAACTGGCCACTGGGCGCGCTGTCATAGCCAAGGCGCGTTAGGCCTGCCTGCAGGGCAAAGACCCCTGCCCCCTCATCGCCGATGGTCAAGGGTGCACCCGGTGAGGCCGGCGGC
Source organism: Caulobacteraceae bacterium (assembly GCA_040399645.1). Classification (GTDB taxonomy): domain Bacteria; phylum Pseudomonadota; class Alphaproteobacteria; order Caulobacterales; family Caulobacteraceae; genus CAISGS01. The sequence goes on along the minus strand of JBBARR010000006.1, from coordinate 23,799 downwards.
TCGACCCAAAGCCCATGTCCAGCCGCCGCAAGCCGTGCCCAAGGAAAGAGCTCGCCTGGATCGTCTTTACGGTCCGGCGCGACATCGGAATGGCCAATGATGCGACCGTCAGCAATCTCCCAACGCCCCCGGATCTCATCAAGAAGCGCAATCAATGCTGCGATCTGGGGCTCAAGAAAGGCGCGGTAGCCCAATTCGTGCCCCGGATTGACCAGCTCAATGCCGATGGAGACGGCGTTGATGTCACGCTCACCCTTCCAGAATGAGACGCCCGCATGCCAAGCCCGGCGCTCTTCGGCGACCAGCGTAAAGACTTGGCCATCCTCCTCGATCAGATAGTGGGCAGAAACCTTAGCCTCATGATCACACAGACGCTCCAACGCCGCCTGGCCGGTCTGCATGCCCGTATAGTGGAGGACGATCATATCGGGCGGCCCCTTGCGGGAGTCGAAGTTCGGAGACGGACGGGCAATGGTCTCAAGGCTCACAGGCGGCTCCTCAACAGGTCGGCCAGAGACATCATGCGGTTCGGCCTCAAGGCGATGATCAGCACGCCTAGCAAAGCGATGGCCGATCCCACCGCCATGCGCAGATCATAATGGTCATGGGTCAGTAAAACGCCAAGGCCGATCGTGAAGAGTGGGGTCATGAGGGTCAGGGGCGCAATCAGATTGGCTTCATATTTCTGGATCAATCCGAAATAGGCTGTGTGCCCCCAGACGCTGACCGCAAGGGCCGAAAACACGAGCGCCCCAAGGAAAGGCCAACCGGCTTGGACCATCAACTTAACCTGATCTTGCTCAAACAGGGCCGAAACCAACAGGAGCGGCAGGATCGACGAGGCGCCAACCCAGGCTTGAAACTGTAGGGGCTTGATGCCTTCAATCTGTTTCATCAACACTGCGCCCAAAGACCCAAGGAAGGCGCTCGCGGCGATCAACAGCAGTCCCGTGGAAATGGGCACACCCGTCGGATCCCAAATCACGGTCATGGCCCCGATAAAGGTCAAGATGATACCAATCCCGCGCCGCCAGCGGATGGTCTCGCCTAGGATCATGACCGAAAGGATGGTGGTCATTGGCACCCCTAACTGACTGACAATCGCCGTACCTGAGGGGCTCGCGGTCTTTAATCCGAGAAAGAGAAAGACGAAATTCCCGCCGCCCATCAGCAGAGCCACAAGGAGCAATCGCAACCGCGGCTTGGGCATGGGCAAGAGCCAAGGCGAAACCATCAGGGCCACAAGAATAAAGCGCACCAAGGCATAGCTCATCGGCGGCACACCCATCTGGGTGATCACCACCTTACTAAGCACAGTGTTGAACGCCCAAAGGACGCAGATCAACACCAGAAAGCCGAAATCCCGTAAGGTCATAGGTATGAAAAAGCCTCAAGCCCCGGACGCGCCGCGGGGCCGTCGTTCGTGGGCTGTCTACACCAATTTCTGAATGGGGTTAGCCCAAATGACGACCAAAGCCTTAGGTGGCTTGCAGTTGTTGCTTAACCCGCTCGGCCAAGGCCTTGATATCCAGCGGCTTGGGCAAAAATGTCACGCCGGTCTCGCCTTCGAGCAGGTCTGAGAACTCGGCCTCCGCATAACCGGAGATGAACATGACGGGCGCAGATCCAAGATAGACTCGCGCCTTCTTCAGTAAGGTCGGGCCATCAATGCCGGGCATAATCACGTCGCTGATCAAGAGGTCGATGGTTCCGGCATGCTCCTCAGCCAAGAGCAAAGCTTCTTCGCCGTCACAGGCCTCAATGACCTCATAGCCCCGCGCGCGGAGCAGGCGGGCGGCGACACTGCGCACCGCATCCTCGTCTTCGACAAACAGGATACGCCCAGCCCCAGAGAGGTCACGCGCCACAGGCTTGGGCTTGGCGGCGGGCGCATGGGCAGGCGCACCTGCGGCAGGCACATAGACCGGGAGGAAGATGCGGAAGGTCGCGCCCCGGCCCGGCCCGCTATCGACGTGAATCCAGCCTTCGGCCTGCTTGACGATGCCATAGACCGTCGCAAGCCCTAGGCCCGTGCCTTCACCCACCGGCTTGGTTGTGAAGAAAGGATCGAAGATTTTCGACAGGACCAGAGGCGGAATGCCCGGGCCATTATCAGAGACCTCGATCATCGCGACCTCTGCCATAGAGGGTCGATCGGGCGCATAGCCCAAGCCTCGGGCTTCATCGCCGCTAAGGCGCGCAGTACGGATGCTGACGACGCCGCCGCCTTGGGCGCGGACGGCATCGCGGGCATTGACCGCAAGGTTCATGACGGCTGTTTCCAACTGGCTCTTGTCGGCTCGAACAAGGGGCAGGTTGCGGCCATAGTCGGTCTCAAGCTTGACGTCCTCGCGCAGCAGGCGGCGAAGCAGGACTGAAAACTCGCTGATCAACTCGCCTAGATCGAGAATTTCGCGCTGAACCGTTTGTTTGCGCGAGAAGGCCAAGAGCTTGCGCACCAGATCGGCCGCTCGCACGCCGGTCTGGCGGATCTCGGTCAGGCCCTCATAGGACGGGTCGCCCACGGGATGGCGATGCAGAAGTTCATCCAACCGCAACTGTATTGCGGTCAGCAGATTGTTAAAGTCGTGCGCGACACCGCCAGCCAACTGACCAATGGCCTGCATCTTTTGAGACTGTGACAGTTGGAGCTCGACCTGCTTTTGCTCGGATACATCCATCAGATAGGCGATGATCCGCCCGTCAGCCCTTGTCAGATAGAGATGAGCGATCCCGCTGGGATTGGCGGTCAGTCGAACCTCTACGGGGCCAGCCTGCCCCGCCGCGATCCGCAGCTGGGCCTCGGCGCGCGAGGTCGGCTCAATCAGGTCGCCAAAGCAGGTTCCCTCGCAGGGGGCTCCGGTAATGGCGCTAAAGGCGGCATTGGTCTGAAGGATATGCGCGTTCAAGGGGTCGGCACCATCGAGCAGAGCCGCGCCAAACGGGGCTGCAGAGGCAAATGCATCGAGCCTCACCGGACCCTCATGCCGTACAATGGCCGGATCGAGCGATGGCGCAGGCAAGGCGGGAATGTCGAGGCTGGCATCGGTCAGTTGCCCCTGAGGTCCCGAAAGGCGCCGAGGCTCGGCTATGCCCAGACCCGTCATGCGAATGAGATAGGACCGCCGCCCCCTGGCTGAGCCCGCGAGGGTCGAGACCTGAACGGGGTGATCTTCACCATCGGCGCGCACCTGAGCCGAACCGACCTCACCGCTCCGTGCGGCAGTCAGGGCCGTGAATAGGCTCGATGCATCCTTGCCCGCCTTGGGCAATCGCGTGCCTTGGCCCAAAATCAAACGCCAAGCGGGATTGGCCGCCAAGATTCGGCCATCGTCAGCGGCAACTGCCGCCGGTTCATTCAGGGCATGAACCAGCGTTTCGCGAACCTCCGCCTCGCTGGTGTCATCGTTCTGGCCCGAGGATGTGGGATTGCCCAAAAAGGCAAAGAAACCGATTGAGACCACTCCGGCCAGACCAACCAGCAGCAATATGCCCCCAAGGCTGGACGCACCGGCCCGGATCGCGGGGTAGGCCGCGAAGCCGACAGCAATCAAAAAGCAAAGCCCCGCGAGGATCGGCACAAGGCTCGACGGTTTTACGGGCTTAACCTGCCGATGGCTGACCGAATGGCGCGGCGTCCTATCCATCGAAAGCGCCTATCCTTCTGCCCGAAATGATCCTTCAGGCGCGTGACTGAGAAATTGCGACCCTCATTTTCTAGATTATTTGGGAAATAGATAGGCCCAGTCCGTAGTCATCTGATTAAGACCGGCGGACAAAATCTAACCGATCAAGCCTAGCGCGGCGAGGTTCGAGCGCGACTGCGGGCCTGCTTCTTGCCCATGATGAAGCCGATGACCTTGGCCACAGCCTCATACTGTTCCTTGGGGATGGTCTCATCAATATCGACCGTGGCGAAGAGGGCGCGCGCCAAAGGGGGGTCTTCAATGATCGGCACGCCAGCCTCTTCGGCAATTTCCCGAATTTTCAAGGCCAGCAGATCCATACCCTTGGCCACGCACATGGGAACGGCAGTAACACCGGGCTCATAGCGCAGAGCAACAGCATAGTGGGTCGGGTTCATGACCACCACGGTCGCCTTGGCCACATTGGACATCATTCGCCGACGGGCGCGTTGCATGCGGATTTGGCGCAGGCGGGCCTTGATTTGAGGATCACCTTCGGACTGCTTGTTCTCGTCCTTAATTTCCTGCTTGCTCATCCGCATGCGCTTCATGAATCGCTGGCGTTGAATGAACCAATCAAGCCCTGCCCCAAAGGTAAGCATGATCAGCACCGCATAGAGCAGGGCCTTAAGGATGTCCCAAGTCAGGGGAATGATGGCGGCTGGTGCCAATTCTGCCAGTTGGGTAATCTGCATGGCATGGGGCTTGAGAATCCACCAGGCGATGACCGCCAAAATGACTACTTTCACCAGTGACTTGGTAAATTGGATGAAAGCATCCATCCCAAAGAGGCGCTTGAACCCCTCCAACGGATTGAGTTTAGACAGCCCGCCTTCAAACAGTTTGGACGGGGTAAACATAAAGCCCGTCTGAAAGACATTGCCTGCGACACCGGCAATCCCCGTCACCGCGAAGATCGTACCCAAGACCGGTAGGATCGACCCCATGACCGTTTTCATCACGTTGATCGTGCCGTGACCGCTCAGATCAATCTGATCGGGGTGGGCCAAGAAGGGCAGCATGGAGGTGGCAATGGACTGCATCATCCAACCACCGGCCCAAGCGATGGTAGCGGTTATGGCGGCGAGGGTCGCGACCTGGGGGATGTCCATCGATTTGACGACATCGCCCTGTTCCCTCGCCTGACTAAGTTTTCGGTCGGACGGTTCTTCTGTTTGGGTCTCTGGATCCTCTGCCATGGCGCCGTGCTCCTAAAGAAACACGTGCAGGAAGGCTTCGTATCGCGAGATCCACACCAGCCCGATTAAGCTGATGCTTAAGGCGAGCAAGGACAGGCCCATCAACACGCTGAGAGGCGTGGCGACGAAGAAGATTTGGAACTGTGGCATGACCCGGCCGATCAGGCCGGTGGCAATGTTAAACACCAATGAAAAGACGATCACGGGGGCCGAAAGCTGAACACCCAATGCGATGGACTGACTGACCGTGGTAATCGCTAGCTTCACCGCATCTCTCATCGGCACATCTCTGGTCGGCTCGAACAGGCTGTAGGAATGGACCATAGCCGTCAGGAACTGATGGTGCAGATTGGTCGCGAAGATCAATGTCAGTCCCGTCACACTCAAGAATGAGGTCACCGAGGTGCCGGGCTGAGCCTGCATCGGATTGGCGGTCTGGGCGAAGGCTAAGGTGGTCTGGATCGAGATGATCTCACCGGCGGTGGCCAAGGACGACATGAACAGACGCAGGATCGCACCCATCATCAGGCCGATGATCACCTCTTTTAGGACGTGACCCGTTAGCCCGCCGACCGTGGTCGATAGAGGCGGAAGGTGCGGCGCGGCGATCGGGGCCACGCATATGGCCGTCACGAGCGCAAAGGATAGACGGATGCGCGGGGAAACCGATGCTTCACCCAGCCCGGGCATCAGCATGATCATTGACGCGACGCGCGCAAAGACCAGGCTGGCCACATAGACCTGTTGGGCGGTGGCGTAGCTTTCCAAGCGTTACATCCCAGCGATTCTGGCGGCGATCTTGCGCATGAAGTCACCCATTAACGCACCCATGAACGGCAAGAAAAGCAGCATGGCGACAAAGATCGCCAAGATCTTGGGGGCAAAGACGAGGGTCGCCTCTTGAATCTGAGTCAGGGCCTGAAACAGACCGATGGCGATACCGACCACCAGACCGACAATCATGATCGGGGCCGACATGCCAATGGCCAGCCAGATGGCATCACGTGCCACGTCGATCACTTCATTACCGGTCATAAAAACGACCTTTCGACTCATAAAAACAGACTGATATTACCCATAGTCAGGCTTTGGCCAAACAGGGTTAGTAAAATCTAAATAACGCACCAAGCCGTTGCGCCAAAAGGCGTTAGATCGGCATCCGCATGATTTCTTGATAGGCTGAGATCACCTGATCGCGAACGGCCATCACGGTCTCTAGGCTAGCCTCTGCGGAGGAGATCGCGGTGACAACATCCAGCAGCTCCGCCTTACCTTGGACCTGAGCCTTCATCTGGGTTTCGGCATGACGAGAGGACTGCATCACCTCGTTCATGGCGTTCTTGACCAGATCACCGAAGCCGCCGCCGCCCGTTAGGCCCGAAGCAGCATCGCCGCCCATGCCGCCCAGGCCTTTTGCGGCCTGAGATTGAGCGGCTGCGTAGGCTTTTGCAGCAATTAGGGGAGCGACCATCTATCTGTCCTCGTCTATTTGCGCAGCAGATCAAGCGTGCGTGACTGCATGGCCCGCGCTGTTTCGATCACGTTGAGATTGGCTTCATAGGCACGCTGGGCCTCGCGCATATCCATGGCTTCAACCAAGGGATCGACGTTTGGCATTTTGACATAACCCTTGGCATCGGCTGAGGGGTGACTTGGGTCATATTCCGACTTGAAATCACTCTTGTCGGGTTCAACTTTGGTCATCTGGACGCCTTGAATACCGTTAGACAGACGCTGCGGCTGGAAGACTGGTATCTGGCGTTGATAGGGATTGCCCCCTGCCGTCTTGGATGTGGAATCTGCATTGGCCAGGTTCTCGGCGATAATCCGCATCCGCGCCTGCTGAGCGCGCAAGGCAGAGGTCGCCACGGCCATGGCCGCTCCGCTAGAGGTCAAAGGGAATTTGGAATCAGCCATGACCTAACCTTTCCTGCCCATCAACGCCCTGGCGCCCTGGATGCCATCCGCAAAAGCCCGAGAGACTTTTGATAGAAGGTCACAGCCGCATCATAGTTCATCCGCGCATCGGTCATCTTCATCATCTGCTCCTCCAACACGACATTGTTTCCATCGAGTCGGGTTTCAGAATCAGGGGCATTCTGAGGCTTGCCCTTACCACCAGTGTTCAGAACTGTGCCTTGCATGTGGCCCGCATCCGTTCTGGCTGGTCCAGCGGCGGCATTAGCCCCCGTCAACTGAAGACGGCCAGTGATCGAACTTTTATCTGGAATTACAAAGGGTTTTAGATCTTTTCCGACAAAACCCGGAGAATTTACGTTCGCGACATTTTGCGAAATCAAGGTTTGCCGTTGGGACAGATATCCCAAGCGACTCTTTAATATCGAAAATAAGGGAATTGCGTTGATGTCCATTGGCAAAAGATGAACGAACAGGGTTAATCAGGCGTTAATCAGCTTGGTTCAAATCCTAGCGCAAAGGCCATCCGTGGCCGATTCATCGTGTCGGATCAGGTCAAGTCCATGGTTGAGATCATCCGTATGTTGTTAGCCCTCGCGGTGACGCTAGCGCTGCTCGGCCTCGCGGCGGTCGGCATGCGCAGGTTTGGTCCCGATGCCCTTGCTCGGCTGCAACCTCTTAAGTCCGCACCCAAGCGGTTGGCCGTGATCGAGAGCCTGATGCTTGACCCCCAACGTCGCCTCGTCCTGATCCGCGTCGATCAAGAAGAGAAGCTTCTGCTGCTGGGCGACGGCAAGATATTGGTGGAGCATCCGACGGGACCGGCTCTCCTGCCCCCATCCACGCCTGACCAAACGGAGCCTGCGGCCTGATGCATCCCGATACCAGCTTCAGCCTTCAGCGCATTGGCCTCATTGCGCTTCTAACCACCCTCGCCTCGGTCGCTGCGCCTGCCGTCGCCGCCGCGCAGGCCTTGAACATCAACCTTGGTAGTGGCGCAGGCCTCACCGAGCGCGTGGTGCAGTTGATCGGTCTGATGACAGTCCTGTCGCTGGCCCCCTCTATCGTGATCATGACGACGGCCTTTGTTCGGATCGTGGTGGTCCTATCGCTGCTCCGCACGGCCATGGGCCTACAACAGAGCCCGCCCAATGCCGTGATTGTCAGCTTGGCGCTGTTTCTAACCGCCATTGTTATGGCCCCCACCTATGAGGCGGCTTACGAGGCCGGCATCAAGCCCTTGATGGACCAGCAGATGTCGCTGACCGATGCCTTTGATGCCTCATCGACCCCGGTCAAGACCTTCATGCTCAGCCAGGTCGACGACAAGGACCTTGGCCTTTTCATACGCCTCTCCAAGATCGACAAGCCTGAGACCCGCGCCGATACGCCTCTGCATGTCCTAACACCCGCCTTCATGATCAGTGAGTTGAAGCGCGCCTTCGAGATCGGCTTCTTGCTATTCATTCCGTTCCTCGTCATCGATCTGGTGGTGGCCAGTATCTTGATGAGTATGGGCATGATGATGTTGCCGCCAGCGGTCGTGTCGCTGCCGTTCAAGCTGATCTTCTTCGTGTTGGTTGATGGTTGGGGACTGGTCTGCGGCTCTCTGGTCGAGAGCTTCCATCAGGGCAAAATACCGCCTCCGGGCTAACCCGATCCGTCGATTAAGCAGCTGGACGAGCCGGCGCCGCAGCTTTCGCCGTTCGCGACGTCACGGGCGGTGCGCGATCCCTGAACCGCTGCTTCATCTTATCGACCCAACCGGCGAAGATTTCATTATCTGAGACCTTCTGAGCGAAATCGGAGGTCGTCGTGTCTCCATCAGGTCCGACCAGAGCCACCCGTAGGGCGTCGGCCTGCTTGGCCCCATTTACAAAGGACTTGAAACGCTGATTCAGCCTTGCGAGGGACCCGTCGTCTCCGGCTAGACTATAGCCTATCGCCGCCCGCAGCAGCCGCGTTTCATCCTCTTCGGTCAGAGGTGTCGCCGGGGTCTTCCAACGATCCCCAAGGCTCTTTTCGAAAACTGGACCGACCTGTGGCCAAGCGCGCTGGCGCCAAACGACTTCACCGCGCACTTCGCTGGCTTCGGCACTCTTATCATTTTCCAGGATTTCGAGCGCATGATCCATCCGACCGACGCCGACCAAGGCCTTGGCCTCGATAATCCGTCGCTCGGCGTTCAACGAGGTTGGCAAAACCGTCGTGCGTGAACTATTGATCGCCTCAAGAGCCTGCTCAGGCTTTCGGTTCATCAGATTGATCAGGGCGAGATCGGTGGCAACGACCGCACGCGGCACACCGTCTAAGCGTTCGTTTGCTTGGTATTTCAAAAGCTCCGCGGCCTGATCCAACAGATCGACATCGACCAAGCGCCGGGCAAGGCGACGCACCATGAGGTCGCCATCGGCACCCATCGGGGTCAATTCTTTGAAGTCGTAGAACAGGGCGAGGGCCTGAATGGGCTCCAAGCCATCGGCATCACCATCGAGGAATAGCGCCCGAAAGGCGTTGCTCAACTGGCTCTGAATGGCTTGCGAATCTGGCATATCGGGCTGACGGTTTCCCGCCGAGCGCAGCACGGCTAGCGCCTCGCGGTAGCGTCCCAGACTGATATAGAGCTCACCCAGCGTTCGAATGGTTTTTAACTCATTGGCATCGCCGCGCCAGCGGTACCGAAGGCCGTCATAGACCCCCGCAGCCGTTGGCGGCGTGATCATGCCTCGGTCAAGCTTGATCCGCGTGGCATTGAGCAGGGCCGGCGCATTGACCTCTTCGGTTCGAGCGCGTGCAAGGGCATTAAACATGCGCATCGCCCGAGGCGCGTCGCCCATGGCTTCGAAAATCTGAGCCTGCACCAGTAAGGTCTTCAAGGTCTCGACAATATCGACACCGGAAATCTGGGCTCCGCGCAACAGCGTCCGCGCGCCATCAACGTCACCTGTCGCCAGCGTGGCCTCGGCATTAGCCCTGGCAAACCGCGCCTGCCAGATCGGTGGGTACAGCTTTATGGCTCGCATACCTTGCTGAAACTGATCACGCGCTTCAGGCCATTGGCCTTGCTTATAGGCAATATATCCTCGCCAGAGCGCGCTGGACGGATCGCTCTGCAGAACCGGAGAGGCTAAATCAGTAGAGGCCTCTTTATAGCGCCCGGCCATGACCTTGGCAGCACCGCGCAAGCCCCGAAATTCTGCATTGCCCATCATGGTCTGGTTGACCTTGGCCACTAGATTGAGCATCCCGATACCCTCAAAGGACAGTTCAGATCCGATCAGGAAACGTGCCATCGCCATCCGCGCTGTGACGTCGCCATCCTTGGTCTTGATGGCTTCATCGGTCGCGGCATTCATCAAGGCATGATAGCGCCCCCAAAACCCACCAGATCCGGTCTCCGACCAGCCCTTGAAATCAATCAAGGCGGGCATGGCCGCTGGTTGCGGCGCGCCAGACTGAGCGGCGATTTGCTTGGCCGCTGCATTGCCCGAGAGGGCTAGGCCCTTGGGCCGGCCGATACGGACAATATCGCCTGTGACAAAGACTTCGAGATCATCGACATAGGGCTCAATGGCGAGGCCCTGCGACGAGAGCAAAAAGGCTGCCTCAACATAGTCGCGCCGCGACGGCAGACCCTTTGCCGGGGCCAAGGCGGTGACGACGCCGATCCGGTCTCCGACCACGGGATCATTGATCCACGCAACATGGGTTGCGCCCGCGACAGCCGCCGTCAGGCTGGGGGGAACACCCCGCTCGTCCCGTCCGACCCTGATCAAGGTTGAGGCGGCCGTTGATGAAGGACCGATGCCAACGGCCCAAACGGGCCCCTCGGCACTGGCATTGACCAAAGTGGCCTGCGGCACAATCAGCCTTAGGGCCGTATAGTCCTGGCCTTGCACCGCCCGAAGGTCGCCAACCTGCGGCAAAGATTTGGCAACCTTGGACAGATCCAGTTGCGCCCTGCCATCGAAGACGATCCAAAGCGCGTCCCCGCGGCGAAATATGGCCGCACCTAAGGGGGCCTTCCAGGCGAACCGCAGCACCGACTGTCCGCTCTCGACCTTCCCAGAGACCGGCACGATGCCATTGTCTGGTCGGGGATCTGGCCGGTTCGCTCCAGTACCATCAGCGCCGACTTCTGCAACGGAATCGAGCCGCGCCGCTTCGGTGGCGGCAGCCTTCGCCTCTGGGTCTTGGCGCTTGAAGATATTGATATAACGACCACCGTCGGCCTGACCGGAGATAAAATCAGCATCGTCGGTCAGTTCGATCCTGACCTCCAAGCCACTGCCGACAGGCTTGGCTTCAGCCGTCTTAATATAAGGCGGTGGGCTGACCCTCAGACGCGAAATGTCCGGCTTGGCATTGCGGTTGAACCGCACAAGGATGGCTTGCCCGTCCCGACTGACGCTCGCCCGCGTCGGAACCGACCATCGAAACTCAACCCGTGAATAGGCGTCGTTCTTGGCGACGCGAACATCAAGGGGCCCAACAGTCTCAGAGCTTGATGCTGATGCTGGTGCTGCGGGCGGCTTACGGACCTGCGCCACGCCCAAAGGGTGTATGGTAACCGCCAGCATAGAGGCTAGCGCGACGCTGGCCTTCAATCTGCTTCGACGATTGGAAGTCAGGACCATAGGTTTCGCTCTAGCCCGCCTTACGCGGCGCGGCCTTTGCCGGACCAGCGGCAGCAGGCTTGGCCGGGGTCGCAGGCGCAGCAGCCGTCACTGCAGCGCGGGCATCAGCAACGGCACGGGCGGCGGCAAATCGGTTAGCGAGCCGCTCGGTCAGAGCCTTGGCATCGGGCGGCGACATCTGCGCCAAGATGGCCGACAGCGATTTTTCTTTCATCTTCGACGCGATGGGCAGACGAACACTGTCCTCCAACAGGCTAAAGCGGGCTGCGGCATCCTTAGGCTTCATGGCCTCATAGACGCGGATCAACCGATCATTTTCCGCCTGCTGCTGCGCATCGGCTTGGCCAATCAGAGACTGGACCTGCCCTTTTAAGCCAGTCAGAGACTTAATCTTTCCGTCTAGCTTGGCTTCTGCTGCCGCCAACAGTTGAAGCTGGACATCAAGGTCCTTCTCGCGCTTGTCCAACTGGCCCCTACGTGTACCTAGGCTCTGCAAAACACGAAGTTCAGCGGGCGACATACCGGCCTCTTTGGCCAGTTCGGCCGCCGTCGGCGCACAGATCGCCGCTGACTTGGCGACAGATTTGGTTGCGGGAGCGGCTAAGGCACCGGACTTGCTCGCTGCCAATATGGATCCGGAATAGGGACTGTTCGTAGAATTGGTGGCCATTTGGGTTTGGGTACCGTCGGCCGGGGTCGTGGCCGCTTCCGCTAGCTTTGCACCGTCTAAGGGAACTGCTGGCTTTTCACCGGGCTTGCCCGTCGCGGCACCCTTTGCAGGAGCGCCCCTTTCAGGAGCGCCCTTGGCCGCATCCGGTTTCGCGCCCGTAACACCCTGCGCAAAAGTCTTCGCGCCTGACATCAATTGCGGCAGATCCCGCACTCCAGAGAGGGCATTGATCGCCAGAACGCCACCGATGGTCACCGCAATAATGGGCAGGATGCGAGGGATGGGCCTCATCGACGGCCTCCGAAAAGATTACGCCGCGATTGGGCGGGTTTGAGCTGGGGGTTGGGCTCGGTGTCGGCCTCTGACAGGTCCGGTCCGGTAAAGAGATCGTCGTCCATTTCCATCAAGGGCATGCGGCTACGCGGCGCAGGCGCGGCAGGCACCCTATCAGCGGGCGAGAGGTCCAAGATATCGGGCTGACTGCGGGCTCGGACACGAAGGGGAGCCTCCGGCGCAGGGCGTCGCACTTCGCTGACCTTCTGGGCCGTTGCGATCATGGATTGAAGCTTTTCAGACATTTCCCGGGCCCGGATCAACCGGTCGCCCAGAACATCCCCAGCCTCGTCCGCGGCGATACGCAACTGATCAAGACCGGCCTGAGCGCGAAGGGCTGCCACATCCAACTCTTGCACGGCCTTGGCAAAACCAAGATGGCTCTGGCGCAATTCCTTGAGTCGGCGCTCCAGACGCCAGCCGACCAGCAATGCGGCTATGAGCAACACCGCGAGCAAGACATTAAGAATGATCGGGATAAGGCTCATAGGTCCTTCCGAATGGCCCTCTTTGTCGATTCCGACAAAGAGGTCTCTACCCGCACTGCGATGGCGTGGTTGCGTCGGCCCATGCGGCCTTGGGTCAGAGGAATAGACCCTGCGCGCAGCTCAACAAGGCTGTCCGCCGTCGCGTTGAGCATCAAGGTATCGCCCACCTTGAAATCTAGAACACGCTGAAGGTTGATCTTCTGCTCATCCAGAACACAGCGAACCTCCATCTGTGTGGTCCAAAGCTCGGTCGCCAGGTGGCTTTCCCAGATATTATCACGGCCGAACTTTTCACCCATGAACTGCTGCAGGAGCATTTTTCGAATAGGCTCGAGCGTGGCGTAAGGCAAGAGCAGCTCAATGCGTCCACCACGGTCTTCCATGTCGATCCGCAGCTTGACCAGAATGGCGGCATTGGCCGGACGGGCGATCGCGGCAAAGCGAGGATTGGTTTCCAGGCGATCCAGATTAAAGGTCAAGGGGGTCAGGGGCTCAAAGGCCAGCTTGGCATCGGCCAAAACCACTTCGATCATCCGCTGGACCAGTGCCCGTTCGATGGTGGTGTAGGGACGACCTTCGATGCGCATGGCCGCGGCACCACGGCGACCACCGAGCAGCACGTCAACGATCGAATAGATCAGGTTAGAGTCGACGGTCAGTAGTCCGTAATTGTCCAACTCCTCGGCCCGAAAGACCGCGAGGATAGCGGGCAGCGGGATCGAGTTGAGGTAATCCCCGAACCGGATAGAAGAGATACTATCCAACGACACTTCGACATTGTCAGACGTGAAATTGCGCAGGCTCGTGGTCATCAATCGCACGAGGCGGTCAAAGACGATTTCGAGCATGGGCAGCCGCTCGTAGCTGACCAGAGCCGAATTGATGATCGACCGAATGCCGGTATTTTCATCGTCTTCGTCGTCATTGAGATAGAAGCCGAGAAGACTGTCGATCTCCTCTTGATTCAGGATCCGCTCTGCGCCGGGCAAGGGTTCCTGACCGCGGCCCAAGCCATCGGCGGCGTTCGCTAGATTGGCTCCAGCGTTCAAATCAGTCGAAGGTTCGTTTTCGTCAGCCATGATTCCCCATCGGCTAGGATAACATCCTTAGCTGATCAACATCTCCTCGATCAGCACTGCATTCACTTTGGCCGGAGCAATAATCAGATTGACCCGCCGCTGAATTTCCATCCGCAATTGATAGTTGCCTTGGCTGCCCTGCATATCCTCAGGCCGCAGCTCGCGCAGGAAGGATTGGAACATGTCCTGCATCCGCGGCATGTTCGGTTCCAACAGCTCAACAAGCTCGGCATTGGGCAATTCGAGCGTCAATTTCAACTTGATATAGGTCGGGCGATTATCCGAGGACTGCATGTTCACTGTGATGTCTGGCAAGGTGTAGAAGGTCACACCATCAGGGCCTTCCTTAACGATACCCACAGGCTTGGCCCCCTCGCCATCCTTGCCCTCCTTTTTCTTTACTTCCTTTTTCTCCGGCTTCTTTTGGCCATGAACTTCAGGCGGCTTCTTCTTACCGAAGATCAAAAAGGCCGCGGTTCCGCCGCCACCGAGGACAAGCGCCACCGCCACGCCGATCGCGATAAACAGGACCGGAAGCTTTTTCTTCCCGGGTTCGCCCTCTTCGCCTTCTACGGCTTCTGCGGCTTCGCCCTCAGGGGCCTCTTTGCTCTTGGCTTTATCTTTGGCCATCGTCTCACCGCTGTCCGCGTTCAAATCTCGAGGCCAAAAAGCCTTAGCGAGAATCTTTGCACTACACTTCTTTATACATTGCTTACACGGGTTAAGGATCGGTTTTTAACCAAGGCCGATTTCGGCAGGACTTGCCGGGCCAAAACCGCTTTCTAAGCATTAATTAACCACACTCTACATTGAAATGGTTCAGTTTTCAAACTGGCCCGCCGTTTGCATGGACCCTCGAGAAAAATTTGGCTCAAGAGCAAAGGGAGCGCGCCGTGGATAATGCAATGTATGTCGCACTGTCGCGCCAGATGACCTTGCGCCGACAAATGGATGTGGTGGCCAACAACATCGCCAACCAAGACACGGTCGGCTTTAAGGTCGAGCAACTCATTCTGGCCGAAGACCCAGAAAGCCCAGCCAAGACCCTCGGCGGTCCGGCCCCCGTAAAATTTGTACTGGATACAGGCCTTGCGCGTGACTTTAGCCAAGGCTCACTGCGCACCACAGGAAACAGTCTAGACATTGCCATAGAGGGCGAAGGCTTTTTCCAGATCAACACGGCTGATGGTCTGCGCTACACCCGCGATGGACGCTTTACACTCGATGCGGGCAGCCGCCTGACCACACAAAAGGGCGACCAGTTGGTCGGCGATGGCGGCGCGATCTTGGTCGATACCCAGAAGGGCCCGCTCAGCATCAGCAAGGACGGCATCATCAGTCAAGCCGGTCAGCGCATCGGTGCGCTTCGTCCGGTTCAATTCGCCTCGATGTCTAGCCTCGAAAAGATGGGCGACGGGCTCTATCGCAACACCTCAAACGCTCAGCCGACCCCGGCCACCACAGCCCAGATGCATCAGGGGATGCTCGAAGGCTCGAACGTCAATGCTATCAAAGAAATTACCCAGATGATCGAGGTGAGCCGTGCCTATGAGCGCATGGCCCGCCTCGTCGAACAGACCGCCAAACTCTCCGAAGATGCCATCGCGCGCCTCGGTAAGCTGAGCTGAACCCCATGACCCACGATCAGGAATTGTCGCAATGAGAGCTCTTCGCACCGCCGCTTCGGGCATGTCTGCGCAGCAGACCAACGTTGAAGTTATCTCCAACAACATCGCCAACATGAATACGATTGGCTTCAAGCGTCAGCGGGCTGAGTTTCAGGACCTGCTCTATCAAAATGTCGAGCGCATGGGTGCTCAGTCGTCCGATACGGGCACCATCGTTCCGACCGGTATTCAGATTGGTTCGGGCGTAAAGGCGGGAGCCATCTATCGGATCACCGAGCAGGGTACGCCAACCTTGACCGGCAACAAGCTCGACATGGCCATCGATGGTCGCGGGTTCTTTCAGGTCCTGATGCCTTCCGGTGAGACCGGCTACACACGGGCAGGCAACTTCTCCAAAAATGACCAAGGCCAATTGGTGACCAAGGACGGCTATCTGGTTCAGCCCGCCATCACCATTCCGCAAAATGCAACGGACATTTCCATTTCGGCTAGCGGTCAGGTGCAGGTGGTTCAGCCTGGCACGATCGCTCCGGTCCTGCTCGGCCAGTTGCAATTGGCCACCTTTTTCAATGAGGCCGGTCTCGAAGCCATCGGCGGCAATATGTACCTCGAAAGCGGTGCTTCCGGCGCAGCGGTTATCGGTACGCCAGGCGTCGTAGGGGTCGGCAAGATCATGCAGTCCTATACCGAAGCCTCGAACGTCGATGCTGTGACCGAAATCACCAGCCTGATCGTCGCCCAGCGTGCCTATGAGATGAATTCTAAGGTCATCACGACCAGCGACCAGATGCTGGCCGCGGCTTCACAGCTGAAGGGCTAGGATCATGCGCGCCGTCGCCATCGTTCTCAGCCTCGCCGCCGCCTTGATCAGCAGTTCAGCCTTGGCCGGACAGCCGGTCAACCTGCGCAGCGAACTGGTCGATGGCAACGGCCAAGTCACCCTCAGCGACCTGTTCGACAATGCCGGGTCGGCCGGCAATGTCATGGTCGCCAACGGCGTCGAGCCTGGCCGTAATCAGGTGCTCGATGCCGCTCAGGTTCAGCGACTGGCCCAGCGTTATGGCCTCGACTGGTCCAACAGCACGGGCCTGCGCCGCCTGATCGTCCGCTCAGGGCTTGAGACCGCACCGACGCAGTTGGCTCCTCGGCCCGCCGCGACCGCCCGTTCGGCCTCAGCAGCCATGAGTGAAGTCTTGACCTACAGCCGCAGCCTCTCCTCAGGCGATATCATCGCAGCCGAAGACCTGACCTACAGCCGAGTGCTGGTTCAGGCCGTGCCGAGCGATGCGCCGCGTAGTGCCGACGACGTGATTGGTCTCAGCGTCAAGCGGCCCCTGCGCACGGGCCAAGCCGTATCGGCGCGTGACCTTCTGGCTGCCTTGGTGATCCACCGCGATGACCTGGTGCAGGTTACCTATCGTGATGGCAGTATCGTTCTGAGCCTTGAGGCCAA
This sequence comes from Caulobacteraceae bacterium, assembly GCA_040399645.1. Classification (GTDB taxonomy): domain Bacteria; phylum Pseudomonadota; class Alphaproteobacteria; order Caulobacterales; family Caulobacteraceae; genus CAISGS01. Next base: position 6,709 of record JBBARR010000006.1, on the reverse strand, counting down.
GGCCATGGGCAATGCCGCCGTGGGCGAGCTTTTCACCCTACAAAATACCAGCTCCAAAAAATCTATCGAAGCGGTGGCGACCGGTCCGGGCAAGGCCCTGACCGGTCCCGAAGCCGCCCAAGTTCGCAGAGAGCCGACGTCACGCCGTTTGGCTTTTGCCCAATGATCCTGAGGAAGCGAGTTCATCCGATGACATCTGCCAAAACGCTTCGTTCGCTGATCGTCCTTATGGCCTTGCCCATGGCAGCCTGTTCGACCGTGACGAGCGCCATACGCGGCCCTGAGATGACCCCGATGGGCTACCCGGCCCAGTTGGTCCCGCAATATCAACAGGTTATGATGCAGCCAGAATCACGCGAGACGGGTCCGGGCTCAGCCAACTCTCTATGGCGCAATGGCGCGAGAGCCTTCTTCATCGATCAGCGAGCCAGCCGTGTCGGCGATATCCTCACCGTCCAGATCGACATTGCCGATAGCGCCGACGTTTCAAACGCAACTAACCGGTCACGAAATAACACAACAAAAGGTCAGATCGGCGGGCTGTTTGGGCTCGACTCCTCTCTCGGGCGGCTATTGCCTCCGGGCTTCGATAAGACTCCAGGCTTGGACTATGGCGGCACGACCGCAGGATCTGGCAGTGGCTCGGTCAAGCGGCAGGAAAAGATCTCTCTCACCGTCGCGGCTCTGGTCTCTCAGGTCCTGCCCAATGGCAATATGATTATTCAAGGCCGCCAAGAGGTTCGGACCAATGGCGAAGTGCGGGAATTGACCGTTGCTGGGATCGTGCGTCCTGAGGACATCACCTCGACCAACACCATCAAGCACACGCAAATTGCCGAAGCGCGCATCTCTTACGGTGGCCGCGGCGACATCAGCCGTATGCAGAAGACGCCCGCAGGACAGGCTTTGGTCGAGACCTTCTCGCCGTTCTAATCTGCGCGAAGCCTGATTGAGCTAAGCACGCGGCGTCTGCTAGCATAGGCTCATGACCCTTGCGCTCTACTCCCATGGTGACATGGAACATCATCAGCCCGGCCCCGGCCATCCTGAGCGTTCGCAACGCTTGGGGGCCGTGCTCGATGCCTTGGCCGATGCGTCGGACCTAACCCTGCTAAGACGGGAGGCCAGTCTTGCGTCGCTGGATGATTTGCAAAGGGTCCACCCCCGCGCCCATCTAGAACGCCTTATCGCCGCGTCTCCCCTTCAAGGCCTGCATGAACTGGATCCGGACACCTTCCTCTCTGCGGGGAGTGTCGCCGCTGCACGGCGCGCGGCTGGAGCGGTGATCGATGCAGTCAGAGGTGTGGTCGATGGCGATCATGATCGGGCCTTCTGCGCGGTTCGGCCGCCGGGACACCATGCAGAACCGGATACCGCTATGGGCTTTTGCGTCTTTAGCAATGTGGCCGTCGCTGCGCGAGTTGCCCAGAGTTTCGGCCTCGCACGCGTCGCCATTGTCGATTTTGACGTCCATCACGGCAATGGCAGTCAAGCTGTGGTGGAAAGTGACGCCACCCTGTTTCTGGCCTCGATCCATCAGGCCCCGCTCTATCCCGGCACCGGCGATCCGTCAGAAACGGGGGTCGGCAATGTCGTCAACCACACTGTGCCGCCCCATGCCCCAAGGTCCCTATGGCAAAAGCGCTTTGAAAGCATGATGCCCGCCTTGGATGATTTCGCACCCGACCTCATTCTCATCTCAGCCGGGTTTGATGCCCACGCAAAAGATCCCCTCGGCGGACAGTCCCTTCAGGCGGAAGATTATGCTTGGGCAACGCGCGCCATTTTGACCGTTGCACGGCGTCATTGTGCGGGGCGGGTTGTGTCCTCGCTCGAGGGCGGGTACGACCTAGAGGCTTTAGGGCAATCAGCATTGGCGCATGTCCGCGCCTTGCAGGAGGGGTGAAGTCTTAGAACGCGAATTTCAGCGTTCTAAGAATACAGCAAAATGGCCACTGAACCGTCGCCGAACCCGTCTGACCTGCCATCCACCCGTTCGGGTGCGAGCGCGCCCGTGCGGATCGTCTTGGCAAGGCATGGTGAGCCCGCCCTCTCGCGCAAGGTAAGCCTTCCCCCAAAGGGCTACCTGTCCTGGTGGGCGAAATATGAAGAGGGCAGCCTGAAGGCGGGGCAGACGCCTCCCGCCGATCTTGTCACCATTGCGCAAGCCGCCGACATCATCATCGCCTCCACCCGCGCTCGCGCGATTGAGAGCGCGCAGGCTGTGTGCGACGGCCGCGCCTTTAGCTCTGATGCCTTGTTCATCGAAGCCCCCCTTCCCCCGCCGCCCTTTCCAAGCATTGTGCGGATGTCACCGAGACATTGGGGGGTTCTGTCGCGCTTCTGGTGGTGGTTTTTCAACAATCACGCGGGGCAGGAAAGCCGCGCTGAGGCGACGGTTCGTGCAGCTGAGGCCGCGCGGCAGTTGAGCGAGATGGGCGATCAGGGCCGCAACGTCCTCGTCGTCGCCCACGGCTTCTTCAACGAGATGATTGGTCTGGAATTGAAACGTCTGGGCTGGAAGTTGGTCAAGGATCAGGGCTACAACTACTGGGCCCAAAAACATTTCGTTCGGCGTTGAGCTTGAACCGCCAGACGACCACTGCCCCACAGGTGATGGATTAAGACCGGAGACCGCATGACCACCGCCACTGACATCGCCGCCCTCAGTTTCGAACAGTCCCTCGCCGAGTTGGAAAAGATCGTCGCTGAACTGGAATCCGGCCAGGCCCCGCTGGAGCGGTCGATCGAAGTCTATGAGCGCGGCGCGGCCCTCAAGGCCCATTGCGAAGCCAAGCTCGAAGCCGCCCGCCTGCGGGTCGAAAAGATTGTTGTCGGGGCTCAAGGCACCGTGGGCTCAGAGCCCGCCGAATTTAACTAGAGACCGGCATGACCGCCGCTGCGCCCACCATCACCATCGACGATTTCGACCGGGTGGATATCCGCGTCGGCACGATCCTGAAGGCCGAGCCCTTCCCAGAGGCTCGCAAACCCGCCTTCAAGCTGACCATCGATTTTGGCCCAGCGATCGGTATCAAGCGGTCGTCTGCACAAATTACCCAGCACTATGTAATCGAAGAACTTATCGGTCGCCGCGTCGCCGCTGTGGTCAATTTTGCGCCGCGCCAGATTGGGCCCTTCATGTCAGAGGTCCTCTGCCTCGGCTTCCCCGATTCGCATGGCCATGTGGTTCTGGTCGATGTTGATCGAGCCGTTCCCAATGGGGGGCTCCTGTTTTGACTTCCACCGCTGACACACTCAATCTGAACGAGCGGATTGCACGAGCCGCAGATCTCGTCACCGTGGCGCTCGATGAGTTGCTGCCACGCTCTGACGGGCCAGAGCAGCGCCTGATGGAGGCGATGCGCTATGCCGCCCTCGGTCCGGGCAAGCGAGTTCGGCCCTTCTTTGCCCTCGAAGCGGCCAAGATGTTTGACCTCGAAGAACGTCCTGTCCTTCGTGCAGCCTGCGCCCTTGAATGTATCCATGCCTATAGTCTGGTCCATGACGACCTGCCCTGCATGGATGATGATGATCTGCGCCGAGGCCGACCGACCGTCCATAAGGCCTATGATGAGGCCACAGCCGTCTTGGTCGGTGACGCCCTACAGTCCGTTGCCTTTGAAATAATGGCCCATCCCGATACGCATGAGGACGGCAACATCCGGGCACAGCTTCTCTATCGGCTCGCCATCGCGTCGGGAGCTACAGGTATGGCAGGCGGACAGATGATCGACATTCTGGGTGTGCCTGATGATCTGGGGACGGCCGCGCGGATGCAACGGCTGAAGACCGGCGCGCTGATCACCTATGCTTTTGAAATTCCTTTGATCTTTGCCAGGGCAAGCGACAACGAACGCCATGCCTTGCTGGGATTTTCCCATGATCTGGGGGTTGCCTATCAGATTGTCGACGACCTTCTGGACGCAGAAGGCGAGGTCGAACTACTCGGTAAGGCGGCGGGGGGCAAGGACGCGGCCAAGGGCAAGGCCAACTTTGTCACCCTTCTAGGCCTCGAACCGGCCCGCGAGCGGGTACAGATGCTCGCTGATCAGGCCCGCGCCCACCTTGCCCCCTTCGGTAATCGTGCCAGATTTCTGAAGGACAGCGTCGATTTCGTGCTAGATCGTCGCTTCTGACCGTCTGTATGGCTCTCAATTTTCTGTAAGGATTGGACCCTAAGTCCAAACATATCATGGTTTCCAACACGCCTCTTCTTGACACTGTGACGATGCCTGCGGATACGCGCTGCATGGCCCTTGGCCAGCTTCGTCAGTTGGCCGATGAGGTTCGAGCTGAGATGATCGAGGCGGTATCGACCACTGGCGGTCATCTAGGCGCTGGCCTTGGCGTGGTTGAGCTGACGGTCGCCCTTCATCATGTGTTTGAGACCCCACGCGACATCCTGATCTGGGACGTTGGCCATCAGGCCTATCCGCACAAGATCCTTACCGGACGCCGCGACCGCATGCCGACCCTGCGCCAAGGCGGCGGCCTGTCGGGTTTCACCAAACGGGCCGAGAGCGAATATGACCCGTTCGGCGCGGCCCATGCGGCGACCTCCATTTCGGCAGCCCTCGGTTTCTGCGCCGCCCGTGACCAGCGCGGCGACAACAATAAGGTTATCGCGGTTATCGGTGATGGCGCGATGAGCGCGGGCATGGCCTATGAGGCCATGAACAATGCGGCCGAAACGACCAAGCAGTTGATCGTGGTCCTGAACGATAACGACATGTCGATCGCGCCTCCCGTTGGCGGCATGAGCGCCTATATGGCTAGGCTCGTCTCCGGCGGCGGGTACCAGTCGTTGCGTAAGCTCGGCAAAACTATGGCCGGAGCCCTGCCCAAGCCGTTGCAAGAGGCTGCCCGTAAGGCTGAGGAGTTTGCCCGCGGTATGGTCACCGGCGGCACCTTCTTCGAAGAGCTCGGCTTCTACTATATCGGCCCGATTGACGGACACGATCTGGATAACCTGATCCAAGTTCTGAAGAATGCAAAAGAATTCAACGATCTCCCCGTCTTAGTTCATGTTGTGACACAAAAGGGAAAGGGCTATGCCCCGGCCGAAAATGCCGCTGACAAGTACCATGGGGTGGTCAAGTTCGATGTCGTCACCGGCAAGCAGGCCAAGACCCCGGCCGCAACGCCCAGCTACACCAAAGTCTTTGCGACCGAACTGATCAAACAGGCTGAGCGTGATGATCGTATCGTCGCCATTACCGCCGCCATGCCCTCTGGCACCGGCCTTGATCTCTTTGGCCAGCGCTTCCCAGGCCGCACCTACGATGTCGGGATCGCCGAGCAGTATGCGGTGACCTTCGCCGCTGGTCTGGCCGCCGATGGCATGAAGCCCTTTGCCGCCATCTACTCGACCTTCCTTCAGCGCGGCTATGATCAGGTCGTGCATGATGTGGCCATTCAAGGCCTGCCCGTACGCTTTGCCATCGACCGCGCTGGACTGGTCGGGGCTGATGGTCCGACCCATGCCGGATCGTTTGATATTGGCTTCCTCGGAGCCCTGCCCGGCTTTGTCGTTATGGCCGCTGCGGACGAGAACGAATTGGCTCGGATGGTTGCGACCAGCGCCGCTATTGATGACCGTCCCAGCGCCTTTCGCTATCCCCGCGGCGATGGCACCGGGGTTGGCGTTCCCGATTTCGCTGAACCGCTAGAGATTGGCAAGGGCCGTATCTTGCGCGAAGGCAACGCGCTCGCGATCTTGTCCCTGGGCACCCGTCTAGCCGAGGCCCTTCATGCGGCCGACATCTTGGCCGCCCATGGCTTGACCGCCACGGTCGCCGATGCCCGCTTTGCCAAGCCCCTCGACGAAGAGATGATCCTGCGCCTTGCTCGCGAGCATGAGTGCCTGATCACCATCGAAGAGGGATCCGTCGGCGGCTTTGGGGCCTTTGTGCTGCAGATGTTGGCCGAGCGCGGGGCATTGGACAGAGGCCTCAAGGTTCGCACCCTGACCCTACCCGATATTTTCCAAGATCAGGACAAGCCTGAGATCATGTATGCGCAGGCCCATCTGGATGCTGAGGCCATTGTGCGTACAGCCCTGACGGCTCTGGGCGTCGATCAGGCGACCACTAACCTGCGGGCTTGAGTGGGCCTATGATCATGATCCGATTGGCCAATGCCGATGACGCGGCCGCTCTGGAATCTGTAGGGCGCGAGACCTTTACGCAGACCTTTGGCCATCTTTATCCGCCTAAGGACCTGAAGGCCTTTTTGGACAGCGCCCATCTGGCCGAAAACTACCGCGCCTGGATCGCGTCGGAAGACTATGGCGTGTGGATCGCAGAGCAGGACGGCCAAACCGTCGGCTATGCCGTTGCAGGGACCTGCGACCTGCCCCATCCGCAAGTCACCCCGACCTGCGGCGAGCTGAAGCGTGTCTATCTGCTGAAACGGGCACAAAATAGAGGCGCTGGAACCCGACTCATGTCCGCCTGTTTCGATTGGCTCGCAAAGCCGAGTCGGCGCCTTTGGATCGGTGTCTGGTCGCAGAACCATGGTGCCCAGCGTCTCTATGAACGCCTCGGCTTCACCAAGGTCGGCGAATATGAGTTCCCCGTCGGTGAAGTGAGGGACCGAGAATTCATCCTCAGCCGGTAATATAATTTAAAGTGGTTATTATAATTATACTCGGACTCCCTGACGATCTGAAATAGGCTTGCCAAGCCTTAGGGTTTGGATTCGATTG
>JBBARR010000005.1:0-145308 GCA_040399645.1 Caulobacteraceae bacterium | reverse complement strand
GATGGAGGCGCTTTAGCTCAAGGACGTCATTGAGCCATGTCACAAGCTCAGTCATCCGACGCGACGTGTCGAACGGCGTGGCCGTCTCAAACACGATGCCGATCATTTTTCCGTCTGAATCAAAGGCTCCCACGTCATTGCGCAAGGTCTTATATTCGCCGCGGTGTCGCTCGTCCTTATCGCTGTGGCGCAAAAGATCGCGGTGAAGCTGCTTGATATGATTTTGCGTGATGGGAATGTCTTCCCACGCATGAAAAACCGTTTCCATCACTTCGGCATAGCCGCCAACCTCTTGCTCGTCGCGGCTGCTGAAGCGTTTGATGTCTCGGTTGCCAAGCAAACGCTCCACCTCGCGGTCGGTGAGCTTGCTCCCCTCTATGCGGGTTGAAGAGCCAATGCTTTCGATGGTTGCGACATGGCGCAGCGCCTTAAGACGCTCAGGCGCAAGGGTTCCAAGGGCGCGCCAAGCGCCTTTGAACTCGGCAACTTCACTAATCAGAGCCAGTAGCTCTGAGGTGATGTGAATAGTATCCGTCTTGATCACACCCAAATATGTACCTGATTACACCGGATTATTCTCCCGAATAATGACCTGATTATACCCGAATAGGATTTTCTATCCGTGGGCTGTGGGGGTCTTTTGGTATTTGGGTATTTGGTAGAGGAGTCCGCGCGGAGCCCCCAGGCTGCGCAGTGCGGCCGCCGGTCTTTGCGGGTAGGGTGCCAAGTGATCAGTATCGCAGCGATGGGTCCTTGTGCCTCTGAACGGTTAAGACGGTCATGCTGCGGCGATCTATGAGCCCTTCGTGACGTCCGACGTGGGCTATTTCAGATCGAGCAGAGTGCTTAGGTGATCGTGTCGCGGATCCATACGCAACCCGGCGATCGCCTTGATCTTCTCGTCCGAAAGTTCCTCGGTTGCAAAGCTATGGCGCTTATCTTGGAAGCGCTTGAAAGCCTCGTAGTCATCTGGCCCTACAAAATATCCGATGACCTGACCATGACTTGAAACAGCCACCGGCTCGCGTTGGGCCTGAACCCGATAACGGCCAAAGTTTCGAGTAAACTCGGATGCAGGGACAGTCTCTCTCATGTGATCGGCTCCTTCTTCGCGCTCGTACATATGTGACAAACGCGAGCCACGGACCTTGCGCAAGTTTAGAAAGTTACGCGTTTTGAGCCGATGGCGGTTAATGCTCAGGGCCGGGGTGTATAGCGCGGCGCAGATAGGGCGTGGCGCATCATGGGCGCGCCTAAGGTCAGACGCTGCACTTGATACCTTTCGTACCCAGTGCTGCATGTCTCGCCCTTATCGATGCCAAGGAAACCACCTGGTTCACCAAGCCAACATCGACCAGGACGACTTGGACGACTTGAGAGCCCTAGCAAAGACATATGCCCTGTTGGGCGAAAACCAGATCTCTCCAGTCATAGAGAGCAAAGTCCCAACGTAGACATGCAATGGCGACGAAAAGCGAGTTGAAGAGTGACCTGTCCAAGGCAATTTACGCGTCTGCGGCGATGCTTCACAAGGTCGGGTCGATGGACAAAACGACCATGCTGGACTTCGACTCCCGGCATCTGGTCCCGAGCCCAATAGCGCCCGCCGAAATAAAGCAGCTTCGCGAAGCCAACAATGTTAGCCAGCGCGTGTTCGCCCGCTACCTCAACATCAGCGAAAGCCCGGTTCAGAAGTGGGACACGACCAAAATATAAGAGCACTCATTTGGGTCACTTCTCAATGGAAATCCCAGGTCAGTTCTCAGCGGCAATCAACAATTAGTCCCCTAATTTTACCATAATCGCTCGCTTATTGGTAGAGCGATGGTGGATGGGTAGCCTGGCGAAGCGGGGGGAACTTTCCCCCTCTGACCCCCAGCGAAATCGCTGCATTGCAGCGATCAAGGGAGCCCTCCCTTGAACCCCGTCATGGGCGTTCGGCACACCCCCTGAGACCCCAGAGCTTTCTGATTTTAAAACATGTCGTCGTTTGACGACATGTTGTATTGTCGTCGAACGAATACTTTTTGAACTTGTCGTCGAATAGCGACATGTATATAGTGTCTTTGAACGACGACATGAGGGCCTATGATTATCCGCACTCCCGCCGACCTCGGCGCAGCGATCCGTGACCGCCGCAAGTCGCGTGGCCTAAGCCAAAGCGAGCTGGCGAAGCGCGTCGGCGTGGGGCGTCAGTGGCTGGTCGCCGTCGAACACGGAAAGCCAGGTGCCGAGCTGGCGCTGGTTCTCCGCGTGCTCGACACGATCGATATGCCGCTCATGACCGGTGCGCCGCCGTCCGCCGCGACCGGCGTTCTTGAGGTCAATCTCGACGCCATCATCGCCTCGGCCCGAGGAGATGTTTCATGACCGACGAGATGATCGCACTGGTAGGGCCCAAAGAAATTGGCCGTGTGCATCGCCACCCGCGCGGTCGGCTGACCTTCGCTTATGATGACGCTTGGCGGAATTCGGCGGACGCCTATCCACTGTCCCTGTCCATGTCGTTAGGGGCCAAGGAACATGGGCCAGAGGTGGTCGAGAACTTTCTGTGGGGACTATTACCCGACAATGAAATGGTCTTGGAGCGGTGGGCCAAGAAGTTTCAGATCTCCGCCCGCAACGTCTTCGGCCTGATCTCGAATGTCGGAGAAGATTGTGCCGGAGCCGTCCAGTTCGTTCGTCCCGACCGAGCTGACGCGATCCTGAGTGGTCAAGAGGATGGGGTAGATTGGCTCGATGAAGCCGAGCTGGCTTCCCGCCTCAAGGCGCTCCGCGATGACCATTCGGCATGGCGGATGCCGCGCGACACGGGCCAGTTCAGTTTGGCCGGAGCCCAGCCCAAAACTGCCGTACTGTTCATTCAGGGCAAGTGGGGCATTCCACGTGGGCGCATTCCAACGACCCACATCTTGAAGCCCCCGACCGCCGCTTTCGATGGTAACGCAGAAAACGAGCACCTGTGTCTGAGTGCGGCTCGCAAACTTGGTCTGCCGTCCGCCACGACAAAGATCATCTCGATCAAGGGGGAGGTGGCTATTGCGGTGGAGCGTTATGATCGCGCGTTCAGCGGCCGTGACATCCTGCGCGTCCACCAGGAGGACACGTGTCAGGCGCTCGGGTTGCCGCCCACGAAGAAGTATCAAAACGAAGGCGGGCCGAGTGCCGCTGACGTGGCGGGTCTGATCCGCCTCAATTCCAGTGCTCGGGAGGAGGACGTCGCTCGCTTTGTCGATGCAGTCCTCTTCAATTTCCTGATTGCGGGTCCCGACGCCCATGCCAAAAACTACTCGCTGCTGATCGGGGGCAGGGGACAGGTGCGTATGGCTCCGCTCTATGACATTGCCAGCATCCTGCCCTATGACGGTTACAACCTGCACAAGATCAAACTGTCGATGAAGATCGGCGGGGAATACAGCATCCTCAATATTCGCAGGCGTCACATCGAGCGTTTGGCGAAGGACGTAAAGCTATCCCCCGATGCGATGGTGGCGCGCCTGAAAACCTTGGCCGAACAGTTGCCCGACGCCGTGAGTGATGAAGCGCGCATCGCCGCCGCTGATGGCCTGAATTCACACATCATTGACCGGCTGGTGAGCCGGATGGCCAAGCGGGCAACAGCCTGTCTGAACCTGATGGAAGAGCCGTCCGCTTAGCATCACCGCCATGGTGGTGATGATGATCATGATCATGATGGTCACCGAAATCGTCATGGTCACCCGTGCCCCTGTGTGGCGCACAAAGGCGACCTCACTTCATGGGGCTTTGTGGCCGAACGCGGCTTAGCCTCAACACGGCTCGCTTCCGCACTCCATTCACATTCCGATTGTGCAGCTCCGCCCCAGCCAACTGGCCAAGGGCGTTTGAGCCCAAGCCTACTCCGTCCGGCCAGAGCCGCCCCATGAGGTCGCAATCACGCGGCCTGCCAAAACTGGGGCAAGGACATGACAAAAGATAGGTTCGACATTCATCAGCACATCGCCAACCAAATCATCACCTCCATCGAACAAGGCGCTGGCGACTTTCAGCTCCCCTGGCATCTGGGGAACCTCCCGGCTGTTAGTCAGCAGCATGAATGATGTCCCGTAAGTCCGTACAGTCCTACAATGCCGACTGGGAAGCTAAGCTGGCCGCCAGCAATAGGATTACGGCAGACGCTCTTGTGCAGACCAATACCCTTCGCATCCTGATAACGCTATTTGATCGGCTCTATGTGCTGCGTAACCAACTGGTCCATGGCGGAGCCACTTGGAACGGCACGGTCAACCGCAGTCAGGTGACCGACGGGGCTGCGGTTCTGGCCAATCTGGTGTCGGTCTTCATCGACATCATGATGGACAATGCTGACCACGATTGGGGCAAGCCCTTCTATCCGGTCATCGAAAACTAGGTCTAACGGACCTCCAATTATGCGGCTGATCGTTAGAGATGGTGACGCATCCATCAGGTCGCCGTTAATTCCAGCGCCCCGAGGTCGCATGAGCCGGGGACGCTGTGGCTCAAGCGTCAGCGACATCCCCGCCAGTTACCGTTCTCTCACCCGGCGACTTGAGCCCACGTTCCGATGACTGAGCGAACGGAGGTCTTTTCAGGATTGTAATTCAAACCTGACAAAAATCAGGTTGACACGATGAGAGTGGAATGTAAGGTTTGCCTTACATTGGAGAACATCATATGCAATTGCTCAAGCCTTGGGGCGCGGCCCAAAAGCGATATATCGTTCGCACCAACGCATTCATGGCGTTCTACGTCGCCGTCAACGTGGCGGCCATGCTCGGGGCGTTTGACGTCATAATTGGCAAGCCGGCCGGGCTGTTGCTGGGCCTAGCCGTTGCAGCGTCCATAGCCGGACAGGTCTGGGCCACCTTGTCTCTGATCAAGGAGAGCGACGAGTTCGTTCGTGCCCTGACGGCTAAGCGGTTCATCCTGGCCTCCGGTCTGGCCATGGCGCTTTTTTCTGGGTGGGGTTTTATGGAAACCTATGGGGGCGCGCCTCATGCGCCCGGCTGGTTCGTGTACATTATTTTCTGGGGCCAGTTCGGCTTGATCTCACCTTTCGTCCGGGACAGCCGCTGATGCGCAACAGACTACGTGACCTGCGCACGGCCCGCGGATGGACCCAGGAACAGCTCGGTCAGGCCCTAGGCGTGTCACGCCAGGCCGTCAATGCGCTGGAAACCGAGAAGCATGACCCGTCTCTCGGGCTTGCCTACCGAATAGCCACACTATTTGGCCAGGTGGTCGAGACCATCTTCGAAAACCCTTACGCCTGACTTCCTCAGGCTCAACCCCTGAAGGACAGCAACACGTGCTTTCAGGCCGATCTTTTGCCGGGCCGGTATCACATTGCTTGGTTCTCGATTATCGTCACAATCGTAACAGCATTCTCCCCGAGTCAGGATGAGGCCAGAACCGAGCATGGCACCGCGGTCCTAGCCAATCTGGTGCCGGTCTTCATCGACATTATGATGGACAATCCTGACCACGATTGGGGCAAGCCCTTCTATCCGGTCATCTCAGACTAGGCCCAAGCCACCGATATTGGATAGGTCCGGCTTTGACGCATCCACCAACTATGCTGGTTACAGGTCAGGTTTTCGCCTCTTTGGCCACGATCTTAGCCTATCCATTCAAAACTAAAAACTCAAACTAACCCGTTCACTAGAAGGATATCCTATGGATTCACACGAACGAAATCCAGAAAACCAGTTTCTCGGCGTGATGCAGCAATATCTCGCCTATGAGGGCTGGGACGATGATATTGCCATCGCCGAAGATGGCGATGCCTCCATCAAGACCACGACGCGCTTTGATGGTCAGATCCTTCAGCTCTATCTGGAGGGCTGGGCGAGTATCCAGACCTTCAAGGTCTACCTCTATAGTTCCTTTAGCGTACCGCCCCATCGCCATGATGAGATTGCGATCCGTCCCAATCACCCGGCACGCCCGTCGCTGGCTGATTTCGTAGGTCGACTGCAGGTAGGCTGCAGCCTCCCGATGGGCGGCGGGCGTCACCATTTTTTCCAAGCAGATCCTTCAGCGTGACATTGTCGAGCATCGCATCGGCCAGCATCCGGTTAAGCTTGGCGTTTTCGTCTTCAAGAGCCTTCAGACGCCGGGCCTCTGACACGTCCAGCCCGCGATACTTGGCCTTCCACTTGTAGAAGGTCGCCGAGCTCAGACCGTGCCTGCGGCATAAATTCAGCACTGAAGCGCCCGAGTCCTACGCACGCAAAATCCCAATAATCTGCTCTTCCGTAAATCTTGATCGCTTTATTTGTCCGTTCCTTCCTTGGAGCGGACTCTAATCATTTTTAGACGAGTGTCAGGGGGAGTGGCACGTCAATATTTTCCTCTCTGGGGGAAGTGGCGCGCAGCGCCAAAGGGGCCTTGTCTTCTTTTCTGCGAACGCGGCTTTAATATGAAAGAAAGTGAGGGGATTGCTGTTGCCAGGCTCCCCCAGTTTCCCAAGTTGTAATCGAGGGGAGCCTTCGCAGGGGAGATGAGGTGAGGGGATTGCTGTTGCCAGGCTCCCCTCGGGCCCCGCCCAACGCTGCTAAGACGTTAGGGCTTTAGGTCGAAATTCGTGGCACCGCATTACGCAGCGAGACGGATCTCTTGAGCGAAGTTATCGTTCGCATTTAGATTAAGGCCCGATACCGGTGAGCCCACCCGAGAGAAAGCACTAACGTCTTTACACGTCTGTCGATGCTGATCGGCCCCAAACAGCCCGCCGATACACGGGGTAGGAATTGGTGGAGCCGCCGGGAATCGCACCCGGGTCCAGTCCGTTTATTGCACGCGCCTTTATCTCCATAGTCCGACCGTCGCCGAACAGGATTAATATAGGCCCTATGACGCTCTAGCGGAAGGGGGTCACTGAAAGGCTTTGAGATCTAGCGCCTTGCCGGTCAGCATTTCATAGACGGCGAGATACCGCTCACTGGTGGCGGTGATCACGGCGACAGGCAAGGCCGGGGCCGGGGCCTCACCGTTCCAGCGCCCCGCAGCCCGTTCAGCGTCGAGATAGTCCCTTAAGGGCTGCTTGTCGAAGCTGAGCTGGCCTTGGCCGGGCTTATACTGATCAGCGGGCCAAAACCGTGAGCTGTCGGGCGTCATGACCTCGTCGATCAGCCACAGGCCGCCCTCGGCATCTTGGCCAAATTCGAACTTGGTATCAGCAATGATGATGCCGCGTTCCTCAGCCTTGGTGCGGCCGAACTCGTAGACGGTGCGGCTCAGGGTCTCGAGCTTGCCAGCAAGGTCGCTGCCAAGACGAGCATGCAGGTCGGCAACGCCGATATTCTCATCATGGCCGCTTTCGGCCTTGGTGGCGGGACTAAAGAGGGCTGGGTTCAGCCGATCACTTTCGCGTAGGCCCGTGGGCAGGGCCTCACCTGCCAGTGCGCCGGTGGTCTTGTAATCTTTCCACGCCGAGCCCGAAATATAGCCGCGCATGACACATTCAAAGGGCACGACCTTGGTGCGTTTGCACAGCATGGTTCGGCCAAGGATGACGGCGCGATGAGGGGCCAGAGCAGGCAGGGCGGCGATGATCTCGTCTGTGTCAGCGCTGATCAGATGATGACGCGTCACGCTGGCCAGTTGGGCAAACCACCAGACGCTGAGCTGGGTCAGGACCAGACCCTTAACGGGCACAGGCTCATCCATCACCACGTCAAAGGCACTGATCCGGTCGGATGCAACGAGTAAAAGACGCTCGGCATCGACCTCATAGACATCACGCACCTTGCCGCGCGCCAGAAGGGTCAGGGGCAGGGTGCTGAAGGTCATTGCTGTCATTGTGGTGCTCACGCTTTGGGACCGAGAGGTTGGATTACATGGCCTCTTTGCCACGGGTTATCGACAAAACCCCCGTGCGGGACACTTCAACCAGACCCAGAGGGCGCATCTGCTCGATGAAACGATCATTTTCGCTGGAGTCGCCGGTCACTTCGAAGATGAAACTCTCATCGGTGGTGTCGACAACCTTGGCCTCGAAGCCTTTGGAGATACGAAGGGCCTCATCGCGGTCCGCGCCCCGGCCGCTGACCTTGACCAGAGCCAGTTCGCGTTCAACGCCCAGGGGGTCACGGCTGACATCTTGCACTTCCAAGGTCGCGACCATCTTTTCGAGCTGAGCGCGGATCTGGGCCAGGGTCTCGACCGTGCCGGAGGTGACGATGGTGATGCGCGAAGTGTGGGCCCGGTGGTCCGTTTCGGCGACGGTCAGGCTCTCAATATTGTAGCCCCGGGCCGCGAACAGGCCGACCACGCGGTGCAGGACACCGGGCTCGTTGGCGACGATCACAGCAAAGGTGGCGCGCTGTTCGGCGACATCCAGATGATCAAGAAAATAGGCAGAGCCAGGTTGGTCAGCGGACATTTCGAGGTCTCATTTCCGTTCAGTGCGACTTGCGAGGTCCAACGGGACGATGGAAGCAGGAGAAATCGTTCGAAGATCGGGATGGAAGTCTAGACCAGACCCCGGCCCTTGGCGTCGATGGCGGTGTTCATGTCCACGCCCATATCAGCCAAGATCATTTCATTATGCGCCTTGCCCGATGGGATCATGGGGAAACAGTTTTCCAGCTTGGTCACCCGGCAGTCAAAGATCACCGGGTGAGGACTGTCGATCATCTCGATGATCTTGGCGTCCAACTCCTGCGGCGTGGAGGCCCGGATGCCGACCGCGCCATAGGCCTCGGCCAGCTTAACGAAGTCAGGCAGGCTTTCGGAATAGGACTGGCTGTAGCGCTCGCCATGCAGCAGTTGTTGCCACTGGCGCACCATGCCCATCCATTCATTATTGAGGATGAAGATCTTGATCGGCAGCCGGTACTGAATGGCCGTCGAGATCTCCTGCATGGTCATCTGGATCGAGGCTTCGCCAGCAATATCGATGACCAGCGAGCCCGGATGGGCCAGCTGCACACCCACGGCGGCGGGTAGGCCATAGCCCATGGTCCCCAGACCCCCAGAGGTCATCCAGCGATTGGGTTCTTCAAAGCGGTAATATTGCGCGGCCCACATCTGATGCTGGCCAACCTCGGTGGTGATGTAGGCATCCCGGTCCTTGGTCAGGGCATAGAGCCGCTCGATGGCATATTGCGGTTTGATCTCATTGTCCGAGGGGCGGTAGGCCAAGCAGTTGCGAGCGCGCCACGCCTTGATCTGGCCCCACCAGCTGGACTGAGACTCGGCATTGGGCTTGTAACCCTTGGATTTCCAGACAGCGATCATGTCACGCATGACAGAGCCGACATCACCGACAATGCCGATATCGACGCGGACTGTCTTGTTGATCGAGGAGGGATCAATATCGACGTGGATCTTTTTGGAGCCCGGCGAGAACGCATCGAGGCGCCCGGTCACTCGGTCATCAAAGCGTGAGCCAAGCGCGATCATCACATCACAATCGTGCATGGCATTGTTAGCTTCGAAGGTGCCGTGCATACCCAACATGCCCAGCCACTGAGGGTCAGCGGCGGGGAAGGAGCCTAGGCCCATAAGGGTCGAGGTGATTGGCGCGCCGGTCAGGGCCACCAGTTCGCGCAACAGTTCGCTGGCCTCAGGTCCCGAATTGATCACGCCGCCGCCCGTATAGAAGACCGGCCGCTTAGCATTGGCGATCAGCTCGACCGCTTCAGCAATGCGCTGCTCATCGCCCCTGGTCTGAGGGTTATAGGCATGGCTAAAGACCAGCTCGTCAGGGCCGTAATAGTCCGCGGTGCCGAACTGAACATCCTTGGGTATATCGATGACCACCGGGCCAGGGCGCCCGCTAGTGGCGATGTGGAAGGCCTCGTGCAGGATGGCGGGCAGGTCAGCGGTGCGCTTCACCAGATAGTTATGCTTGGTGCAGGAGCGGGTAATGCCGACCGTGTCGCACTCTTGGAAGGCGTCAGAGCCGATCAGGTGGGTTGGGACCTGCCCGGTAATGACCACCAAGGGGATGGAGTCCATCAGAGCATCGACAATGCCAGTCACAGCATTGGTCGCGCCGGGGCCAGAGGTGACCAGAACCACGCCGGGCTTACCGGACGAGCGCGCATAGCCTTCGGCGGCATGGGTTGCGCCCTGTTCGTGGCGGACCAGAACATGCTGCAGGCGCGGCTCATGGAACAGCGCGTCATAGATCGGTAAGATTGCGCCACCCGGATAGCCGAACAGGGTGTCTACGCCTTGATCGACAAGGGCGCGGACGACCATTTCTGCGCCGGTCATGGCCCGCGATGGGGCCCGCGATGGCGCTGCAGCGGCAGCGTCGGTTGGGGTCAGGGTTGCGGCTTTGGTCATGGGATCACACGAAAGAGGAGGGGGCGGAATTTACAGAGGTTTGGTCAAAGAAAAAGGCCCTCGAGGGGCCCATTGTATACGCGACCGACGACGGCTTGATCAGAGGATCAAACCGAGGGCGGCCGCTTGCTAAGTACGTTCGCGTTTGCGAGCACGAGTTTTCTCCGAAACTACAGATTAAAGTGATGCCACGCTACGTGCCGGGGGTCAAGGCGGCTATTTGCGCAAAAAACTGCCTCAAGGCGGCATCGTGGCTGACCGCCGATAGCCTCATCCAGCCGGGGTTTTGATTGCGAAACCAGGTCAATTGCCGCTTGGCATAGCGGCGGGTCTCGCGCTGGGCTGCTTCGAGCGCTTCGGGCAGGGTCGTTTCACCGCGAAGATGGGCCGCCAGTTCGCGATATCCAACGGCCTTGAGGGCAGGCAGTGTGGCATCCAGACCCCGCGCGGCGAGGGCGGCGACCTCCTCGAGCACCCCGGCCTCGCTCATAGACACCAGCCGCGCGTCGCAGCGGTCATAGAGGAGAGCTCGGTCGGTCTCCATCACCACGCCGGTCCAGTCCTGCTTGGCCAGTGCTGGCACCGTATCAGCCTGCCAGTCGCTTAAGGACCGTCCGCTGGTCTCAGCCACACTTAGGGCGCGGATCAGACGCTGGCGGTCGCCCTGTTCGATCCTCGCCTCGGCGGCGCGGTCTTGGGCCGCGAGAACCTGCCGAAAGGCCGTTTCACCCTCAGCATCGTAGCGCGCTTCAATCTGGTCTCGGTCAGAAACAGACACGGCGGGAATGTCGGCGAGGCCTTCGGTCAGGGCGCGGAAATACAGACCCGTGCCGCCGACAAGGATCACGGGCCGGCCTTGGGCTTGGATATCCGCAATCTTGGCGCAGGCCGCGCGCAGCCAATGGCCGACAGACCAGACTTCGGTCGCCGCGGCCACACCGAACAGATGGTGCGGCGCGATCCCTAAATCCTGCGAACAGGGTGCCGCCGTTAGGATGGGCAGGTCGCCATAGATCTGCTGGGCATCGGCATTGATGATTTCAGCACCGATCTGCGCCGCCAATCCCAAGGCCAAGGCCGATTTGCCGCTGGCGGTGGGGCCAGCAATCAGGGTGATGGGGGGCAGATTTTCTGACTTCATGGCCAAGACAAAACCACGAAACGGCCTGCCATTGAAAGGGCCGCATCAAGGCTTGGTCTTGATCCGCGTCCAAGGGCGGTTTACCTCGACCCTATGACCCTCGCCCTAACGCTCGTTTCGTCCGATCCTGCCGCCGCTGAAGAGGCCGCTCGCCTTGTTGAGGGGTTGATGCCGATTGCGAGCCGAACCCTGCTGGGGCCCGGGGCCATCGACCTATACCCGACCACGGGCGAGGTTGGGGCCCTGCGGCAACTGATGGACCATCACCTCGCCAACCTTCCGGTCGATGTCTGCGTTCAGTCGCAGGCGGGACGGCGCAAGCGTTTGCTTATCGCTGATATGGACTCCACCATCATCGGCTGCGAGTGCCTCGATGAACTGGCCGATTTTGCCGGCGTCAAGGAGGCGGTCTCGGCCATCACTGAGCGGGCCATGCGCGGGGAACTGAATTTTGAATCGGCGCTGCGCGAGCGGGTCGGCATGCTTAAGGGCCTGCCGGTGGGCGCCTTGCAGGACTGCTATGATCAGCGGGTGCGTCTAAACGACGGGGCCAAGACCCTGATCGCTACCATGACGGCTGCGGGAGCCAAGTGCCTTTTGGTGTCAGGGGGCTTTACCTTCTTTACCAGCCGGGTCGCCAAGGCCGCGGGCTTTGCCGGTGATCGGGCCAACCGCCTTATCGAGGCCGATGGCTGCCTGACCGGCGAGGTCGCTGAACCGATCTTGGGGAAAAAAGCCAAGCTCGTGGCCCTCCGCGAAGAGAGCGCCGCATTGGGCTTAGGGCTTGAGGCAGCCATCGCCATTGGTGACGGTGCCAATGATCTGGCCATGATCGAGGTGGCGGGTCTGGGTATTGCCTATCGCGCCAAGCCGGTGGTGGCCGCGCAGGCCCACGCTCGGATCGACCACAGTGACCTGACGGCCCTACTCTATTTCCAAGGCTATCGGCGGCAAGATTTTTCGCACTGAGGCTGTCTTGTCTACCCCGGTAACTTTACAAGTGCCCTTAAGCCCCCCAACGGAGAGCGAGATAGGGTGATGTCGCCGCCGTGGCCTCTGGCGACGTCGCGGGCGATGGCGAGGCCTAGGCCGACGCCCTTTTCATTTTGGTTGCGCGATTCATCGAGGCGGTTGAAGGGCCGGAAGGCCTCTTCATAGCGGTCTTCGGGTATGCCGGGACCGTCGTCATCGATGCAGATTTCGACGCCGCCGCTGGGCCGGGTTCGTCCGGTCAGCTCGATCCTCGCCGCGTGGCTGGCGGCATTCATCACCAGATTGTCTAAGGCGCGCTTGAGGGCGAGGGGACGGCAGACCACCTCTAGGCCCGGTTCAACGCTGAGGATGATCTCGACCCCGGCGCGGTCGGCATCGGCGCGCAAGGCCTCGAGCAGATCTGACATCGAGATCGGTTCGAGCGCCTCGCCGCCCTGACCGCGGGCAAAGGCGAGATACTCGTCGATCATATGCTCCATTTCCGACAGATCGCGCTTCATGGCCTCGATGCGGTCGGAGGGTTCGGCCATAGCCAGCTCGAGCTTGAGCCGGGTCAGGGGTGTGCGCAGGTCATGGCCAACGGCGGCGAGCATCACCGTGCGCTGATCAATATGGCGCTGGATACGGGCTTTCATGGCGATGAAGGCGGCGGCGGCCTGACGGACCTCGCGCGCGCCATAGGGTTTAAAGGTCGGCATATCGCCGCCCCGGCCAAAGGCGTCTGCGGCCTCGGCCAAGCGCTCGATGGCGCGGACCTGATTGCGGATGAAGCCGACGGCGATGCCGGTCAGCAACAGGGTCACAACCGTCATCCATAAAATGAAGATGTGGCCTTGGGTCGCAAAGGCCCGGTCGCGCGGCGCGATGATGCGCAGGACGCCCTTTTCGGTCTGGACGCGAATATCGACATAGGCTGGATATCGGGTCGTATCGAACCAGAAGGGCACGTCCAGCCGGTCATCGAGGGCGCGCTGCAAGGAGCGATCAAGCGCGGCAAAGAGTGAAGGCCTGCGTCCTGTCGGCAGGACTCGGCCCTCTTGCAGAACTATAGACAGGCCCAAGGACCGCTCGGCCCGGTCGGCAATCTTGGCCAAGGCACCGGGGGAGGGATCGTCCCGATAGCTTTCCACCGCCCAAGCAATGTCGCCAGACAGGCCCTCGGACAGACGGCTGGTCACGGTCTCCCAATGGGCATCGAAAAAGGCCCAGGTGATGACGATCTGCATGATTGCGACCGGCAGCACGATAATCAGCAGCGAGCGGCCAAACAGGGTGGTCGGCAACAGGCGCTTGACGAACTTCACCCACGACAGGGGCAGGCCGAGACGAAAACCCTTTTTCATGTGCCCGGTCCCGCCCTCAATCCGGCGCCAGCATATAGCCGACGCCGCGCACGGTCTGAAGATAGCGCGGGTTCTTAGGATCAGACTCGATCTTTCGGCGCAGGCGTGTGACCTGGACATCCACCGCGCGGCCGGTTGCGTCGGCGGTGTCGCGGGCCAAGTCCATACGGTCAATGGCCAGATTGGGGGACTGGGCCAGTTGCTTGAGCAGTTGAGCCTCGGCCTCGGTCAGACGCACGGGCTCGTCGCCGACAAACAGTTCGGCTCGGTCCAGATCGAAGGTGCAGCGCCCAAGTTTCAGGCGCTCTTGTCCCGTGGGCCTCGCATTGGCGCGGCGCAGGATGGCTTCGATTCGTAACAGTAGTTCCTGCGGTTCAAAGGGTTTGGAGAGGTAATCGTCGGCCCCGAGGCTGAGCCCCTCGATCCGGTCCTCTGGCAGTGCGCGTGCGGTGAGCATCAAGATTGGTGTCGTGGCACTGGCACCTGAGCGGCCGCGAAGCCAGCGAGCGAGGGAGAACCCATCCTCTCCGGGCATCATGACGTCGAACACGGCCAGATCGAAGTCCAGCGTATCTAACACCCGGCGAGCGGCTTGGGCATCACGGGCAGCCGTCACACGAAATCCGTTCCGTGCCAGAAACTCCTTAAGCAGGGTGCGGATGCGATCATCGTCATCGACCACCAGCAGGTGGCGGTTGCGATTGGTGTCGCGGTTGGGAGAGACTGTCGTCATCGCGCGGCCCGTCGCGCCAAGTTGGCGCAGAACATCTGGTCACCCACCCTAGACAAATTGTCATCCGGTGCAATCAAACGGGTGATCAGGGTCTTGATCATGTTAGGGGAACGCGGGTTAAGATGGGGTTGGATTGACGCCGCACAGTCGGCAGCGTCTAATCCTACTGGTCTTTTATCGGAGTATGATGAGCAATGTCACTTGTGCCTTTTGATGACCGCGACGGCTGGATTTGGCTGGATGGGGAATTTGTGCCCTGGCGCGAGGCACAGGTACACGTACTCACCCACGGCCTGCACTATGGCTCGGCCGTGTTCGAAGGTGAGCGCATGTATGGCGGCGAGATCTATCTGCTGACCGAACACACCAAGCGCCTGTTCCGTTCGGCCGAACTGCTCGATTTCGAAATCCCCTTCACGGTCGAAGAGATCGATGCGGCCTCTATCGAAGCCTGCACCCGCAACGGCCTGACCGACGGCTATATCCGCCCAATTGCTTGGCGCGGGTCCGAAGTGATGGGCGTGTCGGCTCAGGCAAGCAAGATCCACGTGGCGATCGCGGCTTGGGAATGGCCCAGCTATTTCAAGCCGGAAGAAAAGGCCAAGGGCATCCGCCTTGGCCGTGCCAAGTACCGGCGTCCGGCGCCCGATACGGCTCCGGTCGAGTCCAAGGCGGCAGGTCTCTATATGATCTGCACCGTATCCAAACACGCCGCCGAGCGCGAAGGCTATGCCGACGCCCTGATGCTCGACTATCGCGGCTATGTGGCCGAGGCCACGGGCGCCAACATCTTCCTCGTACGCGATGGCGTTATCCATACACCGACGCCCGATTGCTTCCTCAATGGCTTAACCCGTCAGTCGGTCATCAAGCTGGCCAAGGAGCGCGGTTTTGAGGTGGTGGAGCGTCATATCCTTGAAGAGGAACTGCCGACCTTCAGCGAAGTGTTCATCTGCGGCTCTGCCGCTGAGGTTACGCCTGTGGCGCAGATTGGTGAATTCATCTACACACCCGGCAATATCTCATTGTCGCTGATGGACGACTATGCGCGCATGGTTCGTCGCCAGCCTTTGGATATCTAGGTTTCAAAATCTGCAATTGCTGAGCGGCCGCCCTTGTTTGCGCAAAGGCGGCCGTTTTGCATTGGAGCGTTAGATCAGCCAGGTTTGTGGACGCGGATAGGGTTTGTTCTGGGCCAGATAGATCAGGCCAACCGCGCAGCGCAGGGCGAAGAAGAGAGTCAAACTGCAGAGCATCGCTGCTCCTAAGATCACGGCCGGGATGCCGACCAGCAGGATTGAGAGCGGAATGCCAATGCCGATCATGGCCAGAGCAATGACCGCCCAGCCAAAGAACATCCAGAAGGAGCGGATCTGGAACACATAGTGGCTGCGCAACAGTGCTGAGGCTGTATCGCGATTGGCATAGGCCAAGACCAGCCCTATCAGGACCGGAAAGAAGGTCGGAAGCAGCAGGAACAGCACATAGCTGATGCCCGCGATCATCCGGTCATCATGGGCTAACGGCTGAGACGAAGGTTGGGTGTCTGGCGGCGTAGAGAGGTCGGTCATGATTCAGGTTCCCAGTTCGAGGTCCATCGTCCCTCGAACCTCAGACAAGATCAAATTACGTCTTTGTCAGACTTGAGAACCGTCAAAATCAGCGAAATGGGTGCGCCAATTCGCATTGTTGAAATTCTTGACGCCAGGTCAGTCTTCCCTATCCCCCGGAACTGTCTATCTTGTTGCTTGAGGAACAACAGGATGCCGTCCCACCCGTGGACGGGCACCATGGGTAGGAGGCTAAGGGCCGTGAATTTCGATTATTCCGACGATCAGAAATTTTTGAAGAACGAGGCGCGCAAGTTCCTCGATGGCAACTGCACCTCGGCCCATGTGCGCAAGGTGCTGGACAATGCCGACCTGTCCTACGATGCCGATCTGTGGAAAGGCGTTGGCGCTCAAGGCTGGCTCGGTGCCGCAATCCCGGAAGAACATGGTGGCCTCGGTCTTGGCCGGGTTGAGCTTTGCGCCATCGCCGAAGAGTTGGGCCGCGCCTGCGCCCCGATCCCCTTTGCCTCGACGGTTTATTTCCTTGCTGAAGCCCTGATGTTGGCCGGTTCTGACGCCCAAAAGGCCAAGTGGCTGCCCAAGATCGCGGCTGGCGACCTGATCGGTGCCTTCGCGACCTCTGAAGGTCCCGGTGTGGTCAATGCAGCCAACCTGCAAGCTCATGTGTCGGGTGGCAAGCTGACCGGCGTCAAGATCCCTGTAACCGACGGAGACATTGCCGATCTGGTGGTGGTTTTAGCCAATGAAGGCGGCAAGCCTGGCCTGTTCCTGGTCGAGTTGGCGGGCGCTGGCGTCACGCGCGAGACCCTTAAGACCCTCGATCCGACCCGCAGCGTCGCTAAGATCAGCTTTAGCGGTGCCGCCGCCGAGCGTTTGGGCGATGCCGGCGAAGGCTTTGCCCTGACCGAAGCGGTGTTCGACCGCGCCGCCGTCCTCTTGGCCTTCGAGCAACTGGGCGGTTCTGACCGCTGCTTGGAAATGGCCAAGGACTACGCCATGGACCGCTATGCCTTTGGCCGCACCATCGCTAGCTATCAGGCCATCAAGCACAAGCTGGCCGACATCTATGTGAAGAACGAACTGGCGCGCTCCAACGCCTATTTCGGCGCCTGGGCGCTGAATGTCGGTGCTGCTGAACTGCCCATCGCTGCGGCAGCCGCCCGCGTCGCCTCTAGCGAAGCCTTCTGGTTTGCCTCTAAGGAAAATGTCCAAACCCACGGCGGTATGGGTTTCACCTGGGCGGTGGACTGCCACCTCTATTATCGTCGCTCGCGCCAGCTGGCCCTCGTGGCCGGGGCCCCCAAGGTCTGGAAAGAGCGTCTCGTGCAGCAGTTGGAACGTCGTAACGCGGCCTAGTCGCGACGCCGAAGCGAACTATCTAAATTTCAAATTTCAGCGCTGCCTATTGTGGGTGAGCGCTAGCCTCAAAAGACCGGAGACCATCGTGGACTTCAATGATTCCCCCGAAGAAGCCGCCTTCCGCATCGAAGTGCGTACCTGGCTTGAAGCCAACGCCCCTAAGAAGGTCGACACCAAGAAGATGTCGGAGCCTGAAATCTTGAAGCTTGCCAAGGCTTGGCAAGCGACCAAGGCTGCTGACCGTTTCACCTGCATGACTTGGCCTGAGGCCTTAGGTGGCCGTGGTGCTACGCCGATCCAGAACGTGATCTATAACCAAGAAGAGTCCAAGTTCGACGTGCCACGCGGTTTCTTCGACATCGGCCTTGGCATGTGCGTTCCCACCGTCATGGCCTTTGCCAATGACGAGACCAAGCAGCGCTTTGTGGCTCCAGCCGTGCGCGGCGAGGAGATCTGGTGCCAGCTGTTCTCCGAGCCCTCAGCCGGTTCGGACGTTGCCGGTCTGCGGACCCGCGCGGTCAAGGACGGTGATGACTGGGTGATCAATGGCCAGAAGGTCTGGACCTCGGGCGCGCACTATTGCGATTTCGGCATCCTGCTGGTCCGCACCAATCTTGATGTGCCCAAGCACAAGGGCCTAACCATGTTCTGGATCGACATGAAGGATCCGGGCGTCGAAGTGCGTCCAATCCACCAGATGTCGGGCGGCTCCAACTTCAATGAGGTCTATTTTACTGACCTGCGCGTCAATGACAGCCAGCGCCTCGGCGCGGTGGGAGAGGGCTGGAAGGTCGCTCTGGTCACCTTGATGAACGAGCGCTTGGCCGTCGGCGGCTCGACCGGCCCCAACTATGCCGAGATCATGGCTTTGGCTCGCAGCACCGTCACCGAAGATGGCAATGCCCTTTCTAATGACGCCTTCCGTGAAAAGCTGGCCGATTGGTATGTGCAGGCTGAAGGTCTGAAGCTGACCCGCTTCCGCACCATGACCGCCCTGTCGCGTGGTCAGACGCCTGGACCCGAAAGCTCCATTGGCAAGATCATCTCGGCCAATCAGCTGCAAGACCTGTCCAACTCGGCGATAGAACTGGAAGATCAGTTCGGCATCATCACCGACACGGCTATCGCGCCATTGGAAGCCGCCTTCCAGCAAAGCCTGATGTGGGCCCCTGGCCTGCGGATCGCCGGTGGTACCGATGAGATCTTGAAGAACATCATCGCAGAGCGGGTTCTTGGCCTGCCTGGTGATGTGCGCGTCGATAAGGACGTGGCCTTCAAAGACATGCCAACCGGACGATAAAGATGATCCCCGGCTCTGCCGGGGCGTCCCCTTAACAGAGACGATGGCCAAGGATCGCTGACGCTTCCCAAGGTGGGGCGTCAGCGCCTTGGCTCTTTAGAGGGCTTCAGCCAAAAGGGCGTTGCTCGCCGTTTCGATGCGGCTCTGCATCTCTTTCATAAACTCACCCCGGCGCAGACCAGCAGGGATCGGTTCGAGAAATTCGAACACGACGGTGCCTGCATGTTTGGCAATGCCCTTGGCTGGCCAATGGACGCCCGAATTGGTGGCGATCAGGGTGCAAGGCAAGTTGAGGTCGCGATAGAGCGCCGCTACGCCGGGTTTATAGTCAGGCTCTGCCCCAGGAGCCTTGCGCGTGCCTTCGGGGAAAATCACCAACTGACGCTCATGGTTGAAGCGCTCTTGCGCGTCTGTCACCATCTTGCGCAGGGCCTTAGCCGCAGCCCCCCGATCAATCCAGATCATAGTGGCTTTCATGGCGTGCCAGCCGAACAGCGGAATGTATGTCAGCTCGCGCTTCATGACGAAACAGACGTCAGGCAACACGACAAAGGGCACGATGGTGTCGAGCATGCCCATATGCTTGCCTGCGATCAGGACCGCTCCGGTTGGGACATGCTCTTGCCCGCGAATTTCGATTCGGATGCCGGTAATCCAGCGCAGACCAAACAGCATGACATGGGCCCAAACCCTCAGGCACCGCGCCATGTAGCGGCGAGGAAAGACCAGAAGCGGCAGGTAGGCTGTTCCCAGAACGGCGGTCCAGAAGAACAGCCAAACGGTAAACAAAAGGGACCGGATCAGGGTCAAGACGTCTCGCCTCCAGCGGCCTTATCGGGAACGGCTCGACCCTCTTCCTTCGGCCCAATGCTGATGAAGGCTTCACGCGATAGGATGGCCAAGTACTTGTTATATTCCAAGATCATCCGTTTGGCACTAGGGGCGGTGCGCCACCAGTGCTTGGCTGCCAAATCGTCAGTCTTGACCGCATAGGGGGTCAGTTTGACGTTCGGCAGGGCCGCGTGCAGCTCCAGCAGGCTGCGGGGCATGTGATAGTCGGAGGTCACCACGATCAGGCTCTGATACTGCTTGGCCTTGACCCAAGCGGCGGTCTCAGTGGCGTTTCCCAGCGTGTCAGCCGCTTGAAAGCCAAGATCCACACAACAGTCATAGATCCGGCGGGTTGCCTTGGCGACACCGCGAATATCGTCACGGGTGGCTTCGCGATTGACGCCAGAGACCAGCATGCGCTGGGCCTTGCCCTCTTCGAGCAGCTTCATGGCCTCGCGGATTCGGTCGGTCGAGATGCCGGTCAGGGCCACGATCCCGTCGGCGAGTTCGGGTTCTGCGGCGGGCGTAAAGGCGTCAACCCGTGCCGAAAAGGCCAGAAGGCCCGTCGCCCAGATCAGGATCAGAATGAAAAACAGCGCCAAACTTCTCATGGCATGGCCTTTATCAGACCCAGGGCCGTGACCCGTGCAGCAATCGCTGCGACCAGCCCTGCGATCACTGGACTGGGGAGGGTCACAAGCAAATCAAGCCAGCTTATGGGCAGGACGGGTAGCAGGCCATAGCCCCCGCCGAGCAGCCTGATGCCTGTGGCCAACAAGGCAGCCGCGCCCCCGCCCAGCAGCCCTGCCAGCGCGGCCATGGCGCCAAAGCGGGTTTGAAACAGATTGGCGATGAAGCCGTCTGTCGCGCCGGTCAGATGCATGATCTCGACCACATCACGTCTGGCCGACAGGCCTGCCCGCGTCGCAAAGCCAATCACAGAGGCGGCCGCAAGGGCCATGAGGGCAAAGAGGCTGACCGCCGCGATGCGGGCGATCTGGCCTGCATGGATGATGTCGTTCATCCATAGACTATGGTCATCAACGGTCGCATCGACACCGGCAGCCCGTAAGGCATTGTCTAGGGCCTTGGCGGTGGCAGGCGATGATGGATCTAGCTCAACGGTTACCAGACGCGGGACCGGCAAGTCTTTGATGATGCCATCCTTGCCCAGCCAAGGCTCGAGCAGGGCCTCGGCCTTGGCGCGCTCAAGGACCAGTGCCTGCGCGACCCCCGGCGTTCCGGCTAAGGCCTCAGCGGCGCGGCCGGCGGCCATGTCGGGGGACTCGCTACCTTTGGTGCGAATGATAACGGTGGCTGAGCCTTGCAACTGATTGGCCCAGCCCCGGGCCGCACGATCGGAGCTGACCGCGAAGATTGCAGTTGCGCAGGCCAAGAAGCACAGAACCGCGACCACAAAGACCAAGGCCCCATCATGGGCCTCTTCACGCGGCAGGAGGGCGGCGGGTTTCCAGCGCGCGGGGTTGAACGCCATGCTCACGGCCCCTCATCCTCAAGCCTGTCTTCTGGGCTGTCCTTTTGGGACAGGGTCAAGGGCCGACGATAGATGAACTCGGGCTCGCCGCTTGCCATCAAGCCCAGATCATCCGCTGGCTCATCCGCTGGCTCATCCTCTGGCGCGGTCTCTGGCGCGGTCTCTGGCGCGTCCATGTAGGGCGAGGTCAGGCGACCGCTCTCAATATTGAAGGCGGGCTTGCCGGAACTGGCGACCAGATCCAGATCGTGGCTGGCGATCAGTACGGTCGTGCCGAGCCGGTTCAACTCGGTAAAGAGTTTGAGAATTCTCTGGCTCATCTCGTGATCCAGATTGCCCGTCGGCTCATCGGCCAAGATGATTTCAGGACGGGCCACAACGGCTCTGGCAATAGCCAGCCTTTGACGTTCGCCGCCAGATAGGGTTTCGGGCATGGCGTGCATCTTGTGTCCCAAGCCGACCCACTGCAAGAGCTCAGCAATATCGGTACGATAGGTCGCAGGCTTTTGTCCGGCAAGGCGCATTGGCAGGGCGACATTGTCGAACGCGGTGAGGTGTTCCAACAGATGCATCTCTTGGAACACCACCCCGATCCGACGCCGCAAGAAGGGCAGGTCCTTACGTTTGGATCGCCCAATGTCCTGACCAAACAGTTCGATACGGCCCCGTGAAGGCCTGTGGGCCAGATAGATCAGCTTGAGCAAGGAGCTCTTTCCGGCCCCGGATGGCCCAGTCAGAAAATGAAAGCTCCCGGCCTTTAGCTCGAAGCTCAAATCCTGTAGAGTTTCGGGCGAACGACCATAGCGTAACCCTACGCCATCAAATCGAACGATGGTTTCAGTCTGATCTGTGTCGGCGAGTTCTATCAAAGGGCACGCCAGCGCTTCTGGACAGAGTGACGGAAATGGGCAACGTCAATAGGTCGACCATTGGAGCTTCCGATTCGACTGCCATGATACTGACCTGTCCTGCCTGCGCCACCAGCTATTTCGTTGACGATGCCAAGATTGGCAGCGAGGGACGGACTGTACGCTGTGCATCCTGTGGTGAGCGCTGGTTAGCCAAGTTGCCACAAGAGGGCGGTGCCCCTGCGCCGGTAATAACCGATGAGCAGCGCGCAGAGCGCGCGGCCGCCCGACGAGCGCAGCGTCAAAAGGAAGCTCAAGCTGCCGCGTCTCCTGAAGATGGGCCGATGATGTTTGCCTCTCAGGCGCGTAACAGAAAAAAGGCCGCCCCTCAGATTTCACCGACGGTGATCACCGGGCTTATGGCGGCTGTGCTTGTGGCCTTGCTGGCCGCAGCGGTTATCATGCGCGCTGATGTGGTGCGGATATGGCCCCAGTCGACCAGTGCCTATGCCCTTGTTGGCCTTGCGCCCAACCCGACGGGATTGGCCCTCGAAGGGATCAAGGCAGACCGCATCCTTAAGGACGGCCACGCGGCCCTGTCGGTCACGGGTGCCATTCGTAATGTCTCGCACAGCGCCCTGATCGCGCCGCCGCTACGCATTACCTTGACCGATCCGGCCGGAAAGCCTGTGGCGGTCCAGATCGCTAAACCGGACGGGGTGACCATACCGGTCGGGGCTGTGCGCTATTTCGCGGTGTCCATCATCGATCCCCCTGCTCTGGCGCGGGACATGGATGTTGATTTCGTGCTCGACAAGCCTGTGCAAACGGCTCCTGCAGTTCACCCGTCTGCTGAAAAGCCCGGCCCCTCTGCTGCTGAACCGCCTCATCAGGCCTCTGCCAATGGCGCGGCTAAGGACGTAAAGCCACTACCCGCCGATTCTCCCTACGCGCTGCATGGCGCTGAGGGTGCGGGAGGGGAGGCCCATGCAGGGTCTACGAAACTCGCTGTTGAACCGCCACCGACCATTAAGCCCGTAGTTGGCAAACCTCATGCGGCGAAGGCTGCTGACCACGGCCATGAGTGATAGGGCTGAGCCGGTTAGGCTGCTGACGGCAGCCGAGGTTGCGTGTCATGTGTCCGACCTGGCCAAACAGATTGCCCCGCAAATTACCGATGACACGGTGGTGGTCTGCCTCCTGACCGGCGGCATTTGGTTTGCGGCCGATATGACGCGTGCCCTCTCGGATCTTGGCCGAAATCCCCTTTTCGACGCGCTTTGGCTCTCATCCTATGGCGATGAGACCTGGTCCAGCGGCTCGGTTCGCGTGCAGGCAGGCCTGCAGCGACCAATCACAGGACGGCAGGTTCTTCTGCTCGATGATGTGTTCGATACGGGCCTATCCCTGTCCGAGGCGGTTTTGATCGTTAAAGAGGCCGGTGCCTCAGCGGTCCTGAGCGCCGTCTTTGCCCGCAAGCCTTGGCCGACACCCCGGGCAATGGAGCCCGATTTCGTGGCTTGGGAAGCCCCGGCCCGGTTCCTGGTCGGCTATGGCATGGATGATGGCGGCCGCCTGCGCGGCCTATCTGGTATAGCCGCGCTCGACGCCTAAGCCTTTAGCCAAGGGGCCATAGGCTCGCGGGCCAGTATCTCTTCATAGGTCGGGCGCGGACGGATCACCGCGTAGTGGTCGCCCTTGACCAGAACCTCAGGCACGAGCGGGCGACTATTATATTCACTCGACATTGCCGCGCCGTAGGCCCCTGCCGACAGGAAGGCGACCAGATCACCGGACCCCAAGGGTGGTAGATCGCGGTCACGCGTGAAGGTATCGCCGGTCTCGCAGACCGGGCCGACCACATCATAGGTCACAAGGCCTGCATCCTTGGCCGGTTCCTTTAGGGGGCTGATGGCGTGATAGGCGTCATACATGGCCGGACGGATCAGATCGTTCATACCGGCATCAATGACCAAAAACCGGCGCCCCTCTGGCCTTTCATGGACGTGAATGACTTCGGACACTAGAACGCCCGCATTAGCGGCAATCAGGCGGCCCGGCTCGAAGGCCAGTTGCACATTCAGGCCTTGGGTCACCTCGGCGACCATGGCGGCGAAGGCATCGGGGGCAGGCGGTGTGGGTTGATTGAAATAGGGAACGCCTAACCCCCCGCCGAGGTCCAGCCGCTCGACCTTGTGGCCGTGCTGGCGAAGATTTTCTACGAGGCCCCGCATCTTGGCAAAGGCCTCGCGCATCGGTGTCAGGTCGGTAATCTGGCTGCCAATGTGACAGGCGACGCCAGCGGCATGGATCGAGGGCAGGGATTGTGCCTTGGCATAGAGCCTCAGGGCTTCGGCAAACGAGACGCCGAACTTGTTTTCGGACTTGCCGGTCGCGATCTTGGCGTGCCCACCGGCGCTGACATCGGGATTGACCCGAATGGCGATAGCTTGGCGCTTGCCAAGGCGGGCAGCGACCTGCGCCAACAGATCGAGTTCAGGCTCAGATTCGACATTGATCTCGCAGACGCCCGTTTGGACCGCAAAGGCCAGCTCCGCCGCCGTCTTGCCGACGCCGGAAAAGACGATGCGCGAGGGGGGAATGCCCGCAGCAAGGGCGCGGCGAACTTCGCCCTCAGACACCGTATCGGCCCCAGCCCCTTGGGCGGCGAGCGTGCTCAAGACCGACAGGTTGGAATTGGCCTTAACCGCATAGGCGACCAGCGGCTCACCGACGCCCAAGCCCTTGAAAGCGTCTTGGAAGACGTTGAAATGACGTTCCAAGGTGGCTGAAGAATAGACATAGACCGGCGTGCCAACGGCCTTGGCGATGGCTGATAGAGCCACGCCCTCGCACCAAAGCTCGCCGTCGCGATAGTCGAAATGATCCATGGGGTCTCTGTCTGGGTTCTAAATCAGTTTGGGGTCGCAGCCGGTGCGGCTTCGATCTCTCTTGGTGTTAACGGCTGAGGCGTCACGACCTTGGCTTCGGCAGCCTTGGCGGCAGCATCGGCCTCAGCCTGTTTCTTGGCGCCATAGGCGGCCTTGGCCTCTGCCCCAAACAGCGGCGCGGGCTGATCCAGCTTGCCCTGCTTACCGCAGGCACTGACTAGCAAGAGACCGGCGGTGGCCAGCACAATCACGATGGGGGTCACAAGGGGGCGGCAGATCATGCGAGCAGGTCCTTCCAGCGTTGGATTTGGGTGCGCACCTGATCGGGCGCGGTGCCGCCATAGCTGCGACGGCTGGCGGCAGAGGCGGCGGGGGTCAGGACGCGGTACACACCGTCAGTGATGCGGGGCTCCAGCGCCTGAAGATCGGTCAGAGGCAGGTCCGCTAGGCCAAGACCCAAGCCTTCGGCGCGCTT
Source organism: Caulobacteraceae bacterium (assembly GCA_040399645.1). Taxonomy (GTDB): domain Bacteria; phylum Pseudomonadota; class Alphaproteobacteria; order Caulobacterales; family Caulobacteraceae; genus CAISGS01. The sequence continues at coordinate 120,029 of JBBARR010000005.1, read as the reverse complement.
CACAGCGGCCCCGGTAATGTGGTGGGCATCGCGAAAAGGCATGTTCAACTCGCGCACCAGCCAGTCGGCGAGGTCCGTGGCGGTGGAATAGCCCGAGCCAGCCGCCGCGGCCATGCGATCCTTGATAGGCTCCATATCCGCGACCATGCCGGTCATGGCTGCGAGGGCCAGATCCAGACTGTCAAAGGCTTGGAACACCGGTTCCTTGTCCTCTTGCATGTCCTTGGAATAGGTCATGGGTAGACCCTTCATGACCACGGTCAGACCGGTCAAGGCCCCTAAGATTCGGCCCACCTTGGCGCGGACCAGTTCGGCGGCATCGGGGTTACGCTTTTGCGGCATGATCGATGAGCCGGTGGTGAAGGCATCGCTCAGCTTAATAAAGCCAAATTGCGGCGTTACCCATAGCACGATCTCTTCGGCCAGACGCGACAGGTGCACCGCGCAGATGCTGGCCGCCGACAGCGCCTCCAGAGCAAAATCGCGGGCCGCGACACTATCCAACGAATTGGCGGTCGGCCGATCAAAGCCGAGCGCCTTGGCGGTCTGGAACCGGTCGATAGGGAAGGGAGAGCCAGCCAGGGCGGCGGCGCCCAAGGGACATTCATTCATTCGCTGGCGCGCATCGACAAAGCGTGAGGCATCGCGGCCAAACATCTCGACATAGGCCATCAGATGGTGGCCAAAGGTGGTCGGCTGGGCCGGTTGCAGATGGGTAAAGCCAGGCATTAGCGTATCGGCATTGGGCTCAGCCTTAGCCACCAGCGCGCTTTGCAGGGCTATGATCTGGACGCAGGTGCGATCACAGGTGTCCCGCACCCAGAGCCGAAAATCGAGGGCAACCTGGTCGTTGCGCGAGCGCGCCGTATGCAGGCGACCCGCCGCCGGACCGATCAATTCGCGCAACCGCGCCTCCACATTCATGTGGATGTCTTCAAATTCCTCACGGAAAGGAAAGGTGCCGCTCGCGATTTCCGCTTCGATCTGCGACAAGCCGTCTTGAATTGCAGCCTCGTCAGCGCTTGAAATTACCCCGGTTGCGGCCAACATTGCAGCATGGGCCTTTGAGCCTGCCAAGTCTTGGGCCGCAAGACGTTTGTCGAAGCCGATCGAGACATTGATCGCCTGCATCAGTTCCGCCGGTTTGGCAGAGAACCGCCCGCCCCACATGGTCTGGCCGGTTTGCGCCTTCTGGCCGGAGGGGGTGTCAGCAGAGTTGGGCACTGCCGAAGGGATGTCAGTCATATGAGCACTATCCAAAATCCGCCGACAGAGGACGGCAACGGCAAACCTTCAGGGGCGAGCAAGCGTAATCTGATGTCATTAGCGATCGGCACCCTGATGCTGATCGGTGTTGCTTACATCCTATATGTCACCGTTAGCGCCTCGATCAAACCCAAGGCGGATCTTGATCTGAACGGATTTAAGGTCGGGCCCCTTGAAAAGCTACAGATTGTCGCTGAACCAAGGCCCGTCCCGACCGCCAGTTTCAAGGATGCCGACGGCAAGCCCGTGACCTTGGCCGACTTCAAGGGGCAGGTTGTGGTCCTAAACCTCTGGGCCACATGGTGCGGACCCTGCAAGGAAGAGATGCCGACCTTGGCCAAGCTGCAGGCCGCCTATGCTGCCTCGCCCTTAAAGGTCGTGGCGGTCAGCGTCGATAGTATCGACTATGATGATCTGGCCCGCTCGGACATTGCCAAGACCCCGCCGCTAGCCCTCTATCGCGATGCCAAATATGCTCTGGCCTTTGGTCTGACGCCGCGCCCAGCCGGTTTGCCGACGACGCTGATCATTGACCGCAAGGGTATGGAGCGGGCGAGGCTTGAAGGCGGCGCGGACTGGTCGAGCCCTCAGGCGCGCGGTCTGGTCGAGGCGCTGCTGGCCCAAAAATGAGGCTGCCTGATCCTCAAGTCCTCGAACCGATTACGGCCAGAGCTTGGCCCGCTGCCCGTCAGCAGCGTCTGGGTGACTGGACGCTCTATGTGACCGATGGCCATTCCATGCGGATCAATTCCTGCTGGGTGGCGGGCGAGCCGGGCCTTGGGCTTCAGGCCGCGCTTGATGAGGTCGAGGCTTGGTACGAAGGGCAGGGTATGGCGGCCATTTTCAAGTGCCCCTATGGCGAAGGCTCTGCTGATCCCTTGGCCAAGGCCCTATCCGAACGGGGCTATGTCTGTGGTAAGGAAACCTTGGTGATGGTGGGACCTATCGCGGGCGCTGGGGTTGATAGCGAGGTGAGCGTCTCATCCATGCTTGATGAGGTTTTTGGCGCGGTCTTTGCCGCGACGGCGACCGATCCGGCCGATAGCACTGAGCGGCTCGCGGCCCTTGGGCGGATTGCTGACCCCCGATTTTTTGCTCAGCTAGAGGTGGGCGGTCAGCCCGCCGCCATTGGGGCCAGCGCGGTTGAGGGCCAGTGGGCTGGTATCTTTGGCATGCGCACAGCGCCAACCCATCGTCGCCAAGGCTATGCTGCCCGTATCTTGGCGACCCTTCTGGCCAAGGCGCGACAGGTGGGGGCCACAAAAGCCTATCTTCAAGTCGAGGCGGCCAATCTTGGTGCCATCCCGATCTATCAAAGGGCAGGCTTTGAGGTCGCCTATCGTTATTACTATTGGACGCGGCCCTAGTTTGGCCCTCCCATTTCCTTAAGAAGCTTGGGCAGGAAAAATAGCGGCCAGAGCAGGATGGCGAGGTTCGGCAGGTACCAACTGGGGTCGAATTGCCTCAAGATGGTCCAATATCCTATCGCCATGCCTCCCGCCGTCATGCTGAAGACCAGTGACATGAGCGCGAGCGGACGCCACATCGGATCGTTGCGCCGAGCTTTCTGCACAGCACCCAATCCTAGGACTGAAAAGGCGAGCTCCAACGGGAAAAAGGACCAGTTCCAAGCGACGGTTTGGGGCGGGTCGTAACCCTCATACATCCATGCGGCTGGGAGATGGACGCCGCCGATCAAGGCCAGCACCGACAATGCCCAATAGGCTAAAAACAATGTGTCCGTGATCGCTAAGGCCGTCCCCAAAGGACTGTTCATCAAGGGTAGGTCCTCGCGCTATGGGGAGGACACGGCCCGGCTGGCGGCCCATTGAGCCAAGACTACGCCCGATAGGGTCAGGCCAGCGCCGAAGATCTGCCAAGGGCCGATCGCCTCGGAAAAGAGGATCCAGCCGAGGATGGCGGCGATGACGGGCTGGATCAGCACGACCAGCGAGGTTATGGCGGTTGGCAGGCGTCCTAAGGCCCAAGCGATGGAGCCTTGGCCCGCAACATGGACAAATCCTAGCCCCAAACAGGCGAACCAGCCCAGAGCAGTGGTTGGCCAGAGAGGCTCATGCAGGACAAGGGCAAAGATGATGAGGCAGGGTAGCGCAACGAGGCTGGACCAAAACATCACCAGAGGCGCACTCAGCGTCTGACGCGCCTTTCGCACGGCGAGAAAATAGAGGGCGTACCAAAAGGCTGTTCCGATCGCGAGCGCATCGCCCAGTCCCGTATTGCGTCCTGATCCTGCGCTGGCGGCCCCATGGGCAAGGGTGACGGCGCCGGTGATGGCAAGGACCAGTCCCGCCAAGAATAGCCGCTGCGGGACCTCTTTGAACACCAGCCACGCCAATGCGGTGACCACGATGGGTGTGAGGTTGGTTAGGACCGTGGCATTAGCGACGGTGGTGAATCCAAGCGCGTAGTGCCAAAAGCCAAGATCGGCCGCAAAGGCGAGACCCGCCCAAATCGCCATGATCGGTGGCAGGGCCATGAGGCCCGAACCTGTGGACTCCGCGTCCCGTACGCCGCTCTGCGCCAAGAAGGCCAGAGCAGGCAAGGCAAAGGCGAGCCGCCAAAACCCCGTCGCGGCCGGGCCAGCAGAGCTCAGACGCACCAAGATAGGCGCAAAACCAATGATGCAGGCCCCTAGGATCAGGACAGCCATCGCCTTTCGATAGGAAGCATGGGTCATGGGTTACTTTTGGATCAAGCTGGCGCGGGCGTAAAGATAGCTTGCCCCGACCTTGCGTCGTTGCGAGCGCAGCCAAGCAACTCAGAGGGCTGACCTGAACTCTAGGTGATGATCCGCTAGCTCGCTTCGGCGCGGTGCGCCTCGCAATGATGGTAACTCTATTTCAGTCTTCCACAGGCTGAGCTTGCCTGCGCACGAGGAAGTTCTCCTAGGTTCGCCGCAGGAAGGTCACTTGTGCTGCGCCATAGGTGCGGTTGTCTAGGATCTCAAAGCCTTCAACGCTAATCGGCGGCTCATCAGCGGCCCGTTCCCAGACGCAGATGGCGCCGGGTGCGAGCCAGCCGCCGGACAGAAGGCCGCTGAGGGCCTTTTGGCCAAGGCCCTTGCGATAGGGTGGGTCAAGGAAGGCCAGATCGAACGGCTCACCATCGCCTGCAGGCTTGAGCCCAAGGTCGGTGCAATCGCGGCGGTGAATACGGGTGGCCCCAAACAGGCCCATGGCGTCAGCATTTTCGCGGATCGCGCCCCTGGCGTCCGGGTCGGTCTCGACGAACAGGCAATAGGACGCTTCACGCGACAGGGCCTCAAAGCCAAGCGCGCCAGAACCCGCAAAGAGGTCAATGACGCGCACGTCCAAAAGGCCCGGCGACCAGTCGGCATGTTCAAGTATGTTGAACACAGCCTGACGAGCGCGATCAGAGGTCGGGCGCGTGGCCTCGCCCCCGGGCGCCATCAGAACCTTGCCGCGAAACCGTCCAGCGACGATACGCAGGGCCAAGGTCTAGTGCTGGCTTTCCGGTAGGGTGACAACGATGCCGTCCAATGAGTCGGACATCTTGATCTGGCAGGAGAGGCGCGAGTTGGACTCTACGTTCTCTGCGAAATCGAGCATGCTCTCTTCCATGGCCGACGGCTTGTCGAGCTTGCCGACCCAGGCCTCGCCCACATAGACGTGGCAGGTGGCGCAGGCGCAGGCCCCGCCGCAGTCGGCGTCAATGCCGGGGACGTTGTTCTTGACGGCGGCTTCCATGACGGTCAGGCCGTTCTTGGCATCAACCACATGTTCGGTGCCGTTATGTTCAACAAAAGTGATCTTAGCCATAAGCTTCCTCGCACTGCAGTCGATTTAGACCGCTACCAGTTTCATAGAGATGGACATATCGACAAGTTTGTCTCGTGCAACAGGTTTTTGCGAAGCGACCAACTGTTTTCCGGCCATAAACTCTGGCGCAGCGTTGACGGCCTCGACCGCTTGGATGCAGCCCTGCTTGAGATGGAACACCGCGAACTTGGCAGTGTCTGGATCGCCCCGGATGATAATCTCGTCGGCATCGAAGGGCATGCCGGCAATCTGGAGTTTCAGATCGAACTGGTCAGACCAGAACCACGGCACTTCGGGCGGCGCAAGCGAACGGCCCGTAACGGCGCAAGCCACAGCCTTTGCCTGTTCCAGAGCATTGGGAACGCTTTCGAGGCGCACGCTGCGGCTATAGAGCGCCATTGGGCGCTGCGTCAGATCGCCGACGGCGAAGATAGCGGGATCAGACGTGCGGGCGGCCAGATCAACGACCACGCCATTGTTGCACTCTAGCCCCGCGGCCTTGGCGATCTCATCATTGGGGATCGCGCCGACCCCGACCAGAGCCGCGTCACAGCCGATGGTGCGCCCATCGGCGAGCTTGACCCCGCTCACCTGCCCCTTGTCGCCGACAAAGGCCTCGACCCCGGCGCTGAGTTCAAAGGTGACGCCGCGGGCGGCATGGTAGGATTGGAAAAAGTTGGATAGCTGTTCGCAGGCGACGCGGGCCAATACCCGATGTTCGCGCTCGATGATCACGGCCTTAGCGCTGAGACTGATGGCCGAGGCCGCGACTTCTAGACCGACATAACCGCCGCCGACCACGGCCAAGGTCTTGCCAGCTCCCAGCGCGGTTTTGAGCTTTTCCGCATCCGCCGCCGTGCGCAGTTCCAGCACGCCTTTAAGCTCTGCGCCGGGGATGGTCAGGCGCCGTGCCCGCGCGCCCATGGCCAGGACCAGAACGTCATAGCCAATGGGTGCGCCCTCAGACACGGCAACGGTCTTGGAGGCTCGGTCAATGGCCACCGCATGGACGCCAAGGCGCAGGTCGATATTGTTTCCCGCGTAAAATTCTAGGGGCTTGAGCGCCAAAGAGTCCGCTGTTGCCTCACCCTTTAGCCAAGCCTTGGACAGGGGTGGGCGCTGATAGGGCGCCAAGGGCTCTTCGCCGATCAAAACGATCGGACCGGCAAAGCCATATTGGCGCAAAAAGGCCGCGACGGAGCCGCCGCCATGGCCAGCGCCTAATATGACGACCCGCGTTTGCGGATCCATTGGCTCTTGATCGCTCACTAAAACCCTATCCCCGACGGCATTCTTGATTTGCAGCCAAATATGACTGTCCCATAGCCGACTGGCAACCGGCCTTGGCTGCGGCAAAGGGGTTCAGACTGGGAAATAGTCAACGACGCCCTACCCCGGCTGCACCGGTACTTCCCCCCTCTGGGGGAAGTGGCACGAAGGGCCGTAGGAGGCCCTATTGTCGTCCTAATCCGCAGGCGTTCGCACCGTTAAACCTTCTTCCTTGAGCCGCGCCAAGATTCCGTTTCGGGCCACGAGGGGGCGGACGCTGGCGATCATCAGGGTTTTGCCGGGCTGGTCTAGCGCCGCCTTGATGGTTTTGATTTCGGCCTGATAGGCCTTTTCACGCATGTTTTGTATTTCGCCAATGGAATAGATGCATTGGTCCGCGCCGGTTGTTGTGGTTGCGCGTAAAAACTCGGCTGTGCGGCCCTCGGCCCAGGCGGCGGCTACCGGACCGATGGTCTTAATACTATGGTCCACGCTACTGACGAGGTCGTCAAAGCACTGATTTTGCGCAGCTTCTGGCATCATCATTATTGCCGCCGCTAGGGGGAGAGCGGAGGTCGTTGAGGCGATTTTTATCTTTACCTTGGCCTTCTTAGCTAGCGTTACGATGTCGCTATGGGGCTGCGCCCACCGCCCTGTTTTCTTCGCGTGGCCAGCAACGGATAGTCCGGCAAAAATCGGCTTTAAGGTTGAGGTCTTGAGATCGGTTGTTCGATAGGCTGCGGGAAGCTGTTCATAATGCTCAAGGATCTGTGCCGGGAGGACCTGATCGAGCGTGCGTTTGCCATCATTGGTAAACTGCTTGCGGTACTTGATCGCAAACCGGACTGCTTCTCCAAGTCCGATGCCAACACCAGACGGTAGGATCAGACTGTTAGCGCCTTTTAGCACCTGTTCCGTTCGGGTCTTATCCCACACCATTTTCTCAGGGATAAAATAGGGAACCGCCATAATCCAAACCTCTGAATCGGCATCCGACACGCGCCAAAAGGCCGGGCCGGGATATCGAGCCGTGACCACGAGTTCCTCGACGATCGCGTTGGGGTCGTTTGATAAGGCTGAGGTTTGAGCCAAGGCTGGCGCGGCGGCCGTAACCAGAAAGGCGGCTGAGAGCAGTCCGAGGTCCATAGGTACGCGCATAGGGTTATCGCATGTGAAGGAGTTATGTCCCTTATGGCCTCACTGAGGGCAAAATTATGGCCAGTCATTCGGAAAGTGAGCTTCCTTCGGAATCGGCATAAGGTGCTAAATCTTCCAAGAGAGCGCCCATGGCCATCCGCCGCCTTCCCAATGAGACCGTCAATCGCATCGCCGCTGGCGAGGTGGTGGAGCGGCCTGCTAGTGCGGTGAAGGAGTTGGTCGAAAACGCCCTCGATGCCGGGGCCAAACGCATTGAGATCCAGGCTGATCAGGGCGGCTTGACCCGCATTCTCGTCGCCGATGATGGCAGTGGTCTCTCGCCGGAGGACCTCGCTTTGGCAGTAGAACGTCACGCGACGTCCAAGCTTGTGCCTGATGATGATGGGGACTGGGACCTGCTCCACATCTTGACGCTGGGCTTTCGCGGTGAGGCCTTGCCGTCCATTGGCTCGGTATCGCGCCTGACCCTCTCATCGCGGGCGAGGGGGGCGAACGATGCCTATTGTCTGAGCGTCGAGGGGGGCGCAGTTGGCCCTGTTCAGCCCGCCGCCTTCCCGGGCCCTCACGGTGCGCGCGTCGAGGTGCGAGACCTATTCTATGCCACGCCCGCCCGCCTGAAGTTTATGAAGTCCGAACGCGCCGAATCCATGGCCATTGCCGACGAGATCAAGCGTCAGGCCATGGCCCATGAGGATGCCGCCTTCAGCCTTGATCTGGATGGTCGTCGGACCTTGCGACTGGCCGCCGAAGAAAAGGGCGACCAAGGCCGTTTGGCCCGATTGGCGGCGATCTTGGGACCAGAGTTCGAGGCCAATGCCTTGTTGCTCAATCAGGAACGCGAGGGCGTGCGCCTGTCGGGCTATTGCGGCCTGCCGACCTATTCGCGCGGCAATGCGGCCCATCAATATCTGTTCGTCAATGGACGGCCTGTGCGGGACCGTTTGCTGCAAGGGGCCTTGCGCGCGGCCTATGCTGACTTTTTGGCCAGAGATCGTCACGCCACTGCCGCCCTCTATCTCGACCTCGACCCGACCTTGGTTGACGTCAATGTCCATCCGGCCAAGGCTGAGGTGCGGTTTCGTGACCCCAATCTGGTGCGCGGTCTGATCATCGGTGCCTTGAAACATGCCCTGTCTGGCGCAGGTCATCGGGCCTCCACGACCGCGGCTGATGCGGCCCTTAGCGGCTTTAGGCCTGGCTATTCGGGCTATGTGGCCCCGCCCTCGGCCGCAGGTTTTTCGGCATGGCAGTCTGGCGGTTGGACCCCAGCACCGCCGCGCCCGATGATGCAGTCTCACACCTTGCCCGGCCTTATGGAGCCAACGGCGCGGGTTGAGGGGGCTTTCGATGGCCCCGCCTATCGCTCCGGCGCGCAGGAACCTTTGGCCGAAGACCTGATTGACCGGCCCCTCGGTGCTGCGCGCGCTCAAGTCCATGAGACCTATATTGTCGCCCAGACCCGCGACGGCATGATCTTGGTCGATCAGCATGCCGCCCATGAGCGGCTGGTCTATGAGCGCATGAAGGCCGAGATGGCGGCGGGCGGCGTAATGCGCCAGGTCCTACTCTTGCCTGAAGTGGTTGATCTCGACCCTGCCGAGGCCGATCGGGTGCTGGCCAAGGCTGATGAACTGGCCGCCTTAGGTCTGGTGATCGAAAGCTTTGGTCCGGGCGCGATCTTGGTGCGGGAAACCCCGGCCATGCTCGGTGAGACCTATGTTCACGGCCTGATCCGCGACATTGCCGATGATCTGGCGGAAAATGGTCAAGCTCTGGCCTTGAGTGAACGACTGGCCGATGTCTGTTCAACCATGGCCTGTCATGGCTCGGTGCGGGCGGGTCGCAGGCTCACCGCCACCGAAATGAACGCCCTCTTGCGCCAGATGGAGGCCACGCCCCATTCGGGCCAATGCAACCATGGCCGCCCCACCTATGTGGAGCTGAAACTGGCTGATATTGAGAAACTGTTCGGGCGGCGTTAGGGCGGGTGAACAAGTCCCCCTTTGTCGCTGCGCGCCACTTCCCCCTCTGGGGGAAGTACCGGCGAAGCCGGAGTAGCAGGATTTTACTAAAACAGACCCTTCAGCCTTACCCGGTCTTGAACTGGTCGTGATGGCGGATGACTTCCTTGATCACGAAGGCTAGGAATTTTTCTGCAAAATCGGGGTCGAGATTGGCGGTTTCAGCCAAGGCACGAAGCCGTTGGACCTGTTCCACCTCGCGCTTTGAATCGGCGCTGGGCAGGTTGAGCTCGGCCTTCAGCTTACCGACGCGCTGGGTACATTTGAACCGCTCTGACAGCATATGGATCAGGGCCGCATCAATATTATCGATGCTGTTGCGCAGGGTTAGAAGCTCGGCGGGTACAGCGGGGGCCTGTTCGGTCATATCAACTTCCTGAACGTCTCTCAGCGCCCCGATTCCAAGGCCTGATCGCTATTTTACAGACCTTGCGTTCGGATGAAATGGCCGAGTGGTGAATTGTCCGCGCAAAGAAAAAGGGCGGGGGTCCTGTTTCAGACCCCCGCCCCCAATTTTCAATCTTTTGGTTTAGAACTTGTAGCCACCGCGCAGGCCAAAGGTCTGGGGCGTGTTGGTAACGATGTAGTGGCGCGAATAGCACTGACCGCACTGCACATAGCGTGACAGCTCGGCCCGCTCATCCAGCAGATTGTCGATATAGACCTCTGCAGTGAAGCGCGCCCAATCAATACCGTAGGACACGTCAACGGTGGTGTAGCCCTTAATGTCACCGAGCAGCGCCGCTTCACGTGAGCGGATGTCCGAAGAGGCTGAACCTTGATTGACCACGACCGCTTGGAAGTGGGCATCGCCATCCATCAGAGGATAGACATAACGGGCCATCATATTGGCCTTCAGCTTCGGCGTGACGGGCAGTCGCGTACCCTTCTTGGCCGAGATCGAGTTGCCAGCGCCTGTGCAGCTATAGGTCGGGTCATCGATCTTGCAGAGGTTCTTCTGGGTGGAGGCGTCCGTATAGGCCCCGCTGCCCGACAGCGTCAGGCGATCAGTGACGCGGAAGGAAGCATCCAGTTCCATGCCCTTGATACGAGCATCAGGACCATTGTGGATTTCGGTGAAGCTGTTTTGACCCAGGAAGGCAAATTGGAATTCCTTCCAGTCTTGCATGTAGACGGCACCGTTGAGCTTTAGCTTACGATCCATCCAGCTGGTCTTGAAGCCAAGCTCAGCATTGGTTAGGAAGTCTGCCTGATAGGGGGCGACAGTCGAACGACGGTTGATACCGCCGGGTCGGAAGCCCTTGGACCAGGTGGCATAGACCATCTCATCATCGGAAGGTTTCCAAGTCAGGTTCAGACGATGGATTGTGCCACTGTCCTTAACCCGCTTGGGCTCGACATGACCATTGATGAAGGTGCCTAGGTTGGTACAGGGCGAGCCTGAGACAGCGGGGGGCAACAGGGTGCCGTTGCCACCATCGCGAACGGTCTGGCCCGTGCTGGTATAGCAGCCCGCAACACCCGTTTTTGAGCTGCCGGCGCCATTATAGGGCGGGCCAGCGGGGTTGCGACCAAAGCCGAAGAAACCGATCAGCGAGTTATCATACTTATAGGACCGCAGACCGCCAGTGACGGTCAGGCTTGGCATGATGTCGTAGCTGACTTCACCGAAGACAGCATAGTCCTTGTCGACGCGGTTTTGCTGGGTCAGCCAGATCGTGCCGGGCAAACCATTGACCGACATGGCCGAGCCCAGGCCCGCGACCTGATAGTCCTGATGGATCAGGTGTTCTTGCTTTTGGTAGAAGGCACCCCCAACAACGCGCAGGGCCTTGTCCTGTGGCGACGAAATCCGGAACTCGTGGCTTTCCTTGGTGAAGTCGTCCTTACCCACAATGTGCTGGCTCGGCATGACCGGATGGCCTGCATTGTCCGTCACATAGAAATAGCCCGCGATCCCGCCGTAGTTGGCATAGAGGGCGTCATAGGCCTCAGCATAGTCGGTATAGTCGCTGTTGGCGTCGACCTTGCGCTTCATATAGGCACCGGCATAGGTAGTGTCCCAGTTGCCGATTTTGCCTTCGATGGTTAGAGCGCCTTGCACGAAACGGTCGTGCCGGTTTTCAACGCCGAAGTGCTCAACCTGCAGATCGCCGACGCTGGGGTCAGAGCCGAAGGTGCCGTTGTTCTTTTGGTCTTGAGCGAAGACGGTGCCGTTCGCGGTCCAGTTGCTGTTGAGGTCAACCTTCAGGGCTGCACGGCCGCCATAGACGTCAACATCATTGTAGTTCTTCTTGACGGACTTGGCATTGCTGTAGCTCTTGCCGCCGGGCTGGGGCAGGAACTTGCGGGTTGCCGCGACATTGTCGATATAGCCCGCATCATGCTGATAGAAGCCGACCAGGCGAGTGGCGACCTTGTCATTGATGGGCAGGTTGACGAAGCCTTCGATCTTATGACCAAAACCGCCATTCTTGACGCGGTTCAGCGCGGCATCGATGGCACCATAGGTCCCCTTATGGTCAGGCTTGTTGGTGATGATCCGAATGGTGCCGGCTTGCGAAGAGGCACCGTAGAGCGTGCCTTGAGGACCGGCGAGGGCCTCGATCCGGGCGACGTCATAGACATGAACATCCAGCGCGCCGTCGATGGTGGTGACGGGCTGTTCGTCCAGATAGACACCGACGCTGGGTAGCGAACCGGAGTGGTTACCGTCACCGCCGCTGGCCACGCCGCGGAAATAGACCTGTGAGGTGCCGGGCTGGCTGGTCTGGAACGAGACGCTAGGCAGCATCTTCGTATAGTCGTTGAAGTTGGCAATGTTCAGCTGTTCAAGCTTCTGGGTGCCCAGAGCTTGAATGCTTATGGGAACCGTCTGAAGATTTTCACTGCGCTTTTGCGCGGTGACGATCACCTCATCCACATTGCTGGCGGCCTCTTGCGCGAAGGCGGCTCCGGCTGAGCTCAGCATGGTGGACGCCATAAGCACGGCAAAACCGGCACGGGTCATAGGATTAAGACGATTGGAATTCATTGGAGGCCCCCTAAAACAATCACTATCACCGTCACTAAAAAGACCCCGCCCATGCAAGGCGCAAATGGGTTTGTGACGTGTCTGTCGTGATTTAGCGCATAATTGTTGTAAATTAGTCAATCGCTGTGGGCTTTGCGCCCTAGCGACGCCAGCTTTTGGCGATATCACCGAGCGCCTCTCGCAAAGGGTGCAGATGGGCCTCGTAGGGGTGCCATTGCCCCACACCGTCGCGGTTGATCGGGCGGCGGACCTGCTCACTGCTGGCGGTTCGCACGGCGCGCTTGGTTTCGTGGAACTGCAGGCAGGCCTCTTCGAAGGGTAGGCCCAGATGGACCAGAAGGGCGCGGATCTGGGTTTCGGGATCGTCGAGTAGGTCCTCGTGGATGACCCGGTGAACCCGCCCGAACAAGGTCTCGTCCACGTGGCGCATCAGCCGCACATAGTCGCCATAGTACCGGCCCATATCCTCCAGACTGTAGGAGAAGCTCTGGCCCCGCGCGAAATGCTGGCGGAAGTTGGAAAAGCAGCAGTCCATCGGATCGCGCCGCGCATCGATGATCTTGGCGTTTGGCAAGATCAGATGAATGAACCCCGTATAGAGCCAGTTGTTGGGCAGCTTATCTATAAAGAAGGGTCGGCCCTGTTTGCGCTGGATCCGGGTCCTTTGCAGATAGTCTTCGCCCAAGGCCTTGAGCGCTTCTGGCGTCAGGTCGCTCAAAGCGGTGGGGTAGCGCTGGGGGCCTTCGCTGGTGCGGGTCGCGAGGGCGGGAACGTCCGGCAGTTCCATCGTGCCTTCGACCTGAGAATGGCTGGCCAAGATCTGCTCGATCAGGGTCGAGCCTGCGCGCGGCATGCCCAAGATGAAGATCGGGTCTGGCGCATCGCAGCCCGCACCCTGACGGTCGTCAAAGAAGGCGGGCGTGAACAGGTCAATGGCGCGGTCGACCTGACGGCCCATATCGCTGGGGTCATAGTCCAACTGTTCGCGCCGCAGCGTATTGGCGGCAGCATAATGAGCAAAGGCGCGCTCGGGCTCTTTTAGATCATCCAGCGCCTTGCCGAGCGCGAAATCCAGATGGAATCGATCCTCGGCGCTCAGTCGCTCTTGGGTCAAGGCCTGCTGCATCTTGGCAATGTCGGCCGCGTCAAACTTGACGGTCTTGAGATTGGCCAGGCTCCACCAGACCTCGCCGAGATCAGGCTTCAGCGCAAGGGCCTCACGATAGGCGACGATACTGTCCTCTTGGCGGCCCACGGTCTTGAGCACGTGGCCATAGCTCATCCAGATCTTGGGATAGGCCGAGCTGACCGCAAGCACTCGTTCATAGAGACCCAAGGCCTCCTCATAGTCGCCGATCCGGCCAAGGGCTGCGGCCTTGAGGTTATTGTGGGTGGGGCTGTCCGGTTCGGCGGCGAGCAGCAGATCAAGCTCGGCCAAAGCCTCTTCGGTGCGGGCTTGGCGGTGCAGCACCGTCGCCAGATTGGACCGGGCCGCGAGGAACTTGGGGGCCAACTCCAGCGCGCGGCGCAGAAGGTTCTCGGCATCCCGATAACGACCGATCCGCCCGGCCAGTTCGGCCAGCATCCGGATGGCGGCCACATCGGTTGGAATGGTCCTTAGCCTTTCTTTCAAGATCGGTTCGGCCACGCCCAAATCATTGGCGGCGAGGGCTTGGCCCGCGCGTTGTAGGTCGGCGTCATGGATCGACATGCGGATGGCCTGCATCTCCGCGGCTTCGGCCTCGGCGGTCTGGCCAAGGGCCCGATAGGCCCGGCCCGCCATGCGATGGGCCTCGGCCAGATAGGGGGTCTTGGCGATCAGGGCCTTGGCTTTGGCCAGGGCTTTGGCAGGATCGAAGGCCGATAGATCCGAAGACACGATGGGAAGATCCGATCATTGGAAGGGCATGGCCTAAGCGGCCGCGCACAATAGGCTTCCTGTGAAGCAGAAAAACACCAGAAGTTCTAGGCATATGACCGTCATCTGCTAGCGTCCCAGCCGCAGGTTAGGATTTGGTTTCAGTTGGACTTCTTTATGGCGGAAGAAAAGTCTTTGGGCGCGAAAACGTCGCGGCGTCTGGGGTTCTGGATGTGCACGGCCCTAGTGGTCGGGAACATGATCGGTTCGGGCGTTTTCCTGCTGCCGACCTCGCTCGCCCCCTATGGCTGGAACGCGGTATTCGGCTGGCTTCTCACCATAGGCGGAGCCATCTGTCTGGCCTTCGTCTTTGCCAAATTGGCCAAGGCCATGCCGCGCGGGGGCGGGCCTTATGCCTACACGTTAGAGGCGTTTGGCCGGGCTCCGGCCTTTGCTGTGGCTTGGAGCTATTGGATTAGCCTTTGGGTCGGCAATGCGGCCATTGCGGCGGCGGCGGTTAGTTATCTCAGCGTCTTTTTGCCCGTCATTGGTCAAGTCGCAGGGCTCCATGCCTTTTTGACCTGCGCCACGGTCTGGCTCTTTACCGCGATCAATTGCCGGGGCGTAAGGCTGGCGGGCACGGTGCAGTTGGTCACCACCCTGCTCAAGCTCTTGCCGCTGATCGCGGTCATGGCCTTGGCGGCAATCCTGTTGGCCAAGACCGGGCCCAGCGTCCTGATGCCCTTCCACGCCAGCGCCATTAGCCCGTCCGCCATCACAGCCGCCGCGACCTTAACCCTCTGGGGCATGCTTGGCTTGGAATCGGCCACCGTACCAGCCGATAGTGTCGATGACCCTGAGCGGACCATTCCAAGGGCGACCTTGGCCGGGACCATTGGAACGGGCCTGATCTATCTGCTGGTCTGTTCAGCGGTGGTCTTGATGGTGCCAACGGCCATGGCCGCCAATTCCAATGCCCCTTTGGCCGATTTCGTATCGCTCTATTGGGGCACCAATGCCCGCGATCTTCTGGCCCTCTTTGCGGCAATCAGCGCCTTTGGAGCCCTCAATGGCTGGATCCTGCTGCAGGGTGAATTGCCTGCCGCTATGGCCAGAGACGGCGTCTTTCCACGCTGGTTGGCCAAGGCCTCGGCGGCGGGTACACCGGTACGTGCCCATATCGTCTCAAGCCTGCTCCTAACCTCCATTGTGCTGCTCAACTTTCAAAAGTCGATGGCCCAACTTTTCACCTTTATCATTCTTTTGGCCACCTCGGCCTCGCTGGTCATGTATCTGGCCTGTGCGCTGGCGGCCCTATGGATGGTCTTGAAGGGCAAGATAACGGGCACGCCGCTGTTTATCGCGGCATCCGTGGTCGCGACCCTGTTTGCCATCTGGACCCTGATTGGAGCAGGAGCAGAGGCCAGCCTCTGGGGCGGCGTTCTTCTGCTTGCAGGTCTACCGGTCTATTGGCTGATGCGGCCGAGGCGCACTTAGAAACAAGTCTGCCAAGTCTGCCAAGTCTGCCAAGTCTCCCAAGTCCCAAAAGGCCTTTCTAGCCAATTCCTCCTCTGGGGGAAGTAGCGGCTTAGCCGGGGTAGGGGGTTGCCTATCCGAACAGATCATCGGTGGCGCGCTTTGGCGCTCGCCGATTGTCTGGGGTTGAGCCGTCGGTGCGGGTGCGGCGACTGAGCAGGAAAATCGCGGACTCGGCGCGAAGATTTTCCATAAAGCTGCGCGGATTGATCTCACGCGCGGGTTTGCCCTCGGCCATAGCGCTTACGGCCTCGATCTCGACGCCCAGCTCATCACACAGATCGACAAAGTCACCGACCGTGCACAGGTGGATGTTCTGGGTCTCATACCAAGGCGTCGGCAGTGATCCAGTCATGGGCATGCGGCCACCGGCCAACAGGGCCCAGCGCACGCGCCAATGGCCAAAGTTCGGGAAGGAAACAACGGCCCGCTCCGCAATCCGCAGCAACTCTTCAAGCACCCGGCGAGGCTCACGGACCGCCTGCAGGGTCTGGGACAGGACCGCATAGTCGAAGGCTTGGGTCGGGAAATCGGCAAGGTCGCGATCCGCATCGCCCTGAACGACCGCGAGGCCGCGTGTCAGACAGGCCGCAACGCCGCTGGGGCTGATCTCTAGACCCCGACCGTCGATATTCTTTTCTTGGGCCATCATCTCGAGCAGCACGCCTTCGCCGCAGCCGATGTCCAGCACCCGGGTTGCGGGACGCACAAGCCGCAAGATCTCGCGGAAGTCTTCGCGTTGGCCGCTCACGATTCTAACCCTCGCGCCTTGGCCGCTGACGACAGGAAACCGCCCAAGGCCGCTTCCATGATCGGCTCGTGCAAGAGGAAGGCATCGTGGCCCTTGTCACTCTCGATCTCGACAAAGCTTGCCCGTGCGCCGGCCGCATTCAAGGCCCGAACAATGTCGCGGCTCTCGGTGGTCGGATAGAGCCAGTCCGAGGTGAAGGACAGGACGCAGAACCGCACATTGCGCGCCTTGCGGAACGCCTCGCCTAAGACACCGCCGTGACTGGCGGCCAGATCGAAATAGTCGAGGGCGCGCGTGATATAGAGGTAGGAGTTGGCATCAAAACGATCGACGAAGCTGGCGCCCTGATGGCGCAGATAGCTCTCGATTTGAAAGTCCGCGTCAAAGCCCCAGGACACGCCGTCCTTCTTGAGCTCCCGCCCAAATTTCCGTTGTAGAGCGGCCTCGGACAGATAGGTAATGTGCGCGGCCATGCGGGCAACCGCCAATCCCTTTTCAGGCCGGGTACCGAGCCGCGCATAGTCGCCGCCGCGCCAGTCTGGGTCGGCCATGATGGCTTGGCGGCCCACCTCGTTAAAGGCGATGTTCTGGGCCGTGTGACGCGGCGCAGAGGCGATACAGATCGCCGAAAAGACCCGGTCTGGATATTCGATGGCCCATTGCAGCACCTGCATCCCGCCCATTGAGCCGCCGACAACGGCGAATAGGCTGGCAATGCCAAGCTGATCCATCAGCATGACTTGAGCGCGCACCATGTCGCCGATGGTGATGACCGGGAAAGTTAGGCCCCAGGGCTGACCGGTCGCCGGATTGATCGAGGATGGGCCCGTGCTGCCCATACAGCCGCCAATAACGTTGGTGCAGATGATGAAATGGCGCGAAGGGTCCAGCGGTCTGCCCGGACCGATCAGCTGCGTCCACCAACCGGGCTTTGCGGTCGTGGGATGGGGCGAGGCAACATATTGATCGCCGGTCAGGGCGTGACAGACCAGAACCGCGTTCGAGCGGTCCTCATTGAGTGTCCCATAGGTCTTGTAGGCAACGTCGAGGCCGACCAACTGCCCGCCGCCTTCAAGGCGCAGGGGCAGTGTCTGGGCGAAGCGCATGACGCCGCCGCCGCTTTCGACCGTGTCTATGAGTGATCCGGGTTCGGCCATGAGTGCGTTGGACCGCGAGGCTGCGTCCGTGTCAACACCTGCGCGTCGATCTCCCATGCTTGTGCGCCCTTTCAGGCAGCCTCCGACCGGTCTATGTAAGGAGCAGACCAACCGGTTCACACATGAGGGCACTATGCGGCGATTGATTTTGCTGCGGCACGGCAAGACAGAGGCCATGGCGGCCTCTGGCGATGACTTTGACCGCGCCCTTTTGCCCAGAGGCCAGGCCGATGCCGCCCTGATGGCGAAGGTCTTGCTCGACGAGGGCATGAAGCCTGATCTGGCCCTCGTTTCTACGGCCGTTCGCGCCCTGCAGACCTGGGAGGTTGCCAAGTCCGTCTTTGGCGATGTGACGACTGAAACTGTGCCGAGCCTCTATCTTGCGCCCTCTGAGCGCATGCGCGACCTGATTGATGAATTGGCCGAACGCGCGGATACGCTCATCATGGTCGGCCACAATCCCGGTATCCATGAACTGGCCGTGGCCCTGTTGCGCGAAGGCTCGGCCTCCGCTTCGCAGATCGCAAAGCTACAACAAGGATTTCCGACGGCTACTGCCGCTGTCTTTGAGTTCGATGTCGCTGGTCGGCCCTCCTATGACGGCTTTTTCACACCCAAAGCCTATGGCGGCGGGGCCCGCGGAGAATGAGCCTGATCTACAAGCTCTTGTCGCAGGCTGAGTGGCAAAAGGCCCAGGCCGCGGGAGCCTTTAGCGGTTCCGCGGTTGATCTGGCCGATGGCTATATTCACTTTTCGACGGGCGCACAGTTGCAGGAGACGGCGCGGCGCTATTTTTCCGGTCAGAGCGATCTTATGGTTTTGGCGATCGAAACCGATGACCTGTCGGCGGATTTGCAGGCCTCGCTCCTCTGGGAACCGTCCAGGGGCGGGGATCTCTTTCCTCATCTCTACAAATCCTTGCCCGCCGAGACCGTGCTTAGGTCTTGGCCCGTTGATCTCGATGGCGACGGTGTGCCGATGATGGGAGATCTGGCCTGATGAGCCTTGTTCATGACCTAGGGGCCAAGACGCTTCATCTGCTCGATCCTGAGGACGCGCACAACCTCACCATCCGCGCGCTTGCTGCAGGCTTTGGCCCGCAGCAGAAGACGCGCGACGACCCTGTGCTCGCCACCCAGATCGGGTCTCTGACCCTGCCCAATGCGGTCGGGCTGGCTGCTGGTTTTGACAAGAATGCCGAGGCCCCTTTGGCCATGCTGCGGGCAGGTTTTGGCTTTGTCGAATGCGGGACCGTGACCCCCTTGGCGCAAGCGGGCAATCCGCGCCCAAGACTGTTTCGGCTGACCCAAGACAAGGCGGTCATCAACCGGATGGGCTTTAACAATGGCGGTCTGGAGCCCTTTGCTCAGCGCCTATCGGTGCGGCCTAAGGCGGCGGGGATTGTTGGGGCCAATATCGGGGCCAACAAGGATAGCGGCGATCGGATCGGTGACTATGTGACGGGTCTTGAGCGGCTTTGGGGCTTGGCCGACTATTTCACGATCAATATTTCGTCGCCCAACACGCCCGGTCTTCGAGCCCTGCAAACTAAGGCGGCGCTGGATGAGCTTCTGGGTCGGTTGGCGCAGGCGCGTACGGCCTTGGTTGCAAACTCAAGCGATGTGCCGGTCCTGCTCAAGGTCGCGCCGGATCTCGAAGAAGGCGAGGTCGAGAGCATTGTCGCGTGCGTGCTGGCCCACGGCCTCAATGGCATCATTGTCAGCAATACCACCATCTCGCGGCCCGATGGTTTGCAGTCGATCTGGAAGGCGCAGACAGGCGGACTGTCTGGCGCGCCCCTGATGACGCTATCGACCCAAATGCTACGCCGGTTCCACGAGGTTGCGGCGGGGCGCACGGCCTTGATCGGTGCAGGCGGTATTGCCTCTGGCGCAGACGCCTATGCCAAGATCAGAGCCGGGGCCTGCGCCGTTCAACTCTATTCGGCCATGGCCTATTCGGGTCCGGGCTTGATCACGGCGATCAAGCATGACTTGGCTGCTCGTCTGAAGGCGGATGGCTTTACCAGCGTGATACAGGCCGTCGGTCAGAATTAGCTGACCCGAAAAGGATAATAGGCATGAATTGGATCAAGAGATTTGGCCCGCTGATCGTGATTGCCTTGGCCGTGGCGGCGGTGATTGCCAGCGGTCTTGCCGACCATCTGAGTCTGGCCGAGCTTAAGGAGCGGAGGGATCAGTTGCAGGGGTTTGTGGCCCTGTATCCGGCGCTGAGCCTTGGCCTCTATATCCTCATCTATATCGCCGTGGTCGGCCTGTCGCTGCCGGGCGCGCTCGTCATGACCCTCAGCGGCGGTTTCCTGTTCGGGCCTTGGCTGGGAGCGGCCGCTGCAGCAAGCGGCGCAAGCATGGGCGCTGCCGTGATCTTCTTGGTCTGTCGCTCAGCCGTGGGCGACAGTCTGCGCGGTAAGGCGGGGTCTACCATTTCCAAGATCGAAGAGGGTGTCCGGCGCGACGCCTTTTCCTACATCCTGACCCTTCGTCTGATCCCGGTCATGCCGTTCTGGTTGGTCAATCTGGCGGCGGGATTTGTCGATATTCCTCTAAGGACCTTCTTGTCTGCCACCGTGATGGGTATTCTGCCTGGCTCGCTCGTCTATGCGGGCTTGGGCTCTGGTCTGGGCGAGGTCTTTGCCTCCGGGCAAGAGCCGAACCTGCGAGTGATCTTTGAGCCCCACGTGCTCTTACCGCTGGTCGGCCTTGGTCTGTTGTCACTTTTACCGGTGGTTCTGCGCCGGTTCCGCAAATCGGAAAAGACCTCATGAGCCGAACAATCCATGCCGATATTGTCGTTATTGGTGCAGGATCTGGCGGACTGTCCGTCGCCTCGGGCGCAGCGCAATTGGGCCTAAAGACCGTCCTTTTCGAAAAGGGCGAGATGGGCGGCGACTGCCTGAACTATGGCTGTGTCCCGTCCAAGGCCCTGATCGCAGCGGCTAAGGTTGCCCATGCCCTGCGCTCGCCCGGGGACCTAGGCATTCGCGCCACCGCAGAACCTCAGATCGATTTTGCTGCCGTTATGGCCCATGTCCACCGGGCCATCGCCACCATCGCGCCGCACGATAGCCAAGAGCGGTTCGAGGGCCTCGGTTGCACCGTCGTGCGTGAAACGGCAAGGTTTGTGGGTGAAGACACGGTTCAGGGCGGTGATGTGCGGGTCAAGGCCCGCAAGATCGTGATTGCGACCGGCTCGCGGCCCAAACTGCCGCCGATCCCCGGGCTGGAGACCACGCCCCATTTGACCAACGAGACCCTGTTTGACCTGACCAAGCAGCCCAGCCATCTGATCATTCTTGGCGCTGGGCCTATCGGGTTGGAACTGGGTCAGGCCTTTGCGCGTTTGGGCACTAAGGTTACGGTCCTAGAAGCTGACCACGCCCTGCCGCGCGAGGATGCTGATCTCGCCGTCATTGTCATTGAGGCCGTGCGCGCCGACGGGGTGGACCTGCGCGAAGGGGCCAAGGCTACGGGGGTATCCTCGACGGCGGACGGCATTGCGGTCACCTATCGGCTGGCGGATCAAGAAGTGCGTCTTGAGGGCAGCCATCTGCTCGTCGCCACGGGCCGCGCGCCGAACGTCGAGGGGCTGGACCTCTCGCTGGCCGGTATCGGGCTAGATGAGCGCGGGTCGATCCTGACCGATGATCAGCTCCTAACCACCAATCGCCGCGTCTTTGCCATTGGCGATGTCAGCGGACAGGGCGGCTTTACCCATACAGCCGGTGCCCATGCCGGCCTGATCATTCGAAAGGCCGTGTTTGCGCAGCCGATCAAGGCCTCAGCCCTGGTGGTGCCCCGCGCGACCTATACGGACCCAGAAATTGCCGCTGTGGGTCTGTCAGAAGCCCAAGCCCGCGCGCTCTATGGTACGGATATTCAGGTCATCACCGCCGATTTCAGCGGCAATGATCGGGCCGTGGCCGAGGGCCGTACCGACGGCAAGGGCAAGCTGATCTTGTCGGCCAAGGGCCAAGTGCTTGGTGCAGCGATCGTTGGCCCGGCGGCGGGGGACCTGATCCAACCTTGGGTTTTGACCATGACCTCCAAGCTCAAGCTCACCGCCATGACCTCGATCATCGCCCCCTATCCGACCCGGGGGGAGATTAATAAGCGGCTGGCCGGGCAGTATTTTACGCCCCTTCTGTTCTCCGCGCGAACGCGTCTTTTGGTTTCATTGCTCAAACGGCTCGCTTGAAGTAATTAAGGGGCATGGCGGATGCCGCTCCAGACCTTAAACCTGCGCGGGTAACCAGCCCTGCGCGCAACGCCCGGCGGTTCTTCTGGCCCGGGGGTCTGTCGTCACGTCTGCTGATTCTCACCTGCCTGTTCGTGGTTCTGTCCCAATTGCTGATTCTTGCGCCGTCGCTGGCCTCCTATGAGGAGCGCTGGCTGTCCGAGCGCGTAAGGCTCGCGGAACTTGCCTCGACGGCGGTCGACGGTGCGCCGGGCCGTAAAGTGTCCAAGGGCCTATCCAAGCAATTGCTCGAAGGGGCGGGCGTGGTGTCCGTGGCGGTTCAAAGTGATGGACTGCGGCGTCTGTTGCTGGCCGGACCGCGCATGGAGCGTACGCCCTATCTGGTGGATCTGCGCGATCCCAATCCCGTCGCTTGGCTGAGCGCGCCATTTCAGACCCTGTTTGGCGGACCTGATCAGATGGTCCGTGTGGTGGCAGCCCCGCAATTTCGTCAGGCTGACTTTGTCGAGATCGTCGCGCCGGACAAGGTGCTGCGCGATGAGCTCTTTGCCTATCTTTGGCGCCTCGTGGCGGTGACCCTGTTCACCTCGATCTTTGCGGGCGGCTTGGTCTATCTGTCGCTCAACGCCTTCCTCGTTCGACCCATGCAGCGCATCACGCGGGCCATGGAGCGGTTTCGAGCCGATCCGGAAGATCCGCGCGCGCAGGTCGGTCTATCCGGTCGCCGCGATGAGGTGGGCCGCGCTGAGGCTGAGCTAGACCGGATGCAGACCGATGTCCGTACCGCTCTGCAATCCAAAGCCCGACTGGCGGCCTTGGGCGAGGCTGTGGCCAAGATCAATCACGACCTTCGCAATATGCTAACCAGCGCCCAGATCGCCTCCGAGCGTTTGGCGCAGTCGGGTGATCCAAGCGTGACCCAGGCCCTGCCGCGCCTAGAGCGGGCGCTTGACCGTGCTGTGACCCTGGCCACCGACGTGCTGGTCTATGGCAAGACGCAGGAGGCGGTGCCCAAGCCCGTCACTGTGCCCCTCAAGGCCGCCCTAGAGGCCGCCGCCGAGGATGCGGGCCTGTCCCCTGACGGTGTTCAGCTTGAGGCGGCGCTGAGCGCTCAGGATCAGGTGCAGGCCGATCCAGACCAACTCCATCGCATCCTGCTCAATCTGCTGCGCAATGCCCGCGAGGCGATTGACTCCGTCCCCAAGCCAGAAGGCGGCGGCAAGGTCCGTGTCAGCTTTGAGCGAGATGGCACCACCCTCGTCGTTCAACTGGTCGATAATGGTCCGGGTGTACCAGAGCGCCTGCGCCCGCGTCTGTTCCAGCCCTTTGCCGGATCGGGCCGCACCGGCAGTACCGGCCTTGGTCTGGCTATCGCACGGGAGTTGGCTCAGGCCCATGGCGGTGATCTACGCTTGGTTCAATCCAGTAATGAGGGTTCGGTGTTCGAACTGCGCCTACCCGGCTGACTCGATAGGCCGCGTCTAGTCTTTCATCCGATGCAAATAGCCCTCAGACCGCATCTCGTGCAGGCGTGAGGCGGTGCGTTCGAATTCAAAGGCCCCGTCACCGGCGCGATAGAGATCGTCGGGTTCAGCGTCAGCCAAGGCGATCAGTTTGGTTCCCGCCTCATAGAGCGCATCGATCAGGATCACGAACCGCTTGGCCTCGTTGCGACGGGATATTTCGAGGCGTGGAATGTCGTCTAAGAATACCGTGTGGAACCGCGCCGCGAGGGCCAGATAGTCTTGCGCCCCTAAGGCTTGGCCACAGAGACTGGCGAAGGATGTACGAACAAAACCGCCGCAGGTTCGAGGCAGACGAATTTGGCGGCCCAAAACCTCTAAGGTCGCGCCGGTCTCAGGGGCCGCGTCCGTCAGGTCTGACCAGAGGGCGTCAAAGCCTTGGACCTGATCGGGGGTCAGGGGCGTGAAATAGACCCGCGCGCCCTTGAGCCGTTCGAGTCGAAAGTCTGTGGGTCCTCGCACCGCGACAATCTCCATCCGCGTGCCCAGCATGTCGATGAAGGGGGTGAAGAGCGGCCGGTTAATGCCGTCCTTATAGAGATCTTGCGGCGGACGGTTCGAGGTAGCGACCAGCACCACGCCCTTGGCGAACAGGGCCTTAAACAGGCGGCCTAAGATCATGGCGTCGGCAATGTCGGTGACCTGCAGCTCATCAAAACACAGCAGCTGGGCCTGCTCGGCGATCAGCTCGGCGACCGGCACGATGGGATCATCGCCTCGGTTCTGGCCAAAGCGTGCCTTGCGCTCGGCGGCGGTGCCCTTTCGCCATTGATCGATCAGGCCGTGGACCTCGGCCATGAAGGCGTGGAAGTGGGCCCGGCGTTTGCGACGAACGGGGGCTATGTCAAAAAACAGGTCCATCAGCATGGACTTGCCCCGCCCGACCGGTCCCCAAAGATAGACACCCTTGATCCCGTCAGAGGCCTTTGGCCTGCGAAATAGGGAAAAGCCCTGCGGTTCCTGCGCGGTCTGTAGCTCGGCTTCGAGCCGAGACAGGGTCTTAATAGCAGACAGTTGCGCCACGTCGGGACGGAGGGTTCCGGCCTCACGGCGCTGGGCATAGGCTGTGTGAAGGGAAACCGGCATCAAGGTCTTAAGATGCCGGGTCTTTAACGCCCAGTTCAGCTCGCACAAAGCGGTAGGTCTCACGCTTTTCGCAGGCGCAGGCCCGCATCTTGCCGTCCTTGGTCCACCAGATCAGGGTCGGATAGGCAAACGTCACGCCATTGTCCTTCAGGAGGGGCCGAAGGTCAGCGCCCATCTTGCGGCCTGCCTCGACCACGGCGGTGCGGCCTGTGTCGCCATCGGCGCGCACGATGCCGGGGGCGGTCCATGCCTCGACGGGTACCTTGTTCCAATCCTCAAAAAGGGCCCAGGAACGGTTGGTCCAAAGCTCAGCCACGGTGGCGCGCTCGATAGGGGTGGATTTGGCCACGCCATTGACTTCTGCCCGCGCCACCTCGATCACCCGCGTATCGACGCCCACCGCGTGAAGGCCTGGAAACTCTTCGGTCTTAAAGCGCACACAGTCCGGGCAGGACCGAAAGCCGACCATATAGAGGGTCGGACCCGTATTACCGGGCGACACCCAGCCGGCGCTTTCGACGATCTTGGTGATCTCGGCCTGATGTTTGGTGATGGTGTGGGGGCGCCATTTGAGGTCCGTATTCCAGACATAGGCTCCGGCCCCGATCGCGGCGGCGGCGACCACAAGGGTGACAATGAGGGTTGTAAGCCTGTTCATCGGATCATTTCCAAATTGGCGGCGGGTTTTGGTTCTGCGGCCACCTCTAATTGCCGCATCGTGCCAATGGCGACAAGGGCCAGCATCATAATCAGGCAGACATAGGCAACAGGACTCTGGGGTCGACGGGGGTGACGCTCACTCATGGGGTGCAGCCTATAGAATATTCCGCGCCAAGGCCCAAGCCCGTCAATCTGGAGCGTTAGTTTGGCCAGGTGCTGGGGTCGAGCCCGAGGACCTCACCGGCCAGATAGAGCGAGCCGCAGATCATTACCCGAGGCGAACCCTCGCTCAGGGCAAGGTCAAGGGCCTCATGGATATCCGCGCAGGCCTTGGCCGATAGTCCCGCTTTGGTGGCGACTTGCGCCAGAGCCTGCGGCGAGGCGGCGGCGTCGGCTTCAAAGCCGACGGTGAAGATCTTGGGTTTCAGCGCGGCGAAGGCATCAAAGAACCCTGCCGCATCCTTATTGCCCAACATCCCACAGATCAGGGCCAGCGCCCTACCATCGCGGGCCTGAAGGTCGCCTAAGGCCGTGGCCAACGCCCGGGCGGCGTGGGGATTATGTCCGCCGTCCAGCCATAGGTCCGATCCGGCCTTCGCAGCCCGCTCCGCCAAGGGGCCCGAGGTCAGGCGCTGGAACCTTGCGGGCCAGACGACGCTGGACACGCCCTTGGCAAGCGCTGCCTCGGTGATCCGCGCGTCCTTGAGGGTCAAGATCGCGAGGACGGCGAGGGCGGCATTATCGATCTGATGGGCCCCATAGAGCGACGGCAAGGGCAGGTCGTGCAATGACGTTTCGGTCTGGACCAAGAGCCGATCCTGGTCACGCCAGCCGTCGGCCTGCTGACCGAGCACGGTTAGGGGTGAGCGGGTCTTGATGGCCATGCGTTCGATGACGGCCATCGCCTCATCGTTTTGACGGGCGATGATGGCTGGAATGCCAAGCTTCAAGATGCCGGCCTTTTCGGTGGCGATCTGGCCGATGGTGTCACCCAGAAATTCGCGGTGGTCCATATCTACCGGCGTGATCACGCAGACCGCAGGGCTGGACACAACATTGGTGGCATCGAGCACGCCGCCAAGACCAACCTCGATGATGCAAAGATCAGCTGGAACCTCGGCAAAGGCGGCCAAGGCTGCGGCGGCCGTGATCTCAAAGAAGGTGATGGGCAGGCCCGTATTGGCCGCTTCCACCCGTTCCAGCACCCGTGCCAAGTGTTCTTCGGTGATCAGTTCGCCTGCGAGCCTGATCCGCTCCACAAACCGAACCAGATGGGGTGAGGTGAAGACGTGGACCTTCAGACCCGCCGCCTCTGCAATGGCCCGCAAGGTGGCGACCGTTGAGCCCTTGCCATTGGTTCCGGCCACATGGATGACCGGCGGCAGATGGTCTTGAGGATTTCCCAGCGCTGCGCAAAGCCGCAACATCCTGTCCAGCGACAGGTCGATCCGCAAGGGATGGAGCATACGCAGACGCTCTAACGCCGCATCGTGAGGCCGAAGATGGTCGCTCATGGTCGCCCCAGCGGGAGGTTACAGTCGTGAGGTTAGCGGCGCGCGCGGCCCATCATCAGGGTCTTGAGAATTGAACCCAAAACCGCGGCCAATTCGTTGCGTGGTGTGACCCGATCGACCATGCCCTTTTCGACCAGATATTCCGAACGCTGGAACCCGGGTGGCAGGGTCTCGCGAATGGTCTGTTCAATAACCCTTTGGCCTGCGAAGCCGATCAAGGCCCCCGGCTCTGCCAGATGGACATCGCCCAACATGGCATAGGAGGCTGTCACGCCGCCGGTGGTGGGGTCGGTCAGGACGACGATATAAGGAAGGCCCACTTCTTTCAGTTCTTGGATCGCCAAGGTCGTGCGGGCCATCTGCATCAGGGACAAGGCCCCTTCCTGCATCCGTGCGCCGCCAGCGGCTGTGTAGGCAACCAGAGGGCATTGACGTTCCAACGCAGCGTGAGCGGCGGCGATGAAGCCCTCCCCTGCAGCCATGCCCAAAGAGCCGCCCATAAAGGCGAAATCTTGCACGAGAACCACCGCCTGAGTTCCGCCGATCTCGCCGGTGGCTATGGCCATCGCGTCCTGCTCACCCGTCGATTTGCGAGCAGCAGCTAGGCGGTCAACATAGGACTTACCGTCGGAAAAGTGAAGCGGATCGTCCGGTGCGGTGGGTGCGGGTAATTCTTCGTATTGGCCCTCATCGAAGGTGAAGGCAAAGCGCAGGGCAGGGCCAATGCGCATGTGACGTCCCGCCGGGGTCACCCAAAGGGCAGCCTCCAGATCAGGGCGATAGATCATTTCACCCGTGTCGGGACATTTAACCCAAAGATTTTCTGGAGTCTCACGCTTGGTGACCAGATTGCGGATACCCGGGGCAATCTTCGCCAGCCAGCCGCCACGCTCGCGTGCAGCCTTACCGCCGGAGGAGGGGGCGACCGGGGGGGTATTGGAACCCGCTGGGTCTTTCGTCTCAGCCATACTCATGCCCAGACCTTCGGCTTTAAGTGACGCTCACGTCAAGCCTTGCCATGCGAACAGCTTGGGCCAAGGCGGAGACGGACGCCAGAACTTTCGGCGCTGCTAAACTATCGGTTGCGGCTGCAGAGGCAATTTCTTCGACCAGAGCTGAGCCGACAACGACCGCGTCGGCAACACGTGCCACGGCGGCGGCACGTTCAGGGGTCTTGATCCCAAAGCCAACCGCGACAGGCAGGTTTGAGGCCTTTCGGACCCGCGCGACGGCGGGGGCGACAGTGGCGGCATCGGCCTCTTTGACCCCGGTCACACCGGCAACCGAGACGTAATAGACAAAGCCGGAGGTCCGCTTCACGACGGTCTCTAGACGCTTGTCATCGGTGGTTGGAGCGGTCAGGCGGATCAACGAAATGCCTGCAACATCAAGGGCATCAGAAAGTTCAGCAGCTTCTTCGGGCGGGCTGTCAACGATGATCAGGCCATCGACACCGGCTGCGGCGGCATCAGCGGCAAAGGGGCCAAAGCCATAGGTCAGAACCGGGTTGGTATAGCCCATCAGAATGATCGGTGTGGTCTGATCATTGACGCGGAAACGTCGGACCAGATCCAAGGTTCCTCGCAAGGTCATACCGGCCTTGAGCGCCCGCAAGGCGGCGCGCTGGATCGGCGGGCCCTCGGCCATGGGATCCGAAAAAGGAAAGCCCAATTCGATCAGATCGGCGCCGGCCGCTGGCAAGCCTTTGAGAATTTCAAAAGCCGTCTCGACGTCCGGGTCACCTGCCATAACATAGGTGATCAGGCCTGATCGGCCCTCTGATTTGAGGGATTCAAAGCGCGAAGTGATTCGGTTCTGGCGCATCCGGGTCATTCTTTCAGTTTAAAGTCGGCTGCCCAGGGCTTCCGCCACGGTGAAAATATCCTTGTCGCCGCGTCCGCAGAGATTCATTAGGACGATGCCATCCTTGCCCAATTCCTTGGCTACATCCCCGACGCGGGCCAGCGCATGGGCGGGCTCGAGAGCGGGAATAATGCCTTCGAGCTGTGAGCAAAGCTGAAAGGCGTCCAGCGCCTCTTGGTCGGTGGCCGAGACATATTGCGCCCGGCCCACATCGTGCAGCCACGAATGTTCAGGACCGATACCGGGATAGTCGAGACCGGCGGAAATGGAGTGGGCGTCGATGATCTGGCCATCATCGTCCTGCAGCAGATAGGTCTTGTTGCCGTGCAGGACGCCGGGGCGACCGCCGGTCAAGGAGGCGGCGTGCATGCCGCTGGATAGGCCGTGGCCAGCTGCCTCGACCCCAATCAAACGGACATTTTCGTCAGCCAAGAATGGATGGAACAGACCAATGGCGTTTGAACCGCCGCCGATACAGGCAACGATAGCGTCAGGAAGTCGACCTTCGCGCTCCAACATCTGGGCGCGGGCCTCTATGCCGATCACCGATTGGAAATCGCGCACCATGGCGGGATAGGGGTGTGGGCCAGCGGCCGTGCCGATGATGTAATAGGTGTCGTCGACATTGGTCACCCAGTCGCGCATCGCCTCGTTCATGGCGTCCTTGAGGGTGCCGGTGCCGCTGGTGACGGGACGAACCTCTGCGCCAAGCAGGTTCATACGAAAGACGTTCGGCTTTTGCCGCTCGACGTCGGTTGCGCCCATATAGACGATACAGGGATAGCCAAACCGGGCACAGACGGTCGCCGTGGCCACACCGTGCTGACCGGCTCCTGTCTCAGCAATGATCCGCGTCTTACCCATGCGGCGGGCGAGCAGTATCTGGCCAATGCAGTTGTTGATCTTGTGCGCGCCGGTATGGTTGAGCTCATCGCGCTTGAAATAGATCTTGGCCCCGCCGAAATGCTGGGTCAGCCGTTCGGCGAAATAGAGGGGGCTGGGGCGTCCCACATAGTGGGTCATGTAGCCGCTCATCTCAGCGTGGAAGGCCGGATCATTCTTGGCATCCTCATAGGCCTGACCAAGGTCGAGCACGAGGGGCATGAGGGTTTCGGCCACATAGCGACCACCATAGTCGCCAAAGCGGCCATTAGCGTCGGGATAGGCGGTGTAGTCATTCGGAGTTGGAGCGTTCACGCGGACCTGCCAAGCGGTTTGTGACTAAAGACCAGCCGTGCCATGGACGCGGCGAGCAGCTGACAAAAAGGCTGAAATCAGAGCAGGGTCCTTTACGCCCGGCCCGCGTTCCACGCCAGAAGAAACGTCGATTAAGGGTGCGCCAGACTGGCCCATAGCCTCTTCAAGGTTCCAAGGGTCAAGGCCACCGGCCAAAAACCAGGGTCGCTCAAAGCGCCGTCCCTGCATGATAGTCCAGTCAAAGCGCGCGCCGACACCGCCGGGCAGGTCGCTGTCCTTCGGGGGCTTGGCGTCAAACAGTAGATGACTGACCAGCCCGTCAAAGGGTTTTGCGGCCTCAAGATCGCTGGTTTGCCTGACCGAGATGGCCTTGATGATGCCTGCCCCCGTGCGTTGAGCAATCGCCGCCGTGCGGGCAGGGGTTTCCTTGCCATGGAGTTGAATGAAGTCTGGATTTAGTCCCGCGATGATCTGATCGAGGGCCTGATCATCGGGATCGACCATGACTGCGACAATGCTGGAACGCGTTCGGACCGGCGCCGCCAACTCTGAAGCCCGTTGGACTGTCACGTTACGGGGGCTTTTTTCGAAGAACATGAAGCCCAAATAGGCGGCATTGCCCTCAAGGGCCGCTCCCACGGTCTCAGGCGTCGTCAGGCCGCAGATCTTGACCGGAGCCAAGGCGCGCAACTTGGCCAGATGGGGGTCTGCACTGTTCATGGGAAAGGAAATGGCGGGCGATGGGCCGCTTGGCAAGGCCTGAGCGCCCGAGCTTGCCGATTAAAGAGGCCGTGTCGCAGATTACTATTCGTCGGCGTTCAGACGCTCACGCAGTTCTTTGCCGCTTTTGAAGAAGGGGACGTGCTTGGCCTTGACCGAGACGGCATCACCGGTCCGAGGATTGCGGCCACCGCGGGCGGGGCGCGACCGGACGGAGAAGGCGCCGAAACCACGAAGTTCAACACGGCCGCCGCCTTCAAGGGCTTCGATCATCTGGTCGAAAACGACGCCAACGACGCGTTCAACGTCCTTTTGGGTTAGGTGCGGATTTTCGGTCGCCAGTTTGGCGATCAGTTCAGACTTAATCATGGAGAGGCCCCCGTCTCTATAGATTTGACCATGGTCGATAATCGAAAGGGTTTCAAGGGGTTGCACGAAGAGAAATGTAAAGTTCGATTAATATGAGCTCTCACACCTTTACCCATAAAGAAACGGCGGCTTGGTTTCCCAAGCCGCCGCTGTCCTAACCCTAAGGGGCGTTAGACTATTCCTTCGAGGCTTTCTCGCGCAGAGCCGCGCCGAGAATGTCACCCAGCGAAGCGCCGGAGTCCGAAGACCCGAACTGCTCGATGGCTTCCTTCTCTTCGGCCATTTCCAGAGCCTTGACCGACAGGGAGACGCGACGTGCAGCCTTGTCGATGTTGGTGATCTGGGCGTCGAGGCGGTCGTTGATGGCGAACCGCTCTGGGCGCTGCTCCGAACGATCGCGGCTGAGGTCGGACTTGCGGATGAAAGCGGTCATCGGCGCATTTTCGTCGCCGAACTTTACTTCAAGGCCACCAGTGGTGACGTCAACGACGATAACGGTGACGGTCTGACCCTTACGGTGGGTGTCACCAGCCATCGGATCACCGGCCAGTTGCTTGATGCCGAGCGAGATACGTTCCTTCTCGACGTCCACATCCAAAACCTTGGCCTTGACGACATCGCCCTTCTTGTAGCGCTGAATGGCTTCTTCGCCAGCGGCACTCCAGTCGATGTCGGACAGGTGGACCATGCCATCGATGTCGTTTTCCAGACCGATGAACAGACCGAACTCAGTGGCGTTCTTGACTTCGCCTTCGACGGTCGAGCCCATAGGGTGGGTTTCGATGAACTGCTCCCAAGGATTAGGCATGGCCTGCTTGAGGCCCAGCGAAACCCGGCGCTTCGAAGGATCGACGTCGAGAACCACGACTTCGACTTCTTGGCTGGTGGAGACGATCTTGCCCGGATGGACATTCTTCTTGGTCCAGGACATTTCCGACACATGGACTAAACCTTCAACGCCGGCTTCTAGCTCAACAAATGCGCCGTAATCGGTGATGTTGGTAATGCGGCCCATGAACTTGGAGCCCATTGGATACTTGGCTTCGACGCCGTCCCAAGGATCGGACTGCAGCTGCTTCATGCCGAGGCTGATGCGCTGGGTGTCTGGGTTGATCTTGACGATCTGAACCTTGACGGTATCGCCCACGGCCAGAACCTGGCTGGGGTGAGAGACGCGCTTCCAGCTCATGTCGGTGACGTGCAGCAGGCCATCGATGCCGCCCAGGTCCACGAATGCGCCGTAATCGGTGATGTTCTTTACGACGCCGTCGCGGATTTCGCCTTCGAGCAGTTGTGAAACCAGCTCGGTGCGCTGTTCGGCGCGGGCTTCTTCCAGAATGGCGCGGCGCGAGACAACGATGTTGCCACGGGGACGGTCCATCTTGAGGATCGAGAAGGGCTGTTCCTTACCCATGAGCGGACCAACGTCGCGCACAGGACGGATATCGACTTGGCTGCCGGGCAAGAACGCAGAAGCGCCGCCCAGATCAACGGTGAAGCCACCCTTGACGCGGCCAACAATGGCACCCACCACAGGCTCTTGACGGGCGAACACGCCTTCAAGACGGGTCCAAGCCTCTTCGCGGCGCGCCTTATCGCGGCTGATAACGGCTTCGCCCAGAGCATTTTCAACGCGCTCAAGGAACACTTCAACCGTATCGCCGATCTTGACGGTGGGCTTGCCCGCAGCGTCAACACCGAACTCCTTCACCTGGATACGACCTTCGGTCTTCAGACCGATGTCGACAATGGCGAAGTCCTTTTCGATTCCAACGACCTTGCCCTGCACCACGGTGCCTTCGGCGAAGTCGCGGCCACCCAGGACCTCGTCCAGTAGCGCGGCGAAATCGTCGCGCGAGGGGTTCATGCTCATGTTATCAGCCATGCTGTCTTTCATCTTGGTTATGAACGAAACGATGCCAAACCGCGTGCTTGCGGTCCTTGATCAACGGCGTCGATCGTTCGGTTAGGGGTTAAGCCGAGGTCAGGATCAAATGCTTAAGGCTGGCAGAGGCTAACGGCGGGACCTGATGAGGGCTTGCTGGGAGTCTCTGTCGCATCTGTCATGCTCGCGGCCGTGCGAAGCGAAAGCGCGATGGGATTATCCGTTGGAACGGATGCGCGCAGCTTCGACGATGCGGCGGGCTGCATCGGCGGCCAACTCTATACTCTTCTGTGACGTGTCGAGCAAGACCGCGTCTTCAGCCTGGGTCATGGGTGCAGCACCCCTCCCGGAATCGCGCGCATCGCGAAGGCGGATATCTTCGAGGACCTCGGCCATCGAGACGCGCTCGCCTTGGCCGGTGAGCTGTTTCCAGCGCCGTTCGGCCCGCACCTCTGCTGAGGCGGTGACGAACAGCTTGGCGACGGCATCGGGAGCGATGACCGTGCCAATATCGCGCCCATCAATCACCGCACCGCCGGGGCGACGGGCAAAGTCTTGCTGAATCTTGAGAAGTGCGAGGCGAACGGCGGGATGGACGGCAACCTGACTGGCGGCCTCTCCGGCATCGCGCGTGCGATATTCGTGACGGTCTAGCTTTGCCAGATCAAGGTCTGAGGCGATCTTGGCCGCGCCTGTCTCATCATCCAGTCGTCCGCCAGCGGCCAGCACCGCCACGCCAACGGCTCGGTAGAGCAGGCCCGTATCCAGATGAGGCAGGCCATAGAGGGCCGCAAGGCTAGACGCGATCGTGCCCTTGCCCGACGCGGCAGGTCCGTCAACAGCGATGACCAGAGGCGGCTTCATGCGCTGATATTGGCCCCAAGATCGGCCATTAGGCTGTGGAAGGTGGGGAAGCTGGTGGCAATCATTTCGGGCTCATCGACCGTGACCGCGCTCTGAGCCGCTAGGCCAAGCACCAGATGGGACATGGCAATGCGGTGGTCGCCCTTGGTCGTGATCCGCGCTGCCCCCTTGGGCGGCTGGCCTGAGCCATGGACGATCATGCCTTCGGGCTCTTCCTCAATGTCGACGCCGCAGGCCTTGAGCCCATTGGCCATCAGGGCGATGCGGTCGCTTTCCTTGACCCTCATCTCGCCAATGCCGCGCATGATGGTGGTGCCGGTGGCAAAGGCAGCGGCGACGGCGAGGATCGGATATTCGTCAATCATGGCCGGTGCGCGCTCGGCAGGCACCTCAACACCCTTGAGGGCGCTGTAGCAGGCGGTCAGGTCGCCGACCGGCTCGCCGCTCTCTTGGCGCAGGTTCGTGATGGTCAGGTCCGCGCCCATCTCTTGCAAGGTGGTGAAGATACCGGCCCGAAGGGGGTTGAGCATCACCCCCTCGATGGTCACGCGAGAGCCAGGCGTGATCAGGGCCGCGACGATGGGAAAGGCGGCGGAGGAGGGATCGCCCGGGGCCCGCACCTTGGTTCCTGTCAGACGCTGGCCCGCGCCCAGCCGAACAATCCGCGCCTCAGGAGTGTCGGTCACATCGACGGTAACGCCAAAGGCTCGCAGCATGCGTTCTGTGTGGTCGCGGGTGGGTTCAGGTTCTTGTACCTCAACGCCGCCCTCTGCTTGGAGCCCAGCCAGCAACACCGCTGACTTGACCTGGGCAGAGGCCATCGGCAGGCGATATGCGATAGATTTCAGATTGCCGCCCTTGAGCGTTAGCGGCAGGCGACCGCCGCTGCGGCCCATCCAGCTTGCGCCCATCAGGCCCAGTGGCGTCAGGACCCGGCCCATCGGGCGACCGCGCAGGGAGGCATCGCCGGTGAAAGTAGCACTCAGATCAAAGCCCGCCGCCGCCCCCATAATCAGGCGCACGCCGGTTCCGGCGTTGCCGCAGTCAATGACGTCGCTCGGCTCGCTAAAGCCGCCCTGACCCTCGACCCGCCAGCGCCCTTCACCAAGCCGATCGACCGTGGCCCCAAAACCGCGCATAGCCTTGGCCGTGTTCAGCACATCTTCGCCCTCGAGCAGCCCCTCAATCTCGGTCACGCCCTTGGCCAAGGAGCCTAGCAGTAGGGCACGGTGAGACATGGACTTATCGCCGGGTGCGCAGGCACGGCCCACAAGCGCATGTCCGGGTTGAGCAGTGAGGGCAGCGTCGGTCATCGGCGGTCGAAGGCCTCCTTCAGGCTGAACTTACGAAATAATGTCGCTCAAAGACGAATTTTAGGGCTTTGCTTTTGACAGCGGCATAAGCGCATGGCAAGTGACCGACCGCTTATCAAACAGGCTTTAAAAGGATCTATCCTATTGGCCAGTCCCGAATTGGGTTCAAAACAACTTTGCCCGAACTGCCAAGCCAAGTTCTATGACCTCGGCCGCAGGCCTGCTGTATGTCCAAAGTGCGCCACCGCCTTCGATCCCGAAGAGGCTGTGAAGTCACGCCGCAACCGTGCGCGGTCGACCACGCCGGACTACGAGGATGCCGACGAAAAACCGGTGAAGGTCGCCGAGGAGCCAGATGGCTTCGAGGACGAGGTGGATGAGACCCCCGAAATCGACGCCGCTGCCGATGCGGACGTCTTGGAAGTCGATGATCTCGATTCCGACGGTGTCGCCACCCCAAATTCGCCTGACGATCTGGGCGTCGACTTTGCTGAGGATGGCGATCTCGAAGAAGAGGCAGACGGTGTTCCGTTCCTAGAGGACGAGGATGACGACTTCCCTGAAGACGAGATCGAAGGGCTGCCCGGCGAGGGCGACCTCGACATCTAAACGCCTTCCTGCCCGAAAAGGTCCGGTTCCGCCGGGTCTTTTCGAGGCTTGGAACGGTTTGATCGCAGACGATCAAAAAAACTTTCTTTTGGGGTTGATCGGACGAAACCCACAGCATAGTGTCCGCGACCTCAATAGGGCTTCTTAGCAAGCTCCTGACAGAAACCCGAATATCTTCGGGGCTATAGCTCAGCTGGTAGAGCGCTTGAATGGCATTCAAGAGGTCAGCGGTTCGACTCCGCTTAGCTCCACCATAAACCCCTCGTCGTAGCCGGCGGGGGGTTTTCCATTTGGGGGTTGGGGGATGGTGCCGCCTGACGGATTGGCAGGGTTTGACAAAATTTGCCAAATGACAGACGGTGCGGGTCAGAGGTGTGACCATGGCCACAATGAATGTTTCCCTGCCCGATAGTCTGAAAGACTGGGCCGAGGGGCGGACCCAAGCGGGTCACTTCAGCAATACCAGCGACTATGTGCGCGACCTTATCCGCAAGGATAAGGAACGGGTCGAAAAGATCACGGCCATGCAACGGCTGATCGACGAGGCTGAAGCAAGCGGCCGAAGTACCCTTTCGAAAGCCGACCTTCTGGCCGCCGCCCGTCGCGAGGCCGACGTGACACTTGACCTATAGGCTGAGCCAAAAGGCGGACGACGATATCCGAAACCTCTATGTTTTTGGGGTGCAAACCTTTGGCGTGGATCACGATGAACGCTATTATAGGGGCTTGTTTGAAGCCTTTGAATTTCTAGCGCACTTTGCGCTTGCGGCGCGCCTCCGGCCCGAACTGAGAGGCGAGACCCGCGCCCACCCCTATCAATCCCATCTGATCTTTTATCGGCAAGATGGCGCGGATGTCTTTATTCAGCGTGTTCGACATTTCGGTGAGGATTGGAAAACAAATGAAACCTTTTGATCGCGCATCCCGCCAGCGGTTCGCCGCCTTCGCCGCCGTGGCCCTCGCCCTGTCCCTGAGCGCCTGTCTTCCGGCGGGTGAGGGGGAGGAGGGGGCTTCTCTGCCGGGGGTGGTGATGGCCAGCTCTATTCCCGTGGTCCATACGCCGACGGGGGGCTATGGTAAGATGTTCCCGGCGCCGGTCTTGGCGGCCTGTACCGAGCCCTTAAGCCCCGGCGCGCCGGACCTTCGCGGCATCTGGAAGGTCTTGCGGGCTGAGCGCGGGGGTAAGCCGGCGCCTGGCGGTGACCGCATCTATGGCTATGTCGAGCGGATCGAGCAATGCGGCAACCGGATTGTCGACATGGGCGGCGGCACCGTGTCCGATGGCCGCGCCGATGGCACCTATCAGAACGCGATCCATGATGTATCGGCCTTTGGCTATACCAAGCCGATCCATGTGATCGTCACCTATGAGAAGGGCGTCTTCGTCCTGCGCCCCGTCCTCTTGCCCAAGGTGCCATTTACGGTGCCGGGGCTGAAGGTCACGCGCGTGCTCGACGCTGAGGGGCACATGGTCTGGACCCGCCCGGACCGAGGCGGCCTGCATGTCACGCTAGAACGGATCGGCGGCCCGAACGATCCCTATACTCGGCAATAGGGCTTAGCTTCCCTTAGGTCATGGTCTGAAGAGGGTTTTCACCCTGTGGGCTAGGGGTCATGATAGGGCCAAAGGGTAATCAAACCTCAGGGCCGGGCGCTGAATGACTGACAAGACCGCCATAGATTCTGATACCGGATCGCCGAGCGCCAAGTTCAGCGCTCTGGTGCCTCTGATCATCGGCGCGGCCATGATGATCCAGACGCTCAATGCGACAGTCATCGTCAATGCCCTGCCGGCCATGGGCAAGGCCCTCGATGAGAGCCCCCTGCACCTTCAGTTCGCCATCACCGCCTATCTTCTGGCGGCGGCGGTGTTTTTGCCCATTGGCGGTTGGGTGGCCGATCGCTATGGCAGCCGCACGGTCTTTCGCGCGGCCATAGGCATCTATACCATTGCCTGCATGCTCTGCGGCCTGTCCCAGACCTTCCCTCAGCTTGTGCTCGCCCGCGTGCTCGGCGGCGCAGCGGGGGCGGTGATGTTGCCGGTCGGGCGCTTGATCCTGCTCAAGACGGTCGAGAAGTCCGATCTGGTCCGGGCCATGTCCTACCTGACCATGCCTGCCCTCTTGGGTCCGGTGATCGGCCCGATCTTGGGCGGGTTCTTTGTCACCTATGGCTCGTGGCGCTGGATCTTCTTTATCAATGTGCCCATAGGGCTGGCCGCTTTAGTCCTGATCAGCCGCTATGTCCCCGATATTCGCGAGACCGTGCGCCATCGCCTCGATGTGAAGGGCTTTTTGCTCAGCGGCATTGGTCTGGCGTCCCTAGTCTATGGGCTGCAAAATCTGGGGCACGACCTCTTGCCTTGGCCTGTCGTGGCCGGCCTGATCGCGCTCGGCAGCCTGTTTGCGGTTCTCTATGTCCGCCATGCCAAGCGCACTGAGGCACCGATTGTCGATCTGTCTTTGCTGGGCACCCGCAGCTTCTTTGCCTCGGTGGTGGGGGGACAGTTTCCGCGCATGGTCATAGGGGCTTCGCCCTTCTTGCTGACCCTGTTGTTGCAGGTCTCCTTTGGCCTCAGCGCCTTTGCCACCGGCTTAATCACCTTTACCAGCGCGGCGGCGGCCCTGCTCATGAAGTTTACCGCCCGACCGATCATCCGCTGGTTCGGCTTTCGCACGGTCCTGAGCGTCAATTCGGTGATCGTGGGGGCCAGCGTCCTGACCTATGGGCTCTTTACCCGCACGACGCCCCACGCCCTGATTATCCTGATCCTGCTAATCGGCGGCTTTTTCCGGTCCTTGCAGTTCACGGCGCTTGGGGCCTTGGCCTATGTCGATGTCAAACAGGCCGATATGAGCAGCGGCAGCGTCCTTTTGGGCATGTCCCAGCCCCTGGCCCAAAGCCTCGGCGTTGGCTTTGCCGCCTCGCTCTTGCAGGTCTTGGTCAGTCCGAACGGTGCCCATATGACGCAGGACAGCGCCATCCGCCTGACCTTCATCGGCCTTGGCCTGATGCCCTTTCTGGCCCTACCGCTCTTTTTATCTCTACCCAAGGATGTCGGCGCCGAGGTCAGCGGCCACGGCCTGCGGACCTAGAGGCGGGTCACCTAAGGGCAGTCTTTCGCCCGCCTATGGGTTGCGCTACCAAAGACAGATAAGACCCATAAGCGCGCGAGGAAGCCCCATGACGGCCTTTGATCACACCCCTATCCTGATTGGCGTTGGTGAGGCGTCAGAGCGGATCGATGCGGCAGACTATTCGGCGGCCTCTCCGGTAGAGTTGGCGGCGCGGGCAGGGCGGGCAGCGTGCGAGGATGCCTTGCCGAGCGGCGGCCTTGCGGCTCACATCGATCTGGTCGCGGCGATCCGGCAGTTTGAAATCTCCACCCCTGGTGCGGTGGCCCCCTTCGGCTGCGCCGACAATATGCCCCGTGCGGTGGCGGGGCGGGTCGGGGCTGATCCGGCCCATGCGATCTTGGAAGTGACGGGCGGGCAGGGGCCACAGCATCTGGTCACCGAGCTTTGCCACGCCATCGCAGAAGGGCGCACCGGTATGGCGCTGATCTTCGGGTCCGAGGCCATCTCGACCGTCCGTCACCTTCAGGCCCAGGGCGAGACCCGAGACTGGTCCGAGACCATCGGCGGTCAGATGGAAGATCGCGGCTATGGCCTTGAAGGCCTCTTGACCGTGGACCTTACCAAACATGGCGTGCGTGCGCCCATTCAGGCCTATGCCCTGTTCGAAAATGCTCGCCGGGCCAAGACGGGCCTAGACCGCACCGCCTATGGCCTGGAGATGGGCAAGCTGTTTGCGCCCTTTACGCAGGTGGCCCACACCAACCCCCATGCTATGTCGCAAGAGGTCTTTACCGCCGAGGAGATCGCAGGCGTGACCGGCCGCAATCGCCTGATCTGTGATCCCTTCCCCCGGCGCGTCGTCTCGCGCGATCAGGCCAATCAGGGGGCGGCTGTGCTACTGACCTCGGTGGGCAAGGCGCGAGAACTGGGCGTACCTGAGGACCGCTGGGTCTATCTGCATGGCGGCGCGGACGTCAAAGAACGCACCATCATTGAGCGGCAAGATCTGGGCTCTAGCCCAGCTTCGGTCGATGCGGTCAAGCAGGCCCTGTCGCTGGCGAGCCTGAACATGTCCGATATCGAGATCTTTGACCTCTATAGCTGTTTCCCCATTGCGGTGTTCAACATTTGCGACGCCTTTGGGCTGGCTGTGGACGATCTGCGTGGCCTGACCCTGACCGGTGGCCTGCCGTTCTTTGGCGGGGCGGGGAATAACTATTCCATGCACGGTTTGGCCAGTATGGTCCGGGCCTTGCGGGCCAAGCCGGGGGCCATGGGTCTGGTTGCGGCCAATGGCGGCTTCCTGTCAAAATATTCGGTCGGGGTCTATTCGACCAAGGCTAAGGCTTGGGCCCCCTTCAGCAGCAAGGCCTTGCAAGCCACCATTGACGATTGGCCCGCCCCGGTTCTGGCCGAACAGGCGAAGGGTGAGGTCTCAATGGAAAGCTACACGATCGACTATAGCGGCCCGGCACCTCGCGCCGTTGTCCTGGCGCGGACAGATGACGGCGCGCGGGTCGCGGCCATGACCGACAATGGCGATATTGTGGACGCGATGATTGCGCAGGAGCCGTTGGGGTCGGTCCTGACCCTTGGTGCTGATGAGAAGGGGCGCAATATCATTGTGGGGTTTAAGGCGCGGTAGGGGGTCTGTGCCTAAACCATCTCGAACTTGATCGGTAGGCTCTTAGGCCCGTTGACGAAGGTGCTTTGTGTCAGCTTCATCTCGCCGTCCAAGCTGACCGACTTCAGCCGCGGGATCAGTTCTTCGAACAGGATGCGCATTTCCATCTTGGCCAGGTGCTGACCAAGGCACAGGTGCGCGCCATAGCCAAAGGCCAGATGCTTGTTGGGGCTGCGCTCGGGGCTGAAGGCGAATGGGGCGTCGAACACCTCTTCGTCGCGATTGCCGGAGGCGTAGCACAGCATGATCCAGTCACCCTTGGCGATCTTTTGACCTGCAATTTCGGTGTCTTCTGTCGCCGAGCGCATGAAGTTCTTAACCGGCGTGGTCCAGCGGATGGCCTCGTCGACCAGACCTGCGATCAGGTCTGGTTCTGCCTGCAGCTTGGCCAGCATGGCCGGGTCCTGCGCCAAAGCCCAAAAGCCGCCAGCCGTGGAGGATGAGGTCGTGTCGTGCCCGGCGGTGGCGACAATGATGTAGTAGCCCGTGGCCTCGAAGGGCGAGATGGGTTCGCCGTCGATCATGGCATTGGCAATGATGGTTGCTAGATCTTCACGCGGATTGGCCCGGCGATCGGCACTGATGGCTTCGAAATAGCCGGTAAAGTCGGCGACAATGGCCTGCATCATCATGGCGAACTGCTCAGAGGTCATGGCCGCGACGCTGCGAGCCGTGTCAGGGTCTTGAGCGCCGAACAGCTCTTGGGTCAGCATCAGCATGCGGCCCTCATCCTCTTCGGGCACGCCCAGGATGCTCATGATCACATGCAGTGGAAAGCCCATGGCCACGTCGCGCACAAAGTCACAGCGCCCGCCATTGGCCGCGCCGTGCGCCGCCATCCGGTCGACCGAGGCCTTGGCAATGGTGCGGATCTGATCTTCCAGCTTGCGGATGTTCTGGGGCATGAACCAGCCCTGGGTCAGGGCGCGATATTTCGGATGGTCTGGCGCATCCATCTGAACCAGCGAGCGGATCAGGTGCGGGCTGCCGCCGGTGATTTCCTTGGTCCGCTCCAGACCCTCGATGGTGGTCAGGGTCGTGGGTAGGTCGCCGCTGTGGAACAGGTCATTCTGACGGCTAATCTCTAAGATATCTGCATGTTTGGTCACCACCCAGAACGGCTCAAACCCGTCAATATGGGCCCGGCCCAGAGGGTTGTTGGCGCGCAGCCACGTGTAGGTGTCGTGCAGACGATCATCGGCATAGGCCGCAGGGTCTACCAGATTGATGGCCAATTCCGGGGCGATAGCGAGGTCTTGGGTGCTCAACGGCTTGTCCTCCACAGGGGTGCTGGTCCGAGCATAATGGCGCGGTTGCAGCGATGCTTACCAACCCGCGGCAGCAGCCTTGCGGATCGGGTCGAACTCTATCTAAATGGCGATAAGTTAAAAGACAAAGATTTAGGCGAGAAACCCCCATGAAGATTACAGCCGCTGTCGCCCGCACGCCGGGCGCGGATTTCACCCTCGAAACGGTGGAGCTCGATGAGCCGCGCGCCGACGAGATTCGTGTTCGTATCCATGCGGTGGGCCTTTGTCATACCGACCTTGTGGCGCGTGACGGGGCCATGCCTTTCGCTTTGCCTGCGGTGCTGGGGCACGAGGGTGCCGGTGTGGTTGAGGCAGTGGGGGCTGGCGTGACCAAGGTCGCGGCAGGCGACCGGGTGGCGATCACCTTCCGCTCCTGCGGGACCTGCGCCCGCTGCAACAGCGGTGATCCGGCCTACTGCCATTCCATGCCGGCCATGAACTATATCGGCATGAGGCTCGATGGCTCCAAATCCATCCATCAGGACGGGGCTGATCTGGCCAGCAACTTCTTTGGCCAGTCCTCGTTGGCGACCCACGCCCTGACCTATGAGCGCAATGTCATTAAGCTGCCGGCCGATATGGCGTTTGAGGTCGCTGGACCGATGGGCTGCGGCATCCAAACCGGGGCGGGCGGCATCATGAAGGCTCTTTCCTGCGAAGCCGGTTCTAGCCTCTTGATCCTTGGCGGCGGGGCGGTGGGCCTGAGCGCGGTTATGGGGGCGAAGATTCAAGGCTGCGGCACAGTCATTGTCGTTGAACCCCACGCGGTACGCCGCAGTCTCGCCCTAGAGTTGGGCGCGACCCATGTCATTGATCCGGTGGCCGAGCCCGATCTCGCCGCCGCCGTGCGGGCCATCCTTGCCATTGGCGTGGACTATGCCTTTGATACGACAGGCCGTCCGGACACCCTGACCGCGACCATGGCCTGTCTTGGCCCCAAGGGCGTGTTCGGGATTGTCGGTATTCCGCCGGCAGGCACGCCTATGCCCGGTGATCTGGGCACGGTCCTCACCTTCGGTCAGACGGTGCGGGGCATTATCGAAGGCGACAGCGACCCGGACGTTTTCCTGCCCGAACTGATGACCCACTGGCGTGAAGGCCGCTTGCCGCTCGAGCGCCTAATCAAGACCTTCCCTCTGGCCCAGATCAACGAGGCCGTTGTGGCCCAACATCGCGGGGACTGCGTCAAGGTCGTGCTGCTGACCTGATCTGGGGGATGTTTGAGCCAACAAAAAAGGCGGCGAGATTGCTCTCGCCGCCTGATCTTTTTGTCGTTGGAAGATCCCTACCAACGGCGGGAAACATTCACGAACATGCGACGACCAATAGCGTCATAGGACGAGCCGAGCGTTACGTTGCCTACGCGAGTGGAGCCACCCGTCGAAATATAGGGAGGCTGTTCGTCGAAGAGGTTCTGGACACCCATTTGGGCCGTCCACTTATCGAACTTCTTCCGGACTGAGATGTTGTGCGTGACTTGGAACTCGCTCTCTTGCTTGTAGTAGGCAGACACACCCGTGTTGCGATAGTTGGCATACACGTCCTTGCCGTAATAGCCGGTGTCCGAGCTCTTTCCGACGACGTCCATTCCCCAGTAATAGGTCCAGTCGCCCCGATCCAACCGCGCATTTATGTTGCCGTTAAAGTCAGGAGAACCGACGAGGCCGTTATTTTCCACTGAGGTTTTAGACAGCAGTTGGGTCGTCCAGTCGAGGATCCAAGAAAACTGGCTGTCGATTGTCAGTTTGGAGTTCGTGAATTGATGGGTGTAGCGCGTCGTTAGGTCCAGGCCGCGTTGGGACTGCCTTTGGACGTTAACATAGTTGTTATTGACGGACGTGATCATCCAAGCGGTTGTTGAATTGGGGCTGACGTCACGCTTGAACAATGAGCAGAAGTCATTGTTCGGGAAATCTGGTGCGGCGTAGCAGGCAGCAATAATATTGCCTGCACCGAACTGCGCGACCTGGTTGTTGATCTCGATGTCGAAATAATCGACGGCGATGTTCAGGTTGAGGAAGCTAGGGGTCAGGACAATGCCAAGACTTTTTGATTTGGAGGTCTCCGCCTGCAAAATGCCTTTGCCGCCGCCGGTAATCACCAAAGCCGAAGATGAACCAGCTGCATTATAGGTGCTGGGAATGCCTTGTTTAGCGCAGTTTGCCGCCGTGACCGTCGAAGGATTGTCACCCCAGTTTAGGCACGGATCAATGGATGACTGACCCAAAAAGCCGGACTGGTTGGCGAGGTAGAGTTCATAAAGGGCCGGAGCGCGGAACGAGGTGCCGTCACTAATACGCAACCGAACAGAGGGGATGACTTGCCAATTTAAGCCGACCTTATAGGTCGAACTGGCACCGTAGCTCTTATAGTCGCTATAGCGGCCCGACAGGTTAAGGGTCAGGCTTTCGGCGACCGGCGACCCCTTCAGGACCGGAACCTCGAGTTCTGCAAAGGCCTCCTTGATCGTATCAGAGCCCGCTGTACGTCCAGCTGAGGTGGAACCCCAAAGGTTTCCGGCTTTCGCCTGAGCCCCTGGATTGTCGTCAATCTCTTCCTTGCGAAGCTGGAACCCTAGGGCCGCTGCCACATTGCCTGCGGGAAGGGAGAACAGGCTGCCGGAAAGGGAGCCTTCGACGAATTGGTGCGTATAGTCGGTTTGGCCGGTTTCATAGCCAAAGAGGAAGGCTGCCTCTTCAGGGGCAAATTGACCTGTCTCGACCGTGCTTTGACGGAAATAGTTGACACCGCCCGTTGGGCACGCGGTTGCCGTCGTCAAGGCAGCAAGATTACAGGCGGTGGTACCTGTTGTGGCCAGAACGCGGTCATTGTAGAAAAAGTTGCCACCATATTCGCCGTGGGACTTCGAATATTGGCCATAGATGTCCCAGTCCCATCCCTTCAGGAAGCCAATATCTGGAACGGTTCCCTTCGCGCCAAGGACGATGCGGCTATAGTCCACGGTCTGGTTACCGTTGGATGGCAAAAGCACAATCGAACGGGCATACCCCGGAGCGTATCCATTGGGATTCCCAAGCCGGAAGGGGTTGTTGGGGTTCGCATAATGAACCGTCGGGAACAGTTGACGCCAGCTGCGTTGTGACGATTCACGGCGGTTGAACATCAGTTCGGCATAGAGTTCGGTGCTGGCCGTCAGGTCAAAGGCACCATTTGCCGTTAGGGTGTAGCGTTCCACAGGCGAAATGGCCGTGCGGCTCTGCAGGCGCGGATCATTGACGGGGCTGATCGCTGCGCTGGCACGCGTGTCTGTGGGGTTGCCAGCGAAA
This sequence comes from Caulobacteraceae bacterium, assembly GCA_040399645.1. GTDB lineage: Bacteria > Pseudomonadota > Alphaproteobacteria > Caulobacterales > Caulobacteraceae > CAISGS01. Next base: position 75,042 of record JBBARR010000005.1, on the reverse strand, counting down.
ACGGCACCGACGCGCGTGAGGCCTGCCAAGTCGGTTTTGCCGATACCGCCGCCCGCCACTGCCGCGGAATTATAAATATAGTTGCGTCCGGTCGATTGATTATCGATGCGGCCTGAAAGTGTGTTTTGGCACTTAAAGGTGCCTGTCGCCGGGTCGATCAGGTCTAGGCGGATGCCTGTTGAAGCATCAAAAACATAGTCCTGCGGACAGGAGAAGTAGCTGCGGTCTCCGAACAGGAGGGCTTGGCGCTTATAGTAGTCCGCACCAATATTCACATAGCCACGGTCAAAGGTCCACCCTTGAGCGATGTCAAGTTGATACTGGTCTCCGCCGCCTTTGGCGCTACGGTTGACGTAGACCTCTGCCTCGCCACCATCGAGACTTTTACGGGTGATGATATTGATCACGCCAGCGACGGCATCTGAGCCATAGACGGATGATGCGCCGTCCTTGAGGACCTCGATGCGCTCAATTAATGAGGAGGGGATGGTGTTGAGGTCAACGGCCCCAACCTGTCCGCGGGTACCGGCCGGTCCGGCGCGGCGGCCGTTCAACAGTACGAGCGTACGCTGGGCGCCGAGGCCGCGTAGTGAAACCGTGTTCACGCCCGGTCCGCCATTGGTCAAAAAGCCGGTATAGAAATTGTCAATCTGGCGAGAGTTTCCCGCAACCGACGACCCTTGAATAATCTGCGCAGTGTCAACGAGGCCCTCAAGTGTCGATTGCTCGGCGGTGATGACTTGAATGGGGGAGTTGCTGGTGAACTCGGTACGACGGATGCGCGACCCGGTGACAACCAATTCTTCGGTCTCAGGCGCTGGCGCAGCTTCGGTCGTGGCGGCAGCCTTTGCAGCCTTCTCGGCGGGCGCGGGCGTCGCCGTTTGAGCGAATGCGGCGGTCGATATTGACGCTGCGGTCAATCCGATGATCCCGATAAACCTTGTTGTTTGTAAAAGTTTCGCGCGTGTAGACATAGGAGCCCCCGTCTTGGATTTCCGAAGAAGTACCAATTCTGCATTTGAGATAAGTATCTATACATACTATATAGCGATAACTAATGGACAATAGGCTCACACGACGCGAGTGTGTGGTTTTCGACTTCCGTCACTTTTTTGACACAATGCGGCTCCCGGCCTGCCCCTGTAGGGCGGTGTGCGGGGCGGTCAAAAAAGTCCATCAAGCGAAATGTGAGCCGGAAGCGATTTTGCTATCTAGGGACGTTTTCTTCGGTGTGTTACGCTCGAGCTAGACAGCTTTCCGGGACTGGGACCCACGATGACAAGACAAGCCTCGCTCGCAACCTTCACCGTCTTCTTGTTTGGTCTTTTGGCTGGGACGCTTGACGTCCAAGCGCAGACACCTTTGGTGGAGCAAAGCGCCAAACTGCCAAGCGCTTGGGATTTGACCCGTGCACCGGCCATCAGCAGTCTGACCTTGGCTCCAGACGGAAAGCACCTTGCCGCCGTGACGTCGCCGGATGGGATCAGCCGCTATGTCTCGGTTTGGGAAACCGCCAATCCGAGCAAGCCGCCTACTGTTTTGGGGGCGGTCAAAACCGACATATGGGGCGTGTCTTTCATCAAGAACGATCGCTTGGGCGTCTCTGTCCAACAGCTCTTCACGGTCGGATCGATCCGTACCCATATTGGCAAGCTCTTGATCACCGATTTGGAGGGTAAGCGCTGGACTTCGGCCTTGCCTGAAAAGCAGACCAATTCCGCGATCGACGATTATTACAACAGCCAAGGAACCGCCGTCATCCTAGACAGGCTCTACGACGATCCAAAACATATCATGGTTGAGGATCGAACCCAGGGCGATGTTTACAAGGTGGACGTCTATGCCGATGCCGCCGAGCGCGTGTCACGAGGGTCTAGCCAATTTGGGGGAGTTCAGGTCGACCGGACGGGGCAGCTGCGGGCCCGGTCTGAGGTCAATTTCGAAAATGGCAATGTCTATCTGGCGGTTTGGCTGCGCAGCCCCGTAACGGGGGCTTGGGAGGAACATTTCCGATCCTTCGCCAAGAACCGAAACCTTGTCGATGTGGTGGGTTTCACCAAGGATCCCAACATCATCTATATCTCTAAGCGCCCAGACGGCGGCGATAAGACACAGGTTTTTGAGTATGATATTGCCGCGCGCAAGATCCTTGAGCCGGTTTTTGCTCACAAACTCTTTGATGCCTCTCGTCCAATTTTCACGACAGCGGGTGACCTTGTCGGATTCGGCTATGAAGCGGAGAAGGGGCGAACCTATTGGACGGATGACCAGCTGGCCTCCATCGCTAAGTCTCTAAAGGTCTCTTTGAAACAGTCGGACCAAACCATAGTTTGGACGGATACCTCGTCCGGCGCGCAGGCGAAGCTCAGCTATGCCCCCGATGCCTCGGTAGACATTATCGATCGGACCGACGATCTGAAATATATCGTGGTCCGACGTGAGGGGCCCGGCCTTCCGCCTGAATATTATCTGCTCACCGATGGGTCCAAGCTGTCGCTCTTGGGCCGGTCTCGTCCTAACCTCGATCTGAAGGCCATTGGACCGTCTGCGCTGATCCAATATACGGCGCGAGATGGGTTGGTCATCCCGGCCTTTCTCCACCTGCCGCCAGAGGCCCTTTATGGCAAGGGGCCCTATCCAGCGATAATTCTGCCCCATGGCGGTCCGTCAGCACGTGACAATTACAGTTGGGATTTTTCCAGTTGGACGACCTATTTCAGTTCTCGCGGCTATGTGGTCATCCAACCACAATTTCGCGGGTCTGTGGGATGGGGTGAGAAACTTGCGCGTGCGGGCGATGCCCAGTGGGGCAAGACCATGCAGGACGATAATGACGATGCCGCCAAATGGCTCGTGGCTCAGGGCTATGCGGACAAGAATCGGATGGCGCTATTTGGCTATTCCTATGGCGGCTATACCGGCTATCTCGCAGCCATTCGTCCTAATGGGCTCTACCAGTGTTCTGTAGCAGGTGCGGGCGTGGCTCAGATTAAGCGGTTCCAAGGGGAAACCTACGACAACCGTTTCTTGCGAGAATTTCAGCGCCCGACCATCGATGGCGTCGATCCCTTGAGCAACGTAGACAAGGTCTCAATCCCGATCTTTGTCTATCACGGCGACCGCGATCAGACGGTCAAGATTGAAGAGTCGCGCAAATTCGTTGCCGCCCTGAAGGCTGCAGGAAAGCCCTATAAATATCTAGAAATTCCCGACATGGGCCACCAGTTCAATTTGTGGGGCCCCAAGGACGGGGAGACGCAGCTCCTAGAGATCGAGAAGTTCTTCAAGACAGAGTGTAAGCCCGGCGGCCTCTAGGCCTCGGCTCCGTCCTCACGCTGCCGAGGCGGCTGCCGTCAGAACGCTGCCGTAGCCGGTTTGGACCTCCATCTGGGCGGTGACGCCCTTGGCGGCGAGGATGCGGTGGGCCTTGGGCAGGTTCCAGCAGGGCATGTGCATGAACATGTGGTGCTCGCAGTGATAGTTGACCCAATAGGGTGCGATTAGTATGCGTTCGATCAGATTGGCCTTGGTCGTGCGGGCATGGCGCAGGGGATCGGGCTCGTCCTTGGCCACCAGCGCATGTTCGGCAATGTTGCGCAGCCGTGTGATCATCGGAAACCAGGTGGCCATCGGCACCAGCCATAAGAGCAGATAGATCCAGCCATAGCCTGCGAGGCTAAAGACCGTCAGTCCTAGACCATTGGCAATTAAAAACCGGCGATGGCGGCGCAGTTCCGCCGTGATCAAGGGCAAGAGCGGCTGACCGGGTTTGCGGCTCACGATGCGATTGTAGGACGATCCGAACCGCTGTTTGAAGAAGGTACGACCGGTCAGGTCCCGGGCGATCTTGCGGCGCAGAGAGGTCGGCGTGATCGGAAACGGCGCGGATAGTACCAGATCGGGATCCTCGGCCTGCTGGGCATATTTGTGATGCTGCAGGTGATAGTCGCGGTAACGCTGAACGCCCGGCGAACAGAACCATTCGGCCACCCAATCATTGATTATGAGGTTTGGGTGCAGCGCGCCGTGGGCGGCATCATGCTGCAGGATCGCTAGGCCAAGTTGCCGTGCGCCGACAATCATAATGCCAAAGGGGATGGTCATCGGCCAAAGAGCGCCCACGACCATGGTCAGGCCCACAACGGCCCATCCATGAGCGACCAGAGCCAAACCCTTCCAAGACGAGCGCGCCGAAAGACGGTTCCACTCTTGTGGCGTGAAATAGTCGGTCGGTTTGACGCGGGCGGCGATGGCCATATTCAGCTTTCAACAGAGGGGCATTGCGGAATGATCTGTTGAATCAAGAGTAGGACCGGGCAGGGTCGGGGTCAATCTGAGGCCATCATCTTGAAACATCCCTTAAGCATGGCCATCTCTGGACACGTTGGATCATGGCCCATGCCGTTTCGGGTGATCTGTGGACAACGAAGTCGCTTTTCCCCTTGAGGGCTTGGCCTATGAACCGAACCATCCTGTTCGACAGTCCGTTCCTCTTGGGCTTCGACCATACCCGCGCCCTGATCGAACGGGCCGCTAAGGCGGCTGCCGAAGGCTATCCGCCCTACAATGTCGAAGAACGGGCCGAGGGGTGCTTGCGCATCACCTTGGCGGTTGCGGGGTTCTCGCCAGAGCAGCTGTCGGTCACGGTCGAGGATAACCAACTGGTGGTCACCGGCCGAGGCGATAAGGACCGTGGTACAAGCGGTGTAGACCGCGCCTATCTGCACCGGGGCATTGCCGCCCGAAATTTCATCCGCAACTTTGTCTTGGCAGACGGGATGGTGGTGGAGGGTGCCAGCATGGAGCATGGGCTGCTCCATATCGATCTAAACCGCCCGCAGCCCGAAAGGCTGATCCGGGAGATCCCTATCAAGACGCTGGGCTGAACCGCCAGCGGGCTTGAGGTTTTGCAAGAAGGAAGCGGTCATCATGACGCTGCAATTGACGTTGGAAGAGTTCACCGCCTTGGGCGCGCCGCACATGGTCTATGTGCGTGCGGTCACGGCTGGACAGGTCCTTGCCTCGACGCCCGTTCAGGATGAAGAGGGCCGACCGATCCCCCCGGACCAGATCCTCTATGCCGTCCATGGTGCTGATGGTGCTTGTCTGGCCATTCTCGGCGATCGCGATTCCGCTGTCGCGGCAGCCTTGGCCCATGAGATGGCCCCGGTATCGGTTCACTAGGCTCGCAAAGGGTTTGGCCTAGGCGGCCGAGCTTTCCTGTTCCTGCACCAGAAGGGCAAAGAGGGCGTCAGCCGTATGAGATTGGCGCAGCTGTTCGCGTAGAGCGGGACGGCGTAAGATGCGGCTAACCCGTGCCAAGGCGCGTAAGTGTTCAGCGCCTGCATCGGCTGGCGCAAAGAGGGCAAAGAGCAGGTCAACGGGCTGTTCGTCGACGGCTTTGAAGTCGATCGGTGTTTCCAACCGCAAAAAGACGCCCCGCATGCGTTCAAGGCCATTGAGCCTAGCATGGGGCACGCCCACCCCGTGACCGACGCCCGTGGAGCCAAGCTGTTCACGCTCTAGCAAGGCCTCCAGGACCGCAGGGACCTTCAGGCCAAAACGCCGTGCTGCCACGTCAGCAATCAGCGCAAGCGCTTGCCGCTTGGACGGTGCGTTCACCTGAGGGATGATCGCATCCACGTCCAACAGATCGCCGATTTGCATCAAGACACTCACTCTAAAACCTGCCCGCGCCGGACCTTCGAACCGGGCGGGCAGGCCTTTTGCAAGTCCGTTCCGCTCAGCCAGCCTTCAACGCTGATTGGGTGCGTTGAGGGTCGATCCAGCCGATATTTCCATCAGGTCGGCGATATACCACTGACAAACCGCCATGTGCGGCATTTCTAAACACGATTGTTTGGGATTCAGTCAAGTCCAACTCCATAACCGCCATAGAAACGGTCAGAGTCTTCAGTAGGGCCTCCGATTCCGCGATGACCACGCCCTTGGGGGCGTCGTGCCCGTGATGGGCCTCATGGTCGTCATCCCAGCCATCACCATCATCCAGATCGGTCTCGGGCGCACGCAGAACGAAGAAGGACGCCGACTCGGCCTGCTTATGGCTCGCAGCCACCGAGTGACTCTTTAGCCTGCGCTTATAGCGCCGGATCCGGGTCTCGATCTTTTCGAGCGCCGTGCTGAAGGCGGCATGGGCATCGTGGCCTAGGCCATGGCTCAGGAGGGTTTGCCCCGAGGCCAGATGCACCGTGCAGTCAATGCGGAAGGCATGACCCTCGCGCGAGACCACGACCTCGGCGTCGCCGCCGCGATCAAAATATTTGCCGATGCTGCTCATAATTTCGTCCGAAACCCGCGAACGCAAGGCCTCGCCGACGTCGACATGTTTGCCGGATACCAAGACTTTCATGCCCTCAGTCCACACCCTGTGCATGGGGCAAGTCAATTGCGCTGAATGGTCCCAGGCCGCTTTAGCAGGCCCTAAAAGATCACATTATCGGCACCTTGAGACGGGCCCCGAGCCAAGGGCCGTTAGTGCGCGTCCCGCATCAGGCGACGACGGTCCACGGAAGAGGGAATACGCAGCGCCTCGCGATATTTGGCGACGGTGCGCCGGGCAATTTCGATGCCGCTGGCACTCAAGAGCTCGACCAGACGATCATCGGACAGGACCTTTCGGGTAATCTGTTCGCCATCGATCAGGTGCTTGATCTTATGACGCACGCTCTCGGCCGAATGGGCCTCGCCGCCATCGGAGGATTGGATGGCGGCAGTGAAGAAAAACTTTAGCTCAAATACCCCACGCGGCGTCGACAGATACTTGTTCGAGGTCACGCGGCTGACGGTGGATTCATGCATGCCGATGGCGTCTGCGACGGTCTTCAGGTTCAGGGGGCGTAGGTGCTCGACCCCATAGGCGAGGAACCCATCCTGCTGGCGGACAATTTCGCTGGAGACCTTAAGGATGGTCTTGGCCCTCTGGTCGAGGCTTCGCACTAGCCAGTTGGCGGAGGACAGGCACTCAGAGACAAAGGTCTTGTCCGCCTCATTGCGCGCCTTGCCAGCGATCTGGGCGTGATAACGCTGATCGACCAACAGGCGGGGCAGGGTGTCGCTATTGAGCTCCACCAACCAGATCCCGCTCGGGCCCTCGCGAACAAAGACGTCGGGCACGACGGTCGGGGAGGTATCAGACCCAAAGGCTGCGCCGGGGCGAGGGGTCAGGGCCTTCAGTTCGGCGATCATCTCGCGCAGGTCCTCATCATCGACCTGACAGACCTCGCGCAAGGCGGCCATGTCCCGCCGCGCGACCAGATCAAGCCGGTCGAGTAGGGCGGCCATAGCCGGATCGAACCGGTTCTTTTCCTTTAGCTGGAGCATCAGACACTCACGCACATCGCGGGCAAAGACGCCGGTCGGCTCGAACCCTTGCAAACAGCTGAGCACCGCCTCAACGCGGGCCAGGTCACAGCCCAAACGCTCGGCCAGATCGGCAAGGTCTGCCCGCAAATAGCCCCCCTCATCGACACTATCGATCAGAACCGCAGCAATGGCCCGGTCTGGTCCATCCAGCCCCGCCAAATGCATCTGCGCTTCGAGATGTTCGTTAAGGGTCTTTTCCTTGGTCAGCAGACTTTCGAAATCGCCATCGCCATCGAAGCTGCCACCGCTGCCGGCCTTGGACCAGTCGATCTGGCCGCCCGCCTGCATGGCCTCGCCGCCTTCACCGCTGGAGCGTTCTCCCGGGGAGGCATCAGTATAGAGATCGCGATGGTCGGCATCCATGGCCTCGGTCGCATCATTATCGGAGATGCGGTCGGTGGCCATGTCATGGCTGAGGGGCGCGTCGGGGGCGGCCTCGACCTCGGCCTCCGCGTCGCGATCATCCTTTTGAAGCAAGGGGTTGCGTTCAATTTCGGCCTCGACAAAGGCCTCTAGCTCAAGATTGGAAAGTTGCAGCAGTTTTATCGCCTGCTGCAATTGAGGCGTTAGGACCAGGCCCTGTCCCTGGCGAATATCCAATCTTGCGACGAGCGCCATGGTGGTTTGTTCAGGGTCCTAGACGGGTGATGATGAGGCTAGGATCTGTGATCCGGGCCCCCTTATAGATTCGTCAAAGGATGAACTTTTATGGTTAACAAATTATCGCATGCCTAGGGGGAGAGGGCGATCTTTACCGCTAGGGGCCTATTAATCGAAGCGATCGCCGAGATAGACGCGGCGCACTTCGGGATCGGCGAGGATCTCGTCGGGCGAGCCTTCGAACAGCACTTCGCCGGCATGGATGATCGAGGCCCGGTCGATAATGTCGAGCGTCTCGCGCACATTGTGGTCGGTGATCAAGATGCCGATGCCGCGGGTGCTGAGATAGCGGATGACTTCGCGAATGTCGGCAATGGCCAGTGGGTCGATCCCGGCAAAGGGCTCGTCCAGCAGCATGAAGGCCGGTTCGCTGGCCAGGGCGCGGGCAATCTCGACCCGCCGCCGCTCGCCGCCGGATAGGGCCACGGCGGGCTGGTCTTTCAAATGATCGATGCGCAGTTCGGCCAGCAGGTCCTTGACCACGGCCTTGGCCTTGCGATCATCCTGTTCGCGCATCTCGACCACGGCCATGACGTTCTGCTCGACGGTCATGCCGCGAAAGATCGAGGCTTCTTGCGGCAGATAGCCAACGCCCATCCGCGCGCGCTGATACATGGGCAGTTCGGTAATGTTCTCGCCGTCCAGATAGATCGAGCCGTAGTCGGCCTGAATGAGGCCCGTGATCATGTAGAAACAGGTGGTTTTGCCCGCGCCATTGGGTCCCAAAAGGCCCGCGACCTCGCCGCGTCGCAGGCGCAAGGACACGCTCTTGACCACCGGACGGTCTCGGAAGGACTTTCCGATATGATCCACCGTAAGGCCGTCTGCCATGTTCGCAGGCAGGGCAGTGTTCAAGGTCTCGAGGGGGGGGAGGGCCATCGGTCGGCTTAAGGCTTGGTCGCAGGGGCAGGGTTTGGGGCTGCAGGCGTACTGCTCTTATTGGGGTAGAAGACCCCGCGCACGCGTCCGGGCTTTCCACGGCCCTTGGCCCCGGTTTCCATCGTCGCCTTGCCGGTCTTGACCACAATGCTGAGGCGGTCACCGCGCAGAACATTAGTGCCTTGAGCCACGACGACTTGACCGCTCATAACGATGGTGTCGTTGGCGGCGGTATAGATGGCAGCGTCGCTGCGCACCGTCTGTTGCGGCGTGACATAGAAGACCTCGCCAACCGCTTCCATCCGGTCGAGTACGCCGCAGCGGCCCGCCGTTTTTGCATTGATCAGGGTGATGGTGTTGGCTCGCAGACGGCTCTGGTCCTGCACGGCCTCGGCGCTGCCGCTCCAGATCGCCCGGCACTCTTCGTTGATGGCTTCAAGGCGATCGGCAGTCACGTCGACGGGCGCGTCGCTGGAGGGCGCAATCTGAGCGATGGCCAAGCCTGCACTCAGGGCCAGACCCACGGCCACCCACGCCGCCAAAGTCACTGCCGTTAATCGGTTCATCAGACCCTCGTTCCTATCGCGCGCCAACCCTACCGGGAAAAGATGGCGATTCTCTATTTAATCCCGTTTCATCCGTCCGTGAACATGGCCACGGAAGATGATGCGCCTACCCTTATCGTAGATGCCGTAATTGTCGGCCCGAATGGTCCCGGTTGGCCCTGTGCCCTCAACCGTCTGATCGCCTTCGACGACGCCAGATTGGGTATTGATGACGGCCTTGCCGGTTTTGAAGACATAGCCTTCGGGACTGGAGAACACTACATTGCCGTCCAGATGCAGGATCTGGTCGGCCTCATGATATTGCCCATGATCGGCTTTAGCCGAGGTCGGGGCGGGATTATTGACGTTTAGGCTGATGACTGGCTTGACCAGCACGACCTGCTTGAAGTCGCCATCCGTCCGTGAGGCCTCAGCTGCCCCCAGCATGAAGGCCCTGCCATCGCCGTCGCGGCCATAGAATTTCGGGTTGATCATGCGGATTGCGGCGCCCGAACCTCGCACATCAATGATCGTGGCCAGCAAGGCCTTGATAATGATCCAACCGATCAGTCCGACCACGATCGACACGGCCGCTGCGGGCAGGGCCTTGCGCAGCAGATGAATGATACGCGAACGCCGCCGCCACTGGTCCATGTTGCGCCGGCGGCGCAGCAGGTCCTCTGGGATAGTGTCAAAAACAGGATCGGTCGCGAGGGTCATGGGCAGGGATCGGGGGTCCGAGATCAGGCGTGGGCGAAGATATCGTTATCTTCCCACCCGGCCAGATCGAGCGCGGCGCGGTGTGGCAAAAACTCAAAACAGGCCTTGGCCAAGCCATCGCGGCCTTCGCGCACCAACATGGCGTCCAGGCGGTCTCGCAGGGCGTGCAGGTTCAGCACATCGGATGCCGCATAGGCGATCTGTTCAGGTGAAAGGTTCGCAGCCCCCCAGTCTGAGCTCTGCTGGGCCTTGGACAGTTCGATTGTCAAAAGCTCTCGCGACACATCCTTGAGGCCATGGCGGTCCGTATAGGTGCGGGCCAATTTGGACGCGATCTTAGTGCAATAGACCGGAGCCGTCAGTACGCCCAGATGTAGCAGGAACATGGCAATGTCAAAGCGGCCAAAATGGAAGATCTTGAGTACATTCGGGTCGGTCAGGATGCGCTTGAGATTGGGCGCGTCATAGCCCGGGCGGCTCATCTGCACCACATGGGCATCGCCATTACCGCTCGACAGTTGAACGACGCACAAGGGATCGCGGCCCAGACGTAGGCCCATGGTCTCAGAATCAATCGCCACGCTAGAGCCGAGGTCGAGCCCGTCGGGCAGATCGCCCACATGCAAAAAATTGGTCACAGGATGCACGCGGCTCCGACTGAGCGCCTTGGACAAGGCGGGGGTAAGGGACCGGCTGAACCGGCCGTCCTTTTAAGGGAAACTAGGCCCTCCGCTTGCCCTGTGCAAGGAAAGGCTGACCCCAGACCCAGCCCAATCATCCATAGCCCTCGGGCCCTTTAGGAAGACGATGCCCCGCTCTCTACGCCAACTAGGGTGTCGTATCCAGCTAGGGGCGTCCATACCCCCAACAGCACCGTCAAACAGGGCGGCTGCAGGCGAACGGCGACGCACCGAGGTGAACCATTCCCCGTAAAACTATCAGATTTTATTGGGTTTTTCTAGCTTTGGTGACCATCCGCGAACAGCGAGATGGTGCCCAGGAGAGGACTCGAACCTCCACGACCTTTCGATCACTGGCACCTGAAGCCAGCGCGTCTACCAATTCCGCCACCTGGGCCCTGTTTCCGGTAGGCCGGATCAAGGCAGGGGCGGTAGATAGTGCTTCTCTAACGTCCGGTCAATGCAGCTTTTGGCGGCAAATGACATTCATAGGCGCTCAGGGCAGCTTGGGCCGTTGCGCAGGAAGGGCCGCTCGTCTATCCCGTGGGCAGCAAGGCCGGTTCGCCGGATCTTAGAGGTTGAGGATATCATGCAAGGTCTGGTCACCGTTTTTGGCGGGTCGGGTTTCGTCGGCGCGCAGATCGTTCGGTCTTTGGCGCGCAAGGGTCTGCGCGTGCGGGTGGCGGTGCGTCGTCCGGGTCTGGGCTATCGGCTGCGAATGCTCGGCGATGTCGGGCAGATTGAGGTCGTGCAGGCCAATATCCGTGTGCCCTCGTCGGTCGCCCGTGCGCTCGAAGGGGCAGAGGCCTGTGTCAATGCGGTCGGGGTCCTGTACGAGACTGGCCGTCAAGGTTTCCAGAGCCTGCAGGCCATGGGGCCAGAAACCATCGCTACTGCCTGTGTGGCGGCAGGGATCAGTCAGATGGTGCAGATCTCAGCCATCGGTGCCGATGAGCACAGCGTCAGCAAATATGCCCGCACCAAGGCGGCCGGTGAGTCGGCGGTCATGGCCTTGATTCCGTCGGCGATTATTCTTCGCCCCTCAATCGTCTTTGGTCCTGAGGATGATTTCTTCAATCGGTTTGCGTCCATGGCTACGATGGCACCTGTTCTGCCCCTCATCGGTGGCGGGGCCACGCGGTTCCAACCGGTTTTTGTCGGCGATGTTGCTAGCGCTACCGTCGCGGCCCTCAGCGATCCGGATCACGCGGGCAAGGTGTTCGAGCTTGGCGGCCCTGCGGTCTATAGCTTTAAGAACCTGTTGGAATTGATCCTGCGCGAGACCGGCCGCAACCGTCCTCTGGTTCCCGTGCCTTGGGCCATTGCCGGTCTGATCGGGATGGCCGGGGATATTCAGGTTAAGCTGACCCCGTTCGCGCCGGTCCTGACCAGCGATCAGGTCGCACTGCTCAAGAGCGACAATGTCGCCGATCTGGCCCTGCCGGGTTTGGCCGCCCTTGGCATTGAGGCGACCAGTGTCGAGGCCATCGTGCCGTCCTATCTCTATCGCTATCGCAAGGGCGGTCAGTACGCAGATTTGATCAAGCCAGCCTAACCCCTAACTCGGCTTCGCCGGCACTCCCCCCCTGGGGGAAGCGGCGCGAAGCGCCGAAGGGGGCCTTGTTTTCCGAAGGTCACAAAAAAGCCCTCCGGCCAGTCATAGGCAGGAGGGCTTTTTCTATAGAATGGGAAGGATCGGCCTAGCGCGGAGCCAGGATCATGATCATTTGCTTGCCTTCCATGCGGGGCTCGTACTCGACCTTGGCCACGGGCTCGAAGTCAGCGCGGACCTGGTGCAGCAGCTTCATGCCCAGTTCGGGGTGGGCCAACTCGCGGCCACGGAAGCGAAGCGTCACCTTGACCTTGTCACCCTCTTCGAAGAAGCGGTGCATGGCGCGTGCCTTAACCTCATAGTCGTGCGTGTCGATGTTCGGACGCAGCTTGATTTCTTTGATTTCGACGACCTTCTGCCGCTTGCGCGCCTCAGCCTTCTTCTTCTGCTCTTGGAACTTGTACTTGCCGTAATCCAAGATTTTGCAGACCGGTGGCTCGGAGTTAGGAGACACCTCAACCAGGTCCAGACCTGCCTCCTCCGCCGCTTCGAGCGCGGAGACAGTGGGCATGATCCCTTGTTTTTCGCCGTGCTGATCGATCAGCAGGACCTTGGGAACTCGGATCTCGTCATTGATACGCGGGCCGTCTTTGGACGGGGGCGCTGGCATTGGGCGGCGAATAGGCGGGTCTCCTGACCTGTTTATGGGTGCAAGGTCTACTTAACGGCAGATCCGATAAATGTCCGAGCGAAAAGATATATGACGAAGCCTCGCCTTACGATCAAGCTCCGCTGCGGCTTAGAGGTCGATTAAGCACCGACTGCGACCAGAAGGTGTCACTTCTGGGCCCTTGGGACCGACGGATAGGCCAGAGCAGCGCGCAAAACCGGCTCCAGCGCCAAATCTTTGAGATCCGCGCACTGAAGGATCGTGACATGGCCGCGCGGCGCACATTGCGCGGGGTCAGAGGCGGCGGAAAAGAGCGCCACAGTGGGAGCTCCTGCGGCGGCCAGCATATGCAGCGGGCCTGTATCATTGCCGACCGCCAGCGCCGCCTGGGTGCCCAGCGCTGCAATCTGCAAGAAGCTGGTCTTGCCGGTTAGGTCCAAGGCCTGCGGCGCGATTTGGCGAATGCGGGCCGCGTCGTTCTCTTCCAAGGCGCTACCGAGCACGGCGACGGCCATGCCCTCTGCGATCAGGCTTTGGGCCAGCAGAGCGAACTGCGTCACCGGCCAGCGCTTTTCAGGCCGATGGGGCGAGGCGCCGGGCACCAGCAGGGCCAGAGGTCTGTTCAGGTCCCTGGGCAGGGGCACGGGCGTTTGGGCGGCGAAAGATAGGTCTGGCGGAGGCGCAGATCCCGGTGTGACCGGCGCATCGGGCCAGATGCCCGCATCGCGGAGCTGATCGGCCTGCCGCTCCAGCGTGTGCATGGTGTCTCGCCCAGGATTGCGATGGGGCAGGGCGCAGAACTTGGCGATCCCTGACCACTTTGGAGCAAAGGGCAGAAGGCCGTAGAAATAGCGGCTCGAGCGCGATGAGGTTTGAAGATCATAGACCCGGCCATAACCCTCTCGCCTCAGGCGCCGGATCAGCTCTAGGGTCTCGCGCCAGCCCTTGGGCCGACCGTCGGTCTCGATCATATCGACCAGACCGCTGGCCTTGGCGAGGGCCTGATAGGGTGGGGTAGTCAAAAGGGTTATCTTGGCCTGAGGATGGGCCATGCGAATGTGCTTCATCGCTGCCAACGCCAAGACAAAGTCGCCAAGCGCCCCAAGCTTGATGATCAGGATCGGCTTCATGTCGCGCTCCCGATCAGCCGCTCATAGACCGCCAGCGTCGCGGCTGTCATGGCCTCGACGCCAAACAGCCGCACGGCCCGTTCGCGGCCTGCAGCGCCCATCTTGGCCCGCTCGGTTGGGCTCAGAGCCAACAGCTTTGCCAGACCAGCTTGCCACGCCTTGACGTCGCCGGGCGCTAGCAGAAGGCCCGTCTTGCCCTCAATCACCGTTTCGCGAAAAGCCCCTTGATCAGAGGCCAGAACGGGCCGGCCCATGATCTGAGGCTCGACGGCCGTACGGCCAAAGGCTTCAGGCTCGAGCGAAGGGGCGGCGGCAACGTCGCAGGCCAGATAGGCCGCCGGCATGTCATCGCAATGGCCGACCAGACGCACTTGATCTTCTAGTCCGGCAGCCTTAGCCGCCGCGATCAACTCATCGCGGTATCCATCGCGGCCCTGAGCATCCCCAGCCAAGATCAAGATCAGTTCGCCCTGCCCGGATGCTTTGAGCGCGGCCAAGGCATCGATCAGGAGGCGCTGGCCCTTCCAGCGGGTGAGGCGCCCTGCGAGCAGAAGGACGAGGCGCTTTTCGCCTGCCTCCAATCCCCATTTGACCCGCTGGGCCGCGACGCGCTCGGCCGAGACAAGCGCTGGATCAAATCGAGTCAGATCGACCCCGCGCGGTATGGCAATGACCCGCTCGGGCGCTGTACCATGCTCTGATATGACGTGGGCGCGGGTATAGTCTGAATTGGCGATGGTCAGAGCGCCCCGCGTCATGATCGAGTTATAGAACCGCTTTAGGCTTGATCGGGCATTATAGACCCCGTGATAGGTCGCTAAGAACGGCACCTTGGCCAGCCTTGCGGCGATCAGCGCACTGACGGCTGGGGCGCGAGACCGGGCATGGATCAGGCTGACCTGCTCGCGCTTGATCAGGGCCACCAGCGCCAAGCCGTTGGAGATAATCTTGATCGGGTTCTTGGTCTTCAAATCTATCGTCAGAAGCTGCCCGCCAGCCTCGGCTAGCCGGGCATTCATCCGGCCACCTCGGCTCGCGACAATCGAGCGCCCCCCCGCACGCACGACCGCAGCCGAGACATCCAGCGCCGTCTGCTCCGCCCCACCGGTCTCCAGTTCCGGGATGACTTGCAGCAAGGTGAAGTGTGCGGGTAGCGACAGGGTGGTAATCCTTGGACTTGACCCTTAAGTCTGCGCCACTGTTTACCTCAGTGATTCGAGACGATCGGCGGGCCAAAGAAAACGCGATCATTACCTAAGGAAAGGACTTGGCGCCATGGCAGAAAAGGTAGGGCGTCTGGATCGTGCAGATGGCTGCTATCTGGCTTGGCGGCGGATTGACGGCGAAGGACCAACGATCATTTGGCTTGGTGGCTTTCGCTCCGACATGACCGGCACGAAGGCGCAGGCCCTTTCTGGTTGGGCTCAAGCGACCGAGCGCGACTTTCTCAGGTTCGACTATTTCGCCCATGGCCTGTCCACTGGGGACCTTAAGGACGCGACCATCACGCGCTGGCGGGAAGATGCCCTTGCGGTAATCGATGAGATGACCAATGGACCGGTGGTGCTGGTTGGCTCGTCCATGGGCGGCTGGCTGGCCTGCTTGGCGGCCTTGGCAAGGCCAGAGCGTGTGGCGGGGATGGTCCTGATCGCGCCAGCGGCGGATTTCACCCACCGCCTAATGCTGCCCAATCTCAGCCCAGAGGCCAAGGAGGCCTTGCTGAGCGAAGGGCTCTATATGCAGTCTTCGGACTATGGCGAGGAACCCTATCCCCTGACCGCGACCCTGCTGGCCGATGGGGTGCAGTGGTCGATCATGCCCGGGCCGGTCGAGATCCGATGTCCAGTGCGGGTGTTGCAGGGAGGCCAAGATCTCGATGTGCCTTGGGCCCACGCCATGGCCTTGAGCAATGCGCTTCAGGGCTCGGATGTCAGCTTTAACCTGATTAAGGACGGTGACCATCGTTTGTCGCGGCTCGAAGACCTTGAGCAGCTTCTTGCCCTGACCGAAGATCTGATGGGGCGTCTCTAAGGGTTCTCGTCAGCCCAGATGGCGTTTAGGCCCTCGCGATAGGTCCGATAGGCGGGTTTCCACCCTAGTTCTTGCTTGGCCAAGGCGTTGGAGATGCGCTTGTTCTCGGCATAGAAGCGCTGGGCGATCGGGCGCAGGCTCTCGACCGGCACTTCAGGCGGTAGGGGCAGGCTTGCAAGGCGCGCGGCATAGGTGACCACGTCCTGCGGCGGTGCAGGCTCATCATCACACAGATTATAGATGCCGCCCGCACGCGGCCGGTCGATGGAGGCTTCAAGGCCACTGGCTATGTCCTCGACATGGACACGCGAAAAGACCTGCCCCGGCTTGATCACGCGCGAAGCATTCCCCGCCCTTAACCGATCCAAGGCCGAGCGGCCGGGGCCGTAGATCCCGGGCAAGCGAAAGACGGTGACGCTCAGGCCCATCCCCTGTCCGACCTGGCGCCAGTCCTGTTCAGACCCAACCCGTCGCGCGCCTTCCATCGAGCTGGCCCTCAGGGGCGAGACCTCGAACGCCCATCGCCCTTGCAGATCGCCATAGACGCCGGTGGTCGACAGATAGCCGATCCAGTCCGGAAAGGCACCGGACTGGGCCAAGGCCGGAACGATCTGTTGCAGGGCAGGGCAGCCCTCCGGTCCGGGCGGTGCGGTGATCAGTACCGCGCGGGCTCGGCCCATCGCCGCGATCATGGCCGCTCGGTCGTCTGGATCGACGGGGGTGATGCCCCGGTCTTTTAGCAGGTTGGCCTTTTCAGAGGTGCGTGCGGTGGCCGACAGGGTCCAACCTCGCTGGATCATCCGTCGCGCCAAGGCCTCGCCGCTGAACCCAAAGCCATAGATGAACAGTTCCGACGCCATCTGGCTTTCCCCTGATCCTTACCTAAGGGATAGCAGGATGGTGGGGGAGGTCACTGGATTTTTATGGGTATGATCACCTCTACCCCGGCTTCGCCGGTACTTCCCCTTTTGGGAGAAGTGGCCCGAAGGGCCCAAGGGGGTCTTGTTTGCTTAGCCCAATAGTTGGCGCATCATGGTCCGCACATCGGCTTCCATCTCTGGCCGCGCGAGGGCAAGCGCGATGTTGGCGCGCAGGAGGCCGAGCTTGTCGCCGCAGTCATAGGTCACGCCCTCATATTCCAAGGCGTGGAACTCTTGGCTCTTGAGGAGGGTGAGCATGGAGTCGGTCAGTTGAATCTCACCGCCCGCGCCCTTGCCCTGTTCGGCCAGCAGAGCAAAGATCTCTGGTTGAAGGATATAGCGGCCTGAAATGAACAGGTTGGAGGGCTCGGTGCCCTTGCCGGGCTTTTCGACCATGCCGGTCATGCGATTAAGACGGCCTGAGGGGTTGTCGAGGGCGACAATGCCATATTGGTGGGCTTGGCCTTCGGGGCATGGCTCGACGACGACAATATTGCCGCCCTTTTGATGATAGGCCTCGATGGCTTGGGCTAGCGGTGCCTTGGCCGCGCTCATCACCATGTCGGGCAGCATGACGGCAAAGGGCTCGTCGCCAATAATGTCGCGGGCACACCAGACCGCATGGCCCAGACCCAGCGGGGCCATCTGGCGCACAAAACTCATCTCACCGGGTTTGGGTAGTTCACCGAGCAGTTCGGCCAGAATGTCGAGCTTGCCCTTGGCCTCAAGCTGGGCTTCCAGTTCCACCTGATGGTCGAAATAGTCCTCAATCGCACCCTTGGAGCGGCCCGTCACAAAGACGAAATGCTCGATCCCAGCGGCGCGACCTTCGGCGATGATGTAGGACAGGATCGGGCGGTCAACGACGTTGAGCAGTTCCTTGGGGGTCACCTTGGTGCCCGGAAGGACGCGTGTTCCAAGACCCGCCACAGGTAGAACGGCTTTGCGAACGGGTTTCATAGGCTCTCCGTACCAATGCGGGACCATGATCTGACCCGTTAGGCGTCTTTACCTCAGTTAAGCAGACCAAAGACCCCTTAGCCTTTATTCCACTGTAACGGATTTGGCCAGATTGCGCGGCTGATCAACATCGGCGCCCTTCTGGACAGCGACATAATAGGCCAGCATCTGGATCGGTGCGGACATAACCAGAGGCGTGATCAGCGGATCACTGCTCGGGGCAACCACGACACGGACACCAGCGGGCGCATGGGCGGCTCCCTCCTGGTCGGTGAACAGGATGACCCGTCCCCCGCGCGCCATGACCTCAGACATGTTGGAGGCGGTCTTTTCGAAGAAACTGTCGTGCGGGGCGATGATGATTACGGGTGTCACCTCATCCACTAACGCGATAGGCCCGTGCTTGAGTTCGCCAGCCGCATAACCCTCGGCGTGGATGTAGCTGATTTCTTTGAGCTTTAGGGCCCCTTCCATGGCCAAAGGGTACATGGGTCCCCGGCCCAGATAGAGCACGTCTCGGGCCTTGGCCGTGTCGATGGCGAGGGCGCGTACGGCCTCTTCGGTCTTGAGGGAGGCGGCGATGAGGCGCGGGGCCTCGAGCAAAATCTTGACCAGCTTGGCCTCTTGGCTGGCATCAATGCGACCACGTTGGACAGCGGCGGTAACGGCCAGAGCGGTGAGGGCTGTGATCTGGGCCGTGAAGGCCTTGGTCGAGGCCACGCCAATTTCTGGGCCCGCATGGGTTGGCCAGAGGAAATCGGCTTCGCGGGCCATGGTCGATTCATGGGAGTTGACCAGTGCGGCGGTGCGCAGACCCGCAGCCTTACACCAGCGCAGCGCCGCGAGGGTGTCAGCGGTTTCGCCCGATTGTGACACGGCAACGGCAAGGGTCGAGGTCAGGAGGGCCGGGTCGCGATAGCGGAACTCAGAGGCGATCTCGACATCGGTAGGCAAGCCCGCAAGGCGCTCGAACAGATAGCGCGCGACCTGGGCCGCATAGGAGGCTGTGCCGCAGGCCACGATCTGAATACGCTCAACGCTGGCGAAATCGAGCCCGGGCGTGGGAACTGTGCGGCTCGTCAGGGCGTCCGTATAGGCCCCCAAGGTGCGCTGACAGCTTTCGGGCTGTTCGTGGATTTCCTTCTCCATGAAGTGGCGATAGTTGCCCTTTTCGACCAGAGCGGCGGCAGCGGAAACGATCTTGATCGGCCTGTCGACGGCCGTGCCCGCCGCATCGAAGATCTGGGCACGGTCATGGTCGATGACGACAAAGTCGCCCTCATCCAGATAGGAGATTCGGTTGGTGAAGGGCCCAACGGCGAGGGCGTCTGACCCGATGAACATCTCGCCCACGCCATAGCCGACCACGAGCGGGCTACCTCGGCGCGCGCCCATGATCATATTGTCTTCGCCTGCAATCAGAACTGCGAGGGCAAAGGCTCCTGTGATCTGGTCCAGCGTGTTTTTGAGCGCCGCAACCGGGCTATCGCCCCGGCTAAGCTGGCGATCGATCAGATGGGCGATGACTTCGGTGTCGGTGTCGCTCTCGAAACTATGGCCTTGGCCCGTTAATTCACCCTTCAGCTCGGCGAAGTTCTCGATGATGCCATTATGAACCAGAGTGACCCGGCCGCTAGTGTGGGGGTGGGCATTGCGCTCACTGGGCGCGCCATGGGTGGCCCAGCGGGTGTGGCCGATGCCGATGGTACCGCTCAGAGGCGCGTTCAGGAGCCGATCTTCGAGGGCCCGGATCTTGCCTTGGGCGCGTCTGCTTTCAATCTTGCCGCCGACAATGGTTGCCACCCCGGCGGAGTCATAGCCGCGATATTCGAGGCGCTTGAGACTATCCATCAGCCGTTCGGTGACGGGCTGCTTACCGACAATGCCAATGATTCCGCACATCTTAGGTCTGCCGCTCCGCTCCGAGGTCCAGCGAATCACTTCGCGCTAAATTTACCTTGGACATGATTATAGGTTACAATGTGTCAGCCCCGGTGGGCCGCTGCGGATTTAGCACTCGTTGAAGGTTTGGCGGGTAAATCCTCATTTCTGATCATTTCACGGATTTTTCGTCTCCATGACCAAGCGCGCCTATTTTGGAACTGACGGCATTCGCGGTGAATCCAACCGCCATCCGATGACCGCCGAAGTCGCCCTGCGGGTCGGCCTTGCCGCAGGCAAGCTGTTCCAGCGCGGCGGGGACCGGCGTCATCTGGTGGTGATCGGCAAGGATACGCGGCTGTCGGGCTATATGATTGAACCGGCCCTTGTGGCCGGTTTTACCAGCGTGGGCATGGATGTGCGCCTGTTCGGGCCGCTGCCGACGCCTGCTGTCGCCATGATGACCCGCTCGATGCGTGCCGATATTGGCGTCATGATCTCAGCCTCGCACAATGATTTTGCTGACAACGGCATCAAGCTGTTTGGCCCTGACGGCTATAAGCTTTCAGACGCACATGAACTTCAGATCGAGGCCCTGATGGATGAGGGCCTGCAAGAGGGCCTCGCCGCGCCGCGTGGTCTTGGCCGGGTCATGCGCATTGACGAT
This sequence comes from Caulobacteraceae bacterium, assembly GCA_040399645.1. Taxonomy (GTDB): domain Bacteria; phylum Pseudomonadota; class Alphaproteobacteria; order Caulobacterales; family Caulobacteraceae; genus CAISGS01. The sequence continues at coordinate 54,364 of JBBARR010000005.1, read as the reverse complement.
GCTCAGGCCCGTTATGTTGAAATTATTAAGGCGACCTTCCCGCGCAACCTTAGCCTATCAGGCATGAGGGTGGTGATCGATTGCGCCAATGGTGCGGCCTACAAGGTCGCCCCAACAGCCCTTTATGAATTGGGCGCAGAGGTGATTTCGGTCGGTGTTTCGCCCGATGGCATGAACATCAATGCCGATTGCGGCTCAACCTATCCCGAAGCTATGGCCAAGGCGGTGCGTGACTATCGCGCGGATATTGGCATTGCGCTCGACGGCGATGCGGACCGGCTCGTGATCTGTGATGAGCACGGCAATGTCGTCGATGGCGATCAGATCATGGCCATCATTGCGGGTGCTTGGGCGGCAGAAAACCGGCTTAAGGGCGGCGGCGTTGTCGCCACGGTCATGTCCAATCTGGGCCTTGAGCGGTTCATGGATGCGCGCGGCCTCAAGCTTGAGCGCACGCCCGTCGGAGACCGCAGCGTCATGGCCCGCATGCGCGAAGGCGGCTTTAATCTTGGGGGTGAGCAGTCCGGCCACGTCATCCTGTCTGACGTCTCAACCACGGGCGACGGCATGATTGCCGCCCTTCAGGTGCTGGCGGTTCTGGTCTCAGCACAGCAGCCCATGAGCAGTCTGGCCCGCCAGTTTGAGCCAGTGCCGCAACGTTTAAAGAATGTTCGTTTTTCGGCCGGAAAACCGTTGGAAAGCGTCTTGGTCAAGGAGGCCATCGCCGACGGCGAGGCCCAACTTGGCAATAACGGCCGCGTTCTGGTCCGTGCCTCCGGCACAGAACCCCTGATCCGGGTTATGGCCGAGGGCGACGACGACAGGCTGGTGTCCAAGGTGGTGGATAGTATCGTTGCTGCGGTTAAGGCCGCGGCGGTCGCCTAGGCGAAACAAGGCGCTCAGGCGCCGCGTCCTATTCGTCGCCCATGCTTAGACACGCTCAGTATGGGGAAGTATGGTTGGTTCGTTGTGCTGCAGTCGTCCTCATACTTCGCCTGTCGAAGGACGAGGACACTTTGCCTAAACCACACCCGCGCGGAGCAGATCGTGGATGTGCAAGATGCCGACGGGCTTGCCGGCCTCAACCACGAACAGGACCGTGATGCGCCATTCGTTCATGAGGCGTAGGGCCTCTGCGGCGAGCATGTCTGGACCGACGGTGCGGGGCTTGGCGGTCATGACCTGTTCAGCGGTCAGGCCGAGCAGCCCGTCCATATGGCGGCGCAGGTCACCATCGGTGATCAATCCGCTAAGCTGTCCGACCTGATCGTGCACCCCGACGCAGCCAAAGCGCTTTTCGGTCATAACCAGAAGGGCTTGGGACATGGTTGTTTGCGGCGCGACCAGAGGCAGGTCCTGCGCACCATGCATGATGTCCGCGACCGTGCGCAACATCGCGCCGAGCTTTCCGCCGGGATGATAGATGCGAAAATCATCGGCGGTGAAGCCCCGGCGCTCTAACACCGCTACCGCCAGCGCATCGCCAAGTGCGATCTGTAAGGTCGTCGAGGTGGTCGGCGCATTGACCCCGTCGGTAGCTTCGCGCGCATCTGGCAGGAGCAGCAAAATGTCAGCCGCCTTGCCTAAGGCGCTGCCTGCCGAAGCGGTCATGGCCAGCAGCGGTACGCCAAAACGCTTGGCATAGTGAATGACGTCGGTCAGTTCCTTGACCTCGCCGGATTTGGACAGGGCCAGCACGACGTCATCGACACCGATCATGCCCAGATCGCCATGGCTGGCCTCATTGGCATGGACAAACATGGCAGGCGTACCGGTCGAGGCCAGCGTCGCGGCGATCTTGCGTCCAACATGGCCCGACTTGCCAACACCGGTCAGGACCACGCGGCCCTTGGCGGTAAAGATGGTCTCGACAGCAGCCATAAAGGCCTCGCCCAATTGATCGGCCATCAGGCCAAGGGCTTGAGCTTCGGTGGCAAGCACGCGCCGTCCGACGGCGATGGCATCAAAGGTGGTCATTTTAGCTGTTCCGTTGGTGCCGCCCTGACGGCCTCAGCCTTGGCCGCTTCGCTGGCCTGCATCTGCTGATTGGCGTGATCGCGCTCGCGCTTCATCGCCGCCTGCATCGCGGGCGTACGTTGAGCGGGGGGTTGACCAAAGGGCGCAGGTGCACGGTCCCCAAGGCCCTGAGGCCATACGAGGGAAAAAGCGATCAGTGCCACGGCCGCTAAGGCCAGACTGATGAAAAAGAGACGATCAGACATGGACTTCCTATAACAGGCCTCGGTGATTTGAGCCAACAGCCACGGCTCTGCTTCAAACGGCGGCTTGACGTGGGGCCGTCTGAGCCATAGCCAGCAAGGACTTGTCACAGGAACGGTCTGGTCCCATGCCCACCCTCGCCCTCGTTCGTCACGGCCAAAGCCAGTGGAACCTTGAGAATCGTTTCACCGGATGGGTTGATGTCGACCTGACCGCAGAGGGTGAGGCCCAAGCGCGCCGGTCCGGTGACCTGTTGGCTGCCGCAGGGGTCGCCTTTGACCTTGCCTACACCTCTGTTCAGACCCGCGCGATTCGAACGGCCTGTCTGGCCCTCGAGGCGGCGGGTCAGGCCTGGGTGCCCCTGACCAAGGACTGGCGCTTGAATGAGCGCCACTATGGTGGACTGACCGGTTTAAATAAGGCTGAGACGGCGCAAGTGCACGGTGAAGCCCAGGTCTTGGTTTGGCGCCGGTCCTATGATGTTCCACCGCCGCCTTTGGCTTTGGGCGGGACCTATGATTTCAGCAAGGATCGTCGTTATGCTGGTATCACGATCCCCGATACCGAAAGCCTCAAGACCACGCTGGACCGGGTTTTGCCCTACTGGCAGTGCGATATCGCGCCTCAACTGAAGGCCGGACAGACGGTTCTGGTGGCCGCTCATGGCAATAGCCTTCGCGCCATCGTCAAGCATCTGTTCGCCGTGCCCGACGGCGAGATCACCGAGGTCGAGATTCCGACGGGTAATCCCTTGCTGATCGATCTGGACAGTGACCTGAAGCCGGTTTCAGCGCGCTATCTTAATGAGACCCGTGCCCAGCCTCTACCAAAGCGCGCCTAGCCCGATGTTCAGCACCGGCGACATCCTGTTGATGCGCCGGGCCATTGCAATCGCGATGGCCAATCTCGGCTCGACTTGGCCGAACCCGTCGGTTGGCTGTGTCCTTGCCAAGGATGGGGAGATATTGGCCGAGGCGGCGACAGCCCCCGGCGGACGGCCCCATGCCGAAGAACAGGCCCTCGCGGCCTTGGGTGGGCGGGCGATCGGCTCAACAGCCTATGTGACCTTGGAGCCTTGCGGTGCTCGCTCTTCGGGTCATGCCTCCTGCGCGGAACGTCTGGCCGGTTCAGGCGTGGTGCGGGTGGTGATCGCTTGCGAAGACCCGTCACCCTTTGCGTCGGGTCAAGGCTTGGAGCGATTACGCGAGGCGGGTCTTCCCTTTGAAACCGGTCTCTTGGCGGACGAGGCGAGGGTCCTTTGCGCGGGCTTTGTCCATCGCCTGGCGACGGGTAAGCCGCTCGTCGAGGCCGCAGATTATGGGGATCAGTTCGATGCCCTGTTTGAACCCAAAGCGGGTGAGGGCCTGTCTGCAGCCCTGCTGCGTTATGGAGAGGCCGGCTATACGCGCCTCTGGACCCCGAGGGGCGGGCCACTGGCCTGGGAGCTTTCGCGGGCAGGTCTGTTAGCCATTTCGTAGGGTGCAAAGATAGAAACCCCCGCCCCTCCACGTCCTCGGGGGGAAGGACGTAGCGGGCAGGGGCTATACCAAGCGCCTAGGGAGGGGATTAGGCTGCTTGGGCCGTGGTCTCAATCAGGGGTCCTGCTGAGGTCGTAATTTCAATACGCCGGGTCTTCAGCTGCTCAGGCAGTTCGCGCTTTAGCGAGACGCAGAGCAGACCGTTGGCCAGGCCCGCTTCGGTGACGACCACATAGTCAGCCAGTTGGAACCGGCGTTCAAAACTTCGGGCGGCGAGGCCGCGATGCAGATAGCGCTTGGTCTCTTCGCTGGCGGGCTTGCGGCCTTGGACGGTGAGCAGGTTCTCTTTGACTTCAATGGTCAGATCGTCGGGTGAAAAGCCTGCAACGGCAATCTCAATCCGATAGGCGTTTTCGTCGGTTCGCTCGATGTTGTAGGGCGGATAGCCGGTCGGACCTTCCGTGGCCGCAGCGGATTCGAGCAGCTGTGCCAAACGGTCAAAACCGACCATGGAGCGATAGAGCGGGGAAAAATCTGTCGTACGCATAGCAACATCCTTCTTGGGTTAAGCAAGGTTGTGGTTCATGGGCAGGCCATCAAACAGTCCCAAATGGGCCCCGTGTCGATCCTGAAAGGCCCGGTGATCCAGCGCCTCCGGATGATAGGTGGTGATCAAAATTTGCTGCGCAAGGGGTGCGCTATTTTAGCCTGTTCTCACAGTTTAGAGAGGCTGCACGAACGGGGTTGCTCTAATCGGTCGTAGCGGTCAGGTTCACCCTCTCCTTGGGCTTTGGGGTAGATTGATCCATGACGACGACAACATCTGCGCTGGTGCGGTTCGGCCTTTCTGTTCTCGCGGTTGCGGCCTTGGCCAGCGCGCCCGTCGCGGCGGCTCCCGCCAAGCCAACCATCGATGCGGCTCTGAGCGCGGCCGTATCGCGCGCGACCCGCCCCTCACAGGATGTGGCCAGAGACGGTGCGCGCCATCCGCTCGAAAGCCTGATCTTCTGGGGTGTTAAGCCGGGTCAAACCGTGTTGGAAATCTTGCCAGGGACCGGCTACTGGACCGAAATCTTGGCCCCCTATGCCAAGGCTACGGGTGGGCGTTACATCGTCGGGCTCAGCGATATATCCAACCCCATTGTCTCCGAAGCCGCACGCAAGGGCAGGGCCGATTTTCTCGCCAAATATGCGGATACCAAGCTTTACGGCACGGTTGTGCCGACCAACTATGGCGCAACTTCTGGCCCCTTCGCCCCGGCAGGAACGGTCGATCTGTTCTTGACCACGCGGAATATTCATAACCTGATCTGGTCGCCGGGTCGGTTGGACAAGACCCTCAATGACGCTTTTGCAGCATTAAAACCCGGCGGGATCTTGGCCATTGAAGAGCACCGCGCCGATCCTCGCCCCATGGTGCCAGAGGCGCGCGACGGCTATGTGTCGGAAGCCTATGTCATTGAAGCCGCTTTGAAAGCTGGTTTCGTTCTAGACGGGCGTTCCGACGTCAACGCTAATCCCAAGGATACGAAGGACCATCCCTTTGGTGTCTGGACCCTGCCGCCCACACGCCGCTCGGCTCCAGGGGGGCAACCAGCAAACCCCTCGTTCGATGGCCGCAAATATGAGGCCATTGGTGAGAGCGATCGGATGGCCTTGCGCTTTCGTAAGCAGCGCTAGGGGCCGCTTAATTTGACCTCGCGCCGGCTTATTCTGACCTTTCGCTGCGGCTCTGTTCGTTTTGAGCGCTTGCGGCCGCAAAGGGGCTACGGGCGACAAGGCGGCTGATCAGCCGAAGGCCGCAAGCAAGGTGGGCAGTCTGGCCTGGGCCGTTGCGGGCGACTGGAGGCCCGCGAAGGACAAGGCCCGTGATCGTTGGTGCCATCCCATCCAGACCCTGACCTTCTGGGGCGTGAAACCGGGCATGACCGTGGTCGAGTTCTGACCTGGAGCCGGTTGGTACACCGATATTTTAGGGCCCTACCTGACCCAAAACCACGGTAAACTCTATGCGGTAGGTCTTGAGGTGGGTCCGCAAGATTCCTCCCTGTCCGACGTCGGCGAACAGTTCGCCAGCAAGATCAAATCCTCACCCCAACGCTATCGCGCGGTGAAGATCACGACCGTTGGACCAAAGTCCGGCCCGGTCGCGCCTAACGCAAAGGCCGATCTGGTGCTGTTCCTGCGCAATGTTCATAATTGGATGACGGCCGGGATCGCTGAAAAGGCCTTTGCCTCAGCCTATGCTGCCCTCAAATCCGGCGGCGTCCTTGGCGTGGAAGAGCACCGCGCCAAGCCGGACCGGGTCCAAGATGCCCTTGCCTCTGACGGCTATGTCCAAGAGGCCTATGTCAAGCAACTGGCCAAGGAGGCGGGCTTCGTTTTCGAAGAGGCCAGCAGATCAATGCCAATCTTTTGGATGATAGCGATCACCCCTTCGGCGTCTGGACCTTGCCCCCTGTACGCCGGTCATCGGCGTCTGGACCTTGCCCCCTGTGCGCCGGTCATCGGCGCGTGGGCAAGCGCCTGACCCTGGCTTTGATCACAGGGCTTTCGATGCTACTGGCGAAAGCGACAGGATGACTTTGCGGTTTTGCAAGCCCCTTAAACCCTAAAAATGAACGAAATTTTACGTCTTTACGGTGTTTACTTCTGGGGCTTCTGTCGGCAAATTGGCGCACGGCCAGACAATTGTTTTCCGGCTGAAATTTCATCTGCGCAAGCAACGGCGCACCTTCAGGAGACTGCGTAAAATGGCTACGCTGCAAGAAATCACCGCCGTTATGGCTGGCGCTGTGGGCGAAGATTCCGGCCTCGGCAAGACTTTGAAGTTTGACTTCAAGGGTGACGGCTTCATCCACATCGATGGCGGCTCTGTGACCAACGACGACAAGCCTGCCGACTGCACCATCGTCATCGCTTTCGACGATTTCCAGTCGATGGCCGATGGCAAGCTCGACCCAACCATGGCCTTCATGCAGGGCAAGATTAAGGTCAATGGCGACATGTCTGTGGCCATGAAGCTTCAGCCCATCATGGCCAAGGCTCGCGGCTAAAGATTTGACCGCCGCCGCGCCCCTGCTTGATTTACCTCAGGCACCCGTTCCGACGGGCGGTGCGGCGCAATGGTTCACCGGACAGGGCGGTGCGCGTCTGCGTGCCGCTTTGTTTGCGTCTAAGGACCCCGCAAAGGTCCGTGGGTCGGTGGTGCTCAGCCCCGGCCGTACTGAAGCGATCGAAAAATACTTCGAGGTGGTCACAGACCTGCAGGCCAGAGGCTTTGTGGTTTTAGTCCATGACTGGCGCGGCCAAGGCCTGTCGCATCGCATGCTTTCCGACCGTCTCAAGGGCCATGCCGAGGGGATCCAACCCTTCCTGGAAGATTATCAAGCGCTGCTCTTAGCCTTTGAAACGCGCCTTCCCAAGCCGTGGATCGCGATGGGTCACTCGATGGGCGGCTGCTTAACGGCGCTCGTGCTCGGCCACGGTGAAAGCCGCTTTAGCGCGGCGATCTTGTCGGCCCCGATGTTTGGCCTCAATACGGGCGGCCGGCCTAAGGCAGTAACGCGGCTGCTCGCCCAAGCTATGGTCTTGATGGGCAAGGGCGGTGACTATGTGCTGGGCGATCCGGGCAAACCTTTTGTGTCTGACTTTGCCAACAATGCCCTGACCCATGATCAGAGCCATTTTGATCGAGCCTTTGCCCAGATCGCGGCCTGCCCGGATCTGGCGCTCGGTTCACCGACCTGGAGCTGGCTGAAATTTGCGTTTCAGGCCTGTGATTGGCTGGCCAAGAATGCGGCCGTCACAAGGATCACCATTCCCGTTATTGTGCTGGGTGCGGGCGCTGAAGCCTTGGTTGATAATGCCGAACAGGCGGCGGTCACGGCTCGCATGCCCAAGGGCCGTCACCAGATGGTCGACGGGGCGTTCCACGAAATCTTGATGGAAACCGACGCCTTGTGCGCGCCCTTCTGGCAGGCCTTCGACGCGCTTTCTACCGAGGTTGCGCCCTAACCCTTGGCCGCTTCGGTTAGGCAGGCCAGCGCCTGTTCCAGACAGGCCTGATCTCCACCAATCGCCATCTGTCCACCGGCCAGAGCGGGGGTCGCGCTGATCGGGCGACCGTGCCAATCTGATACAATGCCGCCAGCGCCTTCGATCACCGGTATGGCCGCCTCAATGTCCCAGGTCTTCAGGCCGGTCTCAAGGATTAGGTCCATCTTGCCCAGCGCGACCATGGCGTAGGCATAGGCATCGCAGCCAAACCGCGCGAGCCGAGACCTAGCGCGGACATCGCTCCAAGCCGCCGCCTCATGATTATCGAACAGGCCCGGATCGGTGGTGGCAATGATGGCATCGCTCAGTTGCGGGCAGGCGCGCACCTTTAGGGGCAAGGACGAGGTCCCGCGAATGAGTCGCGAACCAAGGGTTTTGGACCCGACAAAGGCCTCATCCAGATAGGCTTGGCCAATCAGGCCAAGGACCGGCATGCCTTGATAGCGCAAGCCGATGAGGGTCGTCCAAACCGGTAGGCCCGCCACAAAGGCGCGGGTGCCATCGACGGGATCGAGGACCCAGACAAATTCCGCATCGGGGTGATCTTCACCATATTCCTCACCGATCACGCCGTGATCTGGGAATGTCTTGGAAATCAGCTGCCGGATCGCAGCCTCAGCGCCCTTGTCGGCGGCCGTCACTGGATCGAAGGCCCCATGGGAGGCCTTGTTTTCTAGCCCATGGTCGGCTCGGAACAGGGGCAAGATCACCTGCGCCGCCTCGGCGTTCAGGCGCAGGATGAAGTCCTCGAGGGACTGGAGACGATAATGGGTCAGGGTGCTCATGCCCTATGGCTTAGCCTGACGCTGGAACCTTGAAAAGCCAGATCGCTCAGATTGGCTCCAAGTCGCTATTTAGGGATTTGGCCAGATCAAGCAGGCGGCGACGTGGACGTTCATCAAGGTCATAATAGGCCTTGATCAGGTCCAATGTTTCCTTTTGAGCGAACCTTTCCCAGTTTTTTCGCTCTGACGCGTCGTCGGCCCCATCGGATAATCCGTCATAAAAATAGGCGACTGGCACCTCTAAGGCCATCGCCAACTGCCAGACCCGAGACGCCGACATGCGGTTTGCACCACATTCGTATTTTTGGACCTGCTGAAACCGGACACCGACCTTCTGCGCCAATGCTAGCTGGGTTAGGCCAAGCAGGCGCCTGCGTCGCCGAACGCGGTTGCCGAGATGTTGATCAATATCGCCGGTCATTCGGAATGGCCCCGTCTTTGCGACTGTCTCGATACGGGACAGTCAGGGATTTCTCCCGCAAGGCGCGTGCCGTTCTCCCGATAGGCGAAAGCTGTCCGTTGCATGGACCGGCCTTGGCGGACTAAACAGGGGCATGTCCGACCCGAAAATCTCACTGCAGCAGGATGTGACCTGGCGTTTAGAAGCGTTGGGCTTTGACATCTTCACCACCCTGTTTCGACTGTTGCCGGTCGATTGGGCCTCGGCCATGGGCGGGGCGGTGTTGCGGACTCTAGGTCCCTTGTCGGGGGCTCACAAGGTTGCGGACCGGAATCTGCGGCTAGCCTTTCCCGACATGTGCGATGTGGAGCGCAAACGGGTTCTCGTGGCGCAGTGGGATGGTTTTGGCCGTGCCTTTGCTGAATTCTCGCTGATGGACCGTATCTTGCCGTCTACGGGCCGGGTCGAGCTGGTCAATGTCGAGCGGCTACATGAGATCGCTGCTGAGCGCCTGCCCGTAGTCTTTATCTCGGGCCATCTGTCCAACTGGGAAGTCATGCCCGCCGCGATCGTCGATTCGGGCGTGACCTGCCAGATGACCTATCGAGCGGCCAACAATCCCTATGTCGATGATCGAATCAAGAAGAGCCGGTTTCGCTATGGCGTGCGGCTCTTTGCGCCGAAGGGCGGCGATGGCGCGCGTGAGTTGCTCGAAGCCATGGGGCGCGGCGAGTCGGTGGCCTTAATGAATGATCAAAAGTTTAATGGCGGCGTGGCTGCGCCCTTCTTTGGTCATCTGGCCCATACAGCCCCTGGGCCGACGAGGCTCGCGCTCCGGTTCGGGACGGTGCTGCAGCCGATGTCGGTGCAGCGGACCAAGGGCGCGCGGTTCAAGGTGGTTGTGCATGATCCAATCACCTTGCCGCACACGGGAGATCGTACCGCCGATATCGAGGCTGGCGTTGGCCTGATCAACCGGTTCATGGAAGACCGTATTCGTGAGCGCCCAGAAGAATGGTTCTGGGTCCACAAGCGCTGGCCCAATGAGGTCTATTCGGATCTCGCCGAGCGCGTTGCCAAGTCTGCCATCTAGCGCTTCTAGAGATGCACGACACCGGTCTTGGGATTGATGTCGAGCCGCCTTCTTAGGAGACCATCATAGGCAAGGTCGCTGCGGCGTCGGCGGTCTGGGCCATAATAGTCATCGGTTCGGACAAAGGATCTGGGTTTGAAGATCACTTGATTGAGCCGTGATATGACCGCATTGGCCGTCACTGGTTTCACCACCAGTTCTGTCACTCCAGCATCGCGCGCGACCAGAACCCGGACGCGATCAGCATATCCGGTCACCATAATGATCGGCAGTTGGTTGTTTAATGCGCCGCGACCTTGGCGAATCTTGCGGGTAAATTCCAAACCATCGATTGGGCTCATCAGATAGTCGATAATGGCAATATCGGCGGGCCACTCGCGCAAAATGCCAAGGCCAACTTCACCGTCCTTGGCGTGCCGGACATCCTTGATGCCTATGCCTTCCAAGATGGCGGCTATGATTGAGCGCATATTGGCATTGTCGTCGATCAACAATACGCGGAGCGCGCCAAGTTTGGCACACATATGATCCGTTGCTCCAGAAACCTATTTGATCGTTTTAAACAGAGCCAAAGGCCGGCCGACCCAAGCGAGTGCATCTCTGCTTAAGGGTGCCGAGATGATCCCCGCCGCATTGTTACACTTTGTCTAAAGTGGCAAGCAACTGTGACGATTAAAAAATCGCCTATTTCGTCCAAATGCCCTCGCTCGAAAACCGAGTGCCGCGCTATTTTTTCGGATTTAAGGCCTGCCAACGCACCAAGGCCTGCTCGGGTCCCGCATAGGCTTCCTGCGCAATCGGGTTCCAATAGCGCAGCGCTTCCAAGGGGATTTTTTGACCCGTCACCGCGCAAAGGACAAAGGCACCAGGCTTCATCACCACGAACTCACCATCCCCATAATGCAGGACGGCGGGCTCTCCAGCCTTTGAAATCTTATCTCGGTCGAACGCGTTCATGACGCCCTTTTACCCCCTAAGGACTGTCAGGTCTAGAACAGGCTGCCTTGCGAGCCCGCGGCGGTTTTTTTTGGCAGGACCTTCTGAGGTTTTGCCGTCCGGGGTGGCGCGGGGGCATCGCTGATCAGGGCTTGGCGGCTATCGTGGGCAAAGACCAAACGCACGGCTTCATCTTTGGCCAATTCAGCGCCGCTTCTGGCGAGGCTTCCATCGGCATGGTGCACGCGGGCAAAGCCCAGTTCCAATGGCCTGTTGGGATCGAGTGTTCGCCGTAACTTGTCGAGCCCCGACAGACGCTCGGTTAACGCCGACAGTCTGCGTTCCACCGCGCCAGCCATCCGTGCGGTAAGATCTGGCAATCTGGCCCGTCGTTCGGCTTGATCAGCGGCGCGACGTGATGCCAGACCGAGGCGGCTGGCAAGGTCGCTAAGACGTTCGGCCTTTAAGCGGCGAGGGTGGTGCAGAAGGCTAGGGGTTAAACGGGCGGCAAAGCGCATCAGGTCGCGATCATGCAGGCTGAGATTACGCTCGAGGGCGCCGTTGAGCCGCCCAGCTGAGAGGTCGAACCTCTGGCTGGCGACCGACAGCAGGTCCGCAGGGCGCGGCAGGCCCCGGCTGGTGGCAGCAAGGCGTACCCGGCGATCCTCCAGAAGGCGGCCTCCTGCCCGCATCAGCCGTCGATCCAGATCCATCACGGCGGCTTTCAGCTCTGCTAATACAGGGCTGGCCATCTCGGCCGCCGCCGTCGGGGTGGGTGCGCGGCGGTCAGAGACAAAATCAATCAGGGTCGTGTCGGTCTCATGCCCGACGGCAGAGATGACTGGGATCGTACTTGCCGCCACGGCGCGCACCAAGGTCTCGTCATTAAAGGCCCAGAGGTCTTCCACCGATCCACCGCCCCTGGCCACGATCAGGACGTCTGGACGCGGGACCTTGCTATCGGGCTCGAGGCTGTTGAAACCGGCGATGGCTGCGGCCACCTGCTGGGCGGCATGATCACCTTGAACCACTACGGGCCAGACCAGAACATGACAGGGCCAGCGCTCGCGGATGCGGTGGAGAATGTCGCGGATCACCGCGCCGGTTGGGCTGGTAATGACGCCGATGACCGTGGGCATCTGTGGGATCGGGCGTTTCTTGGCCGGACCAAACAGGCCCTCGGCCTGGAGCTTGGCCTTCAGCCGCTCCAGCTGAGCCAGCAAGGCCCCAATGCCCGCCGGTTCCAGACTGTCGATAACGATCTGATATTTGGACGAGGCCGGGAAGGTCGTGATCTTGCCGGTGGCAATGACCTCCAGCCCCTGCTCGGGCTGACAGGCAAGGCCGCGCACGACGCCCTTCCAAATCACCCCATCAATGGCGGCCTTATCGTCCTTGAGGGTCAAATAGACATGGCCGGAACTGTGGCGCGTGACCTTAGACACCTCGCCGCGCAGCCGCACATGGCCATAGGCATCCTCCAAAGTCCGCTTCAGACAGAAGGCGAGCTCAGAGACCGAAAAGGCCGCAGCATTGGACGCAGAGTCAGTCATGGGCCGACTATAGAGGCCAAGCCGAGCCAAGGGCAAAGGGTTCCGCTGGCCCTTGGCGATCAGCCCGACTTGACGCCCGCCGCCGTGCGCGCCAAAGGCAGGATCATGAACATTCTTCTCGTCGGATCGGGTGGCCGCGAACACGCCCTAGCATGGAAGATCGCCCAGTCACCGTTGGTGGGGCGTCTGGTGACGGCACCGGGCAATCCGGGCATTGCGGCCCTTTGTGAAACCCGGCCGATCAAGGTCACCGACGTTGAGGCCTTGGTGGCTCTGGCGAGAGAGATCGCGGCCGATCTGGTGGTGGTTGGTCCAGAATCGGCGCTAGAGCGCGGTCTGGCGGATCGGCTAGCAGGACTGGCTATTGCCTGCTTTGGTCCGACCCAAGAGGCGGCGCAGTTGGAGACCTCAAAGGCCTTCACCAAGGACTTTACGGCTCGCCATAATATCCCCACCGCCGCCTATGGCGTGTTCGAGGCTGCCGGTCCGGCCAAGGCCTTTTTGGACGGATTTAGCGCGCCCTATGTGATCAAGGCCGATGGTCTGGCCGCAGGCAAGGGCGTGGTCATTGCCGAGAGCCGCGCCGAGGCTGAGGCGGCGATTGACGATATGCTTAGCGGGCGCTTTGGTCAGGCTGGGGCGCGGGTGGTGATCGAAGAGTTCATGACCGGCGAGGAGGCTTCGCTCTTTGCCTTCAGTGATGGTCAGACGGCCATGCTGTTTGGCGCGGCGCAGGACCATAAGCGCGCCTTTGATGGCGACAAGGGACCCAATACCGGCGGCATGGGCACCTATTCTCCCACCCCTATCCTGACCCCAGCCCTGATGGCCGAGGCCGACCAGAAGATGATCGCCCCGACCGTCGCCGGGATGGCCGCGGAGGGCCACCCCTATCGCGGCGTGCTCTATGCCGGTCTGATGCTGACACCGACGGGGCCAAAGCTGGTCGAGTATAATGCTCGCTTCGGCGATCCTGAATGTCAGGTGTTGATGCTGCGTCTGAAGAGCGATCTGGTGCCCTATCTGCTGGCCGTCGCCACGGGCACCTTGGCTCAGCTACCCGCGCCGCAATGGCATGATGAGGCTGCAATCTGCGTGGTCTTGGCTGCGCCCGGCTATCCCGATGTGCCGCTGGCGGGCTCGGTGATCAAGGGGCTTGAGCAGGATTTCGGATCCGACGTGGCCATCTTCCATGCCGGAACCGAGCGGGCCGCCGATGGCAGCCTTCGCGCAGCCGGGGGACGGGTGGTCAATGTCTGTGCCCGCGGTGCGGACCTGACTAGGGCGCGGGCTAAGGCCTATGAGGCCATTGCGAAGATCGACTGGCCCGAAGGCTTCCACCGCACCGATATTGGTTGGCGCGCCCTCTAGTTCCTCGCAATTGCCACCCTTGGGGGCCTTGTCTCGCAAGGCTCCATCGTTAAACTCCAGCCAAGCAAGTGATCGGGAGAAACCACATGGCCGCCGTAGAAGCCCCTCAAGACGCCTTTTCCGGCACCAAGGATGTTGACGAGCGCCACAGGATCGATGAGGCGGCTCTGGCCAACTGGATGCAGGCTAATGTCGAAGACTATGCCGGTCCGCTTGAGGTGCGTCAGTTCAAGGGTGGTCAGTCCAATCCGACCTATCAATTGATCACGCCCACTCAGCTCTATGTTCTGCGCCGCAAGCCCCCGGGCAAGCTCTTGCCTTCGGCCCACGCGGTGGACCGCGAGTTCAAGGTCATTTCAGGCCTGAACAAGACCAGCTTCCCCGTCGCTAAGGCCTATGCGCTCTGCACCGACGAGAGCGTTCTGGGCACCATGTTCTATGTCATGGGCATGGTTGAAGGCCGCATCCTGTGGGATGGTCGCCTTGAGGACAGCACGCCGTCGGATCGGGGCGAGATCTATCGCGCCGAGATCGATACTCTGGCTGCCCTGCACAATACCGACTATGCTGCCATCGGCTTGGCCGACTATGGCCGCCCGGGGAACTATTTCTCGCGCCAGATCGATCGTTGGAGCAAGCAGTACCGTGCCTCTGAGACCCAGGTCATTGCCTCCATGAACAGTCTGATGGACTTTTTGCCGCAAAGCGCGCCGGAGGACGACATGACCTCCATCGTCCATGGCGACTATCGTCTGGACAATATGATCCTGCACCCGACCGAGAACCGCGTTTTGGCGGTGTTGGATTGGGAGCTTTCGACCTTGGGCAATCCTTTGGCCGACTTCACCTATTTCCTGATGCAGTGGGTGATGCCGTCCGACCAGCGCGGCGGACTGGCCGGGATGGACCTGAAGGCTGCAGGCATTCCGTCGATCGAAGAGGCGGTGGAACGCTATTGTGGCCTGACCAATCGTTCTGGCCTGCCCAATCTCGATTGGTTCTTTGCCTACAACCTCTTCCGGCTAGGTGGCATCTGTCAGGGCATTGCTGGCCGCGTGCGCGACGGCACTGCCTCGTCGCCCTATGCCATCGCCATGGGCGAGCGGGTTCCCATTCTGGGCGATACAGCCTGGGCCTTTGCGAAAAAGGCTGGGGCCTAAATTCCCTCTACCCCCGCCGCGCGACGCAAAGCGGGAGTAGAGGTCTTTTTTAGAGTTGGGCGAGCATGTAGTCGGCGGAGGAGACCTTGAAATCGCCGCCTTCTTCGACATTCAGCTTCTCGACGACGCCGTCGTTGGCGACGAAGGAATAGCGCTGCGAGCGCAGGCCCATGCCGAACTTGGAGCCGTCCATTTCAAGACCCAAGGCCTTGGTGAAGTCGCCATTGCCGTCTGCCAGCATCAGCACTTCGTCCGTAATGCCTTGATCCTTGGCCCAAGCCTTCATCACGAACATGTCGTTGACCGAGACGCAGGCGATGGTGTCGACGCCCTTGGCCTTCAGGTCCGCCGCATGCTCCTTAAAGCCGGGCAGATGCTTGGCCGAGCAGGTCGGGGTGAAGGCGCCGGGAACGGCGAACAGGGCAACGCGCTTGGCGCCGAATAGTTGGTCTGTGGTGACCGGGGCAGGGCCCTCAGCGGTCATGGTCATGAAGGTTGCCTTAGGCAGACTGTCGCCGATCTTGATGGCCATGAGGGCCTCCTGATTGTGTGAGACACGCGAAATGACGTGCATGGCATCGACATAAGGCCGCAAAGGTCGTTCGCCAAGCCTTCCGCGCGCGATCTCTCGCACTTGTCATTGAAGTTTGATGTTCAAGGCTTGAAACCCGCCCTTAGTCAGCCGATCATCCCTTCATGTTTGACCGTAACAAAGAATGGCGCGAGGCCGGTGAACGAACCTTCCTGGCCGGACGGGTGCTGATCTCCATGCCGGGGATTGAGGATCCGCGCTTTGAACGGTCCATCGTCTATCTCTGCGTTCACACACCCGATCAGGCCATGGGCGTCACCTTGAACCGGCCTGTTGAAGGGGTGAGCCTTGCCGATGTGCTCAAGACGCTCGAAATTCCTTTGATCAGCGAGGCGGGTCCGGCCCCTGTGTTGATCGGCGGGCCGGTGGAGCGCGAACGGGGCTTTGTCCTGCACACGGACGACTATCTCAGTGAAGTGGCAACCTTGCCTGTGGCCAACGGCGTATCGATGACCGCCACCCGCGAGGTTCTGCAGGCCATTGGCGCTGATTGCGGGCCTCGGCGATCCATCCTCGCCTTGGGCTATTCAGGTTGGGGTCCGGGGCAGTTGGAACAGGAACTGCGCGATAATGTCTGGCTGACCTGTGAGGCGGACGAGGACCTGCTGTTTGATCCCAACCCCAATGACAAATGGTCCAAGGCCCTAGCTAAGATCGGCGTTCATGCCAGCAGCCTGTCAGGACAGACTGGGCGGGCCTAGACCCGATCTATTCGCGGCCCCCTATTCGCGACGAAGCAGCTTTTCGGTCAAAAGCGTACCGATCCATTGCGACCGAAAATCACCCTTGATCGCGACGGGGTCGTAGGCATCGCTCATGACCCAGTCGATGAAGCTCTGTCCGATGGGTTCGCCCTCAGCCAGATAACGTTCAAACACATAGTCGAGCACGCCGGTTTTGCCCTGCTTAACGTGCAGATAGCGAAGAGACAGTTCCTTCATCGCCTCTTGGATCGGCAAGCCCAGCCGAAAATGGGCATAGAAGACGCTCATGATCCCGGCCCGATCTGCGCCAGACTTGCAGTGCATCAGGGCTGGATATTCGATCGAGGCGAACAGGTCACGGGCGCCAAGAACCCGCTCGCGCGATGGAACCTCACGAGAGGTGATTGTGAAATCGACCATCGTCAGGCCAAGCCGCTCGCAGGCATCCTTTTCTAGGGCATAGAAACTGCCATCAAAGCCGCCGCGCAGATTGATTATCGTGTGCACGCCCTGCTTCTTCCACCAAGCCAGTTGAAACGGCCAAGGTTGGTTGGTGCGCACCAGTTCCGGCGTGATCCAATGGGCATTCTGGAAGCCCACACGCAAGAAGGCGTGGTCATTGACCAGATAGTCCAGATAGGCTCGGCGGCGCCCAGCGGGGGTGGTGAGATCGAAGCCTGACAAGATCGCGGTTCCTGTTTGAGGCCTCTGGTTATGACCTTCTGCAGCGAAAAGGAAGCGTGTCGTGCTTGACTTGCGCGCAATCACGGTCAACCCATCGGCTATGGATGAGTTTTCGCCCCCTTCTGAACCGTCGATGACAGACCGCGCCTTGGCCAGTCGGGTTCTGCGCATCTATCTGGCGCCGCGCTGGAAGGGTCTGAGCCTGTCAGTCGTCTGCGCGGCCGTGGTTGCGGGCTTGAGCGCTTGGCTGATCCAGATCCTCGATCCGGCGATCAATCAGTTAATGGTCGATCATAAGCCGGGGGCCTTGCTGGCCATTCCGGTAACCATCGCCGTCCTCGCCCTCGTTCGCGGTGTGGCGCAGATCACCCAGGCCAGTCTGGTCAACCGCATCGGCAATGGCATTGTTGGCGATGTACAGGTCCAACTCTTTGGCAAGTTGATCCGTGCCGATCTGGCGCGCCTGCGCACCGCCCATTCGGGGGCCTATGTCTCGTCTGTTCTCTATGATGCGGGCCTGATCCGAGAGGCGGCGACCTCGGGCGTGGTCAACTATACGCAACATTTCCTGACCGTGGCCGGAGCCGTGGCGGTGATGATGTCCAAGGACCTTTGGCTGTCCTTCGGGGTTTTGGTCGCGGCACCGCTGGCCGTATCGATCATGCGCCGCTTTTCCAAGCGCACCTCCAAGGCCGCCAAGGGCGCGATGGCCGAGACCTCGGCCCTTTCAACCGCCGTCATGGAAAGCCTAGACGGGGTTAAGATCGTCAAGATCGAGAACCGAGAAGCCTATGAAGAGGCCCGCGTTGCGACCGTCGTCGAGCGCCGTCAGGAGCATCTGATCAAGGGGGCCAATGCCAGAGCCGCCGCTGCACCCGCCACCGAGACCCTGATGACAGTGATTACCGCCGGGGTCATGGCCTATGCCGGTTGGCGCTCGACCACGGGCCAGATGAATGTCGGGGCCTTCATTGCCTTTCTGGGGGCCTTGGCCATGGCCTCGCAGTCCTTGCGTCAGCTTGCCAATCTGCAGACCGTGATGGCCGAGGGTTTGACGGCGGCGCGGCGGCTGTTTGCCAGTCTCGACGTCGAGGCCGAGGTGCGGGATGCGCAAGGTGCCAAGGCCATGGCCCTTGGCGAAGCAACACTGAGTCTCGAGGACGTATCCTTTGCCTATGGGCCAGAAACTGAGGTCCTGTCCCGTGTAAGCCTGAATGCCAAGCGCGGTGAGACCATCGCTCTGGTCGGTCCCTCAGGTGGGGGCAAGAGCACGATCTTGAACCTCATTCCACGCTTCTATGATGTGACCGCCGGACGGTTGATGATCGATGGAGTGGATGTCAGGAACGTCACACTCGCCTCCCTGCGCGATCAGATCGCCTTGGTGACACAAGAGCCGTTCCTGTTCGACGACACAATCGGGGGCAATATCGCCTATGCCCGCCCCAGCGCCAGCCAAGCTGAGATCGAGGCCGCCGCCGCCCAAGCCGCCGCCCATGATTTCATTCTTGCCCTGCCTAAGGGTTACGATACCCCCGTCGGCGAGGCCGGTGCGCGCCTGTCTGGTGGCCAGCGGCAAAGGATCGCGATTGCCCGCGCCTTTCTCAAGAACGCCCCTATCTTGCTGCTCGATGAGGCCACCAGCGCGCTCGACACCGAGAGCGAGGCCAAGGTTCAAGAGGCGCTGGAGCGGCTGATGACCGGTCGCACGACGATTTTGATCGCGCACCGTCTCTCGACGGTACGCGGCGCGGACCGGATCTATGTGATCGACAAAGGTCAGGTGGTTGAGACCGGCGACCATGACAGCCTGATGGTGCAGCGCGGGCTCTATGCTCGATTGGCGCAGTCGCAGGATTTGGATAGGGGTTCGGCCATGGAGACCCAACCGTGAAAGCCTTGTTCCGTTCGGCCTTGATCCAGAGCGCCTTGGCCTATCTGTTTGCTGCCTATATGCGCCTGACCATCAACACCATGCGCTGGACCCATGTCGACCGCGAGCGGGCGCAAGGGGTCTGGAACAGCGAAGGTGGGGCTATGCTTTGCCTTTGGCATGATCGCATATCTCTTTCCCCGGCCTCTTGGCCCAAGGAGGCGCAGGAATGCCGGGTCTTGATCTCTCTGTCGGCGGATGGCGAGTTCATCGCCAAGGCCATGGCTTTGGTCGGGTTCCCGGCCATTCGTGGCTCCTCGCAAAAGAAATCAGATCCAGCCAAGTCCAAGGGCGGCATGGCGGCCTTTCGCGACATGGCCAAGTGGATTAATTCGGGCGGTGCCGTCGCGATCACCCCCGACGGCCCTCGCGGCCCGGCCCATGTAATGGCTGAGGGCACGCCGATGCTGGCCCGATTGACCGGAGCGCCGGTGCTATTTGTCGGTCTGGCCTGCAATCCCTGCATTCGGCTGGGCAGTTGGGACAAGGCCGTTTTGCCCATCCCCTTTGGCAAGGCCGCCATGGTCTGGGACGGCCCATTTCAGCTCGATGGCAAGATCGATGCGGCGGCCCTGGCGCTCGACTGGGCCGCGCGCTTGAGCGCGGTGACTGAACGGGCAGAGGCGCTGGTGAAATGAGCCGAACCTTGGCTCTGCAGCTCTATCGGCTGGCCACGACGATCTTCGAGCCCCTTGCCCCGCTGCTGCTCAAGGCGAGGGTCAAGCGCGGCAAGGAGGATCTAGCCCGCGTGAAGGAACGCCTCGGCTATTCGCCCCTCGCGCGGCCCGCCGGTCCTTTGATTTGGCTACATGGTGCCAGCGTTGGGGAGAGCCTCTCGCACCTACCCCTGATCGATCATCTGCGCCAAGAGCGACCAGACCTAACTTTGCTCGTGACCAGCGGCACACGCACAGCAGCGGACCTCCTATCGGCAAGACTGCCCAGCGGTGTCATCCATCACTATGTCCCGATCGACGCCCCCCGCGCCGTCGCAAGGTTTCTGGACCATTGGCGACCCAACCTTGCCCTGTTTGTCGAGAGCGAGCTTTGGCCGAACCTGATCTTAGCAGCGCATGAACGGGGCGTGAGCCTTGCCCTGCTGTCAGCCCGCATGACGAAGGTCAGCGCCGATGGCTGGGCGAGGTGGGGCAAGACCGCGAAGGCCCTCTTGTCCTGTTTTGATCTGATTCAGGCTCAAGATAGCGCCAGTGCGGGGCGACTCACGGCCCTTGGCGGGACGGTTCAGGGGCTGGCCAATCTTAAGAGCCTCGCCCTGCCGCTCGATTATGATCCTGCCGCGCTTAAGGCCTTGAGCCATGGCGTCGCAGGCCGCGCAGTGGTCCTCGCCGTCAGCACCCATAAGGGTGAAGACGAGATCATGCTGCGGGCCCATGGCGCTATCGCCGACCCCAAGCCTTTGCTGATCCTTGCGCCGCGTCATCCGGAACGCGGGCCAGCGGTAGCAAAACTGGCAAGCGATCAGGGATTTACGGTGGCCCGCCGCGCCGTGGCCGAGCCGTTGGTGTCCTCAACGCAGGTCTATGTGGCCGATACCTTGGGCGAAATGGGCCTGTTCTATCGGTTAGCAAGCCTGGCCATCATCGGCGGATCCTTCCTTAAGGGCATTGGGGGCCACAACCCGCTCGAGGGCGCGCGGCTGGGTGTCACGATGATGTGCGGAGATCAGGTGTTTAATTTCGCCGACGTCTGTGGCGATATGGAGCGCGCGCAAGGCTTGGTCCTTGTCGCTTCGGAGATTGAGTTGATGAGCGCCCTGAACGACCTGCTGACCCATAGCGCTAAGGCTAAGGCCTTGGGAGCGGCGGCGGCCCGGTTTGCGGTGCAGGATGGCGGTCAGATGGCCGCGATCTGGCAGGCTCTCTGGCCTCTCTTGCCGAGCCGCGAGGCCGGAGCATGAGCCTCTCAACGCCGCGTTGGTGGTATGTTCGTACCGGCGCACCGGCCCCGATCACGAGGCTGCTGCTGCGGCCCCTTTCTTGGGTTTGGGCCTTCTTTACGGAGCGGCGTATCCGCAAGGCCAAGCCCGGCGATGCGGGTATTCCAGTAATCTGTGTCGGCAACCTGACCATGGGCGGCGCGGGCAAGACGCCGGTTGTACGTGAACTTCTCTTGCGCTTGACCCATGCCAAGAAACGCGCTCATGGCCTGTCGCGTGGCCATGGCGGCACTCTAGAAGGCCCGATCCAGGTTGATCCTGACAATCACGATGCCTCAGAGGTCGGTGACGAGCCGCTGATGCTGGCGCAAGACTTCCCGATGTGGGTCGCTCGCAACCGGCTGGCCGGTGCCAAGGCTGCGGCTGGGGCAGGCGCTCAGGTCGTGGTCATGGATGATGGCCACCAAAATCCCGACGTCAAAAAAGCCCTGTCGATCATTGTCGTCGATGGTGAGACGCGCGGTCAGGAATGGCCCTTTGGTGACGGTGCCGTGTTTCCTGCCGGTCCGATGAGAGAGCCGCTGCGTCGGGGGTTGGCGCGCGCCGATGCGGTGGTCGTCCTCTTGCCTCACGGCCTGACCAAGGTTGATCCTGACCTCATTGCAGAGTTTGGCGATAAGCCGGTGCTAGTGGCGCGGCTCGAAGCACCCGCCCCGCCGCCGCGTGGCCCGCAACTGGGTTTTGCCGGGGTTGGTAAGCCTTGGAAGGTCGAGCGCGCCTTGACCGAGGCCGGCTGCGAACTGGTCGACTTTGCCCCGTTCCCTGACCATGACCCCTATGATGACGAGACCCTGACTTTCCTCGCCGGTCGCGCCGCCCTGTTCGGAGCCGGATTGGTGACGACGGAAAAGGACTGGATGCGCCTGCCTATGCACTGGCGTCTCCGCGTCACCCCTTGGCCTGTTCGTGCCCGTTTTCTGGATGAAGCCGCAGTGGACCGGCTGCTATCGGCGGTGGTCGGGTAGGGCCCAAACAAGGCCCAATTCTGCGCTCCGCGTCACTTCCCCCTCGGGGGGAAGTACCGGCGAAGCTGGGGTGGGGGGTCTTAACCCGCCGTCTGATCCCGACCGCGCGCCGTCACTTCCAAGCGCGCTTGGGCTACGGACTCGGCCTTGACGCCGGGATTGTGGGCTTGGGAGACCCGGGCTTCGACGGCCATGGCGTCCTTGAAGGACAGGCCAAAGCCCTCATCGATCAGGCTCTTATAGGTTTGGCTGGCGGGTTCGGGCACGGAGGCCATGTCGAGCGCCAGCTTTTGGCAGACGGCTAAGAGGTCGTCGGCGGCGACCACGCGGTTGATCAGGCCCCAGTCCGACGCGGTGGCCGCATCAAGGAAATTGCCGGTCAAGGACAGTTCCTTGGCCCGCGAAATACCGATAGCGCGGCTGAGCTTTTGCGACAGGCCCCAGCCAGGCATGATCCCAACGCGGGCGTGGGTGTCGGCAAAGCGGGCATTGGACGAGCCGATCAGCACGTCGCAGGCCAGAGCCAGCTCAAAGCCGCCGGTGATGGCCGCGCCGTTAATGGCTCCGATGATCGGCTTTGGACAGGCATCCATGGCTGCCACGGGATTGGCCGCAGGATCGCCGCCGACCGCACTGCCCAAAGCACCCTCCTCTTGACCCAACTCTTTAAGGTCCAGACCGGCGCAGAAGGCGCGGCCCGCACCGGTCAGGACGATGACCCGCACGCTGTCATCCGCCGCCAGCTCGACCAAGGCATCGCGAAGGGCCTGACGCAGAGCGCGCGATAGGGCGTTCATGGCCTCAGGACGGTTCAGGGTCACAGTGGCCACAGGGCCGGAACGATCAACGAGCAGCATGGAGAACCTTTTTTTGGCAGTGTGTGATGTCAGGAGGCCTAGACCTTGAGGGCGCAGCTTTCGCCGATGGTCGGGCGCGAAACGATAACTTGGCAAAGTCCCGGATAGCTTGGCTGAAGGCGGGCGACGAAATAGAGGCACAGGCGCTCGAGCGTTGGGCTTTCCAGCCCAGCCTTATCATTGAGCGTGCTGTGATCCAGTTCCGACGCAACGCCGCGCAGAGCCGCATCGAGCCCCGCCAGATCTGCGACCCAGCCCACAGGCTCTCGAGCCATGCCCCGAACGGTGGCCTCGACCTTGAAGGAGTGGCCGTGCATGCGGCGATAGAGGCTGTCCTCTGGACCGGCAGGTAAATAGTGCGCCGCGTCAAAGGTCGCCGATTTGGTAATTTCAAACTCAGGTTCGCTCATGGTCTCAATGCCGCCGCCAAGGCAGCGCTTTCAAGGAATGCCCAGATATTTGTGGGTTTGGACGCTTAATCGCCATTGGGGATGGGAAAGGCAATAGGCCATCGCCGCCTGGGTGCTTGCGTCGCGGTCTGGCCCGTCGAGCGGTTGCAGGTAAAAACGCTCAAAATCGAGGTTGGCAAAGCGGGCCGGATCGACGTTTTTTTGCGGATAGACCAACTTGAGTTCCTGCCCAGAGGTCTGGACCACAGGGGCCTGCGCCTTGGGGCTGACGCAGATCCAGTCAATGCCGTCAGGGGCCTTGAGGGTACCGTTGGTCTCAACCGCGATCTCAAAACCGAGGGTGTGAAGGGCTGCGATGGCGGCGTCATCCAGCTGCAACAGGGGCTCGCCGCCTGTGCAGACGACGAGACGCCCCTCAGGGCCGCCCTGCCATTGTGCCAGCACCGCCTCAGCCAGAGCCTGCGCACTGTCAAAGCGCCCACCGCCCGGGCCATCCATGCCGACGAAATCAGTGTCACAGAAGGTGCAGACCGCGCTGGCGCGGTCCTGCTCGCGTCCGCTCCACAGATTGCAGCCTGCAAAGCGGCAGAAGACGGCGGCGCGGCCAGCTTGCCCGCCTTCGCCCTGCAAGGTCAGGAAGATCTCTTTAACAGCATAGCTCATGAGGGTTTGCCCGGTTCGCCCGCCGCGTTCCACTCGGCCCAGCCCTTTGCCCGCAGGTCGCAGGCTGGACAGCCGCCGCAGCCATGGCCCCACGCCTGGCGCTTGCCGCGCTCGCCCTTGTAACAGGTGTGGCTATCCTCAAGGATGATATCGACCAGATCTTGCCCGCCGAGGCGCTTGGAAAGAGCCCAGGTCTGGGCCTTGGTTAGATACATCAGCGGGGTCTCGATCCGAAAGTCCCGGTCCATGCCCAGATTGAGCGAGGTCTGGAGCGCATCAAGCGTGTCGCGCCGACAGTCGGGATAGCCGGAAAAGTCGGTCTCGCACATGCCGCCGATCAGGACGTTTAGGCCGCGTCGGTCGGCTAAGGCTGCCGCATAGGTCAAGAACACCAGATTGCGCCCGGGAACAAAGGTCGAGGGCAGGCCGCGCTCATTGATCTCAATCTCACGGTCCGTGGTCAGGGCAGAGCCGCCAATGGCCCCAAAGCCGCGCATGTCCAGCTCATGATCTGGCCCAAGCCGCTCTGCCCAGTTTGAAAAACCCACCAAGACATTGTCGCGCACCACTTGGCGCGCCTGCATCTCCACCCCGTGGCGCTGACCATAGTCAAAACCGACTGTCTCGACCCGGTCATAACGCTCCAAAGCCCAGGCCAGACAGACCGTAGAGTCCTGCCCGCCGGAAAAGAGGACCAGGGCGCCTTGGGGCGGGGGAGGGGTCAGGGTCATGGAGGCTCTCAAAATAGTCACAGGCGTGATTTTTTACCTTATGCCGCAGGGAAAGTCGCATTTATCTCTCGCGCCAAAGGATGGTTACTGTTAGCCAGCGACTGTCCTGCTTTGACGCAGTCGTCTGGGTTCGCTCAGGTGCCGCTGGATCAGGATTGGCCGACATAACCGCACCATGGCTTTCAGGGGCTAAGCTTCTGAAATCAAGGTTATTTTTGCCAAAATAATATTTTCGCCGGGGATTTGCACCAATTGGACCGATCAAAATCGGCCTTGGTTGCTAGGGAGGACCTACATGACACATACTCTGCGCTTGCGGAGCTATTTGGTAATGGGCGTTTCAGCCATTGCCGTTGCTGCTGTTGCTATGCCAGCCTTTGCTCAAGATGCCGCGCCTAAGGCCGCATCAACCGGCATCGAAGAGCTGGTCGTTACCGCGCAAAAGCGCGAAGAAGCCATTCAAGACGTGCCAATCGCGGTTTCGGCCTTCAGCCAAGACAGCCTCGAAAAGGCCAAGATCGACGGCGGCCCCAACCTTCAACTCGCCATTCCAAACGTTGCCTTCTCCAAGGGTAACTTCACGGGCTTCAACTTCCAGATCCGTGGCGTGGGCTCCAAGCTAGTCGCCGCGTCGGGCGATGCTGGTACCGGTATCCACCTGAACAACGTGCCGCTGACTGCGAGCAACCTGTTCGAAGCGGAGTTCTATGACGTCGAGCGCGTCGAAGTTCTGCGTGGCCCACAGGGCACCCTTTATGGCCGTAACGCCACCGGCGGCGTCGTCAATGTCATGACGGCCAAGCCTGTCGATCACTTCGCTGCCAACATCAAGGGCGAGCTGGGCAACTTCAATACCCAGAAGGTCCGTGGCATGCTCAACGTGCCACTCGGCGATAAGGTGGCTGTTCGTGTTGCCGGTTCGCTGTTGAAGCGTGACGGTTTCGGCAAGAACCTCGTCACCGGCAACAATATTGATGACCGCGATCTGTACGCGGTTCGTACGACTGTTTCCTTCAATCCGACCGAGAAGTTCAGCTCCTACGTGATGTGGGAACACTTCCAGGAAGATGACAGCCGTTCGCGCGTCGGCAAGCAATATTGCGTCAAGGACAACGGCCCTGCCGGCATGCCCTATTCGGCCAATGCGACGCTTTCGACCTTCCAGCACGGCTTCCTGAGCCAAGGCTGTAAGGAAACGTCGGTCTATGCGCCTGACGCTCTGGGCACGCCAAACTCTTCAGCGACCTTGGGCGGCCTGCTTGGCAACCTGACCGGCCTGATCACCGGCGACGCCTATGCCGGTAAGATGCAGTCGACCAACCTGCGTGACATTGAATCTCTTTCGGATCCGATCTACCGCGCTAAGACGGACGTCGCCAACTTCCAGATGTCGTACGACCTGACCAAGGACCTGAGCTTGACGTCCTTGACCGGCTATTCGAAGGGCACGCTCTTCTCGCGCTCCGACTATAACCGCGTTGCGCCGATCAACACCTTGAATGCCGTTCCCGGTATCTCGCCCGGCGGCGTGTTCAATGACCCACAGATTGGCGCGTCGAACAAGTTCGCGACGTTCGATATTTCCAGCGGTGAATCCAAGCAATGGTCGCAAGAGCTTCGCTTGCAGTCGGCCTATGCCGGTCCTCTGAACTTTAACGTCGGTGCGATCGCGCTCGATTTCAAAAATCAGACCGACTATTTCGTGATGGGCAACACGCTGACCGCCTATGCGGCCATCCTCAATGGTGGCAAGGCCTGCGCGATCAACTCGCCAACCTGCGTCTATATTGATCCAAACTCATCGCCTACGGGAGACGGCCACAACTACTATGACAACCGTTCGCCCTATCATCTGAAGTCCAGCGCGGCTTTCGGTGAGGTCTATTATGAGCTTTCTGATAATTTCAAGCTGACCGGTGGCCTGCGTTATACCCATGACCGCAAGTCGCAGATCAACATGCCTGTGGTTCTGTTCGCCCCTGGCAGCGGCCACCCCTTGGGCGTGCCTGCTGAGCAGATCGCTGACTTCAAGGAAATGACCGGTCGCTTCGGTTTCGACTGGAAGCCTGATCTGGCCATGACCGACCGCAGCCTGATCTATGCCTTCTATTCACGCGGCTATAAGGCTGGCGGGATCAATCCACCTCAGTCAGCGGCCTCGGCTCTGTCGGTCGTGAAGTCCACCTTCGATCCGGAGTTCGTGACCTCGTTCGAAGTCGGCATGAAGAACACTTTGCTTGATGGCACCTTGATCCTGAATGCCACCGCCTTCCACTATGACTACACTGGCTATCAGGTGTCGAAGATCGTCAACCGGACCTCGGTGAACGAAAATATCGACGCCAAGATCCAGGGTATTGAGCTGGAATCGATCTGGGAGCCCATCAACCACCTGCGCTTCAATGCCAGCCTCGGCGTTTTGGACACCAAGATCGGCAATGCGACCTCGATTGATACCTTCAATCGTACGCAGAACGACCCAACCTTGATCGTGGTTAAGGCTTCGAACGCCTCGAACTGCGTTTCGACCAAGGCGGGCGTTTCTGCTCTGATGGGTCTGATCAATGTCGGTGCCGTGCCGGTTACGGGCATGCTTGGCATCTGTTCGGGTGCCTTCACCGGTGCTGCCAATCCTCTGAAGCCTTACGGCATCGACATTCCTTTCAGCGACGGTATCTCTAAGAATCTGAAGGGCAACGAACTGCCAAACTCGCCTAAGGCGACGCTGTCCGTGGGTGCGCAATACACCTTCGAACTGCCTGCGGGTTGGGGTGGCACGATCCGTGGTGACTATTATCATCAGGGTCAGTCCTATGCGCGGATCTATAACAGCGCCGCAGATCGGATCGACTCTTGGGAGAACGTCAACGCTTCCTTGCAGATCTCTAATTCTGGCAACGGCATCCAACTGGAAGCCTTTGTAAAGAACCTGCTGGATGATGCGCCGATCACGGACGTCTATCTGACCGATGATTCCTCGGGCCTGTTCCGCAACGGATTCCTGCTTGAGCCTCGGACCTTTGGTTTTGCGATTCAGAAGTCGTTCTAATCTAACGACTCGACCCCTCGGGGTGGTTTGAAAGCTCTCGGGGCGGCGGACTATTTCGCCGCCCCGACCTTTTAGGCGCTTGGCCTAGAAGCAGAATTGTCACAGTCCGATTTTTGTTAGCGAATAAGCCGTTAGCTAAGGTTATCGTGATTAGTTATCGCTGATTACTTTGGCCTCATCATATTGACAGTTACAGCAACGGCGTATCCACTAAACAAACGCTGCTTGAGGTGTGTCGCGCACCTTCCGCAGCCTAATGCGCGCGATGATGAGGAAACGACGGACGCAGAGCCAGAAAACTGGCCGCGCCGTTTGGGAGGGTTAAAAATGTCTAAAATACTGCCCCTACGCAGCTATCTGGCTATGGGTGTCTCAGCGGTGGCTATGGCTGCGGTCGCCACGCCGAGCTTGGCACAAACGGCCGCCGCTGCACCTGCCAAAAGCGGGTCGGTCATCGAAGAGCTGGTCGTTACCGCGCAAAAGCGTGAAGAAGCCATCCAAGACGTGCCAATCGCGGTTTCGGCCTTCAGCCAAGACAGCCTCGAAAAGGCCAAGATCGACGGCGGCCCCAACCTTCAACTCGCCATTCCAAACGTTGCCTTCTCCAAGGGTAACTTCACGGGCTTCAACTTCCAGATCCGTGGCGTGGGCTCCAAGCTAGTCGCCGCGTCGGGCGATGCTGGTACCGGTATCCACCTGAACAACGTGCCGCTGACTGCCAGCAACCTGTTCGAAGCTGAGTTCTACGACGTCGAGCGCGTCGAAGTTCTGCGGGGTCCACAGGGGACCCTCTATGGCCGTAACGCCACCGGCGGCGTTGTCAATGTCATGACCGCCAAGCCTGTCGATCACTTCACCGCCAACATCAAGGGTGAGCTGGGCAACTTCAATACCCAGAAGGTCCGCGGCATGCTCAACGTACCGCTCGGCGACAAGCTGGCCGTTCGCGTCGCAGGATCGCTTTTGAAGCGTGACGGTTTTGGTAAGAACCTCGTGACCGGCAACAATATTGATGACCGCGATCTCTATGCGGTTCGCACGACCGTATCGTTCAATCCATCCGACAAGTTCAGCTCCTACCTGATGTGGGAACACTTCCAAGAAGATGACAGCCGTTCGCGCGTCGGTAAGCAATATTGCGTCAAGGACACTGGCGCTGCTGGCATGCCCTATTCGACCAACGCGACCATCTCGACCTTCCAGCATGGATTTTTGAGCCAGGGCTGTTTGGAAACTTCGGTCTATGCACCGGGCGCTCTGGGCACGCCAAACTCGTCAGCGACCTTGGGCGGCCTGCTTGGCAACCTAAGCGGCCTGATCACAGGCGACGCCTATGCTGGCAAGATGCAGTCGACCAACCTGCGTGATATTGAATCGCTTAAGGACCCTATCTACCGGGCCAAGACCGACGTTGGTACCTTCCAGATGGCGTACGACCTGACCAGCGATTTGAAGCTGACCTCCTTGACAGGTTATTCAAAGGGCTCGATTTTCTCGCGGGCCGACTATAACCGCGTTGCGCCAATCAATACCCTGAACGCCACCCCCTTGTCGCCCGGTGGTGTCTTTAATGACCCACAGGTCGGGTCGTCGAACAAGTTCGCTACCTTCGATATTTCCAGCGCGGACTCTAAGCAATGGTCACAAGAGCTTCGGTTGCAGTCAGGATATTCTGGGCCTTTGAACTTTAACATCGGTGCGATCGCGCTCGATTATAAGAGTGATTCTGACTATTATGTTTTTGGTAATACGCTGACTGCCTATGCACAGGTCTCGAATGGCGGAAAGGCTTGCGCGATCAATACGCCAACCTGCATCTATATCGATCCCAATTCCACGCCAACCGGTGACGGTCACAACTACTATGACAACCGCACGCCCTATCACCTAAAATCTACAGCAGCTTTCGGTGAGGTCTATTATGAGCTTTCCGACAACTTCAAACTGACCGGCGGCCTGCGTTATACCCATGACCGCAAGCAAACCACGACCTTGCCGGTTGTTCTGCTCGCCCCTGGTAGCGGCCACCCCATCGATGCCGTGACGCCTATCCAGATTGCTGACTTCAAGGAAATGACTGGACGCTTCGGTTTCGACTGGAAGCCAGCCCTGTCGATGACCGACCGCAGCCTCGTCTATGCCTTCTATTCACGCGGCTATAAGGCCGGCGGTATGAACCCGCCTCAGTCTGCAGCATCGGCCTTAGCCGCTGTTAAGACCACTTTCGATCCTGAGTTCGTGAGCTCGTTCGAAGTCGGCATGAAGAACACGATGCTTGACGGCAGCTTGATCCTCAACGCCACGGTTTTCCACTATGACTATACCGGCTATCAGGTGTCGAAGATCGTCAACCGAACCTCGGTGAACGAAAATATCGATGCCAAGATCCAGGGTCTCGAACTGGAGTCGATCTGGGAACCCATCAATCACCTGCGCTTCAATGCCAGCCTTGGCCTGCTGCAGACCAAGATCGGTGAAGCTAGCTCGATCGATACCTTTAACCGTACGCAGGGCAATCCGAACCTTGTCGTGATCAAGGCTTCGAACGCCTCCAACTGTACGGCGAGCAAGGCCGGCGTTCAGGGCCTGATGACGCTGATCAATGCTGGAGCCCTTGCACCAACCACCATGCTAGGCGTTTGCTCGGGTGCCTTCACGGGTGCCGCTAACCCCCTCAAGGCCTACGGCATCGACATTCCTTTCAGCGACGGTATCTCCAAGAACCTGAAGGGCAACGAACTGCCAAACTCGCCTAAAGCGACTTTGTCCGTGGGTGCTCAGTACACCTTCGAACTGCCCGCCGGTTGGGGTGGCACGGTCCGGGGTGACTACTATCACCAGGGTCAGTCCTATTCGCGCATCTACAACAGCTTCGCGGACCGGATCGACTCTTGGGAGAACGTCAACGCCTCCTTGCAGATCTCTAATCCAGGCAACGGCATTCAGTTGGAAGCCTATGTGAAGAACCTGCTGGATGATGCGCCAATCACTGACCTGTACCTGACCGATGACTCATCAGGCCTGTTCCGCAACGGCTTCCTGCTCGAGCCTCGTACCTTCGGTGTCTCGATCCAGAAGACCTTCTAAGACTGAACAGTTGATCTAGTAGGGGGGCCGGTGGATTAATCCACCGGCCCCTTTTTTATGCGGGGTGCCTTAACGGCTTTGCAACACCACCTCGTTAAGGTGACGTAACAATATCCAAAAGCGTTGCGTTCCCAATGTCCGTTACCTTGCCCCTCTGCGAATCCATTTTGCCGGTCGGGCCAGATTCCGGGCGGGCGCAGGTACTTGACCGGTTCCTGACAGAACCGGGGCTGGAACTATTGCCGGTCGCCCGGAACAATCGTCCCATCGGCCTGATCACCAGAGGTGGCTTTGCCCTGGGCCTGTTGCAGGATGGGGCTCTGAGCGGTTCTATCGACACCATGACCATCTCAAATCCAGTGATCATTCATGCGGCTCTGAGTCTGGACGATATTTGTGACCTCATTCGCAGCGCAGTCGATGCCGCACCCGGTGTGATTATGGTCAATGCTGAGGGTGGCTATATCGGCGTGATTTCCGCCACCGCCCTGTTGCTCGCCCTGCAACAGAGCCTTGTGCTTGAGCCTGGCTCTCAAAGAGCGAAAACGGCCCAATCCTCGACCATCCCAAGCAGTTCAGCCCGGGATCGTGAGCTCTTTATCTCTGCGGTCGCCCATCAGATTGATGGTCCCCTTGAGGGCATTATCAGCCTGTCTGAGCGGCTCTCGCATCACCCGCTCAATAGTGACGGCCGAACCCAGGTTCAAACCATCCTTGAAACGGGCCGAGGGGTCCTTCAGCTGGTTCGTCATGCCGCTGCACTTGGCCGAATTGATGCGGGGGATATTGTCCTTGCGCCCGAGCCGGTGATCCTCGGCAACCTCATGGCAGACCTTGAAGAGGCCTGGCGCGGACGAGCGGAAGCTGCCGGTCTAACCTTGATGGTGTCCTATGAGGGCCCTCAAGACCTCACGGTCAGTGTTGATCCGGAAATGATGCGGCGTCTCTTCAACACCCTCGTCGAGCGGGCCTTGGCGGTTACGCCGCGTGGCATTGTTGAGGCCAGTCTCAAGGCCAAGGTCGAGGCGGCGGGTGTCTATCTGGAAGGCCGAATTCGCGATGGTGGCGTCAGCCTCGCGGCCAATCGCTTGGCTCGTATCTTTGAACCCATGCCTGACCGCGCTGGCGGCTCCTTCTTGGAAAGCGTCGGCTTGGCGCTCTGCAATCGCATCATTGGCGTCATGCATGGTAATATCCGTGCCGAGAGCAATGTCGGCTCTGGCTCGAACATCGCTTTCGATGTGCTGGCGCCCGCATTGGACTCACGTCCGGCCCCGTCTAACGAGCCCAAAAGCGAAGGGGCCGACGCCGCCGTCCGGGCCCATGTTCTGGTCGTCGATGATAATGCCACCAATCGCATGGTTGCTGAGGCCCTTTGCGAAATGTTCGGCTGTACGTCCGAGGCCGTCGAAGATGGGGTTGAGGCGGTGGAATATGCCGCCACAGGCCGCTTCGATGTGGCCTTGATGGATATAAAAATGCCGCGTATGGACGGCGTTGAGGCGACCATAGCGATCCGGGCCTTGCCGGGCGCTGCTCGAAATCTTCCCATCATTGCCCTGACTGCCAATGCAGACTCTGACGATGTTCGGCGTTATCTGTCGATCGGCATGTGCGATGTGGTCGATAAGCCGATCAAATCCGATATTTTACGTGATTCCATCCGGGCAGCACTCGCCTCGACGACCGGCGGCGCACAGGCAAGCGCCAGCGCGGTTGCCTAGTCGCAACCGTCAAAACAGCTGAATTTCCCAAAGAAATCGCCGCGGCATGCCTTTGGTAGCTGGAGGCGGGATCGAACCGCCGACCTGTGGGTTATGAATCCACCGCTCTAACCATCTGAGCTACCCAGCCAAAGGCATTGCCGAGCGAGGGATGGCTTATAGGGGCAAGTCCGATCCGCTTCAAGCGCCCGTTTCATGTTCCTGATCAAGTCTTTTACCGGAAATTCCGGATCAGACCGTGCAGGCCGCTTGGGTCGTGGAGCGGATAGGGTTAGGGTCCGTCCTCATGAGCGTTCTGCAACTTTTGGGTTCCGCCATCGACGGGGGCGCAGAGACCTATTTCACGGACCTGACGAGGGCCTTGGCTGCGGCCAGAACCGATCAGGTCGCGGTGGTCCGCGCCCATGCTGCACGGCAGTCTGCCCTTCAGGACGCTCATATTCCAACCACCATTGCTCGCTTTGGCAGCCGGCTGGACCTCTTCACCAAGGGTAAGATCCGGCAGGTGGCCCAAACCTCTAAGGCCAAGGTCCTCCTCGCCTGGATGAACCGCGCTGCCAGCCATGCGCCCGTCGGGCCATGGGCGCGGATTGGCCGGTTGGGTGGCTATTACGACTTGAAATATTATCGCGGCTTTGACGCCTTGGTGGCCAATACGCGTGACATAACCGATTGGATCTTGGCCCAAGGCTGGCCGCAAGATCGCGTCCACTATATCCCAAATTTTGCCGAGGCCGGGTCGCTCGAGACCGTTGATCGCGCCAGTCTGGATACGCCTTCTGATGTGCCCTTGCTGCTGTCGATGGGCCGCCTGCACGAGGTTAAGGCCCATGATATTAGCCTCAAGGCCCTAGCATTGATCCCCGAGGCCTATCTGTGGATCGCCGGAACTGGGCCGCTAGAGGCCGAGCTTAAGGCCTTGGCACAGTCCCTCGGCGTCGCAGAGCGGGTGCGGTTCTTGGGCTGGCGCAATGATGCCGCGGCCCTCTATCGAACCGCTGATGCCTGCTGGTTTCCCTCCCGGTTTGAGCCCTTGGGCAATGTGGTCATTCAGTGCTGGGCGAACGGCTTGCCCGTCATCGCTGCGGCCAGCCAAGGCCCTTCTCAATTGATCCGGCAAGGGCAAGACGGCTTGCTGGTCCCTATTGACGATGTCGAAACGCTCGCGGCTGCCGGCCGCCGCGTGCTGGCTGAGCCCGCGCTTCGTGATCAGATGGTTCAACAGGGTTTAATCCGCATGGACGGCGAGTTTTCCAAAGCCGCCGTTGTCGCCCAATGGCAGGCCCTATTCGCGCACTATGGAGACCGGCCATGTGCGCCATAGCCGGACGGTTTGGCCCGGCGGTCACCGATGGCTCGGTGATCACGGCTATGGCCGCCACGCTGGCCCATCGCGGCCCTGACGGTATTCGTATCGAGCAGGGCAAAGGCTGGGACCTTGCCCATGCGCGGCTATCCATCATCGACCTAGAGGGCGGCTGGCAGCCTCTGCATGGCCAAGGCGCCACCGTCATCGGCAATGGCGAGATCTATAACTATATCGAGCTGACCGCTGACCATGGCCTATCGGTCAGTCTGACGACGGGCTCGGATTTCGAACCCCTGTTAAGCCTCTATGGCCGCGAAGGGGAGGGCGCCTTCGACCGGCTGCGCGGCATGTATGCCCTGTGTCTAATCGATAGGGCAGACCGGCGTTGGCTGGTGCGCGACCCCTTTGGCATCAAACCGCTCTATTGGACCCAGCAAGACGGTACCTTCGCCTTTGCCTCCGAGCCGCGCGGCTTGCGCCTTGGCGAGCCGCGCCAGATTGTGCCCGAACGGATCGAGGAGCTTTTAAGCCTGAACTACAGCCTCGGCACTGGTTCGGTGTTTGAGCAGATTGGTCGCCTCGCCCCCGGCGTCGTCGCTGAAATCATCGAGGGTGAGGTGTCGCCGCTGCGCATTCGCTCGGCCATCCCGCCGCGCAACATGGCCAATCCCACCGATGAGGCAGGTGTCCTCAAGGCGTTGGATGCGGTGCTTGAGGACTCGGTTCGGGTCCATCAACGTTCCGACATGCCCTATGGGCTGTTCCTGTCGGGCGGTGTGGATTCTGCGACCATCGCTACCTTGATGAGCCGCCTCAATGCCCGCCCCGTCACCGCCTTCACCTGCGGCTTCACACCGCCCAAGGGCGAAGATTGGAGCGCGAAGGACGAGCGCGGGCAGGCCGAGCGTGTGGCGCGGGCCCTCAATCTCGATTGGCACGAGGTGGCCTTTGCCGAAGAGGATTTCTGGCGGCTCCTGCCTAAGGTGGCTTGGGCCCTCGATGATCCGACCACCGACTATGCCACCTTGCCCACCTTTAGGCTCGCCGAGGCTGCCAGAGACGACCTGACGGTGGTTCTGACAGGCGAGGGGGGCGATGAGCTGTTTGGCGGCTATGGCCGCTACCGCCGCGCTCTGAGGCCAAGATGGCTCGGCGGGCGTGCCGCAGAGCCTCAGATCTTGGCTCCTTTCCTAAAGGACGGCGGGGCTGGAGCCTTAGCCCGCTGGCGCCAAGCGGCAATGGCGCCCAAAGGACTGACCCTGCTGCAAGAGGCGCAATATGGCGATATTGCCACTTGGCTGCCCAATGACCTTCTGCTCAAGCTTGACCGCTGTTTGATGGCTAATGGTTTGGAGGGCCGAACGCCGTTTCTCGATCCGGCCGTCGCGGCCTTCGCCTTTCATCTGCCGGATCGCCTTAAGGTGCGGGGGCGTATGGGCAAGTGGATCCTGCGCCAATGGCTCGCACGGCATTGTCCTGCCGCTGAGCCCTTTGCCAAGAAGAAGGGCTTTACGGTTCCCGTTGCTGCTTGGATTGCGCCGCGTGCTGCCGATATGGGGCCAAAAATTGCGGCCAGTGCCGGCGTGGCGCGGGTTTGCGATCAGAGCGCTGTTCGCGCCGTCTTCACTGACGACACCTACGCCTCGAGCCGCTGGCCCTTGCTGTTCTATGTGGTGTGGTACGCGATCCACGTCGAGGGCGCTGAGCCGGATGAGGCGCTTCAGGCGCTGGTGGGCTAACTCCTACCCTGGCTTCGCCGGTACTTCCCCCAGCGGAGGAGGATCTTGGAGCTCTAATCCTTCGCCCTCTCTGGGGGAAGTGGCCCGCAGGGCCCAAGGGGGCCTGGTTTGTTTAATGCGTCATTACGAGCGCAGCGAAGCAATCCAGTGGACTGACGCGGACTTCAACAGATGTTCCCCTAGGTCGTTTCGCGTCTCGCACTGACGCGGGTTCTCCTCATGCTGAGCTTGCCTGCGCACGAGGAAGCGGCGCGGACCCGATCTGTTTTAGCTGGTGAACCTGAAATGCAGGACGTCGCCATCCTGAACGCGGTATTCCTTGCCTTCCAGACGCATCCGGCCAGCTTCCTTTGCACCCTGTTCGCCATTGAGGCGGACATAG
The DNA here is from genome assembly GCA_040399645.1 of Caulobacteraceae bacterium. Taxonomy (GTDB): domain Bacteria; phylum Pseudomonadota; class Alphaproteobacteria; order Caulobacterales; family Caulobacteraceae; genus CAISGS01. Next base: position 18,523 of record JBBARR010000005.1, on the reverse strand, counting down.
TCGTCAAAGGAGATGGTTTCTGCGCGGATGAAGCCCTTTTCGAAATCGGTATGGATGACGCCGGCGGCTTGGGGGGCTGTATCGCCGATATGGATGGTCCAGGCGCGGGCTTCTTTGGGGCCGACCGTGAAGTAGGTCTGTAGGCCCAAGAGGCTGTAGGCTTCGCGGATCAGGCGGTTCAGGCCCGGTTCTGACAGGCCGAGCGTCTCGAGGAATTCCGCGCGCTCATCGGCATCGAGCAGGGCAATTTCACTTTCGATCTTGGCTGAGATGACCACGGACTTGGCATTGTCCTTGGCGGCCCGCTCATTGATCAGATTGGATAGGGCATTGCCCTGATCTGCGCTGTTTTCTTCGACATTGCAGACATAGAGGGCGGGCAAGGAGGTCAGGAGTTGTAGCATGTGCCACGCCTTCTCATCGTCAGCCTCGATCTTGGCGGCGCGCGCGGGACGACCCTCGTTCAGTTGGTCGAGCGCCAGCTTGGCCAGACGCAGGGTGTTGATGCTTTCCTTATCTCCACCCTTGGCGCGCTTTTCCAGATTGACGATGCGCTTTTCGAGGCTCTCGAGGTCGGCGAGCATCAGCTCGGTTTCGATGATCTCGAGGTCGGACAGGGGATCGATACGGCCCTCAACGTGGGTGATATCATCGTCGATGAAGCAGCGCGAGACGAAGGCCACGGCGTCACAGTCGCGAATATTGGCCAAGAACTGGTTGCCCAACCCTTCACCCTTTGAGGCCCCGCGTACGAGGCCTGCCACGTCAACAAAGTTGATCCGGGCGGGAATGATCTCTTTAGAGCCTGCGATGGCCACCAGCTTGTCGAGGCGAGGCTCTGGCACAGCCACGTCGCCGACATTGGGCTCAATCGTGCAGAAAGGATAGTTGGCCGCCTGAGCCTGAGCCGTCTGGGTCAGGGCGTTGAATAGGGTGGACTTGCCGACATTGGGCAGGCCGACGATTGCGACTTTGAGCGCCATCGAGTCCTCGGGACAAAGGATGAAAACAGGATTGCGCTGCTTTGGACGGCGCGTCGAAGGCCCTTATGGCCGAGCAAAGGCCAAGGCGCAAATGTTGCTCTCGATGCAGGGCTAATCAGTTGGCGGGTTTTGCCCCTTCAATCAGGCCAGCCTTGCGCGGATCGGCCTTAGGTGAGGGGGCCAGACGCATGACTTCGGTCTGATATTTCTCGTCCTCAGTGGCTGCAAGCAACGGCGCCGCATCTGCGCAGGCTCGGCACAGAGTTTCAACCCATGGCCCATCGACCTTGTTGAAATCAGAGAGCACCCAGCCCAGAACCATGTCCTTGTCGCCAGGATGGCCAACGCCCATGCGCGCCCGGCGAAAGTTGGGACCCATCTGGCCGATGATCGAGCGCAGGCCATTGTGACCCGCAGCCCCGCCGCCGGTTTTCATGCGAAAGCGCCCGGGGGCCAGATCCATCTCGTCATGGAACACCACGACCTGATCGAGCGGGGTCTTATAGAACTTGGCGGCGGCCAAGATCGCGCGTCCACTCTCGTTCATATAGGTCTGAGGCTTCATCAGCAGGGCGCGAACCTCGCCCGCTGGGGTCTGGATATTGCCTTCACAGACCTCGCTTTGAAACTTGGTACGCCAGGGGCCAAAGCGCCAGCGGTTTGCCATCTCATCGACGCAGAGAAAGCCGATATTGTGGCGGTTGCGCTCATATTTGGGTCCAGGATTGCCCAGACCAGCCAAGATCAACATGGGGAGTCCATTCTCAATGGGCCAACAGGGGTCAACAGGGGCCTGAATATGGATACAGGGCGCACCCGTTAAGGCACGCCCTGCATTATTAGGGTCTTAGCGTTTCAGATCCAGCTCTAGCGAGCGCCAGACTTTAGCGGCTCTGCAAAAGCGGACCGAAGGTCGTTTTGATTAGCTGACGCGCAGCAGGTCGAAGTGGACCGGCTCATCGCTGACAGGGTGGAATTGGATTTCCTTAGCGATAACCTTTTGGGTCTTACCGCCGTGGGACAAGGTGACCTGTTGCCCAGTCAGCTTGCCGGACAATAGGGCCTTGCGGAATTCGTTGCTCTTGACCGAAATGGCTAAAGGCTCAGCGCCGCCGCCATAGACAACGCCCGGTACATGACCTGCACGGCGGGTTTCACGCGCGCCACCGGTACCAGTGCGCTCACGCAGTTCAACATTCAGGACGATCTCGGCCATGGCCATGCTCTCAAACGAAACCGCCGCACTGTGACCGCGCGGCGTAGGTCGGACAAATAAGGTGGCGGTAGATACACGCTTCAGGGCGTCGATGCAACGGTTCAGGCCGCATGAACGCAAATGGTTGGTTCACTCAGAGTGAGAGGTCCCCCGAGCCGGTTCTAATCGAACAGTTTCGAGACTGATTCTTCGTTGGCGATACGGCGAATGGCTTCACCAATCAGTGGGGCGGAGCCGACGACCCGGATCTTTGGGCTTTGCAGGACATTGTCCGCGGCCTCGATAGAATCGGTGACGACCAGTTCGGTCAGGACGGACGTATTGACCCGGTCCACGGCAGCACCCGACAGAACGCCGTGAGTGATATAGGCCGAGACTTCGGTGGCACCATTTTCAATCAGGGCCGCGGCCGCGTTGCACAGGGTACCGCCGGAATCGACAATGTCATCGAACAGGATGCAGCGACGACCGCACACATCACCGATGATGTTCATTACTTCGCTCTCGCCCGGACCCGAGCGGCGCTTATCGACAATGGCCAGATCGGCATTTAGGCGCTTAGCCAGCGAACGGGCGCGAACCACACCGCCCACATCGGGCGAGACTATCATCAGGTCGCTACAATCGCGATAGTGATCCCGAATATCGAGGGCCAGAACCGGGGTCGCGACCAGATTGTCTGTGGGAATGTCGAAGAAGCCTTGGATCTGTCCAGCGTGCAGGTCCATGGTCAGGACGCGGTGCGCTCCGGCGCGGGTGATCAGATTGGCGACCAGCTTGGCCGAGATAGGTGTGCGACCGCCGGTCTTTCGATCCTGACGGGCATAGCCGAAATAGGGCATGACCGCTGTGATCCGCCGGGCCGACGCGCGTGACAGGGCGTCGATACAGATCAACAGCTCCATCAGATTGTCATTGGCCGGGTAGCTGGTCGATTGGATGACAAAGACATCCTCACCGCGAACGTTCTCATCGATGGTGACAAAGACCTCATTATCGGCGAAGCGGCGCACCTGGGCGCGGGTTAAGGGCATGTCGAGATATTCAGCGATGGCCTTGGCCAGTGTCCGGTTTGAATTGCCAGCAAGCAGTTTCATCTTGAATGCACCCCTAGGCCCCGATGAACCGGCTTCTATCAGTCCGCCGCAGACCGGCAAGTCTGATCTGTTGGATTCACGATCTTGTGGGCAATCTTTATGACGACTACAACCTTTGGTCAGTTTTGTTCGAGCATTATGGCTGAGAGCAAGCGGCCATAATCGTCATCCTTCTGATGAAAAGCTCGGCGATTCGAGAAGAAGAGATCGGGCTCGGCCAGCGTGTCCTTGCCGATCCATTCGGGCGTTTGAATGCCCGCGCCGCGCAAACGCTCCAGCACAAAGCCCGGAAGGTCGAACATGTGTTTGCCCGCCTCCGCCGCAGGGGAAAAAAAGCGGCTAGAACCGGGGCGTTCGGTTTCGAATCTTTCAAAGAACTCGGGGCCAACCTCATAGGAGTTTGGACCGATGCAGGGGCCAACTACGGCGACGATATGCTCGGCCTTGGCTCCTCTGGCGACCATTGCCGCCACAGCCGCCTCTGCCATCCCGGACAGCGCGCCCTTCCATCCAGCATGAGCGGCGCAAACCACCCGTGCCTTAGCATCCGCCAGAAGGATGGGGGCGCAGTCTGCGGCCAAGGCACCGCAGACGAGACCGGGCTGAGAGGCCACGACCCCATCCCCCTCTAGGCGAACCTCACCGGTCTGATCTTCCGCCGCCAGGACGATGGTGGAGTGGATCTGATAGCCGGTGAGCAGATGGTCGGTATCGGTACCAAAATGGGCGGCGGCGCGGCGGCGATTTTCTTGCACAGCCGCAGGCTCATCGCGAGAGCCCCGCCCGACATTGAGACTGTCATAGACGCCGGTCGAGAGGCCGCCCTGACGGGTAAAGAAGGCGTGTCTGACCCCCTTGAGGGCCGAAAGCTTGGGGTGGGTCAGGATGGGAAGTGGGCTCATGATGGATCCTCTGGATCGCTCGAAAATCCGGGGGGCTGGAGCAGGTCTTTGGACCAGAAGCCCGCAACCTTGAACAGGTCTCCCATCTGGTCGGGTGCAATTAGCCGTTCAAGCTGGCGCTCGACAATGGCACCCTGATCGGGCCGAGCCTTAGCTAGGGTTTCGGCCCGCTCGACAATGCCCAGCCTTTGTAGAAAAGCGCTTTGGGAGGTGATTGCGACCTCGACCCCTTGCGCCTGCGCGGCCTTCAACACGGTGGGAAAATCAGCATGGATGGTCAGATCATCCAGCCCCGGATAGTCCAATGGGCCGTGCTTTTGGTGGCTGCGGAGGGCCTGCAGCGTATCGCCGAACCCCTGGGTCTCGCGGCCATAGTCGATCAGAAGGCCACCGCCGCTGCGCCTTGCGATCAGGGCCGCGACCTCCGCGCCTAGAGCCTCTTGCGCCGCCGATAGTTCCAGCACAGCGCCTTGCGGGGCGGTCGCAAACAGCCCCTCTACGGGGCGCGGCGACAGGCCAAAGGTCAGGTCACCCTTATCGGTGAGGCCGACCATGCGCTCCGCCCAGCCTGTGGCCGTGCGGATAAATTGCCGAGCGGGCAGGCAGTCGAGAACCTCATTGGCGATGATGATCACGGGCCCATCGCCTGCAACCTCATCCAGCCTTGTAACCCAATGGATGGGGCTTCCCGCCAGTTTCTCTCGTTGCATCAGCGTCAGGGGCGCGCTGGTTTCAACCAGCGTGACCTCTAGGCCCTCGACCATCTGCGGCGCCAGCCGGGCCGCACGTAGAAGATCGCTCATCAATGTGCCGTCACCCGGCCCGATCTCGATTAGGCTGAGCTGTGCGGGACGCCCCAAGCTTTCCCAGACCGCAATGGTCCAAAGACCCAGCAACTCGCCAAACATCTGAGAGGTTAGAGGCGCAGTCAGAAAATCCCCGTCAGCCCCCAGCTTAGGATGGGCGGCATAATAGCCATTCTTGGGGTCATGCAGACAAAGCCCCATATATTGCGCCACGCTGACTGGGCCAAAGGCAGTGATCTGGGCCTGAAGGCGGGCCTTTAAGCTCATTGCGCGGCAGGGGTCTTTTGCGCGCGCCAAACCAGCCAAGCGCCGATCAGGATCATCGGGATCGACAGGATCATGCCCATGGTAAGGCCGAACGGGAAATCGGGCATGCCGACATCAGGCTGGCGCACGCTCTCGAGGCTGAAACGGATCAGGCCATAGCCAAGCATAAAGAGGCCCGCGACCCCGCCGCGTCTTTGCAGCCAGCCTAAACGGTGGGTGGCGAAGCGCAGGATCAGGAACAGCAAGATGCCTTCCAGCCCGGCTTCATAGAGCTGACTCGGATGGCGCGGCTCTGGACCTGCGGCGGGAAAGATGATCGCCCAAGGCACATCGGCGGGACGGCCCCAGAGCTCGCCATTGATGAAGTTGGCAATCCGGCCAAACAGCAGGCCAAAGGGCGTCGCGGCAGCAACCAGATCGCCCAATCTGAGCAGGTCGATCTTGCAATGTCTGGCAAAGAGCGCGACCGCGACACAGACCCCGATAAAGCCGCCATGGAAGGACATGCCGCCTTGCCAGACCTTAAAGATCTGAAGGGGGTCCGACACCATGCGATTGGCGTCATAAAAGACCGCCGAACCCAGCCGGCCGCCGACAATGATGCCAAAGGTGATCCACAAGATCAGATCATCGATCTGAAGGGCCGAAGCGGTTGGCTCTGTGCTGCCCCACAGGGCGGGCTTGCGCGTCAGGCGGACCATATAGCGCCAGCCCAGCAAAATGCCCGCCACATAGGCGATGCCGTACCAGCGGATAGCGATGGGGCCCAGATGGATGAGAACCGGATCGAAGTCTGGAAACTGCACGAAAGCTGTCCTTTGGCTGCGTCCAATCTGCTTTAGCAGGCTCCGACCAGAGGGGGGAGGGGGACTGTAAAAATCGCTGCCGCATATCCTTTCCAAATCCTAAAGATTTTGGCTATAGAGGGGCCATGCACAGTCAAAATCCTTTTCTCGATGAGTTCGCCAAGCTGACCACCACGGCCATGGGCCTGGCCCAAGCCGCTGGCGAGGAAGCTAAATCCGCAGTCCGCGCTCAAGCCGACCGTTTCGTTGCTGAAATGGATCTGGTGCGCCGCGATGAACTTGATGCCCTAAAGGCGGAACTTCTGTCCCTGCGCCAGGAGATCGAGGCTCTCAAGGGGAAGCTGGACGATTCGTCCACAACCTAATCTTCGCCTGCTGCGTGAACCGGCTTGTGACCCTGGCCCGGAAGCAGCTTAAGCTCTTTTATGCATGAGGCGATTCCCGGTCACGCCATCCGCATCGACCGCGCCTTTTAGGATCGTCTTGTTATGGACACCCCTTACGCCGACGAAGACTTGGACATCGGTCTAGACCCGTTGGACGTGGTCGAGCATTTTCTGGCGGCTGAAAACCTAACCTTTGACCGTACCGATGAGGGTGATCTTGCCTTCTCGCTGGCCGGGGACTGGAAGGATTATGAGCTTTGGTTCGCTTGGCGCGCCGAGGCTGATTGTCTGCAGTTGTGCCTGTCTGTGGATTTGCGGGCGGCCAAGGATCAGCGGGCCAAGGCCTTTGAGCTCCTGTCCCTGATTAATCAGCGGGTTTGGCTCGGCCATTTCGAGGTCTGGGCTGATGAGGGCGAGGTTGTCTTCCGACACGCCCTGTCTTTGCCCCATGGCGAACGTCCAACCTTGGCTCAGGCGGCATCGATGATTGATGCGGCGGTCGAGGCGGCGGACCGATTCTATCCGGCCTTTGACTTCCTGTTCAATGGTGACAAGTCTCCCGCAGAGGCCGTGGCGGCCTGCATGTTCGAGACCGTCGGCACAGCCTGATTTTTTATTCTAAGGCGGATTTGATCATGACTCCGATTTTGATGCTGGGCGCGGGCCGCATGGGCGGCGCTCTGATTGGGGGCTGGAGCCAACAAGGTGCCTTTGCGCCGTCCGACTTGATCATTTGCGACCCATATCCGTCGAAAGAGGCTCAAGAGGCCGCTACCGCCGGTGCGCGGCTCAATCCAGATGATAGCGTTCTGGCTGAGGCCAAGGTGCTTTTGCTGGCCGTGAAGCCGCAGATGTGGCGCGAGGCGGCGGCCCAGATCGCTGACCTTCTGGCTCCCGACTGTATCATTGTCTCTATCGCGGCGGGCGTTAGAGCCGCCGATATTAGCGCTGCCTTCGGGGGGCGCTTGGTGGCTCGCATCATGCCCACCACGGCTGTGGCCGTCGCTAAGGGGGTTGCCTCGGTTTTTGCACCGGACGCTAAAGCCTCAAGCATTGCCCACGCCCTGTTCGATCCTGTCGCGGTTACGGTGGATGTTGATGATGAGGCCCTGATGGACTCGGTTGTCGGCATTTCGGGTTCCGCACCGGCCTATCTCTATGCCTTTATCGAGGCCTTGGAAGCCACGGGCCCGGCCCACGGCTTAACGGCTGAGGCCTCTCGCAAATTGGCGCGGGCCACCATTATTGGCGCGGCAGCCCTCCTCGAGGCCAGCCAAGAAGACCCCGCCGAACTGCGCAAGCAGGTGACCTCTCCCGGCGGCACCACCCAAGCTGCCCTTGAGGTCCTGATGGGTGAAGGCGGGTTTGGCGATCTCCTAGCCCGCGCCGTGACAGCCGCCGTCAAGCGGTCGCGACAATTGGCGGGTTAGTCCAGCCCTTGTCGCCCCATCCATCGCGGTCCATCTGTAGCCTATGACCCAGACCGAACCCTCCATCCTCGACCGTGCCGCCGATGCTGCCCTCGCGCTGGCGGCAGACCGGCCATGGTCGCAGATCAGCCTCTTGGATATTGCTGCTAAGGCCGAGGTAGGCTTTGCCGATCTCTATGCCGCGGCCAACGGCAAGCGTGCCGTGATAGATTATCTGTCGCAGAGGTTCGATGAGGCCGCGCTTGTGACAGCGGCGGAACCGGGCGAGGTCCATGATCGCCTGTTTGAAGCGGTGATGGCGCGGATCGAGGTTATGGAACCGTACCGCCACGCCCTCATTACCATTTCGCACCAAGAAGGCCCGGCAGCCATGGCCCCGCGTCTGATCACGACCTCTAAGGCCCTGCTGGAGACCGCTGGGATCGATACGGGTGGGTTCAAGGGCATGGTGCGGCGTGTCCCCATGACCGCCGTCTGGGGCCGCGTGGTGCAGGTCTGGCGCGATGATGACGGCGCGCTTAACCGCACCATGGCCGAGATTGACCAACGCCTGAAGGATTTGAGGCACCAGTTGGGGCGCCTTGGGGCCGGGTTTTAGCAAAAAGAAGAAAAACCCCCTCACCCAACCCTCTTCCTCAGGAAGAGGGTTGGGTGAGGGGGACTTTAAAACAAGGCCCCTCGAGCCCTTCGGGCCGTTTCCCCCAGAGGTCGAACATTTGGCGGCCCTTGTTCTGCCCCTCTGGGAGAAGTACTGGCGAAGCCGGGGTGGGGGGTTATTTCGCCCCCGGGCCCTTTTCGAAGTAGCGGAAGAAAGCGCTGTCGGGGGACAGGACCATGGTGGTGTCGCCTTGGCCGAGGGCGGCCTCATAGGCTTTCATGGTCCGGTAGAAATTGGCAAAGCTCGGATCGCGGCCAAAGCTAGAGGCAAAGATCGCCGCGCGTTTGGCATCGCCCTCACCTCGGGTGCGTTCGGCCTCTTCGGTGGCGGTGGCCAAAGTGATGGCCACCTCCTTGTCAGCACCCGCGATGATCTCACGCTTGCCCTGTTCGCCCACGGCGCGGATCTGAGCGGCTTCCTGCTGACGCGAGGTCTGCATCCGGCGGAAGACGGCGGCTTGGTTGGCGGAAGGCAGGTCTGCGCGCTTGATCCGCAGATCGATGATCTCGATCCCCAGACGCGAGGCCTCAGCTCGGCGCGATACATCCACCAATGTCTTTTGCATCAAGGCCGAGCGCTTGCCCGAAATGATGTCGCTGGAGGTGGCGGAACCTAGAACCTGTCTCAGGCTGGAATTGACCAACCGTTCGATCCGGTCAGCCGCCGTGCGCTCGTCCCGCAAGGTGCGATAATACTGCAGCGGATTGCTGACCCGAAAGCGGATAAAGCTATCCACGACCAGCCGTTCCTGATCCGAGGCGATGACCTCTTCTTGGTCGGCCTCTTGGGTCTGGTTGCGCTTGTCAATCTGAATCACGTTCTCAAGGAACGGCGCCTTGATCTTCAATCCTGCATCGTTCTCGCCGAGGGTGGCGTTAATCACGCGGACCGGTTCACCAAAGCGGACTACGATGGCCTGCTCACGTTGATCGACGACAAACAGGGTATTGCTGATCACGATAAGCGCCGCAATCCCTATGGCAATATTTGCAAAGAAGCGGTTCATGTTCATGGTTTCGCTCCGGCGACGGGAACCGGCAATTGCGGCGCGTTGGACGATTGGGCTGCAGGTGCAGATGGCGCGGATTGGGTCTGAGCGCCGCCGCCGCGTGCGCGGAACACGTCTGCGGGCAAGATGATCGGGGCACTGGTGTTCTTACCATCGACCAAGACCTTGTTGGACTTGGCCAAGACCCGTTCCATGGTTTCTAGATAGAGACGCTGGCGGGTCACGGCAGGCGCGCGTTTATATTCGCCATAGATCTGATTGAAGCGCGAGGCCTCACCCTGGGCTTCACGAACGATCTGTTCGCGATAGCCTTGGCTGGACTGGACGATGCGCGAGGCGTCGCCCTTGGCTTCGTTGATCACCCGATTGCGATAGGTGTTTGCCTCATTGACCAAAGACTGGGCGTCCTGTCCGGCGGTGGCCACGGCGCGGAAGGAGTCGATGACATCCTTGGGCGGGTTGGCGTTGCGGATCTGGACGGCGTCGACAAAGACACCGGCTCCATAACGGTCCAGCATCTTTTGCATCAGTTCGGCCGCTTCGATCTGAACCTGGCCGCGACCATTGGTGAGAACGGCTTGAAGCTTGGTCTTCCCGATCACTTCGCGCATGGCACTTTCAGCCACGGCTTTCACCGCGTCGTCAGGGTCCTTGACGTTGAAGAGATATTTGGCGGCATCCGAGACGCGCCACTGCACACTGAAGGCCAGATCGACGATATTCTCATCGCCGGTCAGCATCAGGCTTTCTTCGGGGATCTCGCTGCCGGTCGCACCGCCAATATCGACGCGGTTGAGGTCTGTGACCTTGACCTTCTCAACCCGTTCGATGGGCGAGGGCAGGTGATAGCGCAGGCCCGGGCTGTCCGAACGCGAATAGGCCCCGAAGGTCGTTACCACGGCCTGTTCGTTAGGCTGAACCACATAGACCCCTGACAGGGCCCAGGCACCAAAGGCGACGCCTGCGATCGCGGCTGCGGCTGATGGGTTGAGGCCTTGGCCACCGCCCTTGCCGCCGCCAAAGCGCTTGTTCAGGCTGGCGATCAATTGACGGATCATCGCGTCAATGTCGCCAGGAGGGGGCGGCGCAGGACGGCGCGGGCCGCCACCGGTTGGCCCACCGCCGCTAGGACCACGCGGTGGGCCGCCAGAGTTACCACCAGAGGGAGGGGGCGACCCCCAGGGTCCGGGGTTCGATTCGCTTTTGGAATTGTCGTTCCAGGCCATGAATTCGCGTCGTCTCTCAATGTCCCGCAAACCATGCGGATGGGCTAAGGGTTCCGCGAGCCTTGTAAACTGGCGCGTAAGTTCGGATATGAGTTCCCGACCCTCACAGTACAAGTCGCAAATCTCAATGACCGATACAGAACGTCAGAATATCTTGTCTAAATTGAACCAAATCGTCGATCCCAGGTCCGGAAGAGGCCTTGTGGACGCCGGGTTGGTCCAGGGTTTGGTCGCCGCTCGGGGCCGCGCGGGTTTCATGCTCGAGGTCGCGCCCGCCGATGTGCCGCTCTATGAGGCTGTTCGCAGCCAAGCCGAATCGATGTTGGCCGTCTTGCCAGGGGTTGAGCGCGCTCAAGTCGTCCTGACCGCCAGTGCAGAGCCGACCCTCGCGCCGGGCAATATTCGGGTCCGCAAGGGCGCGACCCTATCGCCCCAAGCCGTCTCACAAAATGCGCCCAGCCGGCCGACGGGGGCGATGAAGCCTGCCCATGTTCGTCACGTTCTAGCCGTAGCCAGCGGCAAGGGTGGGGTGGGAAAGTCCACCGTCTCGGTCAATCTGGCCTGTGCTCTGGCGCGTCTGGGGCTGAAGGTCGGGCTGCTCGATGCCGACGTCTATGGCCCCTCGATCCCGCGCATGTTGGGCCTGACTGATGAGCCGGTTGTCGGCGCGGGCGGCAAGCTTCAGCCGATCAGTGTCTTTGGCATCAAGGCCATGTCGATTGGTTTGATGGTCGATGAGGCCGCCCCAATGATATGGCGCGGGCCCATGGCCTCTTCAGCGCTGAACCAGATGCTCAATGATGTCACGTGGGGCAGTGAGGCCGAGCCGCTGGATGTGCTGGTCATCGATATGCCGCCAGGAACGGGCGACATTCAGCTGACCTTGGCCCAGAAGGTCTCGGTCAGCGGCGCGGTGGTGGTCTCTACCCCTCAGGCCGTAGCCCTGATCGATGTTCGCCGGGGGATCTCGATGTTTGAAAAGACCCACGTGCCGATCTTAGGCGTGGTGGAAAATATGGCCTATTTCACCGATCCTTCGACCGGTGCCGCTATCGAGATCTTTGGGCGAGGCGGCGCTCGTGAAACCGCCGAGACCCTAGGTGCGCCATTTTTAGGCGAGGTGCCCATCGACATCGCCCTTCGCCAAGCCTGCGACGACGGCAAGCCCTTTGTGATTGATCAACCCGACAGTCCTGCGGGGCGGGCCTTTATGGACATTGCTGTGGCGGTGGCGGCAGGTCTTGAGGCGGGAGCCGATGATCGGCCCGCGCCGACGATCCAGATCGCGGACTGACCCCCTAGCTCGATTTTGTGGTCCGAGGGCCTTATTTTAGGGCCTATCGCCTATAAAAAACGCCCCCATCCGAGGATGAGGGCGCTGTTTTCTAATCTCGCAAACCCTTAGCCACCGGCCATTTTGCGGAAGAACTTCTGGCCCTGCTCGCCACCGGCGAAATAGGCTTTTTGGCCGTCCGTATCGTTGATTTTTTCCCAGTTGGCCGCGACCTCTTCGACGGACAGGCCGCCTTCACCCAGATAGACGCCTTCGGTTTCAAAGATGCGCGACAGGGCGAAGGCCCCGGCGCCAGCGGTCAAAATAGCGCCCGTAGGGGCATCTTCGCTGACCAGATAGACCACGCCGGGCGTGACATATTCGGGCTTCAGCTTTTCCAGTACTTCTGGCGGCATCAGGCCTTCGGTCATGCGGGTGGCCGCGACGGGCGAGATGGCGTTGACGCGGATATTGTTCTTCTGGCCCTCGATCTTGAGGGTGTTCATCAGGCCCAGCACCGCCATCTTGGCCGCGCCATAGTTGGCCTGACCGAAATTGCCATACATGCCTGAGGACGAGGTGGTGACAACAATGCGGCCATAGTTCTGGGTCTTCATAATTTCCCAGACGGCCTTGATGGGCTTGTAGGTGCCCCAAACATGGACCTGCATGACGGCTTCGAAGTCGGACAGTTCCATCTTCGAGAATGACTTGTCTCGCAGGATGCCGGCATTGGCGATCAGGATGTCGATGCGGCCATAGGCCTCCATGGTCTGTTGGGCCAGATTAGCGACGCCAGCGTCATCGGTGACCGAGGCGCCGTTAGCGATGGCCTCGCCACCAGCGGCCTTGATTTCAGCCACCACTGCTTGTGCAGCGGCGCTGTTGCCACCGCTGCCATCCATGGAGCCACCGAGGTCATTGACCACGACCTTGGCGCCGCGACGGGCAAGCTCAAGAGCGTGTTGACGGCCAAGGCCGCCGCCCGCGCCAGTGACAATGGCAACCTTGCCGTCGAAACGGATGTCAGACATGTGCATCTCCCAATGGTTCAAATGCGTTAAACTGGCGCGGAGTAGTGGTGCGCTGTCGCTTTGTCGTCAAGAGATCATGCGCGTTTGGACACTGTAACGCGGTTACTGATCGCTCTTATTGGCCTTGCCATCGGCCGGTTTGGCCACGGCACGGCGCTCTCCGGCCACGTGACCGGGCTTCATGAACTTGACCAGAACCCGCTGGCCGATCAGCAGGGGAATGCCGTCAGCGGTGACCACAACCTCGACCACGCGCTCGTCCGTCCGTTCTGAGGGATCGTCTGACTGAAGTCTACGCGCGCCAAAGACGGCGGCGCGGCGAAGGACCTTGCCGGTATAGATCTTGGTGTCGTCGGCTTCGGGCGAGATTTCGACCGCTTGACCAATCACCACGGCGGGCAGGGCACTCTCAGCGATTTCAGCGCGTACGATGCGGGCATTGTTCGGCTCAAGGTCAAACAGGTTCGAGACGTTCAAGGTCGAGGCACCCGAACCTGGATTGGCGTAGCGCCTAACGATCCGGCCATCGGCAGGCGCCCGAATGATGGTCATTTCGAGATTATAGTCGGCCTCGTTCTTGCGTGCCGCGACGGTCCCGACCATGGCCTTTTGCGCGCCCAGATTGGCCTCTGCCATGCGAACGGCGTCCCGAGCCTGATCGATCCGTTGCGCGGCGACGACGTTAGACCCGGCCAGCGTGGAAAGCCGGTCCAGCTCACGACGGGCCGCAGACAGTTGCACCTCTATGGCGTTGATTTGGGCTCGGGCTTGAGCGACTTCGGCGCGGGCACGGTCAGCAGCCAGACGTGCCTCGTCATTTTCTTGGCGGGCGAGGACCTGATCCTTGACGACATTGTCGCCCTCTTGGACCAGAACCTCGCGGATGATACCGCCCCGGCGGGCCGCGACCGCAATGATGCCGCCCTCGACATCGGCCTTGCCATTGGCAATGGCGCCAAAGGGGCTTTCTGGAGCCTTGGCGGCAGCAGCGACGGCGGCGGCCTTCTTGGTCTTTGCCTGGTTGCCAAGGAACAGCCCGGTGGAGCCCAGAGCGACAATCCCCAGAACGATGAGCCAAAAAATGGGAAGACGAACGAGACGCAACATCAGGATCTAGGCTCCAGCAATGGCAGTAGAGGCGTCGACAGGCGAGGCCGGTGTGCGGCGGACATCATCAAGGATGCAGCCGTCTTCAATATGGATGACGCGGTCGGCATAGGCCTCAAGGCGCGGGTCGTGGGTCACACAGATCACCGCAGCTCCATGGACCTTGGCTGCCCTTTGCAGCAGGCGAATAACTACCTGACCATTTTCTCCGTCCAGGGCCGAGGTTGGTTCATCGGCGAAGAGCAGTTGAGGCTGTTTGGCAAGGGCGCGGCCAATAGCGACGCGCTGCTTTTCACCGCCCGACAGTTCCGAGGGGTGTTGGTTAAGGCGCTCGCTTAGGCCCACTTCGGTCAGGGCCTGTGTCGCTATAGCGTTGGCTTGGGCGGGGCTAAATCCCTTATATTTCAGGACGGTTGTGACCTGTTGAATAGCGGTCAGGGCTGCGAAGAGGTTGAAGCCCTGAAAGATGAAGCCGCAGTGATCGAGCCGGAACCGGTCGATGCGGGTGTCCGACTGTGACCAGAGGTCTTGGCCCATGGCTGTGACATGGCCCTCATCAGGACGCAGTAGGCCCGATAGTGCTGCGATCAGGGTCGACTTGCCTGAACCCGATGGGCCCATGACCATGGTCAGGTCGCCGTGCAGGGCGTCGAAATCGACGGACTTGAGCACCTGAATATGGCTGCGACCGGTCTTGAAGCTCTTGCTTAGGCCTTTGGCATCGATGGCCTTGGTGCCCGCATGGCGACTGATGGGGTTGGCGTTCATCGCAGCAGATCCGCAGGTTGGCTCTTTTTTAGGATACCGAGGGCCATGATGCCAGACAGCATGGCGATCAGAAGCAAGAACACCGCCGTCATACCGACCAGTCCGGGGGAGAAGGCCATGGGCACGCCGCCGGCCGTGGCCAATAGCGCGACTAAGGTCACAAGAACGCCTGTTGCGAGCAGTCCTGCAATCCCGACCCAGAAGCTTAGCTCGAGGACGATCCAGCGTAAGGATCCCATCGACACGCCTAGGGCGCGTAAGGACGCAAATTCTTTGATATTCGCCAAGATCGCACCGCGCAGGGTCTGAGACGTAATCCCCACTCCGATCAGTAGGCCCAGAAACATCGAAAAGCCCAGCATGATGCCTATAATACTTTCCTTCATCATCGAGGTCTCATTGGCCTTAGCCAGTTCTGCCCGAGTCCAAGCGCGAAACTGGCCCTTGGCGATGGCGTTCATCTGGTCGCGTACCTGTTCGGCCTTTTCAGGATTAGAGATCTTGACCATCAGGGGGCCAACCCGGCGCGAGCCGTTGGCCATGCCCAGCAGACGCAAGGTGTCGCGGGACATGATGATTTGAGGCTGCATCATGTTGGGATAGCCGGTGATAATTGCTTTCACCTTTACGGTCTTACCATTGAGCGTCGCCTTGTCTCCGAGTTTTACACCCAGCCGTTTGAGCGCTGATTGATCCAGCGCAATCGCATAGGGCTCGGTAAGGGCGATGCGGGTTTCATCGCTATAGTCGGTCGGTAGGGTCACTGAGCCGGGCCGCGGATCAATGGTCATGATCTGCACATATTCACGTTTGCGCTTGTCGCCCTTTTTCGCGGTTCCATCCTGATCGACATTGCCCCACATGGCGCCTTCACCATCCAGGTCAGCGACCTGAACGACTTCAGGGTTCATATACATCAGCGGCATGACCCGGCGGGGCAGTCCTCCCGTATTCATCAGGCTTTCGGCCTTGCTCGGGAGGATCATGATTTCGGCTGGAGAGCGGTCAATGGTAGCCGTGAAGGCCTTACCAATGCCCATAAACATACCGACCTGGGCCAGCACCAGCAGGCCTGAAAAGGCTAGGGCGACGACAGCAGCCAGATATCTGCGCCATTCATAGATCAGCGTGGCGAGAGCCAGCGACATGGATAGAAAACCCTTCGGGGGGAATGGTGGTTACTTTAACGAGAGCGATTTCCAAAAACGCTCCTGAGTGTCTTAAGGATCGCCGCTTCGCGTGCCTTATCCAAGTTAAATCGAGGTAACAAAGGGCTGTGGCGGCTTGGATCAACGACGGCGTGATGGAAATGCAACGGCCAGATCGACTTCGGCTTGCGCCAAGGGGCTGTGCAATGGTTGATAGGGCGAGGACGGACCGGCGCAGGGGGTGCCGCCGCGCCGGGGGAAGTCAATGTTTCGGTGGGAAAACGCTCAGAGTCTGGTGGGGCTCAGTCTGACACTTCTGCTCTGCTGGGCCCTGTCTGAGGAGCGCAAACGGTTTCCTTGGCGCTTAGCCATCGGGGCCATTGGTGTTCAGATCGGTTTGGTTGCCCTGATGTTTGGCGTGCCGCAAGCGCGGGCAGTGGTCAGTGGGATCAATAATGCGGTCGACGGACTAGCATCGGCGACGGCGCAGGGCACGCAGTTCGTGTTCGGCTATTTGGGCGGCGGTGCACAGCCCTATTCGGTGGCCAATCCTTCCTCGCTGTTTGTCTTTGCCTTTCAGGTGCTGCCACTGATCCTAGTGATCTCTGCCCTGTCGGCACTGCTTTGGCACTGGAGGATCCTGCGTTGGATTACCCGGGGCTTTGGCTTTCTGTTTCAAAAGACCATGGGTCTTGGTGGAGCCTCCGCCTTGGCCACTGCCGCCAATATCTTTCTGGGCATGGTCGAGACCCCCATCATCATCAAGGGCTATCTGGACAAGCTGTCGCGCGCTGAACTATTCATGATGATGGTCGTCGGGCTCGCCACCGTCGCCGGCTCGACCATGGTCGCCTATGCCATGATCTTGAAGGCGACCTTGCCTAATGCCGCGGCCCACGTGCTTGTCGCCTCAATCGTTTCTGCCCCCGCAGGTGTTTTGCTGGCGCGGATCATGATTCCGGAAAAACCCGGGGAGGGCGGAGCCTATGCCGACTATTCATCGGATCTGCTCTATGACAGCTCGATCGACGCAATCAGCAAGGGCGTGGCCGATGGGTTACAGGTGGTCCTGAACATTTCGGCGATCTTGATTGTCTTTGTGGCTTTGGTGGCCATCGCCAATAACGTGCTGAGCATCTTGCCCCTTTGGGATGGTCAACCCGTGACGCTCGAGCGGATGCTGGGCGTAGTTTTTGCGCCCTTGGCCTGGTCCTTGGGCATTGAGTGGGCTGATGCCTCTAAGGGCGGCTATCTACTGGGCGTCAAGCTTATGCTGACCGAGTTCATCGCCTTCATCGATCTGGGCAAGATCCCCGTTGGTGAAATGAGCGAACGTAGCCGGATGATCATGACCTATGCCCTGTGCGGCTTTGCTAATATCGGCTCGGTCGGCATTACGGTTTCAGGCATGGGCGTGCTGATGCCAAAGCGGCGCAACGAGATTGTTGGACTGGTGTGGAAGGCCCTGTTTGCGGGGTTCTTGGCCACCTGCATGACGGCTGCGATTGTGGGACTTCTACCCCACGAACTTTTTGGTCTTTAACGAGAAGAACGAGGACATCCTGTGAAGCTCTATGACAGTCTGCGTGCCCCTAATCCGCGCCGCGTGCGCTGGGTTATGGCTGAGAAAAACATCACCGATATTGAGGTTGTGATGGTCGACGTGTTCAAGGGTGAGCATAAGACGCCGGAATATCTGGCCAAGTGCGGCCTGCCCAACGTCCCCGCGCTAGAGTTCGACGACGGCACCGCTATCACTGAGTCTGTTGCGATCGCGCGTTATCTGGAGACGGTCTATCCAGAGCCCAACATGCTGGGCAAAGATGCTCGCGAGACAGCGGTCATCGAGATGTGGACCCGTCGCGCGGAAAATCTGTTGGCCACACCCCTGATGCTGTCCGTGCGTCACACCCATCCAGCGCTTGCCGCCCTCGACACGCAAATCCCCGCTATTGCGCAAACCAACATGGCCGCAGCGGGCCGCGCCATGAAGGTCTTTGACCGCCAACTGGCCAAGACCGAGTTTTTAGCCGGTGATCGCGTGACCATGGCTGACGTGGTCGCTGCCACCGCCATCGATTTTGCGCGGATGATCAAGTTCACCGTGCCAGCCGAATTGACCCATCTGAACCGTTGGTACGACGCCATCATGGCCCGTCCAGCAGCTAAGGCGGGCGTGTAGAAACAAGGCCTCCATCGGCGCGCAGCCGGGGTAGTGGGAACTGGCTTGCCGGCGCTCGGCGTGAAGACAAGCTAGACCATATTTCTGCGTCATTGTGAGGCGCATCGCGCCGAAGCAACCCAGAGGAACATCACCTCCCGACCGCGCTAATCCCTTAGGTTGCTTCGATGCGCTCGCAATGACGCGGAATTTCTCATTCATCCCGAGCCGGTCGAAGGACGAGGA
>JBBARR010000004.1:40400-155627 GCA_040399645.1 Caulobacteraceae bacterium | reverse complement strand
TTCGGTATCACGGCCGATGACCTGCCGCGAAGAGCTGTGATAAGCTAGTAGTTTTCAGTATATTTCGTTGATATCTGTTGCATCTGTAGAAAAATGCAGGCCGAGCCCTAAGCAGCCAAAAGGGGCGGTTGACCTTCGCCACGCCGCCCCTTGAAGTGCAAATCAGGGTTACCGATTCACCTGCCGGCTGCCCCTACTTGAAAAGACTTAGCATAATTTGGGTTGAAGAGTTGGCGATCGCCAAGGCTTGGACCCCGAGCTGTTGGCGTGTTTGTAGCGATTGTATCTTGGCACTTTCCTTCGCCAGATCTGCATCTACGAGATTGCCGATCCCGTTATCGATGCTGTCTTGCAGCTTGTTGATGAAGGTCAGGTGCAGATCCAGCGCCTTTGATCCGGTGCCCAGCTTGGCCAAGGCCGTACTGACCTTGCCGATGGCGGTGTTGACCGTGGCGATCATGGCCAGAGACGTCGAGGCCGTGTTAGATTGCAGGCTGGCAGTACTGCCGATACCGGTCAGGTTCGTGCTGCCCAGAGCGAGGGATTGAGCCGAGACGGTTAGGCGGTTGGTCCCGGCGGCATTGGCCAGTGCGTAGATGCTGGCGCCTCCGGTCTTGATCATATTGGAGCCGTTGAATTCGGCATTGTCGACCGTCTTTGAGATTTGATCACGAAGGGACTTGAAGTCGACATTGAGGGCTTCGCGGCTTACCGTATCGAGCGTCGTATCAGATGCGGCGAGGGCCTTTTCTTTCATCTGCAGGAGAAGATCTGAAATCGAACCTGCAGCCGCCATCGCCACATCAATGATCGATTGTCCGCGATGCAAGGAGTCTCGCACGGCGTTCAAGGACCTTGAATTGGCGCGCATCGATTGAGCAATGGCCCAGGTCGACCCATTGTCTTTAGCGCTATCAACTTTGCGGCCGGTAGAAATGCGAGTTTGACTGACACCGAGCTCCGCGCCCGTGACGTTCAAATTCTGCAGAGCAATCATTGCCTGCGCATTCGTGTTGACGCTATACATCGTCATGACGATATTCCTTCTTCGAGGTGTCCGGGCTCATTTTAAGTCCGGGGGCATTTTGCCCTATGGCAGGACCAGAAGTACAACTCGAAAGTCAACACTACCGTCCAGAGCTTTAATCGCTATCATAAGCTATCGAAACTGCGCAAGTCTTAAATTACTATTTTTTGCAAAAAAGTTTGAGGTCGCTGACCTTGTGAATTTCGACCCATGAGAGCTCATCATCGTCGGCATTGGTGTAGCTATAGACGACCAACACGTCGGATCGGCCCGGTGACGAAACGCGGTATATCTGATTGAAACTAAACATATCTCCGACCCGGCACTGGAAGCGAGGCTTAAGGTCCGCGCTGGCAAAAACCTGTTCGGCGGTGAACAGGCACCCCGAATAGAAAATGCCAAAACAGCCCTTGGCGGGCATACCGGGTGAAATTTCGACCCAGCGCGGTCCAAGGGACACGGGCTGGTCCGTCATCAGTTTTAGCGTCCAACCCGTCTCGCGCCGCCGGCGCCTAAGGGCCACAGGAGCCGTACCTTGGGTGTGAATTCGCGCCAATGCTTGACGCATAAAGTCGCCCTGCTGGGTGCGGCTGGGGTTGTCTGACAACCAAATGACCGAGGACAAAAGCTCTGGCTCCCAGTCAAAGCGGGTGCCAGATTTGGGCATGAGGTCGACAATGAGGTCGGACATCTCAACGGCGGGTTGATGGGTCAGGAGGGGCTTTTGCAGCCGGGCAATATGGTCTTTTAAGCCGTGAGACGGCTCGGCCTGAGCGGGCACCGATGGTAGGCCGGCCATGAGGATCAACAGCGATCCAAGCAGAGAGGCACCAACACGTGCTCTCATGGCGTTTGCTTCTGAAACGGCACTCCGAAATTGCGCAAATCGCCCTTCAGTCTGGCTAGGCAGGTGGTGTTGGAGCGGGCAGAGGGAATCGAACCCTCACGACAAGCTTGGGAAGCTCGCAGGCTACCACTACATCATGCCCGCCTGAGGGATGTTCTAGACAATCCCATCTAGCTTGTCAGCAACCGGTTTTGTTGACGAGACGATCTGTCCGGCGCACGATCAGAAAAACACCAACCTATGGAGACGCGCTATGGCTGACGGCCATTCCCCCTCGACTGAATCTGCTCAGTTCCACGCCATGACGCAAGGCACTGCTGAAGACTGGGCCATCATCGGCAAGTCTATGGCCCCCTTCGTCAAGGATCTGCCCAATCGGGTCCTGTCCCATCTGAAGATGCTCGACGGGGATTGCGGCGGTTTCGCGGTGGACCGGCTAGAGCACAGCCTGCAAACTGCGACCCGTGCCTTCAAGGACGGCCGCGACGAGGAATATGTTGTCTGCGCCCTGCTGCACGATATGGGCGATATTCTCGGCCCCCGTAACCATGCCGACATTGGTGCGGCCATCCTCAAGCCTTTTGTCAGCGAGCAAAACCATTGGATGGTCGAGCAGCATGGCATTTTCCAAGGCTATTATTTTTTCCACTATATTGGTCTGGATCGCGACGCCCGTGAGCAGCATCGTGGCCATTCGGCCTTTGAGCATACGGCGCAGTTCTGCCATCTCTATGATCAGGCCGCGTTCGATCCGGCCTATCAGAGCATGCCCCTCAGCGCTTTTGAGCCGATGGTTCAGCGGGTCTTTTCGACCGTAAAGCGTTCTATCTACGTCAAGTCCGAGGCTTAAAATTAGGCGCAGGCTACAAAGCCATCGCCAAAGCCTTGCGAAGCGGGCTGGTTCGGGGCAATCCCGATCCGGCAACGCGTGGCGCTGACACAAATATTAATTCGAGGACTGGATATGGCCCTGCAAACCTTCGTCAATAGCTTTGCCGGTAACCCGCTTGACCGGGTCAGCGATCGTCGCACCGATGGAGCCTGGTTGGCGCAAAAGCTAGCCGATCCCAGTTCCTTGGCGATTGCCCTCTGGAACGGCAAGCCTCTGGTCGAGAACGGTGCCGCGCCCAAGAGCGTGCAGATCGCTTACTTGCGTGCCAGTTTGGCCGCAGAATTGGCTGGCGGCCAAGAGCGCCTAGCCTTTATGGGCCTTTGGAAAGAGACCGCCGTCTTTGCCCTTGATCTTGAAGGCGATGCTGATCCGGCTGAGGGTCCTCTAAATGGTCTTGGCCGGTTCGAAGATCTGCGCGCGGTCGCCCCGCGCTTGCCCGCGACAGACGCCGCGATCCTGTCGACGGCTAAGAGCCTGTTTGAATGGAGACGTCGCCACAAGTTCTGTTCGGCCTGTGGCCAGCCGAGCGAAGTGCGTGAAGGCGGCTGGAAGCGGGCCTGTCCCTCCTGCAAGGGCGAGCATTTCCCACGCACGGACCCTGTCGTCATCATGTTGCCGATCTTTGGTGAGCGCTGCCTCTTGGGCCGCCAAGCCATCTGGCCCAAGGGCATGTTCTCGGCCCTTGCAGGGTTCCTAGAGCCCGGCGAAACGATCGAGGAGGCCTGCGCTCGCGAGGTGAAGGAAGAATCGGGACTGACTGCCCTGTCGGTGCGCTATCACTCGACCCAACCTTGGCCCTATCCTTCAAGCTTGATGATCGGCCTGATCGCCGAGGTCAGCGATGATGAGGCTACGCCCGATCAGACCGAACTGGAAGAGGTGCGCTGGTTCAGCCGCGATGAGGCCGCTGCCCTGCTCAAGGGTGACCTACCGGGTGTTTTTGCCCCACCGCCTTTGGCCATTGCCCACACCATACTGAAGGCCTGGGTCGAGGGTTTCTAGAGTTTGTCAGGGAACGGCGGAAAGCGGTTTTCCCGAAAAGAAAATGAAAACAAAACGCTTTAAACGCGGTCGCGGAATGGATCGGCGGGATAGACGCCCAGAACCTCAAACCGGTCGGTGAAGAAGCCCAGTTCCTCGAAGGCTAGACCCATGGCGGGGTCTTCGGGACGGCCATCAACCTCGGCATAGAACATGGTGGCAGTGAAGGCCCCGTCCTCCATATAGCTTTCCAGCTTGCTCATATTGACGCCATTGGTCGCAAAGCCGCCCAGCGCCTTATAGAGGGCAGCGGGAAGGTTGCGCACCCGGAATACAAAGCTGGTGACGCAGCGCTCGGTGCTCTTGGGCGCTGGCGGCGCAGGGTCGGCCGTCATCACCAAGAAGCGTGTGGTATTGTGGGCGGCGTCCTCAATATCCTTTTGCAGAATATTCAAGCCATAGAGCTCTGCTGCCATGCGCGAGGCAATGGCCCCTTGGGTGGGGTCGGGATTGGCCGCCAAGAACCGCGCGGCACCTGCGGTGTCGCCAACAATATGTGCCGTCAGTCCGTGGGACTTGATGACCATACGGCATTGGGCCAGTGCCATCACATGGCTGGAGACCTCGCGCACCTGGGATAGGCTCACCCCGCGATTGGCCAGCAGTTGGTGGTGAATGGCCATGAACCGCTCACCAATGATCTTCAGGCCCGACGAGGGCAGGAGGTGATGGACATCGGCAACGCGCCCGGCGACGGAATTTTCAACTGGGATCATGGCTAGCGCGCAGACCCCGCCGCGTACCGCCTCAAAGGCCTCATCAAAGGTCGGGCAGGGCACGGCCTCATAGCCTGGAAAATGCAGCGCGCAGGCTTCGTGACTGTTGGCACCGAGTTCACCTTGAAAGGCGATCTTTGAAAGGGACGTCATGGGTGACTGATCCGGTTAGGGTTGGGCCGCAAAGGCGCAGGCGGCCTCAAGGTCAGAAGGGGTATCCACCGAGATGGGGAAACTGTCCACCATCGAGGCCCAGATCGACAGGCCCATCTCCAGCGCCCGAAGCTGTTCGAGCCGTTCTAACCGCTCCAAACGCGAGGGTGCGGCAGCATGAAAACGCAGCAAGGCTTCGCGGCGATAGGCATAGATGCCGATATGCAGCCAGACCGGCGCGTCGCCATAGAGGGTCGAGCGGGTAAAATACAGCGCCCGCCCACGACGGTGCTTTTCGTCCATCGCCACAATCGCCTTGGGCAGGTCTGGATCAGACCGGTCGGCGAGTTTGGTCTCAGGCGCAACTAAGGTGGCAATGTCGCAGGTGGGCTCTGCGGCCAGAAGGTCAGTGCAGGCCGACAGGGCGCTGGGCACAATGAACGGAATATCGCCCTGAAGGTTTACCACCACATCGTGCGCGGCCTTTGGGTCCAAGACGTCCAAGGCGGCGAGGATGCGGTCAGACCCTGATGGCAAGCTCGGATCGGTCAGGACGGCGCGTCCGCCTGCGGCCTCAACCGCATCGACAATGGCCTGATCGCCAGCCGCCACGGCCACAGGACCGGCCTTAGCAGCCTCGGCCTGCCGCAGGACCCGCACAATCATCGGCACGCCGCCAATCATGGCCAAGGGCTTACCCGGCAAGCGTGTTGCGGCGAGCCTAGCGGGGATGATGATGATTGGGTTCATAGGAAAAATTCCGAAACCTTAAGGACGGTGCATAGCTTCTATTAAAATAGCACCAAACACAGTTGTATTTGCGACCAATTGGCGCGCCTCGTGGGCCTGTCGCTTTAACGGTTCATTTGGAACGTTGCACAAGCGGCGCTAGCGTGTAAGAGACGCGAACGCAAGAACAGGGCGTGGATTCCTCCTGGGGAAAGATGCCTGTTAAGAGGGCTGACGAAAGAACATGAGCGACCTGGGGTTTAACAAGATCGCTGGTGCCGTATTGGCGACTGGACTGGCCATAGTCGGCCTCAAAGAATTGACGAGCATCGTCTATAAGGTCGAGCCAGTTGAAAAACCCGGCTATGCCATCACCATCGCCGATGATACGGGTGCGGGTGGCGCGGCGGTTGCTGATGTGCCAATCGACTGGGGCACGGCCCTGCCAAAGGCAGACCTCGCCGCCGGGGAAGCGGTCTCTAAGAAGTGCGCCTCTTGCCACAGCTTCAATCAGGGCGGGGCCACGTTGGTTGGTCCAAACCTCTACGGCGTCGTTGGTCGCAAGCCCGGCAGCCATGCGGGTATGGCCTATTCCGAGGGTATGACTGCTTTCGGCGGCAAGAATGCCGCTTGGGACTATGAGCACCTGAACGGGTTCCTCACCGGCCCGCAAAAATATATCACCGGCACCAAGATGTCGTTCGTCGGCCTGAAGAAGCCCGAAGATCGCATCAATATGATCGCCTATCTGCACAGCCTGGGCTCCAACCTGCCGATCCCAGCTCCGGCGCCTGCTGCGGCAGCCGCTCCGGCCGCTGCACCTGCAGCAGACGCAGCAGACGCAGCAGCGGCTCCGGCGGCAGCACCAGCCACAAAGCCAGCGGCCTGATTGTTTTGATCAAGCCTTTCGTCGGGCCTTAGGGTCGGCGAAAGGCGGTCGGACTTCCACTTCCTGCCGCCTCAATCCGTTTAATCGCCTGTTCAAGCGGCTCGCTCGCCACGGCCATATGATGGGCATTGGCGTGGAGCAGGGTGACGCCATCTTGCATCATCCCCACATGTCCGTTCCAGAACACCAGATCCCCGCGCCGCAGGTCTGAGCCGTCAATCGCCATGCCGATTTCGGCCATCTGCATGTCGCTGTCGCGCGGGCAGGTCAGGCCGCAGGCATAGAAGGCCTGCTGTACTAGGCCCGAACAGTCTAGCCCTAGGCTCTCTCGCCCCCCCCACTGATAAGGCGTCCCCAAGAATCGCTCGGCGACGCTCACAGGATCGGTTTCGCACTGGCCGATGGGGGAAAGCTGGCTCTCGACGAACCAGCCGGCCCGGGCGGTGCGAACGAAGCGGCCATCGCGCCCCTCCACCGTCACCAGCGCATTGAGACTATAGAGGCCAATGGGAGCCGACTTGATGGACGGTTCGCTAAAGCCATAGGTGCGAAGGGCGCTGACCCTGTGGGTTGGGGCCAGAACCGGAGCCGACAGGGCCGCCAGATCAACATAGCCGACATAGCCATCGCGCCTAGCCTGTCCCCAGCCAAAGCCATCGACCTCGGCCAAAAGGTCAAAGCCCTCGCCAAAGATAATCTGGTCCCACTGTTCGGCGTCGCCCACGGGCGCGGCGCGGATGGGCACAACGGCGGCGCTGACCTGCATGGACATGGGGGTCTTGTAGGTCTTGGCCGCGATAAGGCCTTGCAGGGCCAAGGAGGCCATATCGCCTTGAAGGGCGGTTATCCGAGGATCATCGGGCAAGCTCATGGATAGCGGCTCTTGATCAGGGCCAGAAGCGCGCGAATGGCCTGAGCCTCACCGCCGCTCGGGAAGCCGGGCCGGCCTCGCGGGTTCCAAGCATAGATATCCAGATGGACCCAGGCCCCTTGCGGTGCGAACCGTTGCAGGAACAGGGCGGCGGTCACCGACCCGGCCTGAGCCCAGCCGTCGGGATCATTCTTGATGTCGGCAATGTCGCTATCTAGCGCTGCGCGATAGCCGTCCCACAGCGGCATGCGCCAGAGGGGATCGGCGGTCAGGTGTGCCGCCTGGGCGATCTCGGCGGCGAGGTCATCATCGGGCGTATAGAAGGGGATCACCTGAGGGCCTAGCGCCACGCGGGCGGCGCCTGTCAGGGTGGCCATATCGATGGTCAGGTCGGGGTGAAGCTCGCAGGCGCGGGTCAGGGCATCGGCGAGGATCAATCGGCCCTCTGCATCCGTATTTCCGACCTCAATCGACAGACCCTTACGCGAGGCCAACACATCGCCCGGTCTCATAGCATCGCCAGAAATGGCATTTTCGACCACGGGCAACAGAACGGTCAGGCGAACGCTAAGCCCAAGGGCCATGATCATTTGACCAAGCGCCAAGGCATGGGCCGCGCCGCCCATATCCTTTTTCATCAGCCTCATGCCCGCTGAGGGTTTCATATCGAGACCGCCTGTATCAAACACCACGCCCTTGCCGATGATGCAGACATGCGGGTGATCTAGCTTGCCCCACGCCATTTCGATCATGCGTGGCGCGCGGGCGCGATCAGCAGCGCGGCCCACCGCGTGGACCGCTGGATAGTTTTGGCTCAGCAGATCGTTGCCAGTAATGACACTGATCGTTGCCCCATGGGTCTTGGCCAGATCGCGGGCAATGATCTCGATCTCGACCGGGCCCATATCATTGGCGGGGGTGTTGACCATGTCCTTGGCCAAGGTACAGGCCTCGGCAATGGCACCGATCTCGGTCACATCGACACCCTCAGCCGCGATCAGCCGCGCCTTGGACCCCACCTTGGTCGATTTATAACGCGTGAACCCATAGCTGCCGAGCAACCAGGCCAGGGCAATGGCTGGCGCGCTGTAGCCTGCGGGGGCTGAGGCGATCTGATATTGGCCCTCTGGCAGTTTCGCCGCTAAGCCGCGAAAGGCCATGGCGTCCACATGACTGACGTCCTTTGGGGCGGTGCCCAAGCCAAAGAGAACGCAGGCCATTTCACCGTTCGGCTGGGGAAGGATCAGGATCTCGCCGGCTCGGCCTTTAAAACCAGAAATGTCAGCGAAGCGGCGCATCGCTTCAGGTCGCTCGCCCAAGAACGCGCTGAGATCGGCCTCATGCAGGGCGTGGATGGGCACAACGACGCCCTCTTGGGCGGTCAATAGGAGATCAGACATACAAGACCTTCATAGCCAAGAGCGGAGCGAGCCGCTGACGCTTGGTGAGGTTAGCATGAAATCAAGCCCTAGCAGAGATCGGGGCCTAGACCTTAATATCGAGCACCATCTGCATCATGGCGTCTGCGGTCTTATAGACGCTCATATTGGAGCGGAAAGATTGCTCGGCCGTGATCAGCTGGACGGTCTCAGTATCCGGATCGACATTGGGAGAAGCGACCATACCTTGCGCATCGGCAAAGGTGGCGTCGGGTTTGTAGCTGGCGAAAAAGTCTGGTTCTGCTGTGATCTGGGCCGAAACGCCCGAGACCTTACTGGCTGACGGTGACAGGCTAACCTGATCGATCCGGCGCGGGGCATAGACCGATTGGGCCTTAGGATCGATCGCAGAGCCATCGGATTGCGGCAAGGCCCCATCGGACTGGGCATTGGCCAGATTGGACGCAGCCGCCTCTAACCGCAAGGTTGCGGCATCCATTCCAGATTGTGCGATAGATTGAGCTTGCATATAAAGATTTTGGCTCAATCTGGAAGCGGAGTCTCGAAAAAAGCGCAAAACCAAACGATGTCACGCCTTTTTGACCGGCCAGAAACGCCGGAGATTTCCTTAGAGATATAAGGATGCTTGTTGGGCTGATCCGAAATTCACAATCGTGCCAGATAAAACCGGGTCTATATGCGACAAAATGTCTTTAATCTCAATAAAACAATATTATAACCAATGATCATCTAAATCCCTATTGTATGACAGCCCGCCGCGCACAGACATTTAGGTTGTGTCAATCCGAAACCTAGCCTGACACTCAAATCAGCGAACCTTCGAGCACCCAGAAATCGAGGGACGCATCAAAGAGGGAAAAAAATGAACAAGCGCATTCTCATGTGCAGTGGAGCTTTGCTCGGCACTGCCCTTTCAATCGTTGCAACAGCGACAACTGCCGCCGCAGCAGACGCCCCCAACCCCGCCGCAGACAAGATCGAAGAGATCGTCGTCACAGGGTCGTTTATTAAAGGCACTCCAACCGACGCGGCCTTGCCCGTGGCCGTGCTTAGTGCCGAGCAACTCAAGCGTGAAGGCTCACCCACCGTTCTCGAACTGATGAAGGCCTTGCCGATCAGTAACGGTGTCTTGGGTGAGTCCAACCAATTCGACGCCCGCGCTCAGGGTTCGGAAGGCTCCGGTAGTGTGAACCTTCGTGGTCTGGGTTCTCCCCGGACACTCGTGCTGATGAACGGTCGGCGTATGCCCATCAACCCGTTCGGTCAGGGCGGCGCAGGTATTGTTGATACCAACATCATTCCGGCCTCTGCAATCGGTCGCATTGAAGTCCTGAAGGACGGTGCAGCCGCGACCTACGGCTCCGACGCCATCGCCGGCGTGGTCAACTTCATTACCAAGAAGGACTTCCAAGGCCTTGAGGTCGGCGCTTCCTACAAGCACCTCGCCAATTCTGATGGCGACTATAACATGAACCTGACCTACGGCTGGGTTGGCGACCGCGCCAACGTCCTGATAGCGGCAGGCTGGGATCATCGCTCGACCCTATCAGCTGCGGATCGTAGCTGGGCTAACAAAGACTACCTCTCCAATCCCGATGGCGGTTGGTCCGGTGGTGGTAACCCTGGCATCTATGCACCCTTATCTTCTGCAGCCGGCCTTCCCCTCGCGGGCGGTCTGACGCGAGACGCAGGCTGCGCGGGCGCCGGGGGTTTTGCGGGCTTCTCCGGAGCCTCGCCACGTTGCCTGTTCCACTTCGTACCCTTCGACAATATCGTCGAAAAGGAAGACCGTGTTCAAGTCTATGGCGAGATCAATGCCGATCTGACGGACAAGACCAAGCTTCACGTCGAAGCGCTCTATGCTCATACAGACGTGCCAAACTGGCAGACCTCACCGTCTTACTTGACCCTGTCGTCACCAACAGCTGAAGCCATGCCGGCAGGTTCCGGCACCGGGCGCTATATCGCCCCGGCCACAAACCCCGGTGTTGCCGCCTACTTTGCCTCGATCGGCCAAGCTGCCCCATCGGGCGGTGTGCAGCTGTTCGCCGGCACTTGGCGTCCGTTCGGCTGGGGCGGTAACCCAGGGTTTGATTATGGTCCCTCCAAAGGTACTCGCGGTTATGAGGCCTTCCGGGTCTCCGGCAGCCTGACCGGCGAGTTCTCCAACGGCATTGGTTGGGAAACGGCCATGACCTACGGGTCAGAAACCGGTCGTCGCAGCGGATCTGACAGCCTTGTTAACCGCCTTGAACTGGCCCTGCGCGGTCTAGGCGGCGCAAACTGTAACGTTGCTGCCAACACCCCCGGTGCTAATGGCTGTTTGTGGTACAACCCATTTTCTAACGCCATCAAGTCAAACGCTCTGACGGGTGCGGCCAACCCTAACTACATCGCAGCTGTGGCAAACTCGCCAGAACTGGCCAAGTACTTCTTCCAAAAAAGCTCCACAACTCAGACTGCCAGCACCTTTGTGTTGGACGGCGTCTTAAACGGTAAGCTAAATGTCAGCCTACCAGGCGGTCAGATTGGATGGGCGTTCGGTGGTCAATATCGCCGCAACTTCTTCACCTCAAACTATAGCTCGCTTGGCAATGCGCAGGCCACGCCTTGCGTCAACACCCTCGACTTCGGCGTCACCAACTGTACCGGCGCGGTGCGCAATGGTCCGTTCGTGTTTCTTGGTGTTGCGACGCCTCAGGACCTAACCAGCGATATCTTTGCTGGCTTCGGCGAACTGAGCCTTCCCATCACTGAAAAACTTCAGGCCCAGGTTGCGGCCCGTTACGAAGACTATGGTGGGCAGGTCGGATCGACCTTCAATCCAAAAATGTCCCTGCGCTATCAGGCTACCGATTGGTTGGCTCTGCGGGTTTCGGCCGGCAGCACCTTCCGCGGCCCACCTGATACCCAGTTGGCCAACAACAATGTGACCTCATTGCAGCAGATCACCGGCAGCTTCCGCGCCGTGGACATCGGCGGCAATCCCAACCTCGCGCCTGAAAAGGCCAAGACCTACAATCTAGGTGCCATCTTCAAGATCGCCGGTTTGAGGGCGACCATCGACTATTGGCAGTTTGACTTCGAGAACCCCATCGTTGCCGAGCCCGTTTCGGGTCTGGTCAATGCGGTGTTCCCAACCGGCGCCGCTGCCAACTGTTCTAGCCCTCTGGCGGCGCGTTTCACCTTCAACAACCTCGGTTGTGCGGGTGCAAACATTGTTCGCTTGCAGACCTACTACTCCAACGGTTCGCAGGTTAAGACCTCTGGTATCGACATTGTCGGCGACTATAAGTGGAACGAAGTGCTCAAGGGCGGCGACATTTCCGTCGGCGGTAGCGTCACCATCACCAACGAATATAAGGTGGGCGCGACCTATATTGGCGGCAATCTCGCCTCTGCCGCCTTTGATGGCGTCGGCTTACTGAACTATCAGACCACGGCCGTACCGATCCCGAAATGGAAGGGTGAGGGTCACATCGAATATTCGGTCGGTCCGCACAATCTGCGTTACGTGATCCGCTATATTGACTCCTATGAGGACCAGCGCACCGCGCCCTTCTTAGCGGGTTATTCGCGCGATACGGCCGGTAACCCGGTCACCGTCTCGGCTGGTAAGACCATCGATGCCCAGATCATTCAGGACATCAACTATCGGGTCTTCCTGCCTTGGGACACCACCCTTACCGCTTCGGTTGCCAACATCTTCGACGCAGATCCATCGTTCGCACGACTGGAGCTGGGCTACGACCCGTTCACGGGTAACCCACTCGGCCGCGTCTACAAGATCGGTATGACGAAGAAGTTCTAAAGAGACGCCCCCGGCGGGGCTAACTGGCGCCGCGTTTAGGCCTTCGGGCTTAGGCGCGGCGTCTTTTTTTTGACACGTACCGTTCAATACCTGTCGCTATGTTTTTGGATCAAGGGCTCACATCAGACGCCGCGACAGAGCTTTGTTAAGGGAGCCGACCCATGGCCATCTCCAATCGTATTACCCAGATGCTCGGGATCGACTATCCGATCGTCCAGGCCCCGATGGGCTGGATCGCGCGCTCTCAATTGGCCTCGGCAGTATCCAATACTGGGGCCTTGGGCATTATCGAAACCTCATCGGGTCAACTCGACGCCATTCGCGAAGAGATCAAGAAGATGAAGTCCCTGACCGACCGGCCCTTCGGCGTCAATATCGCCCACGCCTTTGTCCGAGACGAGGAGATCGTCAACTTCGTTATTCAACAGGGGGTCAAGTTCGTGACCACCTCTGCGGGGGACCCGGCCCGCTATTGTCAGCAACTCAAGGCCGCTGGCCTGACCGTGTTCCATGTCGTTCCGACCCTGAAGGCGGCGATGAAAGCCGTCGAGGCCGGGGTTGACGGTTTGATCGTCGAGGGCGGCGAGGGGGGCGGCTTTAAGAACCCGCAGCCGGTCTCGACCATGGTCCTGTTGCCGCTTGTCCGCGCCAATACCAACCTGCCGATCATCGCCGCAGGCGGCATCAGCTGTGGCCGGACCATGGCGGCGGCTTTTGCGCTGGGGGCCGAGGGGGTTCAGATGGGTACTCGGATGGTCGCTGCTGAAGAATCACCGGTCCACCCCAACTGGAAGCAGGCCATCATTGATGCGGCCGAAACCGACACTGTGTTCCTGAACCAGTTCTCAAAACCCGCCCTGCGCGCCCTGAGGACCAAAAAGACCACGGCGCTGGAGCAGGTTCACGGCCCACAGATCATGGCCGAGTTTGGTCGGGCGCAAGATCTCTATTTTGGCGGTGATATGGAGGCCAGCATCGCCCTGTCGGGACAGGTCTGTGGCCGGATCAATTCGATCGAGCCGGTGGCGAAGATCGTCAAGGAGACGATGGCCGAGTTCGATCAGGTGATTGCCGATCTCAGCCGTCGATATGGAGCCTAACGGGCTTTAGGCGGCCTCAAGGGCGAAGCGCAGGACCCGCGCGGCTTCCTTGATCACCCGCTCGCGCTGCCCTTCTTGCGGCTCAGCAGCGGCGAGGGACTGGGCCGAAAGGGCCATATCGACGGCAATCCGATAACGCGCCCAAAGCCGGTCACGCGATTGGCTCGGGTCCATGGCACCCAGAACCTGGACGAACTGGTCCGTGATCTGGCGACGTAGAGCCATGCGACGCTCAGCCAGATGGGGCATTGAAATGAGGGCCTGTTGCAAAGTCTCTGAGCCGTTGACGCTGCGCCCAGCAAGATAGAGGGCTTGCAGCAGATCTTCGACATGGTCGGACATGACCGCGCGCCCCTGGGCCGAATAGCGGCCAAACCAGATATTGGCCGCTTCGGTCTGGCGATTGAGCACGCGGTCAACGAGGGCGTCGACCAGAGCGGTTCGCGACTCAAAATTTTGATAGATCTGTTCGACGGGTACACCGGCACGGTCGGCTAGTAAGGTTAGGCTCAAGGCCTCAAGACCGAAATCCGCCGCAACGGCCCCAGCATGATCTAGCAGGCTGTCACGTGTCTTGTTGGCCAAATCGGGCCTGGGGAAGGTATGTTGGGACAAGGTCGAGTCCTATAAACCGTGCGTCAGCAAATCATAAACTTCCGTAACATGATTTACATCCCTTGAGTGTATTATTTTTGCGGTCTCAGTGAAAATACAGTCTGAACGGGTTAGGTGAAAAAAATGTCACCTAAAATCATGGGCTTCCTCCAAGTTTGAGGACTCGATCGGCACAAAATTTGGGGATCAGGCTGAAAATTGCGCTTAAGATAGGACCAATGACCACCGCCCGCCAGGGTGGGACCTGAGGTGAGGAAAAGCCCAATGACCTGTTCAAGCCCTGTTCTGGATCTGGTGATCCGTGGCGGAACCCTTGTCGATGGATCGGGCGGCGCGGCCTATCTCGGTGATGTTGGCATCAAGGATGGCCGCATTGTCGAGGTCGGAACCGTCACCTCTGCGGCCAAGCGTACGCTCGACGCTAAAGGCGCCTTGGTGACGCCGGGCTTTGTCGACATCCACACCCACTATGATGGTCAGGTCACATGGGACGCGGTTCTGGCCCCCTCGTCAATCAATGGCGTGACCTCAATCGCCATGGGCAACTGCGGTGTTGGCTTTGCTCCGGCGCGCAAGGATAAGCACGATTGGCTGATCGCCCTGCTCGAGGGGGTGGAGGATATTCCGGGCACTGCCCTTGCTGAAGGTCTGACCTGGGACTGGGAAACCTTTCCGGACTATTTGGATGCGCTGTCTCGTCGCAAGTTTGCGGTCGATGTCGGGGCTCACGTGCCGCACGCGGCCTTGCGGGCCTATGTCATGGGCGATCGGGGCGGGGACCATCTGGAGGTTCCCACAGCCGCAGAGATCGACGAGATGGAGCGCCTGATCCTCGAGGCTGTCCAGGCTGGTGCCTTGGGCTTTTCCACCTCTCGCACCTATGTCCACCGGTCTCGCAGCGGCGATTCCATTGGTACCCTATCGGCGACAGAGGCCGAACTGATGGGCGCAGCCCGCGCCCTAAAGGCGGCCGGGCGCGGGGTCATTCAGCTGATTTCTGACGCCTATCTGACGCCCGACGATGAGTTTGCCGAGCGCGAGTTAGGCCTGATCGGTAGGTTGGCCGGGGCTTGCGGCGGCAAACTATCCTTCACGGTGCAGCAAACCGACGATGCGCCCGACCGCTGGAAGTTTATCTCCGAGCGGGTGGAGGCGATGGTCAAGGACGGTCTACCGGTTAGGATGCAGGTCGCGCCCCGTCCGCTGGGTCTAATCCTGTCCTTCGCCGCGACGGTCAATCCGTTCTTCATCACCCCCACCTATCGCAGCCTTCTGAGCCTGCCGCTTGAGGTAAGGCTGCTCAAGCTGGCCGAGCCCGAGGTCCGAGCTCAGATCTTGAAGGAGCATGTAGTTGGTGATGCGCCCGGCATGACCGCTGTGATCCTGCGCGGCTTTGGCAAGATGTTCCGCATGACCGATCCGGTCGACTACGAGCCACGCACCGAGAACTCGCTAGAGGCCGAAGCCATGGCAAGTGGGCTCGATGTGGCAGGCCATGTCTATGACACCTTGCTGGAGGAGGGCGGTCACCGCCTGATCTACCAGCCCCTGATCAACTATGCCCGAGGCGACCTGTCCGACGTCTATGGCATGATGACCGCCCCCAACAGTCTCTATGGCCTGTCCGATGGCGGGGCCCATTGCGGCACCATCTGCGACGGTAGTTTCCCAACCACCTCCCTTGGTCTCTGGAGCAAGGGCGATCGGGCGGGCCGCAAGATCGCGGTTGAGACCCTCATCCACGGCTATACCCGCCGCAATGCCGAGCATGTCGGCTGGTACGACCGGGGCCTCCTCGCTCCGGGTATGCTGGCCGATATCAATGTCATCGATCAGGACGCCCTGTCGCTCAGCCCGCCTGAGATTGTCCAAGACCTGCCGGCAGGCGGAACGCGGCTCTTGCAAAAGGCCCACGGCTATCGCTGGACCCTCAAGAGCGGGGTCGTGACCTTCGAAAATGGCCAGTGGACCGGTGAACTACCTGGCCGTCTGATGCGGGGCGATCAGGTCGCTGCCTAGAGCTTGGCGGCCTCGGGCTCAGGCGTCTCCAGCTGATTTTCCCACTTGGCGACGACGACGGACGCGACCGAATTGCCCACCACATTGGTGGCGCTGCGGCCCATATCGAGCAGGTGATCGACCGCGAGGATCAGGAGTAGGCCCGCCTCGGGGATCTTGAAATAGCCCAGGGTCGCGGCAATGACCACGAGCGAGGCGCGCGGCACCCCGGCAATGCCCTTTGACGTGATCATCAAGAGCAGCAACATCATGATCTGCTGGCCGATGCTCAGCTCGATGCCGTAGGCCTGTGCGATAAACAGGGTCGCGAAGGTGCAGTACATCATTGAGCCATCGAGATTGAACGAATAGCCGAGCGGCAGAACAAAGCTGGCAATCTTGCGCGATACCCCAAATTTCTGAAGCTGCTCGAGCGTGCGCGGATAGGCGGCCTCCGAACTGGCGGTCGAGAAGGCCAAGAGGACCGGCTCACGCACGGCGGCAAAAAGACCAATTCCTCTGGCCCCGATGACCGCAATGGCCGCGACGAGTAAAAGGCCCCAAAGTACGCCAAGCGACAGATAGAAGCCGCCAACAAATTTGGCGTAGCTCAGCAGGACCATCAGGCCTTGGGTGGCCACGGTCGAAGCTAAGGCGGCAAAGATGGCGAAAGGGGCAAACAGCATCACATAGCTGGTGATCTTGAGCATGACCTGCGAGACCTGCTCAGCAAGCTGCAGAACAGCCGGGGCCCTATCGTCTATTGAGGCGATGGCGGTGCCGACAAAGATCGAGAACACAACGATCTGCAAAATCTCGTTATTGGCCATGGCCTCAACGATGGATTTGGGCACCAGATGGGTGATGAAATCCTTGAAGGACAAGGTGGTGGCATCAACCGTGCTGGCCGCCGTCACGTCCGGCAGAGGAATGTTCAGGCCAACCCCGGGCGAAATCAGATGGACCATGATTAGGCCGATGGTCAGGGAGACAATTGAGGCGGTGATGAACCAGCCCATGGTCTTGGCGCCCACGCGCCCGATGGCGGCGGCGTCCTCCATATGGGCGATCCCGACCACGAGGGTAGAGAACACCAAGGGGGCGATGATCATCTTGATCAGGCGCAGAAAAATATCGGTTACGACATTAAAGCCCCCGGCGACGGCCTTAAGCTGAACCGGATCACCGATGTTCTGGTTGATCAAAAACCCGACCAGAATGCCCAGGACCATCGCCCCTGCGACAAAATAGGAAAACCGCCGTTGCATAGAAATCGCCTCTGAACTGTCTTGAACCGTGACATTGCACAATCTCATCCCACTTGTCGCGGGCCAGTTGCGGGCCGGGGCTTCAAGCCTTTTTGACGAACTCGGTGCGCAGGACCAGGCCTTTGACCTTTTCCACACGACATTCGATCTCGTCGGGGTCGCCGGTCAGGCGGATGGCCTTGACCAGCGTGCCGCGCTTGAGGGTGACGCAGGTGCCCTTAACCTTCAGATCCTTAATCAGGGTGACATTGTCACCATCGGCCAAGATTGTGCCGTTGCTGTCGCGGGTTTCCATGGGTAGCTCCTGTGGGAAGGGGTTAGAGCCTGTGTTGGGGAGCCCCTTACGCCGGGAACGTCCAGACGCCCGTGCGTTTGACCTCTTGGTCTTCCAGTTCACGGGTTGTGGCGACCTGATAGTCGGCCACCCGCACCAGGCCTTCTTTGGGAAAATAGGTGCGGCCAGGGTCGCCGATCAGCACGCGGGTGCCTTGATTGTGGGCGGCCTGTAGCCAAGCCAAGACCCGCTCGGCCAGAGGCTTTTCGTAACAGATATCCCCGGCACAGATCAGATCGACCTTGGGGGGAGGGCTATCTAGAAGATCTTCATCGGTAAAGGCCACCTTCACGCCATTGGCCAGACTATTGGCCTGGACGGCAGCGGCGCAGAAGGGGTCGATGTCGCAGCCCAGTGCGTGAAGGGCCCCAGCCTTCATGGCGGCAATCGCCACTATGCCTGACCCAGTGGCAAAATCGATACAGGTCCGTCCCGCCGCCTCATGAGGATGGTCGAGCAGATAACGCGCAAGGGCCTGTCCGCCTGCCCAGGCAAAGGCCCAGAATGGCGGTGCCAGGCCCAGTTCGCCCAGCGCCTCCTCGGTCATCCGCCAGATCGGCGTGATCTCATCGGCCAGATTGAGGATCAACTCCGGCGCATGGGGCGGATGCTGCAGCCTTGTATTGTCGAGTATGAAGGCGCGCGGATCGTTGATCATAATGGCTCTTCTATCCGCCCGCGCCAAAGTGCCAAAGCCCCGCGATTAGGGCCGCGCAGAGCAGTAAACCGGCATCGCGGTTCGAGCGGAAGAGGCTAAGGGCGCCCATGGGATCATCGATCTTGAGTGATCGGGCTTGGCGCACCAGATGCAGGGCAAACAGGGCCAGAAACGGCAGGCTCAAGGGGCCCAGATGTGCCGTATAGAGACTGGCAAGGGCAAGGGAGATGGCGACCAGATAAAAGCCCATCACGGCCTTGGGGGCAGCATTGCCCAGCCGCCGCGCCGATGACTTGACCCCGGCCAGGGCATCGTCCTCAAGGTCCTGCACCGCATAGATGGTGTCATAGCCGAGGGTCCAGAAGATGCCGCTGGCATAGAGCAAAAGGGCAGGGACCTGAAGGCCGCCCGTTGCCGCCGCAAAGCCGAGCAAAGCGCCCCAGTTAAAGGTCAGGCCGAGCCACGCCTGAGGCCACCAGGTGATGCGCTTCATAAAGGGATAGGCCCCGACCAGTGCCAATGACCCCACCCCTAAGGCCATAGCCACCGGCGGCAAGCTGATCAGGATCAGGAAGCTTAAAAGGCAGCAGCCCAGCGTGAAGGCCCAGGCCTGTTTGACGCTAATCCGCCCCGAAGGAATGGGCCGACCCGCCGTTCGCGCCACCTTGGCATCGAAGTCACGATCGACAATGTCATTATAAGCACAGCCCGCCGCCCTCATCAGGGCTGAGCCGAGGGCAAAGAGCACCATCAGTTTCAGGTCCGGACCCTTGCCCGCCATGGCTCCGGCCAAGGCTATGGCCTGCCAGCCGGGCAGTAGCAAAAGCCAGATGCCCGCAGGCCGATCAAACCGTCCGAGCTGCAGCCAAGGCTGCAAGGCCGCCGGGGCCCAGCGGTCTACCCAGTTGGCCGCCACCGCGTCGGGCAGGGGCTCAGTTTGAACGGAAGGGCGTTGGGTCATGGTCCTCAATCTAGCGCGAAGACCTAGGCTAGTCCCTCGCGTTTTTCCTCTAGCGCCAGCCATTCCTCTTCGGCGCTGGCGAGGGTCTTTCTCATATGGGCGGCATTGCCCATGATCTTGTCAAAGCCCTTGGGGTCACGCGAGAACAGGCCGGGATCTTCCAGCCTCTGTTCCAAGGCGCCAATGTCGCCGGGCAGTTTGGCGATTAGGGCATCAAGTTCTTCAAGGCGGCGCTGGTCCCTATAGGTCAGCTTGACCGGCTTCTTGGCCGCGGGTGCAGGGGCGGGGGCAGGGGTGGACTTGACCGGAATCTTGATCCGTACCTTATCGAAGAAGCCCGGATTTTGTCCCAGAAGGTCGGTCCAGCCTCCCGGCGTCTCGACGATCTTGCCGCTGCCATTGAGGGCGATGGTTGATGTGGCCAAACGGTCGATAAAGTCGCGGTCGTGGCTGACGAGGATCAAGGTGCCGTCATAGTCCGACAACATGTCTTCCAAGAGGTCCAGCGTATCCATATCTAGATCGTTGGTCGGCTCATCGAGGATCATGAGGTTGGCCGGCGTGGCCAGCGCCTTGGCCAGCAAGAGGCGGTTACGCTCGCCGCCCGACAGGCTGGAAACCGGCTGGCGCAATTGGCTGTCGCGGAACAGGAAGTCCTTGGCATAGGCGGCGATATGGCGAGGATTGCCGCGCACCATGATCTGGTCGCCGCCGTCCGGGGCCATCACGTCCCAGAGCGTGTCCGTGTCCTTCAGCCCCGCGCGGGCCTGATCGACATAGAGGATCTCGAGGTTAGAGCCGAGCTTGACCGATCCTGCATCGCAGGCGATCTGACCGAGCAGCAGCTTAACCAAGGTGGTCTTACCCGCGCCGTTGGGACCGGCAACCGCGATCCGGTCGCCGCGCTGGATGCGGGTTGAGAAGTTTTCGAAAATGACCCGCTCGCCCCAGCGTTTGGTTACGCCTTTGGCCTCGATCACGCGCTGCCCCGACTGAGAACCGGAATCGACGCCCATGATCATCGGACCGCGCTGATCGCGCATATTTTCTTTGCGCAGCTCGCGCAGGGCTACCAGCTTGCGGCGACGCCCCTCATTGCGGGCCCGGCGGGCGGTAACGCCGCGCAGCATCCAGTGATTTTCCTTCTCGATCTGCTTGTCGAGACGCCGGGCCTCGTCGGCCTCCTGGTCAGCGACCTTTTCGCTCCAGTCGTCAAAGGCGGTGAAGCCCTTGTCGAGACGGCGGACCTTGCGGTTTTCCAGCCAGAAGCAGCGCTGTGTGACACGCTCGAGAAAGGCGCGGTCGTGGCTGACGATTAGGGCGGCGCTGCGGCTGGCGGCCAGTTCTGCCTCCAGTGTCTGGATTGCAAAAATGTCCATATGGTTGGTCGGCTCGTCGAGCATCAGGACGTCGGGCTGTTCGGCAAAGGCGCGGGCCAGAGCCGCGCGGCGGATCTCTCCGCCCGACAGGCCCTTGGTGCCGCGCTCTGGATCAAGGCCGAAGGTTTCGAGGGCTGCGTCCGCCTCATAGTCCTGCGCGCCGCCTTGGGTGGCATAGTCGCGCAAGGTCTCGCCGGTCACAACCGGCTCTTGCGGGACAATGACCATCTTGGTGCCGGGCGTCAGGACCCGCACGCCAGCGTCGGGCAAGATCTCGCCCGCCAGCATCCGCAGCAGGGTTGACTTGCCCGCCCCA
The DNA here is from genome assembly GCA_040399645.1 of Caulobacteraceae bacterium. Lineage (GTDB taxonomy): Bacteria > Pseudomonadota > Alphaproteobacteria > Caulobacterales > Caulobacteraceae > CAISGS01. The sequence continues at coordinate 134,622 of JBBARR010000004.1, read as the reverse complement.
TTGCGGCCGACCAGACAGGCCCGCACGCGGCTTTCTAGGGCCAGATCAACCCCATCAAACAGCATGACCGATCCATCGGCCAGATTGACATCTTTTAAAGCAACAATGGGGGCGCGGGCGTTCAGAGGAAAATGTCCTAGGCTTGAGGGTCTATGGTGTTGTCCGAGTGGGCGTTCGGTAAACGGGTCTGGACCGACGGCGAAAGCCGCCATCGCGCCAGACGCCGCCGACGGGGTCTCTTAGAAGGTCTGGAGCCAATCTCAAATGCCGCGTGGTGATTTTGCCTGTTTCATTTTGCCGAGCACACGGCCTTAGTGGCTTGGTGTTTGTTAGGTGAGGGGTTAGGACGCTGAGACCATGGCCAAAAAACCGTTCTGGGAAACCAAGTCGCTTAAACAAATGACCGTTGCGGAGTGGGAAAGCCTCTGTGACGGTTGCGGTCTTTGCTGTCTGGTACGGTTTGAGGAAGAGACGACCGGCGAGGTCACTCCGACGCGGGTGGCCTGCAAGCTGTTCGACTCAGCGACCTGTCGATGCAGCGACTATGAACAGCGCCACAAGTCGGTTCCAGACTGCGTCAAGCTGACCCCGAACAATATCGAAGAGTTGGCCTGGATGCCCTTCAGTTGCGCCTATCGACGCCTCAGCGAAGATAAGGGCCTGCCCGACTGGCATCCCTTGATCACAGGCGACCCAGAAAGCGTACACAAGGCAGGTGTGAGCATCCAAGGCAAGACGATCAGCGAACGGTCCTTGCCGCGGACTGAAGTCGCCCTCGATTTTCCTGCCCCCGATTTTCTGATTGATCGCGGTGACGACATCTATGAGGGGTGAGACAGACCCTAAATTGGAGGTCAATCAGACCCAATGGTTCTATAGGGCGACCGATCAGACGGCGGATTTTTCGACCAGTGAGCGGTCCATGATCCAAATTTGTGTGTCGCAGGGCTCAGACAGCTATAGATGGAATGTTCCGACGCCGGCCGGCCTGTTGTAAATTTACCACTAATCACTTGCGCATGGCGGCGAATGGCTTAACTGAAGCGAGCAGTTTTGTTGAATCGAGGCCTTCCCCTTGGCGCAGGATCCCTATCTGGAACTTGGTGTGTCGCGCTCAGCCACGACGAGCGAGATAAGGCGTGCCTTTCACAAGCTCGCCAAACAGCATCACCCTGACCAAAATCCCGGCAATAAGGCTTCGGAAGAGCGGTTCAAGCGTGTCTCCGCCGCCTTTGACATCATCGGCGACGAGGTCAAGCGCAAGAAGTTTGATGCCGGTCAGATCGATGCCGATGGCCGCGAGTCGATGCGGGGCTATGGCGGCGGCGGCGGACCGGGCGCGCGAGGCCAGGCGGGCGGCGGCTTTGGTGGGGCTCAGTTTGACGGGGTCGATCTAAACGACATTTTTGGCGACATGTTTGGATCGCGCGGTGGCCGCGGTGGCGGTGGTTTCGGCAATGGCGGACCCTTTGCCGCTAAGGGCGCGGATGTGCGCGCCAAGCTCGACATCGATCTGGAAGACGCCATTTTCGGCGGCAAGAAGCGCATTGCCTTTGGCGACGGCAAGACCATCGAAGCCTCCATCCCTGTGGGGGCCGTAGACGGCCAGACCATCCGGTTGCGGGGTCAAGGCACGGCCGGTCGCGGGGGTCCAGGCGATGCCCTGATCGAACTCACCATCCGGCCCCATCCCCTCTTTCGCCGCGAGGGCGATAGTCTGGTTATGGACCTGCCCGTCAGCATTCCTGACGCGGTTCTCGGCGCCAAGGTGCAGGCTCAGACGCCCGATGGTCCTGTCACCCTGACCGTGCCGCGCGGCGCTAATTCGGGGGCCTTGTTGCGTCTGAAGGGCCGGGGCCTGTCTGATGTCCGCGGAAATCGCGGTGATCTGCTGGCCAAACTGGTTGTGACCTTGCCCGAAAAGCCGGATGCCGAACTGGAACGGTTTGCCGAGGCTTGGCGCAAGGATCGGCCCTATCAGCCTGCTAAGCGCCGCAGCTAGTCTACGCAGTCCATTCAGGTCCTATTCAGCCATTATGGCCTAGGGTGGTCACTATGAACCGGATGTCATCGCCTCTGTTGGTCCTTTTTGCAGTCGCTGCCATGGCGGCGGTACCGCGCCCGGCCTTGGCCCGTCCGCACGGACTGGCGGATGTGGCGATGGGGGTCGTGATGGCTGTCGCAGGCCCAGACTCGCTGGGTGCGGGTTGGCGCCAACAGCAGGGTGAGGCGCGTGAGGCGGTGCAGTCTGGCCGCGCCATTCCCCTTGGCCGCGTCATGGAACAGATCCGCCGCCGCACGCCCGGCCGTCCCCTCGATGCCGGGATGGAGCAATCTGGCAGCCGCGCGGTCTATCGCGTGCGCTGGGCGGCTGAGGACGGTCGACGGATTGACTATATTGTCGATGCAGAAACCGGTGCCATCCTTCGGGCTGATGGAGAATAGACCATGCGGATCTTACTCGCCGAAGATGACGAGGATCTGTCGCGTCAGCTCAAATTGGCCCTCGCCGATGCGGGCTACGTCGTCGACTACGCCCCTGATGGGGAAGAGGCCCATTATTTGGGGGCCAATGAGCCCTATGATGCAGTGATCCTTGATCTGGGCCTGCCCAAGATCGATGGGGTGTCGGTGCTGGAGCGCTGGCGCCGTGAGGGCATGAGCGTACCGGTGCTGATCCTTACCGCCCGTAGTGCCTGGAGCGAAAAGGTGGCGGGGTTTGACGCCGGCGCTGATGACTATCTGACCAAGCCCTTTCACACCGAAGAACTGTTGGCGCGGTTGCGGGCCTTGCTGCGTCGCACGGCGGGACATGCGACTGCGACCTTGCAAAGTGGGGCTCTTCGGCTCGATCCAAGGGCGGCGCGGGCCTCAGTCGATGGAGAGCCCCTGCGTCTGACCTCGCTCGAATACCGTCTGCTGCACTATGTCTTGATGCATCAGGCTCGGGTGATCAGCCGTACCGAACTGGTCGAGCATCTTTATGATCAAGATTTTGACCGGGACTCCAACACGATTGAGGTCTTTATCGGCCGCCTGCGCAAGAAGATCGGACCCGATCGGATCGAAACAGTGAGGGGTCTGGGCTATCGCATCGTTCCTCTCGCCGGTGAGGCCTAGAGCCCGTGACCCTGAGCCCTCAGCGCCGCCCCTCTTTGGTTCGCCGCCCCTCTTTGGTTCGCCGCCCCTCTTTGGTTCGCCGAATGGTGCTTTTGGCTTCGGTCTGGAGCTTGGCGGCTCTGGTTGTGACGGGACTGGTTCTGACGGCTCTCTTCCAGCAGGCGTCCCTGAGCCGCTTTGATCAGGGACTCAATGATGTGGTGCAGGGGCTCTATTCAGGATCCAGCATCGAGGCCGGTGGCCGGGTTGCCGCTCCGCCGATCACGGACGTCCGATCCTTGCGCGCCTATTCGGGCCGCTATTGGCAGGTTGCAGAGCCGAGCTCAGGCGGGCGCCTAACCGCCTTGATCCGGTCGCGGAGCCTGTTTGATGCCGAGTTAAAGGTTCCCGATGGGTTCTTGGCGCGCTTGCAGAAGAGCCCCGGCGGCGTGATCTATGACGATATAGGAGGCCCTGATGGAGAGGCCTTACGTATCGGAGGCCTTTTGTCGCGTTTGCCAGGACGGACCGTGCCGGTGGTGTTCCTAGCCGCAGAGGATCGCTCGCCAGTCGATAGGGATGCGCGGCGCTTTGCGGCGGTGACCCTTTCGGCGCTTCTACTCCTCGGCATCGGTTTGATCGCGGCAGTGGTGCTGCAGGTGCGCATAGGCCTTCGGCCCCTGTTTGAATTGCGCCGAGAGATTGCCGAGGTCCGCAACGGTAAGGCCGATCGCCTGTCAAAGGACTACCCAACCGAACTGTCGCCGGTCGCCGATGAGCTCAATGGCCTTCTGGCTCACAATCAAGAGGTGGTTGAGCGCCAACGAACCCATGTTGGCAACCTGGCCCATTCCTTAAAGACCCCCCTGTCAGTGATCCAAGCCGAAACCGAACGGTTTCCCGGACCCTTGGCCGACCTCGTCCAAAGGCAGGCTAATACGATGCGCGAGCATGTCGAGCACCATCTGCGCCGCGCGCGAGCCGCTGCTCGGTCCCAGGGGAGCGGCGAGCGGACACTCATTGAACCCGTAGTTGATGAATTATCGAGAACTCTCGAAAGTATTTTTAAATACAAAAAAGTTGAGATCGATTGGGTGTGTCCGCCAGAAATTGCTTTTTTAGGTGAAAGACAAGATTTGATGGAGATGGTTGGTAATCTTCTCGAAAATGCCTGCAAATGGAGTAACGGATCTGTGAGGGTCAGTTGCCGCAAAGAAGACCCCGATCGCTTAATTTTTACCATAGAAGATAATGGCGCGGGTCTTCCTCTAAGCCAACAAAATGAGATGCTAAAACGCGGTGTTAGGCTCGACGAAACCTCGCCCGGGTCTGGGCTTGGGCTATCGATTGTTGATGAACTGTCGCGTGCTTACGGCGGAACCATGACGCTATTTTCGTCGGACCTGAACGGCTTGGGCGTCGTCCTCGTGCTTCCGGCCTCAAAATAAGAACTCGATATTTTTATAATTAACGATATTGTCTTGAAATTAATAAACACCGCATTAAAGGTGCCCGTAGTGGTGTTGACTTGCTGAGGATCTCGCGTCCTCGACGTAGGAAAATTGGATGCCGGGCCTAACAGGAAGTCAGGGAAAGACCGTACGGTCGATTGTCCAAACGGTCCGGGATGCGGGCCTTGGGAAACTGACTAGCGTATTGTCCGCCCAAATGGGTGAGCACACCATGGCCGATGTGCGTGATATCGTCATGATGGAGATGAAGGACCGCAAGATGCGTTCCATTGTCTTCAGTCCCATAGCGAGCCTCTGTGACAAAAACCAACCCGGCAAGACTCGAAGCCGTTTCCCCTTTGCGCTTCCGACATTGCTGTGGAATGCTCTGGCGGACTCTGCGCCCAAGTTAATGACGCATGCACGGGCGATGGCCTTGCGTTCGGAGTCTGAGGAGGTCTTGCCCTATATATTCAATCAGGCCTGTGATGCGGCCTTGGCTGGCTTACAGAACAACGATCCCCTTTTTAAGCCTGTTATCGAATGTCTCGGGAAATCTTCTCCGGATGCAGTCCGAGAGATGATTGGCTTTCTGAAAATGTCTTCAGTTCTGCGTGACGTCCTCATTGAATTGCCGCTTTGGGTTGGCCGGATGAACTCAGATGATGAGTTGTCGGTGCGCCTAGCCTATCGTGATGCGGTCAAGCTTACGGCAAATGGTCCGGCGCGACTGTTTGAGTTCATCCATATCAATTTGGACGCGCCGCAGAAGATCTTGCGCATTATATCCGCGGCACTAGATCGACCGTCAGACCTATCCGTAGAAGGAACGCCCCTTATTGAGTTTGGTAATTTGCTTCTAACTCAATGCGAGACGTCGCTTGTGTCGATCAATGAGGTTGATCTTAACCAGGGAGCTACAGCAGGTATTGCGCTCGCCAGCGCCGCCGAAACAATTATTGGCACGATTACCGAATTTGAAGAAAGCATTGCTTTGAGCAAAAATGGCCCTTGGGGTCGGCGCGTCGCGCGTATCAAGCGTGATATCTCCGTCGCGTTCGAGAATCTGATTTTTCAGATCGAAATACTGATACCAAAAGCTTTACCCGTGGAGGCTGCCGCTCAAAATCAAAAGACTTTGAACCGCTCGCCCAATATGTTTTATGCGCCAGACCCGTCGGCTGTGGCGCGCCTAGAGGCCATATTGACATTCATTGCCCAAATCCGGCCCATCGCCAGCGCCGCGGGTGTAGGCGTCCTGCGATCGCGGGTCATCACCGAGACCCAAGAGTTCCTTAAATATTACTCGAATGGTGTGTTGGCGTTGATTGCAGACTTCAGTCAAGACCCAGATGCTCTGCGTGGCCGGATCGATCTGATCGCCAAATATGTAGCCCTCGTCCACGATAATGAGGCGGCTGAACATTTGCGCCGGCGAAGCATAACGTTACTGCGACGGTGATGTCGCCGCCCTTTGGGGTCGCCTAAGGTCTTAAGATCGGCTAGGGGTTTGAAATGATCGGATTTTGGATCACCGCTGCCCTTCTGTCCGCTGCCGCGTCTTTTTTCGTGGTCAGCAGCGCCGTGCGTTTGGAGACCCAAACCGAGGGCGCAGAAGATCCCAGCCTTGACGTCTATCGCCGCCAGTTGCGCGAGATGGATGATCTGGCCGATCGTGGTTTGCTCACGGATGAGGACCATCGCTCGGCCAAGACGGAAGCTGCACGGCGGTTGCTGGGCGCAGCAGAGCAGGCCTCATCCCCTGTCCGGGCTACACCGCTCGCTCGCCGCTTGGTCTTTATCATCGCCGCGATCTTGCCACTGATGGCGGTTGCAGCCTACGGGGCCATCGGGGCACCGGGTATGCCTGACCAGTCCTTTGTTAGCCGCCTTGCAAAGTGGCGCAAGGCCGACCCCGCGACCTTGGCGGCCCCTGAGCTGGTCGCTGTTCTGCAGCAGGTGGTGGCCGAGCGTAAAACTGATCCCCAGCCTCTCATGTTCCTAGCCAGGGTTCAGGCGGCGATGGGGGATGAGACCAGCGCCATTCGCAATCTAGAAACAGCGATCAGTTTGGCCCCTGGACGCGCCGATCTTAAGACCGTCTTGGGAGAGACCTTGGTCATTCAGGCCAAGGGCGATGTGAGCCCTGATGCCTTGCAGGCCTTCAGGTCGGCCCTTGTTATCGATCCGTCTGATCCGTCGGCGCGCTATCATATTGGCCGGGCCATGATGGCCGGAGGCGATTTTGCTGGCGGCCTGCAGATCTGGCGTACTGTTCTGGCCTCTTTGCCCGCAGGCGATGATCGTGCTGGAAGCCTCAGCGCAGAAATTGCCACAGTCGCCAAAAATGGAGGCTTGCTCAAGCCCGCAGCAGCCCTGGTCCCAACCGGCGGAGCCGATCAGGCCGCCTTCATTCGCAGTATGGTCAATAGCCTTGCGGCCCGCCTCAAGACCTCTCCCGACGATCCGGCAGGCTGGGCGCGGCTGGTTCGGTCCTATGGCGTGCTGGGTGAGGCTGACGCTCAGGCCAAGGCGCTGGCCGAGGCGCGGCGTCTTTATAAGAATCGGCCGGACCTGTTGAAAACCATCGAAGACAGTGCCAAGCCCTTGTCGAACTGATCCTAAAAGGATCTGTCTAGCCCCTTGGGCCAAGCCTGATCCCGCCCTATCTGATAAAAGCCGGGGCAGCCATTGAGAGTGAAGATATCCATGGGTTGGATGCCAAGATCAAAGAAAGCCCGGCGCAGACTGCTGGTGGTGGCAGTGGCCGCACCGATTCTCAGTCTGGCGGCAGCTCTCGCCTTTTTTGCCATGGGCGATGGGGTGTCGTTTTTCTATTCACCGGCTCAGGCGCAGGCCGCGCATCTGGCCCCCGGCAAGACTATTCAACTGGGCGGTTTGGTGGCCAAGGGCAGTGTGACCAAACATCCCGATGGTGCGGTCGAGTTCGTGATCATGGACCATGCCGCATCTGAGAAGGTGATCTATCAAGGCGACCTGCCGGACCTCTTTCGCGAGGGGCAAGGGGTCGTGACCAAGGGGGCTTTCGAAGCCTCCGGTCAGTTTCGCGCCACCGAAGTTCTGGCCAAACATGATGAGAAATATATGCCGCGCGAAGTGACCAAGGCGCTGAAGGCGTCCGGCCAATGGCGCGGCGATGCCGATCAGGCCGCGCCAACGGTGAGGATCACAGGGTGATTGTTGAGATCGGGGCCTTTTGTCTGATCTTGTCGCTGATCCTATCAGTGGCGCAGGTTGGCCTGTCTGTGTTCGGCCGTATCCGGCGCTCAGCGGTGTTTTATGGTGCCGGGGAGGGGGCTGCGGGTGCTGCGTTCCTGATGGTGTTGATCGCCTTTGCGGCGCTGATGTACGCCTTTGTCACCTCAGACTTTTCGGTGGCCAATGTCGCGGCCAACTCCCATTCGGCCAAGCCGTTGCTCTACAAGGTCGCCGGGGTTTGGGGCAGCCATGAGGGCTCGATGCTGCTCTGGTGTTTGGCCCTAACCGGGTTTGGAGCGATCGTCGCCTTGATGGCTCGGGGGCTGCCGGCTGCCATGAAGTCGGTCGTGGTGGCTAGCCAAGGTAGCCTTGGCGTTCTGTTCTTGGCCTATACGGTCTTTGCCTCCAACCCTTTCGTGCGACTGCTTCAGCCCCCTGTCGAGGGCCGCTCGCTCAATCCTTTGCTGCAAGATCCCGCCTTAGCCTTCCATCCGCCATTCCTCTATGGCGGTTATGTCGGCTTTTCGATCGTCTTTTCGTTCGCCATTGCCGCCCTTGTTGAGGGGCGCGTCGATGCGGCCTGGGCCCGTTGGGTTCGGCCTTGGAGCTTAGCGGCCTGGAGCCTCCTGACCGTCGGCATCACCTTGGGGGCCTTTTGGGCCTATTATGAGCTTGGGTGGGGCGGTTGGTGGTTCTGGGACCCGGTCGAAAATGCGAGTTTTATGCCTTGGCTGATCGGAACGGCCTTGCTCCATTCCGCCGTGGTGACCGAAAAGCGCGGTGCGCTGTCCGGTTGGACCGTTTTTTTGGCGCTGGGAGCCTTTACCTTTTCGATGCTGGGCGCCTTTCTGGTCCGCTCGGGTGTGCTGACCTCGGTCCATGCCTTTGCGGTCGATCCCAAGCGCGGCATCCTTCTGCTGACCATCCTTGGCCTCGCCGCCGGAGCAGGCTTTGGCCTCTTTGCGTGGCGAGCCCCTAAGCTAGCCCCAGGAGGGCTCTTTGCCCCGATCAGCCGTGAAGGCGCTCTGGTGATCAATAATCTAGTCCTGTCGGCCGCGACGGTGACCGTCCTTCTGGGCACCCTCTATCCCCTGATCAAGGAGGCCTTGACCGGTCAGAGCCTTTCGGTGGGCACGCCCTATTTCAACCTGACCTTCGCGCCTCTGATGAGCCTGGCTTTTCTGGTCTTGCCGGTCGGACCCTTGCTTAGTTGGAAGCGCGGCGATGGCTTGGGGGCTTTGCAGCGTCTTTGGGCTGCGGCGGGCGTCGCGGTGGCGATCGCCCTCTTGGTTGTTTGGGTGCAAAAGCCCACCCATGTTGCGGCAGCCGTCGGGATGGGCCTTGGCGTCTGGCTGATTGTTGGCGTTTTTGTCGAGATTGCCGAGCGTATCCATCTTGGCCGGGCCAGCTCAGCTGAGGTGCGCCGCCGCCTTGGCGGGCTTCCGCGCGGGGCATGGGGCATGAGCCTGGCCCACGCGGGCTTAGGTGTCTTTGCGCTTGGGGCCTGCTTTGAGACCGCTTGGAAGATCGAGGCGGCTCAGGCCCTGAGTATCAACCAGTCGATCACCGTCGGGGCCTATCAGGTTCGACTTAGTGATGTCGTTGCCGCCAATGGCCCTAACTATATTGCCGAGCGCGGCTTGGTCACCGTGACCAAGAACGCCAAGCCCGTCTGCGAGGCCAAGCCCGAACGCCGCTTCTATCCGGCCAATAGCCAGACCACATCTGAGGTTGCGCTTTGCCTTGAAGGTTTGGACGATGTCTATCTGGTGATGGGCGAGCGCCGTGCGGGTAGCGAAGGCCAACCGGCCTGGTTGGTCAGGGCCTATTGGAACCCCCTCGCGCGCCTGATTTTCTTGGGTCCGCTCTTGATGGCCTTGGGCGGAGCCGTATCCCTTTCTGATCGCCGCCTTCGCTTTGCCGCCCCGCGCCGCGCTGTTGAGGGGAGCGGGCGTCCGGTGCCTGCCCAATGAAGCGCCTTGGCCTTTTAGGATGGCTTTTGGTCGCGGTGCTCAGCATGGGCGCGGCGGCTGATCCGTCGGAACGTCTTGCCAATCCCGCGCTTGAAGCGCGGGCCAAGGCTCTGTTTCCGCAGATCCGCTGCATGGTCTGCCAAAATGAGTCGATCGATGATTCGCAGGCCGATCTGGCCGCAGACCTTCGTAAGATCGTGCGCGAAAAGGTGGCGGCAGGGCGTTCGGACTCTGAGGTTCGGACCTATCTGGTTCAGCGCTATGGCGAATATGTCATGCTCAAGCCTGCCTGTAGCCTGACCAATGCCGCCCTTTGGGTCACGCCCTTTGCCATCGTCTTTTTGGGTTTGTTCGCCTTTTTTGGACTCAAGCGATCGTCGCTGGTTCAGGGCCAAGAGACGGCCTTGACGCTGGAAGAACAGGCCCTTCTGACCAAATTGCGGGCGGTGGAAGGCGAATGACACGGTTGGACCACAGTTGCGCCACAAGCATCTCCCGATGGATGACACAAAGATAGGTTGAGAACATTGGCGTGAAGGGGCATTCGCTCTTAAGCTTAAGAGTGAAGGGCTCGATTCAAGCCTTGGAGTCGAGAACGAGGAAGATTGAACATGGTTGATAAGAAACGCGGATATATTTTGGGTGCCGTGGCCGGGGTTGGCCTGACCTTGGCAGCCATGGTTGGAACTGGTCTGGCCTTGCCGCCCGCCGCCGCTCAGTCCCGCGAAGTCAAACTCTATAAGGCCTCAGGCCTGCCCGTCTTTGCGCCGCCTCCCGGCGCGCCCCTGTCCTTTGCTGATATTTTCGACAAGGTGGCTCCGGCGGTGGTGTCCATCAACGTGACCTCTAAGGTCGAACCGCAAGCCAAGGGCCGTCCTGGCCTTCGCATGATCCCAACACCTCCGGGTGCTGAAGGCTTCCCCTTCTCGGTGCCCGGCGCTCCTCAGCAGGGTGAAGAGGATCAAGGTCCCGAAAATGGGTCTCAGCAGGTTCCCGGTGGGCGTCCAACCCAATCGGCCGGTTCAGGATTCTTCATTTCGGCTGACGGCTACATCGTGACCAACAATCACGTCGTCGAAAATGCCGCTGAGATCAAGGTTGTGCTCAAGGATGAGCGCGAGCTCAAGGCCACCATTGTCGGCCGCGACGAGGCCACCGATCTGGCCGTCCTTAAGGTCGAGGGCAAGGATTTTGCCTTTGTCAGCTTCGAGAAATCCGCCAAGCCCCGCGTCGGTGACTGGGTCATCGCCGTTGGCAATCCCTTTGGTCTGGGTGGCACGGCCACCTCGGGCATCGTGTCTGCCTTTGGACGTGAGTTGGGCGAGACCTTTGTCGATTACATCCAGCTCGATGCGCCGATCAATCGCGGCAATTCCGGTGGTCCGACCTTTGATATCTATGGCCGCGTCATTGGCGTCAATACGGCGATCTTCTCGCCCTCGGGCGGCTCGGTCGGTATCGGTTTTGCGATCCCCGCCGACATTGCCGATACGGTCACCAAGCAACTGATCAAGAGCGGTAAGGTGTCACGCGGCTATATGGGCGCGGTGATCCAGAACTTCGATGCTGAAATGGCTGCGGCTCAGGGCATAAATGTCCGCAAGGGTGCCATTGTTGCCGAGGTGGTTCCCGGTGGCCCCGCCGAAAAGGCTGGTGTCCAGCCCGGAGACGTGGTCTTGAGCGTCAATGGCAAGTCCGTGACCTCCTCGTCAGAAATGACCCGCGAAGTGGCCAAGACCTTGGCCGGCAACTCCATGACCCTGAACATTCTGCGTGAGGGTAAGCCCAAGACGATTGAGGTCAAGGCCGGTATTCGCCCGTCCGAAGCGCAGTTGAACGGCAAGACCCCCAGCGCTGAAACCGAATCTTCCCCCGACGCGCCCAAGACCAAGCGTCCAGCGGTGCTGGGTCTGTCGCTCGCCACCTTGGATGACGCCGCGCGCGCACGCTTCCGGGTTCCAGAAACGGTCCAAGGCGTCTTGGTCGAAGGCGTCACGGCGACCTCTGACGCAGGCATCAAGGGCTTGAAGATTGGCGATGTTCTGGTGCGGGTGGCCGACAAGGCCGTCTCGACGCCGCAGGATGTCGTCGCTGCTGTCGATGGAGCCAAGGCATCGGGTCGTGAAAACGTTCTGCTGCTGGTCTATCGCGACGGTCGGACCCTGTTCGTCCTGATCAAGATGGCCAAGTGATCCTTGGGCTGGTCAGGCGAAACTCTGACCAGCCTGTCGATCCTACCGGGGGGGTACATGCGTATTCTGATCGTCGAAGATGATGTTGAAGCTGCTGGGGCAATGGCTCGGGGCCTGTCTGAAGCGGGAATAGAAACGGTTCATGCTGCCGATGGGGTCCTTGGTCTTGCGGCGGCTCAGGCGGGCGGGTTTCACGTCCTCGTCGTTGACCGCATGATGCCCAATATGGACGGCCTCACCCTGGTCGAGACCCTGCGCCGCGAGGGGGACCAAACGCCGGTCCTGTTCCTGTCGGCCCTGGGCGAGATTGATGATCGGGTGGCGGGCCTCAAGGCGGGCGGTGATGACTACCTGGTCAAGCCCTATGCCTTTGCTGAACTTTCAGCGCGGGTTGAGGCTCTGGCCCGGCGGCGTGAAACTGGCTCTGTCCAGACCATGATTAAGGTCGGCGATCTGGAGATGGACCTGATCGGCCGCATGGTTCACCGGCAGGGCAAGGAGATCGATCTTCAGCCGCGCGAGTTCCAACTGCTGGAATATCTGATGCGCCATGCAGGCCAGTCAGTGACCCGCGCCATGCTGCTCGAGAAGGTCTGGGAATATCATTTCGACCCTCAGACGAATGTTATTGATGTCCATATTTCGCGGCTGCGCGGCAAGATCGATAAGGGCTTTGACCATCCCATGCTGCAAACTGTACGCGGCGCAGGCTATCGGCTGGAGGCCTAAGGGTCGTGGCGATTGCCCTGCCACGGGTCTTTCGAACCACGCCCTTTCGGTTGACCCTGCTGTTTCTGACAGTCTTCGCGGCATCGGCCAGCATCTTTTTGGGCTATATCTATGCCGCGACCGCGGGGGAAGTGACCAGCCGCGCAGATCAGGCCATCACTCAAGAAATCCAGTCCCTGACCGGCGTCTATCGCCAAGGCGGAATCAAGGCGCTGAACCGGTCCATGGTCGAGCGCACGGCGGGGGATCGCCCCTTTCTCTATCTGTTGCGGGACAAGACCGGCCAAAAGATTACCGGAACCCTCGAGGCCTCGCCGGTTAAGGGGTTCACAGGCACGCCATCAGGCGTCAATTTCAAGGTCACGGACACTGATCCGGACGGTGCAGAAACCCGTCATTCGGCCAGAGGCCAGCAGGTCCAGCTCGTCGGCGGCGAAACCCTTTTTGTTGGCGCAGACGTCAGTGGGGCCGAATCCTTTGTACTCCGGATCTTACGCGCCATCTGGGGCGCGGGCACTTTGGTCATCCTGCTGGGTCTGGCGGGTGGGATACTGATTAGCCGCAATGTCAATGAGACCATGGCAGGTCTCAATCGCGTGGTGATCGCGGTTCGAGGCGGTGATATTGCGGCTCGCGCCAAGCTGCGCGGCGTCAATGATGAGTTTGATGAACTGGCTTCGGGCCTGAACGATATGCTCGATCGTCTGGAGCGATCCATGGGCGGCTTGCGCCATGTGGGCGACTCCATTGCCCACGATCTACGCTCGCCCTTGAGCCGCCTTCGCGCGCGGCTGGAATTGGCCCTGATTGAGGCAGAGGCGGGCAAGGGCAATGCTCAGACCGCCCTGGTGCAAGCGCTGGAGGACGCGGAGGGGGTGCTTTCCACCTTCAACGCGGTTCTGGCCATCGCCCGTCTGCAGTCGGCCGTCGAGGCCCCCGATCAGGTCAGGTTTGATCCGGGTGACCTGGCCGCAGGTGTGGCAGAGCTTTACGAGCCCCTCTGCGAAGACAAGGCCATCGAGTTCAAGCTGGAGGCAACGCCCACCTTGGCCGTACGGGGCAATCGCGAGTTTATCGCTCAAGCCTTGGCCAACATCCTTGACAATGCGGTGAAATATACGCCGCAGGGTGGGGCAGTGCGTTTACGGGTGCGGCGCCGGGCCTCGGGCGAGGTGGAGTTTTCAGTGACCGACACCGGGCCTGGTGTGCCGCAATTGGACCGGCCTCGGGTGGTGCAAAGGTTCGTGCGTCTGGAAAATAGCCGCAGCCAACCTGGGGCAGGACTTGGCCTGTCTCTGGTCGCCGCCGTCGCCGAGGCCCATGGCGGACGACTGGAGCTGGACGAGGGGCCAGGGATCCTGAACGGCAGTGGTCCGGGCCTTCGGGTCGCGCTGGTTCTGCCAAGGCTGGGCTAGTATCCGATCGGTCGATCCGTTGCATTGCTGAATCCCGCCAAGGTCTTGCGTCTTCGCCCCGTTTCCCTTACAAGCATCGGCTCTTACAAGTCGCCTGGCCATTAGGCATGCCATGGCGGCTCTTAGTGCACCATCAGAGGACAGGGCTGTTAAAGGCTCTGCAGCAAAATGCCGAAGTTGAAGACCAAATCTGGCGTTAAAAAGCGCTTCAAGATCACTGCGACCGGCCGGATCAAGGCTGGCGTTGCGGGCAAGCGTCACCGCTTGATCAGCCACAATGCCAAGTACATCCGCCAAAACCGCGGGACGAAGGTGATGTCGGATGCCGACACCAAAATCATCAAGCTGTTCATGCCCTACGCCTGACCGGCGCTTGTTCCTGCAATTTTAATTCAAGGTGATCTCATATGGCGCGCGTTAAACGGGGCGTAGTCTCCCACGCTAGACACAAAAAAGTTCTCGAGCAGGCTAAAGGTTTCTCTGGCCGCCGCAAGAATACCATCAAGACGGCTAAGGCCGCCGTCGACCGCGCTGGGCAATATGCCTATCGCGACCGTCGCAACAAGAAGCGCTCGTTCCGGGCCCTGTGGATTCAGCGAATCAACGCTGCAGCCCGTCTGGAAGGCTTCACCTACTCGCAATTCGTGCATGGTCTCGACCTGGCGGGTATCGAGATGGACCGTAAGGTTCTGTCCGACGTCGCCGCAGCCGACCCTGCCGCGTTTAAGGCCATCGCTGACAAGGTTCGTGCAGCCCTGGCCTAAGGCTTGTTGAGCTTCGGTTCTTCCCATAGACCTAGACGGCGCGGGCGCTTATAGCCCCGCGCCGTTTGGCGTTTTATCCTACCCGTAGTCCTCGCTATCCGCACTCCTCTCTACCCGCATAAGGCCCTTCTCATGACTGACCTCGCGACCCTTGAAGCCGAGATCGTCTCGGCAGTACAGGCCTCTGCCGATCTGGCGGGGTTGGACGCTGTGCGCGTCAATGTTTTGGGCAAGTCAGGTTCGATCTCGGCTCTACTGAAGGGTTTGGGGTCTATGGGCCCGGACGAGCGCCGCGAGCTGGGGCCGCTGATCAATGGCCTGCGCGATCGGGTTCAGGCCGCGCTGACCGAGCGCAAGACCGCGCTGGAAGCGGCTGCCCTTGATGCGCAATTGACCGCTGAGCGTCTTGATCTGACCTTGCCTGCGCCGCCGCGCCGCCGGGGCAGCGTACATCCGACCATGCAGGTGATGGACGAGATGACCGCCATTTTTGCCGAGATGGGCTTTGCCGTCGCCGATGGCCCCGACATTGAAGATGATTTCCACAATTTCACGGCCCTGAACTTTCCGCCCAAGCACCCGGCGCGCGAGACCCACGACACCTTCTTCTTCTCGCCCAACCCGGTGGGAGAACGGATGTTACTGCGCACCCATACGAGCCCGGTTCAGATCCGCACCATGGTCTCGCAGGCGCCACCGATCCGCATCATCGCGCCGGGCCGGACCTATCGCAAAGATTCAGACCAGACCCACACGCCGATGTTCCATCAGGTCGAGGGTCTGGTGATTGATCGCAACATCCATATGGGCCACCTGAAATGGACCTTGGAGACCTTTGTTGGCCGGTTCTTCGAGACCAGTGATGTCGTCACCCGGTTTCGGCCCCACCACTTCCCCTTCACTGAGCCCTCTGCTGAGTTGGATGTTCAGTGCGACCGCGAGGGCGGTGAGTTGAAGGTGGGGCAGGGCTCAAGCTGGCTTGAGGTTCTGGGCTGCGGCATGGTCCATCCCAATGTGATCAAGAACTGCGGTCTTGATCCTGATGAGTGGCAGGGCTTTGCCTTTGGCATGGGCGTCGATCGTCTGGCCATGTTGAAATATGGCGTGCCGGACCTGCGCGATATGTTCGCCAGCGATGTGCGCTGGTTGGCCCACTATGGCTTTAGTCCCTTTGCGGCGCCCAGTGCGGCGGGTGGTTTGAGCTGATCTCGGCTTTTTTACGTTTCTCTTTCTGAGTACAAACCGATGAAATTCACCCTGTCCTGGCTCAAGCAGCACCTGGAAACCACAGCAAGCGCGCAAGAGATTGTCGACGCCATGACTATGGCAGGCCTTGAGGTCGAGCATGTCGAAAATCCAGCCCAGAAGCTATCGGCCTTTACGGTCGCGCGCATTGTCAGTGCCGAGCAGCACCCTAATGCAGACCGTTTGCGCGTCTGTCAGGTCGACACGGTCGATGGCCGCAAGGAGATCGTCTGCGGCGCGCCCAATGCCAGAGCCGGTCTGACCACCATCTATGCCCCCATCGGCGCCTACGTGCCTGGCCTCGACGTAACCTTGGTCGAAAAGCTGGTTCGGGGTGTGGTCTCCAACGGCATGCTCTGTTCGGCTGCGGAGTTGGAAACAGCTGAAGAGTCTGACGGCATTATGGAATTGTCCGGCGATCTGGCGGTGGGAACCCCGGTGGCTGAGGCTCTGGGCCTTGAGGCCGTGATTGATTTTGAAGTCACCCCCAATCGTCCTGACTGGCTGGGCGTCGCGGGCATTGCCCGCGATCTGGCCGCCACAGGCATTGGTCGCTTGAAGGACCTCAGCGTCGCTGCCGTGCCGGGCAGCTTCCCCTGTCCGATCCAGATTAGCCTGACCGCACCGCAGGCCTGCCCCCTGTTCGCGGGTCGGGTGATCAAGGGCGTTAAGAACGGACCCTCGCCAGAGTGGCTGCAGGCCAAGCTCAAGTCGGTGGGACTGCGCTCGATCAATGCGCTGGTCGATGTCACCAACCTTCTGTCCTATGACCGCGCCCGCCCGCTGCACGTCTATGATGTCGACAAACTGACCGGTAGCGTCATCGAGGCCCGCATGGGTCTCGAGGGCGAAAACCTTGAGGCACTGGACAGCAAGACCTACAGCCTGACCCCGGACATGTGCGTCATTGCTGATGCTTATGGCCCCTTGGGGCTTGGCGGCGTAATGGGCGGCCAGAGCACGGGCTGCTCGCAGGCGACCACCAGCGTCTTCATCGAGAGCGCTTGGTTTGATCCCCTGATCACCGCCCAGACGGGCCGCGCTAGCGCCATCTCCTCCGATGCTCAGTACCGGTTTGCCCGTACAGTCGATACAGGCTTTGTCGTGCCTGGTCTTGAACTGGCCACCAAGCTGATCTTGGAGCTTTGCGGCGGTGAGGCGTCAGACATCTTGGTTGCCGGCGCCGCTCCCGCAGCGCCCGGTGCCATCGATTTTGATCCGGACTATGTTCAGCGCCTGTCGGGCCTGGCGGTCACGCGCGAGCGCACCTGCCAGATCCTTTCCCACCTTGGCTTTGCCATCGAGGGGACGGGCGGCATAGTTCAGGTCACCCCGCCGAGCTGGCGGCGCGATGTCGAGGGCAAGGCCGATCTGGTCGAAGAGGTAGCCCGTATTGCAGGCTATGGCGCCCTGCCCTCCACACCCCTTCCACCGGTGACCAGCGCGGCGAGCGGCATCCTCACTGTGCGCCAAAATCGCGCCCGTATGGGGCGCCGGGCCATGGCCGCTCTGGGCTATGGCGAGGCGCTCACCTGGTCCTTCACCTCCCGCAAAACCGCCGCCCTGTTCGGCGGCGGTGATGAGGCCGTGGTCCTTTCCAATCCGATTGCCTCGGAGCTGGACTGTATGCGTCCCTCGATCCTGCCCAACCTGATTGAGGCGGCAGGACGCAACGCCAAGCGCGGCTTTGCCGATGTGGCCCTGTTCGAGGTCGGCCCGGTCTTTGCCGGAGACCGTCCTAAGGATCAGCGAACCGCCATCACCGGCCTGATCGCGCCCCATGCGCCTCGGCGTTGGGACCAAGGTGCCATGGAGGATGTCTTTACCGTCAAGAGCGACCTGATGGCCCTTCTGGAAGAGCTGGGAGCGCCCGTAGCCTCGCTTCAGACCGCGCAGGACAGCAACTCGCCCTGGTGGCACCCTGGCCGGTCCGCGCGCCTCCAGCTCGGCCCTAAGGCCGTGGTCGCAGAGTTCGGAGCCTTGCACCCCAGCGTTCTGAAGGCGCTCGATGTTGACGGTCCGGTCTATGGCTTTGAGCTCTGGCTCGATGCGGTGCCAGAACCCAAGCGCAAGGGCAAGTCCAAGCCTGGCTATGAGGCCTCCAGCCTGATGCCGCTCAGCCGCGACTACGCCTTCATTGTGGAACGGGAAAAGGCTGCCGGTGACCTGATCAAGGCGGTGCTGGGTGCAGACAAGGCGCTGATCGCCCATGCCCGTGTCTTCGATGTCTATCAAGGCCAAGGCGTTGCCACCGGATGCAAGTCTGTGGCCCTCGAGGTGACGATCCAGCCTAAGGACCAGACCCTGACCGAGGTCGAGATCGAGGCCCTATCGGCCAAGATCATTGCAGCGGTGCAAAAGGTAGGCGCAACCCTACGCGGCTAGGCCCGGTTAAGGGGCATGCAGCGGCGGACCCCGGTCATCTGGGCCTTTCCCGCCCCGACGCATGGCGCTGGGCGCAGGCCGCCGAAAGCTCTCGGCGATGCGAGACCGATCGTCTGGGCTGACCGTTAAGGCATAGGTCACAGCTGCGGATTCCATCCCGGTCCGCGCCCGCATCTCGGCTTCGCGAGCCTTTTGCAGATTGCTGTCGATCAGGGCTCGGTCGGGCTTGGCGGCGGCCAAGCTATCGGCAGCAGCGATCCGCGCATCATGGGCCGCCTTGAGGTCCGGCATGGTGGCCACAACCGCCTCGCGCAGGACTTGGCGCATGGCGTTGCGGCTTTCCGGCGGCATGTCCTTGGTCAGGCGCATGATCGAGTTGGCTCGGTCACCGCGACCATTGTCCATCAGCTTGTGACGCATGGCGATGGCCCCGCCGACTGCCATCAATAGGAACATGTTCAGGACTAGCGACAGGGCCAGACCGATTTTCAAAGCGCGCGGGCTCATAGTTTCTCCTCTGCACCGAAGGCCACGGCCTCCGAATAGACCGATTGACCATCAAGGGCGCTGGCGACGGTCACATCGGTCGATTGGTCGGCCATCATCAGGCTGACCGAGCCGATCCCGACCATCAGGCCCGCAACGCCTGCAGCCGCCAAGCCCATGCCCCAACCGTCCCATTCTCCGAGCAGCTCGGACCAAAGGGACCGTTGCAGTCTTGGGGCCACCGCCATCACACGCTCACCCAAGGCCATCGATGGGGCCTCAACACGATAGAGGCTGAGCAGGTCGTCGAGGTCTGCTGCGCTGCCCAAGCATTCACGCGTCCAGATCGGACGCTCTTGGCGTAGCCGCTGTGCCTTGGCCTGTTCGACCTGGGGCCACCGCCGAAGATCAGAGCCATAGGCCTCAGCCAACTGTTCAAACCGTTCTGGGGTCATGCCAGGCCCTCCAAGCGACGATTATTTAGGAGATTGAGGCGCAGGCGCAGGGCGCGGCGGCCACGAGACAGCAGGCTTTCCAGCGCCTCGACACTGATCTGCATCAGCGCCGCCGCCTCAATATTGCCAAGCTCCTGATAGTGACACAGCACAATCGCCTCCCTCTGACGCTCCGGTAATGAGGCAATAGCCGCCTCGACCTGATCTTTCATCTCCATCCCTACCAGTCCGGCATCAGGGGCCGGGCCGGGGTCAATCTGGTCAGGGGGCTCGGCCATCGGTCGTTCGCGTTGGCGACGGAGCCGATCGTAGCAAAGGTTCAAGGCCACCCTGTGCATCCAACTATCAAACTGCGCGGTGCCCGGCTGCCAGGTCGGGGCCTGACGCCAAGCCCGCACCATCACCTCCTGCGCCACATCCTCTGCCTCCGACGCGTCGCCCAACATCCGCCGCGCTAAGGCTAGCATCCGGGGCAGTTTTCGCGCCATCAGGGCCTGAACCGCAGCTGGATCACCGCGTCCAACCCGAAGGACCAGGTCGGCGTCAGGATCGGGCGGGCGGTTGGTCAATGGGTACCTCTTTGCATCGGTAGAGTGGCTCGCACAGACAGCCCCCCAGCTCGTCTGTGCGAGCCTTTAGGTCTGGCTAGTGTGGACCGTGATGGCCATGGCGACCACCCCCCATCCCAGAGTGGGGCAATTCCTCTTCGGTCAAGAATCCGTCATGGTTTTTGTCGAGCCGTTTAAACTGCTTGGCCGTCATGTGATCAATTTCTGCGCGGGTGATGGCACCATCATCATTGGCATCAAGCATGTCGAACATCATACCCTTATGCTCGCGGCGCATCTTTTCCATCATTTCGCGGCGCATAGGGCGATCACCATTGCGACCCCATCGGCCTTCGCCGCTGTGGGATGGCGACGGACCGTCGTGACCCATCATGCTGGGACGAGCCATGAACTCGGCTTCGGTAATCTTGCCGTCCTTATTGGCGTCGAGCCGCATCAACTGGTCGGCGCGGACCTGCTGAAACTCAGCAAGGCTCACCTTGCCGTCACCATTGACGTCCAGCTTGGGCATATGGGGTCTGGTGCCGCCTTCCATAGGCATCCGATCGTGGCCGGGGCTCTCGTGAGGGGGCATGGCCGGTTGACCATAGGCAACGCCGCTCAGGACAAGGCTGAAACCAGCCGCATAGAGGAATTTTCTCATTTCGAAGTCTCCGTTTGGGGGAACGTCTTGAGCGTTCATAGGATCAAACGGGCGCGCTCGAAGATTCCTTCGCTTTGACCCTGAGCGTACCTAAAAATCAGCGTTAACGCTGCAGCGATTGGGAAATCAGCTCGAAGGCTTCGCGCGCCGACTGCCGGATAAGGTCTAGATAGGCTGGGACCGATTTGAAGTTTCGCACCCCTGCAGCCTTGGCTAGCAGGGCGCGGAAGGGGGCGGGCTCGAGCAGGGGGTCCGCATCGTCGTCGAGGGCGACCTTGAGCAGTTGGGTCAGGTTCTGTTGCAGTTTCCAGCCCGCCTCTAGGGCTGCGATCTGATCGGCTCCGGCTAGGCCTTGAGCCTTTGCCGTCGCCAGCGCCTTGGCCGTATTGACCTCTAACGGCCCGCCATTGGGCGCATGGATGATCTGCAGCAGCTGCGCGATAAACTCGATATCAACCATACCGCCCTTGGCCAGCTTGAGGTCCCATTCGCCCTTGGCTGGGCGTTCACGTTCCATCAGACGGCGCATATCGAGCATGTCGCGCACGGCCTGCTTGGGATCGCGCGGGCGGCGAAGGGCGGTCTTGATAGCGGCGCAGGCCGCCACGGCAAACTCAGGACTGCTGGCCCAAACCACCCGCGCGCGGGTCAGGGCCAGGATCTCCCAAGTCTCGGCCTCGCCGTCTGACTGTCCGGCATAGTAGCCATCGAATGCCGCGCGGCTGACGGCGACCGGACCGGCCGTTCCAGAAGGGCGCAGTTGTAAATCCACCTCATAGAGCCCGCCCTCGCCCGTCGGGGCCGAAAGGGCCGCCACCAGCCTTTGGGTGAAGCGGGCATAGAAGGTTTCAGCCCCCCACCCTTTTTTGTCCGATATGGAGGCTGGATCGTCGGCCTGATAGAGGGTCATCAAATCAAGGTCCGAGCGCGCCGTCATCTCGCCTGAGCCGCATTTGCCCAGCGCAACGACGGCGACCTGACCGGGAAAGTCGCCGCCGATCCGCACCGTTTCTGCCAGAGCAACAGGGGCAAGGCTGCGAATGACCATGTCGGCCAATCCGGCAAAGGCGCGGCCTGCCTCTTCGGCGCTGGCCGCCCCGCTCATGACCTGAAGGCCAATGCGGAAGGCCTGTTCACGGTGCATGACCCGGGCCGCGTCCATCGCCCCTTCAAAGCCTTCGGTGCGGGCCATAAGGCTGGCAAAGGCCTGCGCCTCCGCATCGACATCGAAGGGTTCGAAAAAGCTGTGATCGAGCAGGGCATCGAGCGCGGCTGGACGCCGGGCCAAGGTGCTCGCCAGCCGAGGGGCGAAGGCCATGACCTGCACCAAGAGCTTTAGCAACTTAGGCTGGGCCAGCATCAGGGATTGAAGCTGAACCCCCGACGACAGCCGTGAAAAGAAATCGCCAAACCGTAAGAAGGCCGCATCGGGCGCGCCGGTGGCATGGGTCGCATCCAGCAGGCGCGGGGCAAGCTGGGTAAAGAGCTCGCTGCCCCGCTCGGTGCGGGTGGCGTTAATGTGACCGTGATGCCAAGAGCGGATGGTCGCGGCGACCTGCGGCGGGTTGGAAAATCCCATTCGAGCAAGAGTGGCGAGGGTCTCTGGATCATCCTCGACCCCGGTAAAGACCAGACTGCCAAAGGCGGAAGACAGGTCCTCGCCGTCGGGAAATAGCGCGCCATAATGCTGGTTCACCTGCTTGAGCAAGCGCGTGACCTGAGCATCGAAGCGGCGTAGGTCCGGCGCGCCGGACAGGGCCGCCACGCGCCGCCGGTCGCCATCGCTTTCGGGTAGACGGTGGGTCTGTTCGTCATGCAGCATCTGGATCCGATGTTCCCAACCGCGCAGATGTAGATAGGCGCGGTGCAGCTCTGCAGCCGTCTCAGCGGTTACTTGGCCTGCGACACACAGGGCGGTGAGGGCATCCAAGGTGCGGTTCGAGCGCAGGGTAAGATTGCGACCGCCGAGGATCAGTTGCTGGGTCTGGACGTAGAACTCAATCTCGCGAATGCCGCCCCGGCCCAGCTTGAGATTGGCCCCTTTGGCCGTTAGCCGGTCATCGACCTTGTGGATGTGGATCTGGCGCTTGATCGAATGGATGTCGGCAATGGCTGCAAAATCGAGGGTCTTGCGCCAGATAAAGCCGCCGAGCTCTTCAAGAAACCCTTGGCCGAGCGGTACATCCCCGGCCATGGCGCGGGCCTTGATAAAGGCCGCCCGCTCCCAGTTCTGGCCGACGGTTTGGTAATAGTCCAAGGCTGCCGCCACCGAAACGGCAGGCGGGGTTGAGCTGGGGTCTGGCCGCAGGCGCAGATCGACTCGAAAGACATAGCCCTGCGCCGTTCGCTCTTGCAGGAGCTGCGCCAAGGCCCTTGTCACCGCCAAAGCAACGGCCTGAGCATCGCCGCCTTCCGCGATCAGCATCTGGTCAGGATCGTAAAAGATGGAGATGTCGATATCGCTAGAATAGTTCAGCTCAAAGGCCCCGTGCTTGCCCATAGCAATGCAGAACAGCCCCGGAATGGGCCCAGCAGCCCCGTTCGGCGCTGCCAGCAAGCGGCCTTTGGTCACCTGGGCGCGAACAGCCATGGCTAGGGCAGACTGGACGGCCAGATCAGCAAACTCAGTGATGTTGCCGGTCACAGCGCTCAGGTCCCAAACCCCGCCCAGATCGGCCAGAGCGATGGTCAGGTGGGCATCGGCCTTAAGGGCGCGCAGGGTCTTGGCCCCCGCGATCAGATCGGTCTCATCGGCAACCTCTGCCGTCTGGCGCAGAATGTCGCCGATCGGGTCCTCGGCCTCAAGGGCATGGCGAAGCTGCCCCGGCGCGCGTCTCATCAATCCGGCCAGATAGGGCGAGGCTCCGGCAATCGGCTCTAGCGATGGCCAGACCTGTTTGAGCCGCGCGCTCCAGCCGTCGCGCTCGGCGGCCTTGGACAGAACCTCATAGAGCCGCTCGGCGGCGGCGGCGTCGACCACGGGGCCGCAAGGGCGAAGGAAGTCTGCCAAGCTCATAGGCGCACTCTTGGTTCAAATGGCCTCAAAGGAAAGGCCTAGATGCGCTCGCTGATCTTGATGGCGGCGCGGCAGCCTGCGCGGATCAGACCGGCGAGCAGAGGATAGCCGGGAGCCTCCAGCGCGCCTTCGGCCACGGCCTGATCGCGGTGGGACAGTTCCTCGTCGCGAAAGCGGCTTAGTTCTGCGGCCAGTTCGGGACGGTCGGTGGCGATCTCAGCGATCTGGGCGGCGTAATGTTCCTCGATCACCGTTTCGACCGCCGCAGTGCAGGCGTGGGCGGCCTTCTCACCTAGCAGGGCGGTTGTGGCCCCAAGTGCGAAGCCGGCCACGCGCCAGAGGGGGGCCATCAGGGTCGGGCGGACCTGATGACGGGTCAGGAGTTGATCAAAGGCGGCCAGATGCTCGGCCTCATGCCCCTCCATCTCGGCGAGCTGTCCGCTGATACGATCCTTGTCCTTGGCCTTGGCAAAGACCGCCCTTTGGCCGCGATAGATATGGACCGCGCCCAGCTCTCCGGCATGGTCAACGCGCAGGATTTCGCCGAGCCGCGCATCGCGGGCCCCACGGCCAGGGCGCGGAGGGATGGGCTTGTCGCTCATAGCCTTAAGCCTTCTTGTGAAGGGCGCTGGCGGCGCTGTAGGCCGCCAGAGCCAGATAGACGAGAAAGTTCCAACCGGCCATGGATAGACCCAGCCAAACCCAGGCCGCTTGGTCGCAGCGTGGCGGCACAATCTTTGCGCCATTGAGCAGATCGGCCATGGCTTGAGCGCTGACGCCGGTTCCAGCCCCAGAACAGGTGGTCGGCCCAGGCCACCATTTCCACTCGGCCCCGGCATGATAGGCCGCCAGATAGGCCCCGTAGGCAAAGACCACCATTAATCCGACCGCCACCCCCCGCCGGATCCGATCGGACCTGTTCAGACGGCTAAGGGCAAAGCCCATCAGGCCCAGACCCAGTGCCACCCAATAGACCTGGCGCTGTTTCAAACAGAGGGTGCAGGGGGGCAGACCCCCAAAGGTCTCAAACCCATGGGCAACGGCTAGCAATGCCGCAGAGGCGAGGGCTACGATGAGGGGCTGCCAAAGGGCAAGGGGACGCAACAGGTTTCGCATAGATACCAATCTAGTCCATCCGCTCTGTGAGCCCAAGGGGTAGGTGGGCTAACCCTCGCCTAGCCCAGCAGCTTTACCGCAATAAATCCGCCGACAAGGACGATCAGAATGATGCTCGTGATCAGCATCATCCGGCGCTCGATGACCTCTTGCATCTGGGGTCCAAAATGTTTGATCAGGCCCGCGACCAGAAAGAACCTTGCGCTGCGTGTGATCACCGAGGCGATGATGAACATGGGGAAGCTGAAGGCAGCAAGGCCAGAGGCGATGGTCACCAGCTTATAGGGGATGGGGGTCAATCCCTTGATCAGGATCACCCAAATGCCCCATTTGGCAAACCATTCCTGAAACTGCGCCACCCCGCCCGTATGGCCGGTCAGGGCCAAGACCCAATGGCCGACAGGCTCTAGATAGAAGCCGATCGCGTAGCCCAAAATGCCTCCAGCCACCGATGCGACCGTGCAGATCGCGGCATAGTGATAGGCCTTTTGCGGCCGCGCCATGACCATCGGCGCCAGCATCACATCGGGCGGAATGGGAAAGAACGAGCTCTCGGCAAAGGCGACAATGGCCAGCCAAAGACCCGCCAACCTATGGCCAGCAAGGGATAGGACCCGAAAATAGAGGCGGTGCAGCATGGAGGCTCCGATACTTAAATCCCCCCGCTACCAGACTCCGGCGTCCCTGTCTTGTGCCCCCGCGCCGCAGGGTGGGGCTTTAAAGCCTCTGGTGGAACGGAAAAAATCGTGTCCACATTCGTGAAACCACCAAAGCCGCGCCCATGAGGCCCCATAGGGAAGACATGCCATGAAGCTCGCATCGCTCAAATCCGGTTCTACCACTGGCCGAGATGGTCGTCTGGTTGTCGTGTCCAATGACTTGGCCTGGTATGTCTTGGCCGATGAGGTTGCGCCAACCCTGCAGGCCGCCCTCGACAATTGGGACCGCTGTGAGCCGATGTTGCGGGCGCTGGCCCACAGTCTGGAGACCGGCGGCCTGCCCCGCGAACGCTTCCATGAACATGAGGCCGCCAGCCCCTTGCCGCGCGCCTTTCAGTGGGCTGATGGCTCGGCCTATGTGAACCATGTGGCCTTGCTGCGTCAGGCCGCGGGTGCAGACCTGCCCGCTAGCTTTTGGACTGACCCGTTGATGCATCAAGGCGGGTCCGACGGCTTTCTCGGTCCGCGCGATCCGATCACCTTGGCGGACGAGGCCTATGGCTGTGACCTTGAAGGCGGGATCGCGGTCATTACCGGTGATGTGCCGATGGGATCTGGCCGGGATGAGGCCCTCGCGGCGGTGCGCCTGGTCATTTTGGCCAATGATGTCAGCCTGCGTAATCTGATGCCGGCAGAACTGGCCAAGGGCTTTGGCTTTTTCCACTCTAAGCCCGCCAGTGCCTTTTCGCCGGTCGCGGTGACGCCCGATGGGCTGGGTAGAGCTTGGTCAGAGGGCAAGCTTCACGGGGCGCTTGAGGTGGCGGTCAATAGTCAGCCTTTGGGGGAGCCCGATGCCGGTGTCGACATGACCTTTGATTTTGGCACCCTGATCGCCCACGCGGCGAAGACCCGTGCCTTGGGGGCCGGAACCATCATTGGCTCTGGGACCGTATCAAACCGTGACCCGTCGGGCGGTCCGGCAAAGACCCTCAAGGCTGGCGGCGTCGGCTATGCCTGCCTTGCTGAGGTACGAACGGTCGAGACCTTGGCCGATGGACAGGCCACGACGCCATTTTTGAAATATGGCGATGTCGTCCGTATCGAGATGCGAGATGCCAAACGCCATAGTCTGTTTGGTGCCATTGAACAGACGGTCGAGCCGGGTTGATCTGTTCGGGCCATAATCCCTGACCAAGGGACTTGTTCAGGCCGGTGGGCGTTGCTAGAAGGACCGCGCAAGCTGCAAGGCTAGCCTCCTCGGTCGCCCCCGTGGTGGAATGGTAGACGCGCTCGACTCAAAATCGAGTACTGAAAGGTGTGTCAGTTCGAGTCTGACCGGGGGCACCAAGTTCTTGTGGCGAACTTTCTTAAATCCAATATTTTAGCGCTTTTCGAGGTTTGTTAATCTTCAAATTTTACATTAAATTCAATATATTATATTTCTGTTCCTTGTTTGTGGGTCTCGTTTTTAATTCTAAATGCAGGGCTTTTCCCTAATCCGATATCGCATTTAGGATCGGAGTGGGCACGAACCTTATGATCAATCGCCTTCCAACCTTCTTATGGTCGACATCTCCGTGTCTTGTTCGGCAATCTAAAGGTCGTGAGCGGTCTGGATTCTAAGGAAGAAAACCCCGGGAGAAGGTGTTCCTATCCGGCGTTTTGCGACCAAATTTTCTGTGAAATAAACCTTTGAAATCGTAGCTCGATGCGCTACAGTTGGGGGTGGCCGGAAGAGTAATTTGACAATTCAGAGTTGGAATAGTGCCCAAGCCCTATCAATTTTTGAAGGGCGCAATCCTGGAAAAGGATTTCCTGCTGATCTTGTAAACGTGACCCGTCGCCGTCTTCAGCGCATTGATGCGGCGATCAGGATCGAGGATCTGCAGGTGCCGCCAGGCCATCGGCTTCACCGACTTGGGGGTGGCCGTGACGCAGAATGGTCGATCAGCGTGAACGATCAGTTTCGGATTACGTTCAAATGGGGTTTGGCTGGCCCCGAAGAGGTCTGGTTTGGGGATTATCACTAATTTGATTTTAGTGGCTATCGAATGCTTATGGGTAAGGGAAAACATGACGACGCGTGATTATACAGATTTCGCTGAACCGCTTGCGCATCCTGGCGAACATCTCCGCGAGGACTTTCTGCCGGAATACCAGCTAACGGCTGGGGCTTTGGCGAAGCTTATGGGTCTGAAGGACCGCACCCGCATAGAGCGTTTGATCCGGGAAAAGCAGGCGATCACACCGGACACGGCGCTGCGGCTTGGTCGTGTCTTCGCGACCACTCCAGAATTCTGGATGAATCTTCAAAATCAACATGACCTGTCCATTGCCGCTATGGCGGTTCGAGATGAATTAGGGGCTATCAAGGGTTTTGAAGCGGCATAAAGCTCATTATGCGTAATGTTCGCTATCTGTGATCCCTGTGGACTTTGCCAAAGCGGCGCTGTTCAAGATCGTTTCGTTGATCTGAAGCAAATCATTGAGTCCTCATGGTAGAGACGGTCTTGTTCCGGGTGATCATTATCCATCTACTTTACGTGCCAAATTTGGCACGTAAAACCATCTGATTGGTTGTGTTTGAGCGATAGTCACCGCTAAAGGCCAGACGACGGTTCCCAAAGCGGTTCGTCAAGCTTTAGGCGTTGACTTTGGGGACCGGATTGCATTTCTAGTCGACGAACACGGAGTGTCTCTTCGTCGGGTGGACACCGAAGACGCAGATCCCGCAGTGAATAGCTTTCTTAAATTCTTAGCCGAAGACGTAATCGCCTTCTTGACGGTTTGAAAACGCTCGCTCCGGCTTTGGCCGAACGAATATCTATGTTGACTGAAGGCATGATCGTCGATGTCGGTGACGCCATCGACGGCCAAGTTGACCTTTAACCAATGTCGATCATCAATGGATGGCACTTGTTTGCCCACCCTCTATTTCTCGCTCAGTTCGAAAATCTTGCAGACCCATCAGCAGGCCGCAAGCCTGGAAGAGACCGCTGCAGCCCTTAATGAGATCACCAATACCGTCCGGCGCACCGCCGATGGCTCGACCGAAGCCAGCCAATTGGTGACTAAGGCCACCAAGGAAGCCCAAGAGGGCGGCTTGATTGTCAGCCGCGCCGTCGAGGCGATGAGCGAAATTTCCAAGTCGGCCAATCAAATCAGCCAGATCATCGGCGTTATTGACGAGATCGCCCTCCAAACCAACCTGTTGGCCCTCAATGCCGGCGTCGAAGCAGCGCGGGCGGGGGATGCGGGCCGCGGCTTTGCAGTAGTGGCCTCTGAAGTGCGGGCCTTGGCCCAGCGGTCTGCCGAAGCGGCGAAAGAAATCAAGGCCCTGATCTTGGCCAGTTCGCGTTAGGTTAACCAAGGCGTTGATCTGGTCGGCCAGACCGGTTTGGCGCTGCAGCGGATCATGGAGATGGTGGCCGGGGTCAATGGGGTGGTCACCGCCATCGCCTCATCGGCCAAGGATCATGCCGTGGGCCTTCACGAGATCAATTCTGCCGTCAACCAGATGGATCAGGTGACACAGCAGAATGCGGCTAAGGTTGAACAGACCACAGCCGCCAGCCATGCCTTGGCGCAAGAGGCGGCCGGCCTGTCGCGCTTGATGTCCAGCTTCAATCTCGGCGCCAGCTATCGCTAAAGGGGCCCCTGCTAGATCTCTGGCCCGTGCCACCCGCCCTTGATCAGGCCGCGGTCGCGTAGGCGCTCGACAATCAGGTCGGCGGCCTGTTCGGGGCTGATCTTGGTGGTGTCGATGTGAATTTCGGGGGTGACCGGCGCTTCATAGGGGCTGTCGATCCCGGTGAAGTTCTTCAAGGCCCCGCTGCGGGCCTTTTTATAGAGCCCTTTGACGTCGCGCTCTTCGGCCACGGCCAGGGGCGTATCGACGAAGATCTCGATAAACTCGCTGGTCTCAACCAGATCGCGCGCCATTTGCCGCTCGGACCGGAAGGGCGAGATGAACGAGACGAGGGTAATGAGCCCCGCCTCGACCATAAGCTTGCATACCTCGGCCACGCGGCGGATATTTTCCACCCGGTCGGCATCTGTAAAGCCCAGATCGCGGTTCAGGCCGTGACGAACATTATCACCGTCCAGAACCGTGGTGTGACGGCCCAGTGCGAAGAGCTGCTTTTCCACCAGATTGGCGATGGTCGACTTGCCCGATCCCGACAGGCCGGTGAACCACAGGATGGCCGGACGCTGGCCCTTAAGGTCGGCGCGGCTGGTCTTGTTGACGTCCAGCGCTTGCCAATGGATGTTCTGCGAGCGACGCAGGGCAAAGTTGATCAGGCCCGCGCCGATAGTGGCATTGGTCATCCGGTCGATTAGGATAAAGCCGCCCGTATCAACATTGTCTTTGTACGGATCAAACGCGATCTGCTGGTCGAGGCTGATATTGCAGACGCCGATCTCGTTGAGGGTCAGCGACTTGGCCGCCAGATGTTCTAAGGTATTGACGTTGATCTTATATTTCGGCTCGGTGACGGTCGCGGCCACCAGCTTCGCTCCAATTTTCAGCCAGTAGGAGCGGCCTGGTAGCATCGGCTCTTCGGCCATCCAGATCAGGGTGGTCTCGAACTGATCTGCCACTTCTGGCGGATTACCCGAGGCGATAATGTCGCCGCGTGAGCAGTCGATCTCGTCTTCCAGCGTCAGGGTGATGGACTGTCCGGCCACGGCCATATCAAGGTCGCCGTCATGGGTGACAATCCGCGCTACCTTGCTCTGCTTGCCTGAGGGTAGGACGCGAACCGTGTCGCCGGGGCGCACAAGGCCGCTGGCAATCTGGCCGGTAAAGCCTCTAAAATCGAGATTGGGCCGGTTGACCCACTGGACGGGCAGGCGAAGATCGCCCTGCTGGCGGCGGGCCTCATCCAGAGGCACAGTCTCCAAATGATCGATCAGCACCGGACCATCGAACCAGGGTGTGGCGTCGCTGCGAGAGGCGATATTGTCGCCGCGCAGGCCGCAAATGGGGATGGCGGTGACGTCGTTCAGGCTGATTTGGGCGGCAAAGGCGCGGTAGTCGCTGACGATCTGGTCAAAGATCGCCTGATCAAAGCCGACCAGATCCATCTTATTGACCGCCAAAACCACCTTGCGGATGCCAATCAGTGAGACGAGGAAACTGTGGCGGCGGGTCTGGGTCAAGATGCCCTTGCGCGCATCGACCAGGATCACGGCCAGATCCGCCGTCGAGGCCCCTGTGACCATATTGCGGGTATATTGCTCGTGGCCGGGAGTGTCGGCGACGATGAACTTGCGCCGGTCGGTCGAGAAGAAGCGATAGGCGACATCAATGGTGATGCCCTGCTCTCGCTCGGCGGCCAGTCCATCGACTAGGAGGGCGAAATCGATCTCGCCGCCTTGGGTGCCGACACGCTTGGAGTCCGCCTCCAAGGCCGCCATCTGATCTTCGAAGATCATTTTGGAGTCATAGAGCAGCCGCCCGATCAGGGTGGACTTGCCGTCATCGACACTGCCGCAGGTGATGAAGCGCAACAGGCTCTTGTGCTGATGCTGCAACAGATAGGCGTCAATATCGGTGCCGATGAGATCAGAGATGTGGGCCATCAGAAGTAGCCCTCCTGTTTCTTCTTCTCCATGGAAGCGGCCTGGTCATGGTCAATGACCCGCCCCTGACGCTCGGAGGTGGTGGTCAGCAACATCTCTTGGATGATATCGGGCAAGGTCGCGGCTGTGCTCTCGACCGCGCCGGTCAGGGGATAGCAGCCTAGGGTGCGGAAGCGCACCCTCTTCAGCTCGGGCACCTCGCCAGGGCGCATGGGCATGCGGTCGTCATCGACCATGATCAAGGTACCGTCACGCTCGACCACAAGCCGTTCGGCCGCGAAATAGAGCGGCACCAGCGGGATGTTCTCCAGATGGATATATTGCCAGATGTCGAGCTCGGTCCAGTTGGACAGGGGGAAGACCCGGATGCTCTCGCCCTTTTGCTTGCGGGCATTATAGGTGCGCCATAGCTCTGGCCGCTGCTGTTTGGGGTCCCAGCGATGTTGGGCCGAGCGGAACGAGAAGATCCGCTCCTTAGCGCGAGACTTTTCTTCGTCCCGGCGCGCCCCGCCAAAGGCCACGTCAAAACCGTGCTGGTCCAATGCCTGCTTCAGGCCTTGGGTCTTCATGACGTCCGTATGGACCGCTGAACCGTGGGTGAAGGGGCCAATGCCCTGAGCAACGCCGTCGGGGTTGGTGTGGGTCAAAAGGGTCAGGCCCAGCTTGGCTACGATATCGTCGCGAAAGGCGATCATCTCGCGGAATTTCCAGCCCGTATCGACATGCAAGAGTGGGAAGGGCGGCAGGGCCGGATAGAAGGCCTTGATGGCCAGATGCAACATCACCGCACTGTCCTTGCCAATCGAATAGAGCATCACCGGATTTTCGCTCTCGGCCACAACCTCACGCATGATGTGGATGCTCTCTGCCTCCAACCTTTGCAGGTGGGTCAGGGCCACGGGGGACAGCAGGGTCTTGTGCTCGTTTTCAGACACGGTCGCGCTTTCGGTGGTCATAGGCGGTTCTATTAGCGCCGATGACGTATGATACCGCATAAGCTTTTCTAAGGCACCTCGTAGCAAACCAAGAGGTGCTCGGACTAAGCCCTAGTCCATGAACGGCGTTGCCGCGATCGGATCGAGCGGACCAGCGGCCAAAAATCCCGGATTAAAGAAGTTAGGCTTGCCATAAAGAAGTGGGCTGGCATCGAGGGCGAGGACCTTGCCGCCGGCCGCGCACAGGACCGCATGGCCTGCGCCTGTATCCCACTCGCAGGTCGGGGATAGGCGTGGATAGAGGTCGGCCTCTCCTGCTGCCACCAGACAGAACTTCAAGGACGAGCCGACCGAAACCCGATCAAGGATGGGGTAGGCCGCCAGATAGGCATCGGTCTGGGGCGTATTGTGCGACTTGGAGGCCACAGCGGTTAGGCCTTCGCTGGGCGGCGTGCGCACGGCCAGGGGGCGGCGAGCGGTGGCGGTGCTGAGCGCAGCATCTGGCGAGACCTCAAGGGTCCAAGCGATCTTGGCCGTCACATCGCCTGCGAACATTCGGTCCTTGGCCGGGGCATAGACCACGCCGAGGGTGGGGTGGCCGTCCTCGATCAGGGCAATATTGACGGTGAAATCGCCACGCCTTTGCACGAACTCCTTGGTGCCATCGAGCGGATCCACCACGAAGAACTGGCGGCCCACATCGGGGATGCGCCCGGCGGCGGCCTCTTCCTCGGCCACGACCGGGATCAGGGGGGCCAGGCGGGCCAGATCGGCCAAGATGATCGCCTCTGCGGCGGTATCGGCCAGGGTCACTGGCGAGGCATCAGCCTTCACCGTCACATCAAAGGCCGAATTATAGACGTCCCAGATCGCCTTGCCTGCCGCATGGGCGCTGATCACCAGACCCTCAAGCAGGGCATTGCGGTCAATAGGGGTCAGGTCAGCGGTCTGGTCAGCGATCATGATCGAGGTCCTTTTACGCCCCCTTCCTAGGCACTTATCTAGCCTGGTTCAATTTGTCTCTTTTCTGGTTTGGGTCGGTCCTCGTCCAGACTCCTGTTGACTCGCTCACCCAAAAGAGAACAAAATAAGAACAACAAGGGTTCCGACATGTCTGATCAGCCGTCATTTCCAGAGGGGTTTCCCGTGCCCGAAAGGGGGCTGGAGGAGGTGGCGGCGGCTGAGCCTCAAGACCTTGCGGCGGCTCTGGCCTTTGCTCTGCTTCGGGTGTCGCCAGAACCAGAAAAGGGCCCGCAACGTCCTGGTCTGTTCGTTGCGGCCAAGGCTTGGTTGCGCGAACGGGGCCGCCCCTTTGCGCAGGGCTGGCAGATACAGGCCCCCTCTGGTGCCCCCTCTGACAGCGGCCTGATCGTGGTGGCGGTGGCCGATGAGCGTCAGGTGATTTGGGCGCTGGAAGAGGCCTTGAAGTCGGGGGCGGTGGGCGGCGCGGTGGCGGCCCTGTCGGCACCCGATTTTGTCGCCACGCGTCGGCTGGCCTTTGCGGCGCGCTCGGGCGGGGCGGCAGCGGCGATCTTGCGCACGACGGGCGCAGACGGCTTGAGCGCAGCCTGGCGTCGCTGGCGAATCGGGTCCTTGGCCTCGGCCCCGCAGGCCTTTGATGTGCGCGCGCCCGGCCCGGCGCGACTGAGAGCGGAACTGACCCGGCGGCGGGATGGCTTGCCGGGGGTGTGGGAGTTGGAGTGGGACGATGACCGGCGCATCTGGCGCGACGCAAAATCTGGCCCGGCCGCAGCCCAGCAGGCGCGTGGCCTGCGTTTGGCTGCCGGATTGGCCAGTGACGGTCTGGACCCGTTCGGAGCCTCATCAGAAGGCCCGCGTCAGGTCGGCTGAGGCCTCTGATCAAGGGTCCATCCCCTTTGCGCTGGTCGAGCGTAATGGCCGCGGCCTTTGCCTGCGGGCGGTGAACGGCGCAGCCCAGCAGCTCGGCCTTTGGCGCGGACAGTCT
Source organism: Caulobacteraceae bacterium (assembly GCA_040399645.1). Taxonomy (GTDB): domain Bacteria; phylum Pseudomonadota; class Alphaproteobacteria; order Caulobacterales; family Caulobacteraceae; genus CAISGS01. Next base: position 100,719 of record JBBARR010000004.1, on the reverse strand, counting down.
CAGGCCGATGCCAGGGCCATGGCCCCGGATCTGGTCACGGTGCCTGCCGATCCGGTTGCGGAGGCCTTGGCCCTGCAGCGTCTGGCCCTTTGGGCGGAACGGTTTTCACCCTGCGTGGCCCTGATGGCTGATGGTCTCGGGCCAGAGGGGGCGGGGATGGAGGGATTAGCGCTCGATATGACCGGCGCCGCCCATCTGTTTGGGGGAGAGCCAGCCTTTATTGCTGCCTTTGAAGAGCGCTTGACCAAGGCCGGTATCCTTGCCCGTGTGGCCATGGCCGACAGTTTGGGGGCGGCTTGGGCTCTGGCCCGCTTTGGCGGCATGATCCAGATTGCGCGTGGGGGCGGTACGCGCGAAGCCCTAGCCGATCTGCCCGTCGAGGCCCTACGCCTGGACCCTGAGGCCGTGACCCTGCTCAAGCGCTTTGGCCTCCAGCGGATCGGCGATCTCTATCCCCTGCCGCGTGCGGGTCTGGCGCGGCGGTTTCGCGGACCTCGGGCCGGGGCGATGGGCCTTAAGGTGGTCGAGCGGCTGGATCAGGCCCTTGGCTTTCGCGCCGAGCCGGTGGTGCCTGTGCGCCCGCCGCCCGCCTATCGCAGCTTTCAGGTCTTTGCCGAACCGATCACCGAGACGGCGGGGGTGGTGCTCTATCTGCCCGATCTGGCCAAGGCCCTAGCCGAACAGCTTCAGCGCGATGGGCAAGGGGCTCGGCGTCTGACCTTGACCGGCTACCGGGTGGACGGGGCCACCACCAGCATTGAGGCTGGGCTCAGCGCCGCCTCTGCCCAACCCAGCCATCTGTTGCGGCTACTCAAGGAAAAGGGTTTGGAGGCGCTGGATCTGGGCTTTGGCATTGACGCCCTTATGCTCAGCGCGCCGGTCGCCGAACCTAGCGTGGCGCAGCAACAGGGTCTGGACGGCGAGCGGGCGGCGGCGGAGACGGCCGCCTTGGCCGGTCTGATTGATCGTTTGCAGGCCAGACTTGGCGAGGATGCAGTCCAGACCCCTCACCCGCGCGGCAGTTGGTTGCCCGAACGCAGCGAGGGCTGGGATGCGGCCTCTAGCCTCGGGTTCGGGGCTTTTGATCCTGTGCTTCGGCCCCGTCCGATCCTGCTGTTCCACCCGCCTGAACGGGTCGAGGCCATTGCTGAACTGCCCGATGCTGCCCCAGCGCGGTTCACCTGGCGCAGGGTGGCGCGGCGGGTGGTGCGGGCCGAGGGGCCAGAGCGGATCGCGCCGGAATGGTGGCGGCTGAGCCCGGCCTCACCGCGACCGCCCCGCACGCGCGACTATTACCGCATTGAGGACGAGACCGGGCGACGCTACTGGCTCTTTCGCGAAGGCCTCTATGGCCGCGAGGATCAGGACCGGACGCCGCAATGGTGGCTGCACGGGGTCTTTGCATGAGCCGGTCCCATGGCCGCTGATCTGGCCTATGCCGAGCTAGACCTGCGCAGCAACTTCTCGTTTCTCGAGGGCGCATCCCATGCCGATGAGTTGGTGCTGACGGCCAAGGCTCTGGGTCTGTCGGCAATCGGACTGGCGGACCGCAACAGTCTGGCCGGGGTGGTGCGCGCCCATGTGGCAGCCAAGGCTGAGGGCTTTCGGCTGCTGATCGGCTGTCGTCTGGTGTTCTTGGAGGGGACGGAGTTGATCGTCTATCCCCGCGACCGCGCCGCCTATGGCCGCCTCTGCCGTCTCTTGTCGCTCGGCAAGATGGGGAATATCCACGCGGGGCACGAGGATCACGATCTCGACCCCAATGCTGAGGATGATCGGATTGCCAAGGGCGATTGCCGTCTGACCTTTGAACAGGCCATAGCCTTAGGCGAGGGGTTGATTGGACTGGTTCCGGCGCCGTTACACCTCACGACCAAGACAGCGGCTGTTTTTGAGGCCCAGATGGCTGCGTGGCAAAGGGTTTGGCCCGATGAACTCTATCTGGCCGCTGCCCCCCTGCGCCAAGGCGATGATCGCGCCCGGCTGAACCGGCTGGCGGGCATAGCCCAGCGGACGGCTGCGCCCCTGATCGCCACCAATGGCGTGCTCTATCACGACCCCTCGCGCCGCCCCCTTCAGGATGTGCTGGCCTGCGTGCGGCAAGGCTGCCGTCTGGATGAGGCCGGTCTACGCCTGCAGGCCCATGCCGAACGGTTCCTCAAGCGCCCTGCCGAGATGGCGCGGCTGTTTCGAGGACACGAAGAGGCTGTGGCCCGGACGATGGCAGTGGTGGAGGCCGCGCGCTTCAGTCTGGACGAGCTACAATATGACTATCCCGAAGAGCCGATCCCGCCGGGGAAGACGGCGGACCAACATCTGGCCGACCTGACCTGGGCGGGGGCAGAAGACCGCTATCCTGACGGTGTGCCCGCCAAGGTGCGGCAAAGCCTGATCAAGGAGTTGGACCTGATCGCGCGGGTCAATTACGCGCCCTATTTTCTGACCGTCCATGATCTGGTGGTCTTTGCCCGTCGCCAAGCCATCCTCTGTCAGGGTCGGGGCTCAGCAGCCAACTCGGCTGTCTGTTACTGCCTTGGCATCACGGCGGTGGACCCAGCCCAGATCGATCTGCTGTTCGAGCGGTTTATCTCTGAGGAGCGCCGCGAGCCGCCCGATATTGATGTGGATTTCGAGCATGAGCGCCGCGAAGAGGTTATCCAATATATCTATCGCCGCTATGGCCGTCACCGCGCCGCCATCGCCGCCACCGTCATTCGCTATCGCCCCCGCTCGGCGATCCGTGATGTGGGCAAGGTACTGGGCCTCACCGAAGATGTGACGGCGGCCTTGGCCAATACGGTCTGGGGCAGTCATGGCGCAGGGGTGGCCGATGAGCATGTCCGGGCCGTGGGGCTCGATCCCCATGCGCCGCGTCTGGCCTTGGCGCTGGATCTGGCGCGCCAGCTTTTGGGCTTTCCGCGTCACCTCTCACAGCATGTCGGCGGCTTCATCCTGACCCGGGGCGATCTGGTCGAGACCGTGCCGGTCGGCAATGCGGCGATGGCGGCGCGGACCTTTATCGAGTGGGACAAGAACGATATTGACGCCCTGAAGATGATGAAGGTCGATGTGCTGGCCTTGGGCATGCTCAGTGCCATTCGCCGGGGCTTTGATCTGATCCGCGATGCCTATGGCCGCGACCTGTGCCTTGCCACCGTGCCGCGCGAAGATCCGGCGGTCTATCAGATGCTCTGTCAGGCCGATTCGGTCGGGGTCTTTCAGGTCGAGAGCCGAGCGCAGATGAGCATGTTGCCGCGGCTCAAGCCGGTCTGTTTCTATGATCTGGTCATTCAGGTGGCCATTGTCCGTCCCGGCCCCATTCAGGGCGATATGGTCCATCCCTATCTCAACCGCCGGGCCGGGCGCGAGCCGGTCGCCTTTGCTTCGCCCCATCCCGGCCATGGCCCGCCCGATGAGCTCGAGCGGGTGCTGGGCAAGACCCTCGGCGTGCCGCTGTTTCAAGAACAGGCCATGCGCATTGCCATGGAGGCGGCCCGTTTTACCGGTGATGAGGCCAATGGCCTGCGCAAGGCCATGGCGGCCTTTCGGCGCGTGGGGACCATCGCCTTTTATGAGACCATGATGGTCGAGCGCATGGTCGAGCGCGGCTATGGGCGCGACTTTGCCGAGCGCTGTTTCAACCAGATCAAGGGCTTTGGTGAATATGGTTTTCCAGAGAGCCACGCTGCCTCCTTTGCCCATCTGGTCTATGTCTCAGCCTGGCTAAAACGCTGGTTTCCAGAGGTGTTTTTGGCCGCCCTGATCAATAGTCAGCCGATGGGGTTCTATGCCCCGGCCCAGTTGGTGCGTGATGCGGTGGCCCATGGGGTGGTGGTACGTCCGCCCGATCTCAATGCCAGTGATTGGGACTGTCACCTAGAAGAGAAGGGGCCTGTTCCTGCTGCACCCACCGTCTCGGGACGGCCGCGCCGCCGCGCCGTGCGGTTGGGTCTTCGCCAGATCGATGGATTTCGGCGCGATTGGGCACTGGCCATCATGGCCGCGCGAGGTGATCTGCCCTATGCCGATTTGGAAGATCTTCGCCGTCGCTCGGGCCTCAGTGGCGCGGCATTAGACGCGCTCGCCGCTGCCGATGCCTTGGGCTCACTGGCCTTGACCCGGCGCACGGGCCTTTGGGCGGCGAGGGGCCTGCCGAGGGCTGCGCCTGCGCCCCTTTTCGCGGCCATGGGCTTGGAAGAGGCCGATGGCTCTGCGCCCCTGCCGCCGTCGTCCGCCTCTCAAGAGGTGGTGCAGGACTATCAGACCCTGCGCCTATCGCTGAAGGCCCATCCGCTCAGCTTTCTGCGCCAAGATCTTGGCCGCCTAGGGGTGCAGACCGCCGCGCAGTTAGTCTCAGCGGCCGATGGTGCCCGCGCCATCTCTGCGGGGGTGGTGCTGGTGCGGCAAAGGCCCGGCTCTGCCAAGGGGGTCTGTTTCATGACGCTCGAGGACGAGACCGGTACGGTCAATGTCGTGATCTGGCCCAAGCTGTTTAAGGCCAACCGTCCGGTGGCGATGGGTGCACGCTTACTGCTGATCCGAGGCCGTATTCAGCGCGCCGAAGGGGTGGTGCATCTGGTTGCCGACAGCCTCGAAGACCGCAGTGCTGATCTGGCAAGCCTCTCCCAAACGCCCACCGTTCGCCCAAGCCCCCGTGCTAGCGGTCACCGCCATCCGCGCGATGAGCGCACCCTGCCAAGGTCGCGTGATTTTCATTAGGCCTTATGGGGCTCGGGCAGCGCGCGGCGCTCTTCACTTGCATCCCCCCCTCTTCCTCTCTACCTCTTGGGCATGAGCCATGACTGTGCCCACGATCATGAGGACGGACCCGGTCTGTCGGGCGATACGCTGCAGGCCGAGTTGGCGGCGGCGGAGATGCGCTGTGCGGGCCAAGACCAACGCTTGACCCAGCCGCGTCGGCGGGCCTTGGAACTGTTGCTGGTCAGTGGTCAGCCGATGAAGGCCTATGACCTGATTGCTAGCTTTGGCGTCGAGGGCCGACCGGCCAAGCCGCCGACCGTCTATAGGGCTTTAGATTTTCTAGAAAAGCAGGGCTTTGTCCATCGGATTGAGAGCCTGAATGCCTATGTCGCCTGTCACCACGGCGACCGTGCCCACGCGGCGGCCTTTTTGATTTGTGACTGCTGCGGTGCCAGTGCCGAGATCGAACCGGTCGCAGGCCAAGAGATCGCCTCGATCGGCGAGCGGACCGGCTTTTTGGTTCAGGCACTGACCATCGAGGCCCACGGCCTGTGCAAGGCCTGCCGCGCTTAGGGCCCACCTCTAACCGCGTGACGAATGGCGGCGACACAGGCTAGACAGATTTTCAGAGACAAGTTTTAGGGAACCGGCGCGTGGGCGATATCCTCTCAATCGGCACAGAAATCTGGCGCGGCGGGGTCAATACCTGGGACTGCGATGAGATGGGGCACATGAATGTGCGCTTCTATATCACCCGCGCCACAGAGGGCCTTGCGGGGCTGGCCGCAGAGCTCGGCATGCCATTTGCCTTTGCCCCCCATGCCAATGCGACCTTGCTGATCCGCGAGCAGCATATCCGCTTCTTGCGCGAGGCTCAGGCCGGCGCATCCTTGCACATGACCGGCGCGGTGATCAGCATCAGCCAGACTGAGGCTTGGCTGCTTCAGGTCATCTATCACTCCGACAGCGGCGAACCGGCGGCGACCTTCCAGACCCGCGTGGCCCACGTCACGGCCCGCGACGGTTTAGCCTTCGCTTGGCCAGAAGCGACGCTGAAGCGGGCAGAGCGCCTAAAGGTCGAGGTGCCGGCCTATGCCGCCGTTCGCTCCTTGACCCTCACTGCTGTGGAGAGCCAGGCCAGCCTTGCCAAGGCCGACGCGCTCGCCATGCAGAACATCGCGCTGGGGGCCATCATGCCTCAAGAATGCGACGTCTTTGGCCGCATGAGGCCCGAACAGTTTATCGGCCGCGTCTCTGACGGCATTGGCCGGCTGGTCCAGCCCCTGCGCAAGATCGTGTCGGACAATGCTGGGATCCCGCTGGGTCCTATTGGCGGCGCAGTTCTGGAATATCGCCTAATCTATCTGGACTGGCCGACGGCGGGCGACCGGGTCTCGGTTCGCTCTGGCCTGCAAGGGGCCGACAGCCGCACCATGCGCGTCTTGCACTGGATCTTGGACCCTGAGACCGGCAAGGCTTGGGGCACGTCAGAGGCGGTGGTCATCACCTTCGATCTAGACGCCCGCAAGGTCGTGCCGATCAGCCAAACCGCCCAGTCCCTGCTGCGCCAGCAGGCCACGCCGGGTCTAACCCTTTAGGGCGTTAAGCCGCCGCTTGCGCTAAGGCTTGGCGCACCAGATCGGGTCGCTCCAGCGGCAAAAAGTGCGTGGTGCCGGACACGGTGCTGACGCTCAAGACACCGCGCCGATTGGTCTTGATAAGGTCCTCATGCGGGCCAACGCGGCAGGTGGAGCCGTGTTCGGCTTGATAGATTTTCACGGGCCTCTGGACCTTGGCCAAGATGGGCCAAGGCCGGTTGGCCATAGCCGAAAAGTTCGACGCTTCCCAAGCTGGCGCACAGGCCAGTTCCACCTTGCCATCGGCGCGCTCAACAAAGCCGCCCTCAACATAATCGGCCAAGCTCTCAGCCGGCCAGGTCTTGAAGGCCCCGCGCCCGGTATAGGCCGCTAGTACCGCAGCGCGATCATCAAAGACTGACCGGCGACGAAGCGCGCCCTGCGCCAAGGGGGACTTGGCCCAATGGTCCGGTCCGACCCACGGTAGGCTGGCGATGAACTGTGTGCGCTTGTCCATAATCACGGGGTCAAACATCACCACGCTGCGCACCAGCGCGGGGCGGGCCTCAGCGGCATAGAGGGCGACGGTCGAGCCCATCGAATGGCCCGACAGCACCACCGGCTTAAAGCCCGGCTCTTTGGCCAGGGCATCGACAAGGGCAATATCGTCAAAGCGATGATCATCCCAAGACCGCCGTCCCTCGACCTTTGCGGTCAAGGTGGTTTGGCCATGGCCGCGCTGATCGACGGCTAAGATTCGAAGTTGCGTGGACAGGGGCCCCAGCACCGAGCGATAGGTTAAGGCATTAAAGCCATTGGCATGAAAAAAGACCACATCGATGGGGCGCGATGGATCGCCAAAGTCGAGGGCCGACACCAGACCTGGCCCTCTGCTTGGATCAAGGGCGATGGTCCGGCGGCGTGGCTCGCCAAAGGGGACGCTGGAGAGGGGCTCGGACGACATGAAACACCTAAAACACACAGACAGGGGACACACAGACAGGGGACACACAGACAGGGGACACACGGGCGGGGGACACACAAGCGGGGACGAGGGCCGTACCCTAGGCCTAGACTAAGCAGCGTGGCCCATCAATTCCATCCCTGACGCGCAATTGTCTTGAGCCCTTTGCTCGGGTGCGATTAGGTGAACGTCACACACCCTAGAGGCTGAGCCATGACCCCCAACGCCCTACCTGAATCGACCTGCTTTGCCGTCACCATCGAGGGCGGCGTTGCCCATATCCAGATGTCACGGCCTTCGGCCTTCAACAGCATGAACCCGGCCTTCTGGAACGAGTTGCCGCAGATCGTTGGCCAGATCAATGATCAGGCCTTGGCCCGCTGCATCGTCATCTCCTCGACGGGCAAGCATTTCTCGGCTGGGATGGAGCTGTCAGTCTTTGATGGGGCGGGCAGCACGGGCGAAAAGACGGACCGCCACACGGCGATGGAATCGTTCCGTCACCATGTGCACCATCTACAAGACACCTTCACCTGTCTGGATCAGGCCCGCATGCCGGTTCTGGTCGCCATTCAGGGCGGCTGTATCGGTGGTGCGGTCGACATGGTTTCGGCCTGTGACATTCGCTATGCCAGCATGGATGCCTGGTTCTGTATCCAAGAGATCAATATCGGCATGACCGCTGATGTCGGCACCTTCCCGCGGCTATGCGGTTTGATCCCTCAAGGCTGGGTGCGAGAGATGGCCTTTACCGGCCGTCGCTTGACCGCGCAAAAGGCCAAGGAAATCGGGCTGATCAATGAGGTTTTTGAGACCCACGAGGCCCTGCTGGCCCACGTGCTTGAGACCGCTCATGAGATCGCCAGCAAGGCGCCTCTAGCCGTGACCGGCTCCAAGGTCATGATCAACTATGCCCGCGATCACTCGATCAAGGACAGCCTCGACTATATTGCCACCTGGCAGACGGGCATGTTCTCTGGCCGTGACATGGCTGAAGCCTTCAAGGCCAAGACCGAAAAGCGCGACGCCCAATATAACGATCTCGCCCCAATCCGGCGGTCGATGTAGGCGTAAGTCCCGCTCACTCAACCCTGTCCCTAAGGCAGAGGGTTGGAGGAGAGCCTTGTTTTCTTCGACGCCCCTAGAGCCAACCCTTTTTGCGGAACCACCAGAGCGGTACGACCGCCGAAATAACCATGATGATCAGGGCCATCGGATAGCCGTGGACAAATTTCAGCTCGGGCATCTGGTCGAAGTTCATGCCGTAGATCGAGGCAACGAGGGTTGGCGGTAGGAACACGACCGCCGCCACCGAGAAGATCTTGATGATGGCGTTCTGCTCGATGTTGATCAGGCCCAAGGCGGCATCGAGCAGGAAGGTGATGTTGCTCGACAGATAGGACGAGTGATCGGTCAGGGATTGAACGTCCCGCTGCAAGCTCTTGAGATGGTCGCGATGATCGCGATTGGCCTCGATCTGTTCGGACAGGGAGGCAAAGCTGATCAGGCGCGCGAGACTGACAAGACTGTCCCTTGCCTTAGCATTGAGGCTCTGAGATCGGCCAAGCTTGGTCAAGATCTGCTCGAACCCGCTTTCACGGGGGCGCTTAAAGATCGAGCGAGAGGAGGTCTCCACCTCGTCGGAGGTCCGTTCGAGAATGTCGGCGGTGCGGTCTACCACAGCATCCAGCAGTCCAAGGAACGCGTGGGTCCCCGTCGGGCAAAGGCTCGCCTGACGCTCAGCCTGGGCGGCAAAGATGGTAAAGGCGCGCGGCTCGATATAGCGGATCGTGACCAGCCGTTCTTCGGCCAACACAAAGGTCACGGGAGAAGAGCTAGGCTCCTCCTCATCGGCATTGTGCAGAATGGTGGCCGTCATGAAGGTGGCGCCATCCTCATGATAGAGGCGGCTGGAGGCCTCGATCTCGGCCATTTCTTCACGGGTGGGCAGCAGCAGGCCAAGCGCCTGTTCAACCAAAAGCTCTTCGGCTCGGGTGGGTTCGATCAGTTCGATCCAGACCGTGTCAGACGGCAAGTGCCAACCGGACTCAGGGCTCGGAACGTCGAAGGCCGGAGCCCCATTGCGCAGCAGTTTCAGCATCAGTCTGCTTTCTGTCAGCGCCTGCGGACAGGGCTCGGCCTAGCGTTTGTCGGTTGGGGTCTCTTCACCACCGGTCAGGGAGGCGATGAGGGCCGCGATCTGATCGGTGGTCTCAGCGGCCTGATTGAGCATCTGGGCTGGACCAGAACCTGGCGTTGGCACAGCGGCGGCAACCTGACTGAAGGCGGTCTGGGCGATATTCATGACGGCGCTCTGCGCCGCGTAACGGGCCGCATTCTGGGTCGATGAATAGATGAAGCCATAGGTCGGATAGACCGTATTGCCAAGGTCCCGCACCGGATCATACCAGACCTTGACCGAACTCCAGTCGCCCTGTTGGGACACATCGATGACGGTGACGTCCTTTTCGACCTTGCCGCGCGTGCCAGAGATCACCGACCAGTTGGCATGGGTGACTTGGATGACGCGATCGGTCAGGACTTGGCTGACCACTGCCACGTGGCCCTTATTCATGATGCCGGTCTGCTTGAAGACCAGAACCGCGCCGGTCTTGGGCACGAAGCCCTTATTATATTTTCCGGAGGCCTGCTGCCACCAGGTATAGGCGTCACCGAAGATCTGAATGCCAGAGAAGGTGCGGGCGAAGGGAACACATTGCAGATAGTCTTCCGCATGGGCAGAGCCCATGGGAGACATGACCACGCCGAGGGCGCAGGCCAAGGCCGCAAGGACGTTTCGCGTCCGCAATCTCATTCGGTGGTTCCCCGCTTTGATCAGGGGCGTGTTTAGCCCCTAAAACCGTTAAGGAAAAGCAACTTTTTTTTAAAATGTGCTGTTAAAAGCACGGTTTCAGCATGGAGACGAAGGGCTTGGTAATGTGATCAGGGGGCGATCCGATAGACGCCGGACCCCGTCGCGACGACAGGTCCTCCATCGGCGCGCGCCAATTCGGCCTGTACAAATAGCAGGCTGCGGGTGGCCCGGTCGACCCAACTGCGCACCTCCAAACGATCCCCAGCCGCGGTCGAGGGGCCAAATTCAATCGATTGGGTGACCACGATCAGCGGGCCTCGCTCCTCAGCGGCGGCCCTTTGCGCCATGTCCAAAAGACCTGCGACAGCGCCGGGCTCAGTCCCCAGAATGACGGTGGTTTGATAGGTGGCGGCGGGCGTTAAAAGCATAGCTGAGACTCGCAAAGGGACCGGATGCTCCGTCTGGCCCAAAGGGTCTGACTCGGTCAAGTCGGTAAAAAAGGGCGGCCGTTGCAGCGACCGCCCGATCTAGACAAATGATCGAAGACCTCTGGTCGGCGGGTTAAAACCAACCGAAGGGGGTAGAGATGCCAGCGACCCAGCGGCCCCCATCGAAATCAGTGCGCAGCTGGCCGGGCACTGAGATTGCATTTCGCCAAGGCTTCAGCATCGAGGCTGAAACTGGCGGATGAGTAGCCGACAATGGTACCCAAAGCCTTGGCCAGGTCCTTGCAGCTTTTGGTCGACGCGACATTGTCCGGCGCGGCCGTAGCAACGCAGACCGAACCTTCGCAGGTCCACACAGCGCCGCCTGCAATGACCCGTGCCTTGGAGGTCGGGGCTTGAAGGGTTGCGGCGAGCGTCGTCGCAGCGCGTGCTGAACTGGCTGCCGAAACGGCGAAAACGGCAATAGCCGTCAAGGTTTTGAGCTTCATGGTGTCGTCTTTCGCGTTCGGGGAGGAGGGGGTGTCGCAGGAGTGCGGCCCTATCCCCAGGGCTGCGCCGATACAAACTAAACAGTGCTTAGATATCAGGGTGACTTCCCCCTGCCAACGGCCTTTCGCAAGATGTTCGCAAAATTCGAAAGTTGGACGGTTTGGGCCGGACTTGCGTCAAATGCACAGCTTCCCTTGGGTTACTATTGATCGCTGCGGCCTATGGCGCCCATACTCTTTTCAACAGAAAAAACAATGTGAGGAACGTCCATGGATTTCGCCCTACCCAAGGAATTGGTTGACTATCTTGGTGTGCTCGATGCGTTCATCGAGGCCGAGATCAAGCCGCTTCAGGCCAAAGACGACAATGAACGCTTTTTTGACCATCGCCGCGAACATGCCCGCACCGATTGGGACAATCAGGGCTTGCCACGCCATGAGTGGGAAGAGCTTCTGCGCGAAGCCAAGAGCCTTGCCGATAAGGCCGGTCACTTCCGCTTTGCCCTTCCCAAGGAATTTGGTGGGCAGGATGGTTCCAACCTCTGGATGGCGGTGATCCGCGAGCATCTGGCGGCCAAGGGTCTGGGTCTGCACAATGACCTTCAAAACGAACATTCCATCGTCGGCAACAACCCCTTCGTGTTGATGCTGCGCGATTTTGGCACGCCCGAGCAGCGCGACACCCTGATTCCCCTGATGATGGCGGGTAAGTTCAAGCCGACCTTCGGCCTGACCGAGCCTGATCACGGCTCTGACGCCACCTTCATGGAGACCCGCGCCGTGCGTGAGACCCGCGATGGCGTCGAAGGCTGGCGGATCAATGGCGAGAAGATGTGGACGACGGGGATGCATATCGCCACCCACTGCGCCCTGTTCTGCCGCACCTCGGGAAAGGATGGCGATGCGCGCGGCATCACCTGTTTCCTCGTGCCTGCCGATGATCGAGGTGTGAAGATCGAAGAATATCTGTGGACCTTTAACATGCCCACCGATCACCCCCGCGTCAGCTTCACCAACATTTGGGTACCAGACAGCGCCATGTTCGCGCCAGAGGGTCAGGGCCTGGCGCTGGCTCAGCACTTCGTCCATGAGAACCGCATTCGTCAGGCGGCTTCATCGCTGGGTGCCGCCACCTACTGCGTCGAGCAGAGCGTGCGCTATGCCCGTACCCGCAAGCCCTTTGGCAAGCCCTTGGCCGACAATCAAGCCATCCAGTTCCCGCTGGTCGAGCTGGCCACCCAATGCGAGATGCTTCGGCTCTTGATCCGCAAGACTGCGTGGGAAATGGATCAGATGCCTAAGCCCGAAGTGGAAAAGCGCCTCTCCGACAAGGTGTCCATGTGTAACTACTGGGCCAACCGGCTCGTCTGCGAAGCCGCCGACCGGGCCATGCAGGTCCATGGCGGCATTGGCTATTCGCGCCACAAGCCCTTCGAGCACATCTATCGCCACCACCGACGCTATCGCATCACCGAAGGGTCCGAAGAGATCCAGATCCGCAAGGTCGGTGCCTATCTGTTCGGCTATATCGGCCCCCGCAAAAAGGACTTCGCCGACCTCTAGGTTTGCGAGCCTGCGCTAATCCCTAGCCCCCCGGCGATGAACCGGGGGGTTTCTTTTTGGCAAGATATTAAGGTCTATCATGCCATGCTCCCTCAGTTTTAAAGGCACGGAGCGCAAGAATGCCCATTTCGACATCGGCCCAAGCGGCGGCGCTTTGGACGGCCTTGACCCTTTTGGTGCTGCTGCTGCTGTCCTTGCAGGTGGTGCGGCAGAGAACCAAGCATAAGGTCCTGATCGGGGATGACGGGGTGCCAGAGCTGGTGCGGGCTGTGCGGGCCTTTGGTAATGCCACCGAATATGCCGGACCGGGCATGGCCGCCCTGGTCATGCTGGCTGTGGTGCAAGCCTCGCCCTTGGCTATCCACCTGTTCGGCAGCGCCTTCGTCATTGGCCGCGTGGCCCATGCGGTCGGGATCAGCCAGAGCACAGGCACCTCCATCGGCCGGGCCGGGGGCACGCTCCTGACCTGGGTCGGGTTCCTATTCGCTATTGTGGTTTTGTTGTTCTACGCGATCTAGAAACCAGAGCCTTTTCCTTGCCGTGACCCTACCGCTTGGGTGATAATAGGACATGGATGAAAACCTACTCAATGATCTGATCGGCGCGGCTATCAAGGCCGGAGCCGATGGTGCCGATGCTGTTTTGGCGCGGCGTCAATCCCTGTCCATCAGTGTGCGTATGGACGCCCTCGAAGAGGTCGAACGCGAAGAGGCCCGCGATCTGGGTCTGCGCGTCTTTGTCGGCAAGCGACAGGCGGTCGTGTCCGGCTCTGACACCTCGGTCTTGGCGCGTGAAAAGCTGGTCGAGCGGGCGGTGGCTATGGCTCGGCTTGCGCCGGAAGATCCCTATGCCAGCCTCGCGGACCCGGCCCTTCTGGCCAAGGACGCCAGGCCGCAGTTGGACCTCCTCGACACCTATGAACCCTCGCCTGAGGAGCTGGAACATCTGGCCCGTACCGCAGAGGCCTCGGCCCTGACGGTGGAGGGGGTCAGCAATTCGGATGGCGGATCAGCCTCTTGGTCCAGCTCCAAATGGCTGCTGGCGACCAGTGACGGCTTTATGGGCACCCATGCCGCCTCAGGCTTTGGGCTGTCTGCCTCGGTCATTGCCGGGGAAGGGGCCAGCATGGAGCGCGGCGGCGAGGGTCGCTCGACCCGTTGGCACACCGACCTGCCCGATGCTGCCGCCATTGGCCTAGAGGCAGGTCGCCGCGCGGTGGCAAGGCTTGGCGCGCGCAAGATTGAATCGACCACGGCGCCCGTGATCTTTGAGAATCGGCTGGCCATCTCCCTGTTCGGTCCCTTGATCGGGGCTATTTCAGGATCGGCGGTGGCGCGGGGGGTCTCGTTCCTTAAGGACCAACTGGGCCAGTCCCTGTTCTCGCCAGGCTTTTGCATCAGCGACGATCCGCACCGCGTTCGCGGCCTCGGCTCCAGCCCCTTTGATGATGAGGGCGTTGCCAACCGATCTATGAACCTGATCGAGGATGGCGCCTTGACCACCTGGCTGCTCAATACCGCCTCGGCCAAGCAGTTGGGCATGGTTAGCACCGGTCACGCCTCGCGCTCGATGGCCGGAGCCCCAGGGGTCTCGACCTCGAACGTCACCGTCCATCCCGGTCAGAAGGACTTGGCTGGCTTGATGGCTGATGCCCAGAGCGGACTTTTGGTCACATCCATGTTCGGCCCTTCGCTCAATGCCAATACGGGCGACTGGTCGATCGGTGTCTCGGGCCAATGGTTTGAGGACGGTGCGCCGGCCTACCCGGTCACGGAGATCACGGTCGCGGGCAATCTGATCGATTTCTATAAGCGGCTTGTGGTCGGCTCAGACCTTGAGTTGCGCGGTGCCTCCAATGCCCCGTCGGTCCTGATCGACGGTGTAGCGATTGCCGGTCGATGAGAGATGATCTGGTACTGATCCGACAGGCGGCTCTGGATGCTGGCCAACTGGCCATGGACATGCGCAAGGAGGGCTTGAAGACCTGGTCCAAAGAGGGCGGGTCGCCCGTGACCAATGCCGACATCGCCGTCGACACCTTGCTCAAAGACCGTCTGATGGCGGCGCGGCCGGACTATGGCTGGCTGTCGGAAGAGACGGCGGACGACGCCGCTCGCCTCACCAAACAGCGCCTGTTCGTGGTCGACCCCATCGATGGCACGGCGGCCTATATGGAGGACAAGCCCTGGTTCAGTGTTGCCATTGCGGTGGTCCAGGCCGGACGACCCATAGCCGGGGTGGTGCATGCGCCCGCGCTCGACGAGACCTATAACGCCATAAGCGGCGGAGGGGCTTGGCTCAATGGTGCCTCCATCCGGCCCAGCAGCACTCCCGATCTCCACGACAGCGCCATGCTCGGCGATGCCAAGATGTTCGCCCATCCGGCCTGGAAAGTGCCATGGCCACCGATGCGCTTTGCCACGCGAAACTCCATCGCCTATCGCATGGCGCTGGTTGCAGCCGGGGCCTTTGACGCGGCGCTGGCCCTCTCGGCCAAAAATGATTGGGATCTGGCTGCCGCAGAAATCATCGCTTCTGAGGCCGGAGCCATCACGACAGACCATCAGGGTTTCGCCTTTCGTTATAATCGCGAAAGCCCTCTTCAAAAGAGCCTGATTTGCGCTAATTCAGCCCTTCATCCGCTGATTTTAGCGCGAACCTCGGCCCTCGAATTTGGCAACCGCTCTTAGGAAATGACATGCCCGATAAGCAACTTCTTCACCTCCTGATTGGCGGCGAACTGGCCGATGTGGCAACGGTGTCTTTCCGTGATCTGTCCAAGGTCGAGATGGTCGGGGCCTTCCCTAACTATGCCGAGGCCTATGCGGCTTGGAAGGCCAAGGCGCAGGCGACCGTGGACAATGCCCATATGCGCTATTTTATCATTCATGCGCATAAGCTGCTCGATCCGCATGATGATCACGATCATCACTGAGGGTCGGGCACCACTGATCGTTAGGTGCGCCTCAGCCGCGGGCCTTTACCGGGGCTGAGCCATCCGCATAGCTCTCGTTGAGATAGACCTCGGCCTCTTGCGCCGACAGTCCCGGCGCATAGCCAAATCCTTGACCATAGTCACAGCCGAGGTCTTGCAATTGCCGCGCGACCTGAGCGTTCTCGACGCCCTCGGCTACCACCTCGAGCGACAGATCGCCGCCAAGATTGATCACCGAGCGCACGATCTTGGCTGAGCCCTCATTGCTGGTCATGGTGCGCACGAAATAGCGGTCAACCTTGAGCGTGTCGAAAGGCAAGCGGCTGAGATAGGATAGGGATGAAAAGCCCGTTCCGAAGTCGTCGAGCGCAAGCCCTGCTCCCACAGCCCGCAACTGACCAAGGATCACGGCCGCGCGGTCAGGATCGCGCATGATGTCGCTTTCCGTCACCTCCAGCTTGATCGCCCCCGACGGCAGTCCCGCCTCGCGGATGATCCGTCCGACATCCTGCACCAGACCCGGCCGATCAATCTCGCCGGTAGACAAGTTGACACTGCATGTCAGGTCCGTAGCCCCCCGATGGGCAAGCTTCCAAGCCGCCAACTGCTTGGCCGAGGCCTGTAACATGTGCGCGCCCAATTCGGCGAGCAGGCCCATCTCGTTACAGAGGGGCAAGAACTCGTCTGGGAAGACCAGCCCTCGGCGCGGGTGCCGCCAACGGGCGAGGGCTTCAAAGCCTGAAATGCCGCCGGTCGATAAGCGAACGACCGGCTGGAAAAAGGGCACGATCTCGCCGCGCTGGATCGCGCCGCGCAGGTCGGCCTCCAGGGCGAGTTTGGAAAGGCCGTCGCTCTCCATCGCCCGTCCGTAGGCTGCTGCCCCACCCCGGCCACCGCCCTTGGCCGATTCGACGGCCAGTTCTGCGCGCCGTAGCAATTCCGTGGCTTCTGGCGCGTCCTGACCGCCTTCGACCTTAAGGGCGCCAATAGATAGGGTTGGATAGATATCAAAGCCGGCCACGCGCAGGGGCTGCTCGAGCGCCATACGCAAACGCTCAGACGCGTCGCCCTCGCCAGAGGGCGCTAGGGCTGCGAACTCATCCTCACCAACACGCGCAAGCAGCGCGCCGGGCGCGAAGGCCGCCGATAGACGCGAGCCCAAGGCGGCGAGCACCAGATCGGCCCGCTCGTGGCCTAGGGCCTCATTTAAACGGCGCAAGCGATCAAGGTCTGCGACCACCAGATCGTAGGAGCCGGGTGCTTGCAATTGCTCGCGGGCTTGAGACACAAAGCTGCGGCGATCCAAAAGGCCTGTTAGGGGGTCAAGATGGGAGGCGGCGAACTGAACCTCCGAGACGATCACCCCGGCGGCGCGAACGCCTTCCTCTAGCCACGTGCCGCGCCAAACACAGACCTCACCGTCGCGCATCCGAACCCGCGCGAAAATTTCAGTGCCGGGGGCTTGGATGCGCAGCATCTCTTCGACCACGAACCGGTCTCGCGGCATGGCCAAGGCCAATAGGGATGATGCGGTACATTCAGGCGCTAAGGGTCCGAGACCCAGCGTCCTTACCGAGCCGGTCAGCCGAAGGCTGTCTAGACGTGGCGCCCATGACCATAGGGCGACCTGCGCGCCCCCCAACGCTTCCAGCGCGGCTGTCGCGTCCCAGACAAACCGGTTCTGCGCTCGCTGCGCCATAACTGAAGATAATCCACGCTAGATCTCGCTCGCCGCTTACCTGCGCAAGCCACTTTAAGAATCGCTAATCTAGCGCTCCCCATCCGATCAAAAAAGGCGGGATGTGAATTAGAGGACGCAAAGAGCGGGTTGCGACTCGCTGTCGGGGGATAGGCGGGCAAATAGCAGGTGGTCGCGCCAGACCCCATTGATCCGAAGATAACTTGTCGCGCGCCCTTCGATCTGGAAGTTCTGTTTCATGAGCACACTTTCTGAGGCGAGGTTTTCAGGAACGCAAGCCGCTTCAACGCGATGCAGGCCGAGCCGATCAAAGGCAAAGGACACGACGGCCTCAAGGGCCGCCGTAGCGTAGCCGTTCCCCGTAAAGGGCTGACCAATCCAATAGCCTACCGCCGCCGACTGGATCACGCCGCGCCGGACCTGTCCGAGCGTGATGCCGCCCACCAAGGCGAAGTCTGACTCGCGAAAGATCAGGAGCGGATAGGAGACGTGCCGATCCAGATCATAGGCATAGGCTGAAAGTCTTCGTCTGAAGGACCCGCGGGTCAGGTCGTCATCAGGCCAAGTCGGTTCCCAAGGTTGAAGATAGGCCTTGGACTGTCCTCGCAAGGCCGCCCAAGCGGCATAGTCCGACATCCGGGCGGGTCGCAAACGCACCCCCTTGGCGTCCAGACTTGGGCCGCGCCCGGGCAACAGCCAGTCGAACAAGGGCATTAATACCTCTCAAATTTATCAATCACCTGAAAAATCGCCTTCGAATTACCAATATCCAAGCATCTCTATAAACGATTAAACAACGCCGTGACTCAGCGGCGCAACCTTTTTAACGCCGAAAATGATTAGGCAAAAAAGCCTCTAAACGGCGAGAATTCGTCGATCAACATGAAGTTTTGGCTCTATGCGCGAAAAGGTTTGCCAGCGAGCGTCAGGCTGCGGCATGAGTAAAGCGAAAAAAACCGCTTTTGGGAGGAAAATTTGTCTGAAGCCCTTGATGCCGTCGACGCTAAGATCCTCGATCTGATCCAGCATGATGCGGGTCTGTCCGTGGCGGAGATCGCCGAACGTGTCGGTCTGTCTTCGAGCCCCTGCTGGCGCCGGATCAAGCGACTGGAGGATGCAGGCGTCATTCAAGGCCGCGTCACTCTCTTGGACCGCGAGAAGCTGGGCCTCGGCTTTGAGGTCTATGCGACGGTGAAGCTGTCCTTGCCCAATAAGGAAAATCTCGAAGCCTTTGAGATCGCGGTCGGCAAATGGTCCGAAGTGGTCCAGTGCGCCACTGTCACAGGCGGAGAAGACTATGTGCTGCGCATCATCACCCGCGACATGCACGCATTTGACGACTTCTTGCGCGACAAGCTCTTGTCTCTGGGTCTGGTCTCTAACGTCCAGAGCCGTATCGTCATTCGCGGCGTTAAGAACTCCACCGCGGTGCCGCTGGGCCTGATCAGCCCCTATGTCGAAACCGGGGCCTAGGTCGCCTTCAGGGCGCGGTTGGCCGAGAGGCCATATTCGACGCCGGTCCAGAGGGTGACGGCTGCCGCCAGCCAGATCAGGCCGTGGGCCCCGTAAGCCATCAGGCGAAACTGATCTATGGTCAGGTGCAGTCCATAGGCTGGGGCAAACCAAGCCACTATCAGGGCCCCTAGCGCGACCAGCTGTAGGGCCGTCTTGATCTTGGCCAGGGCCGTGACCTTAAGGACTAGACCGCGCGGGGCCAGAACTTCACGCAGGGCCGAGACGGCAAATTCGCGAAACAGAATGATCCCTACCGGTACCAGAACCGGCGGCTGAACATGGACCGCGATCAGTCCTAAGGCCGCGGCGCAGACCAAGATCTTGTCTGCGATGGGATCGAGGATGGCCCCGAAAAGGCTCTCAACCTTCCAAAGGCGCGCCAACCAGCCATCGAAAAAGTCGGTCACGGCGGCAATGACAAACGCAGCCAAAGCGAGCCTGAGGATCAGGAAGATCAAGGCCTGATCAATGCTGGTACCTTGCTCTTGAACCCAAGCCACCGTCGCAAAGCAGGCGAACATGACGAGCGTTAAAACCAGACGCAGAACCGTCAGCAGGTTGGGCAGTGCCGCCTTGGTGAACATAGAGGGCCTCTTGGGTCAAATCCGGTTCGCGTCGTTATGCGCCTCTATACACGGCCTTAGGCTCCGCTTCACCCCCGCCTGAAATGGTCATAGATGCGCTGGGCCAGCGGGCCGCTGACCCCATCGACCTTTTCCAGTTCAGCGACCTCGGCCCGCAAGACCCCCTTGGCTGAGCCAAAGGCATGGAGTAGGGCGCGCTTGCGCCCTGGTCCTATGCCGTCAATCTCATCCAGAGGGTTCTTGAGCATCTCCGCCGCTCGCTTGGCGCGGTGGGTGCCGATCGCAAAGCGGTGGGCCTCGTCGCGGAGCCTCTGCAAATAATAGAGGATGGGGCTCTTGGGCTCGAGCATGCGCGGCGTCTCGCCCGGCAAGAAAAACCGCTCAAGCCCCGCGTCACGGTCCGGCCCCTTGGCGACACCCACAAGGGCGACATCTTCTACGCCAAGCTCAGCCAATACGGCTATGGCCTCGGCCAACTGTCCAGCCCCGCCGTCGATCAAGACCAGATCAGGGCGCGGGGTTGGGGTGCCCTCGCCCTCTTCCTTGACCATCCGGGCAAAGCGGCGGCGCAGGACCTCGCGCATCATGGCGTAATCGTCACCGGGAACGATCTCAGTGTCCTTGATATTGAACTTGCGATATTGGCTCTTCATGAAGCCGTCCGGTCCGGCCACGATCATGCCACCCACGGCATTGGTGCCCATGATGTGGGAATTGTCATAGACCTCGATCCGCTCGGGTGGGCCGTCCAGTTCAAAGGTCTCGGCTACCGCTGTGAGCAACTTGCCTTGGGCTGAGCTTTCCGCCATCCGCCGACCTAATGCCTCACGGGCATTGGTTAGGGCGTGCTGGACCAGATCAAGTTTCTCGCCGCGTTTGGGGCGTGCGATCTCCACCTTGCGTCCAGATTTCAGGCTAAAGGCCTCGGACAGGAGCGCGTGGTTGGGGACCTCATGCGAGGTCAAGATCAGGCGTGGCACCGGTTGGGTATCGTAGAATTGGCCCAAAAAGGCGTCGAGAATATCCTCATCCTCATCTTGGCGATCCACGCGGGGGAAATAGGCACGGTTGCCCCAGTTCTGGCCCGCGCGAAAGAAGAACACCTGAACACAGGCCTGCCCGCCTTGGCTGAATAGGGCAAAGACATCGGCCTCCTCGACGGTTCCAGGATTGATCGACTGGTCCTGACTGACCGCCGATAGGGCCCGCAGACGGTCGCGAAGCCAAGCGGCCCGCTCATAGTCGAGATCTTCGGCCGCTTGGCTCATCTCCTTGGACAGGTGCTTTTGCACCAGACGGCTTTTGCCCGACAAGAAGTCGTGAGCTTCTTCGACCAGTGCTGAATAGTCCTTCTGAGCGATCAGATCGACGCAGGGCGCGGCACAACGTTTGATCTGGTGAAGCATGCAGGGCCGGGTCCGGCTTTCAAACACACTGTCGGTGCACGAGCGCAGCAGGAAGGCCTTTTGCAGGCTATTGACCGTCCGGTTCACCGCCCAGGCCGAGGCGAAGGGGCCAAAATAGTCGCCCTTGATGGTGTGGGCCCCTCGATGTTTGCGGATCTGCGGCGAGGCATGGTCGCGGCGGATCAGGATCTCTGGGAAGGTTTTGTCATCGCGCAGCAGCACATTGAAGCGCGGCTTGAGCGACTTGATGAAGTTGATTTCCAGAAGCAGGGCTTCGGTTTCGGTCTTGGTGGTGACGAATTCCATCGACCGGGTCAGGTGCACCATGTGGGCGATGCGCTGAGTATGGAACCGGCCTTGGGCGTATTGGGTGACCCGCTTTTTTAGGCTCTTTGCCTTGCCGACATAGAGCACCTCACCGGTCTCGCCGATCATGCGATAGACCCCGGGACTGTCGGGTAGGCGCAGGGCGTGATCCTTGATCAGGTCCATCCCCTTGAGGGGCGTTTCAGACGAGATGTCGGGCGCATCGGTGGTCATGGGGCAGATATAGGACAGATTCTGCAGATTTGCGCCCCATCCAACGATGGAACTGCACTGTTGAAGGGTCTGCCTTCCGTGGCATAAGCCTAGGCAAAGCTATAGCGCCCCGGGAGGCCCCATGTCTGACGCCATCATCCTGCATCATTACGACACCTCGCCCTTTTCGGAAAAGATCCGCGTCCTGTTCGGGCTCAAGGGTATGGCCTGGACCTCGGTTCATGTGCCCAACATGATGCCAAAGCCCGACTTCACGCCCCTGAGCGGTGGCTATCGGCGCACCCCGGCCCTTCAGATTGGCGCGGATGTCTATTGCGACACGCAGGTCATGATGGCCGAGATCGAGCGGCGCTGTGCGACCCCGTCGATGGTGCCCGATGATGCGGCAGGCCTGGTCTGGCCGATGAACTGGTGGGCCGATCGTCTATTCTTCCAAACCACTGTGCCGATCATTTTTGGCGCGCTGGGGGACAAGACACCGGAAGCCTTTATCAAGGACCGCGAAAAACTGTCAGGTCGCCCTTTTGACGTCGCCGCCATGAAGGGTGCGATGGGACCGATGAAGCAGCAATGGCGCGCTCAGATGGGCTGGCTAGAGGCGCAGTTGGCCGTGTCCAAGTCCGGCTGGTTGGTTGGCAAACGGCCCAGCCTAGCTGATGCGGCGGCCTATATGAATGTCTGGTTCTTGGCCCGGAATCTACCGCATATCGTAACTGAACTAACCGCTGACATGCCCCATATTGCCGCTTGGCGTGCGATGGTCGAGGCCTTTGGGCACGGCAATCCCACGAAGATGGAGGGTTCAGCAGCTCTGGCTGTTGCCAAGGCTGCCACGCCTCTGGGCACCGAAATCCACGACGATGCTGACCCCTTGGGCGTCAAGGTCGGTGACGCTGTCACCGTAATGGCCGACGACTATGGCCGCGATCAGGTCAAAGGCACTTTGGTGGCCGCCAATCGCGAACGGATCGTCATTTCACGCGATGACCCCGCCGTCGGCACCGTCCATGTCCACTTCCCCCGTACGGGCTATTTCGCCTTTCCGGGGTAGGGGGCTTTTGCCTACTGCTTCCTGAACCGGCCTGACCCCGCGGCGATGAGGGCGAGGGCCCAATCTTCTGGGATCAATTTGGCCAGAACGGCGATGGCCTTATTGGGCGTGCCGGTGACGCAGATGGCGCGGTTGGCCTCAACCGCCTCATAGCCCTGTTCGGCGACCTCATCGGCCCCAAGCCAGAGCCAAGCGGGCGTTGAGCGCGAGACGGTTTGGCGCGTGTCATTGACGTCGTGGAACTCAGAATAGGTAAAGCCGGGGCAAAGAGCGCTGACATGGACGCCGGTCCCGGCGGTTTCCAGATGCAGGCTCTGACAAAAGCGGACCATGAAGCTCTTGGTCGCCCCATAAAGGGTGTGGCCTGCCGAACCGGGCAGTAGGCCTGCTAAGGACGCCACAGTGATCACCCGGCCAAACCGGCGCTCGACCATGCCCGGCAAGACCTTGTGGGTCATGTCGCAGACCGCGACCAATAGTACCTGCAAGAAATCTCGCTGATCGTCCCAGCGGGTCGACCCATAGGTGCCGGGCAAGCCGTAGCCGGCATTATTGACCAGTGCATCGACAACCCGTCCGTGGGATTCCAATTCGGCTAAGATCTGATCAGCTGCCTCAGGCTCAGCCAGATCAGCAGCGATGACATAGGTCTCGACGCCGAACCTTAGGCGGATCTCATCGGCGAGCGCCTCCAGTCGGTCCGTACGGCGGGCCGTGAGGGCGACATCGTAACCGGCCTTGGCAAAGGTACGGGCCATGGCCGCTCCGATCCCCGCAGAGGCACCGGTAATCAGACAGAGACGACGGGACATGGGCAGGCCCTCTTCAGCGGCAAGAAACAGCTCTGCACAGTGACGCCAGCGCCCCTGATGATCAAGCCGCTCGATTGAGTGGCGAGGCGGTCGCTAATCTTTGAGCAGGTCAGAGATCATGATGTGAGACAGGCGCTCGGCTGCGGCCTCATCCGCCGCCGCGATCGCAGCGCCTACGGCTTTGGGAATCTTCTGACCGATGGGGCAGTCCTTGGCTCCGGGCGGCGGCATGCCCAGGTGGGCGCAGCCGTTAACCGCACGCAGCACCTGATCAAGGCTAATGGTGTCTGCAGGCTTGAGCAGCCAAGCTCCGCCGCTGGCGCCTGCCCGCGTCGCAATCAGGCCCGCCTTGGCCAGCATAGAGGTCACCCGGCGCACAACCACCGGATTGGTCGGCATGGAGGCGGCCAGCGCCGCGCTCGATACCGCCGCGCTGGCGCTGAAGGCTTGCTTGTGCGCGAGATAGGCCAGAGCGTGGGCGGCAACGGGAAATTTTTGGCTATCGGACATGGTGGAATTTTCCTGACGGCGCAGCATAGGCGCGGTGTCCGAGACACAATCGCGACCAAACTAACGTCGACTTGATGCGAATCAAGCATCTGGTCGATTGAACCTTGTCCAGAAAGGGTCTATCGCCCGATCCCAATGTTTGATTTCCGGCGGGACCCACGAGAACAGGGGCCTTCCGAGGGGGTTCAATGGCTTCTGAAGCCTTAGGTGACAATACCCATTCGCAAGACCCCGCAGCGGCCCCGCCGCCCGGGTCCAATGCAAATGGTCACGGACACCAGGGTGAGGCCCAGCGCTTCTGGCCGATGGTTCTGGGCTCCATCGGCGTGGTGTTCGGCGATATCGGCACCAGCCCGCTCTATGCCATGCGCGAAGCCCTTCACCATGCGCGCAGCACCACCCAGCTTGAACATGCCGTGATCGGGGTGGTGTCGCTGGTTTTGTGGGCGCTGTTCCTGGTGGTGACGGTCAAATATGTCATCTTCCTGATGCGCGCCGACAATAAGGGCGAAGGCGGCACTTTGGCCTTGATGGCGCTGGCTCAAAGGGCCCTTGGCCAAAGGTCGACGGCAGTCTTCTTGCTTGGCGTCATTGGCGCGGCGCTTTTTTATGGCGACGGGATCATCGCCCCGGCCATTTCGGTCTTGGGCGCTATGGAAGGCTTGAAGGACGCGCCTGATCTTGGCGCGACCCTTGCTCCCTACGTCTTGCCCGCCTCAGCGGCCATTCTGGTGGCGCTATTTTTGGTTCAGGCCAAAGGCACCCAGAGCGTGGCCAATCTGTTTGGCCCGATCACCTTGATCTGGTTCCTCGTGTTGGCGGCCTTAGGCATGCTGCACATTGCCGACAACTGGTCGATTCTGCGCGCCTTTAGCCCCTATTACGGCATCCGATTCTTGCTGGAGAACGGGTTCGTGGGCTTCGTGATCCTGGGCAGCGTGTTCTTGGCCGTTACGGGGGCCGAAGCCCTCTATGCAGACATGGGCCATTTCGGCAAAAAGCCGATCCGCACAGCTTGGCTGATCCTTGTGCTGCCATGTCTGGCCATCAACTATCTGGGCCAAGGCGCCTTGGTCCTGTCCCATCCGGCGGCGCGCGCCAATCCCTTTTGGGAAATGGTGCCGGAATTTGCCTATTGGCCGGTTCTAGGGCTTGCAACAGCGGCAGCGGTTATCGCCAGCCAAGCGGTCATCACCGGGGCCTTCTCGATGACCCAGCAGGCCGTGCAGCTGGGCCTGCTACCCCGCATCGATATCAAGCGTACCTCAGAGACCCAGTCGGGACAAATCTATGTGCCTGCGGTCAATAGCCTGCTGCTGATTGGCGTCCTGCTGCTGCTCTTTGTATTCCAGACCTCCAGCGCCCTGGCGTCGGCCTATGGCATCGCGTTCACCGGCTCGATGTTTGTCGATACCCTTCTGGCCTATGTGATTATGCGCCGGATGTGGAAATGGTCACGGGCACAGTGTCTTGTCCTACTTCTGCCGCTGGGCATTTTGGACGTGGTCTTCATCTCCTCTAACATGCTGAAAATCCCCGACGGGGCCTGGCTGCCGCTGGTCTTGGGCGCAGGTCTGGTGACGGTCATGTGGACCTGGACGCGCGGATCTCAGATCCTCACCGACAAGACACGGCGCGACAGTGTCCCCTTGAACGAGCTGATCGATATCTTAACGGCCCGGGCCCCACACCGCACACCGGGCACGGCAATCTTCCTGACCTCAGACCCTGATGTGGCCCCTGTGGCGCTGATGCACAACATCAAGCACAACAAGGTCCTGCACGAAAAGAACGTGATCTTGACCGTGCGTACCACCGAGACGCCGCGCGTGCGCGAAGAGGACCGGGTGACGATCGAGAAGGTCAATGACGACTTCAAGAAGGTCTTCATCAACTATGGCTTCATGGAAAGCCCGAACGTGCCCAAGGCCTTGGCCCTGTGTCGTAAGCTGGGCTTAAAGTTCGACATCATGGCCACCAGCTTCTTCCTCGGCCGTC
The DNA here is from genome assembly GCA_040399645.1 of Caulobacteraceae bacterium. Taxonomy (GTDB): domain Bacteria; phylum Pseudomonadota; class Alphaproteobacteria; order Caulobacterales; family Caulobacteraceae; genus CAISGS01. The sequence continues at coordinate 75,115 of JBBARR010000004.1, read as the reverse complement.
GCTCGGTCGTGCCGTCGGCCCAGTCGGGCATGCCGCTCTGGCAAGATAAGATCTTCATCTTCCTAATGCGTAATGCTGCCAATCCAACGGACTTCTTCAAGATCCCGCCCGGCCGTGTGGTCGAGATGGGCGCTCAGGTGACCGTCTGATGGGCCCCGCCTGATGGCGCCGACCTGATGGAGCATGGCTGATGGATTGGCTAACCCTTATTGTCGACGGCCTGTGGATCGCTTCGCTGGCGATTATGAGCAGCGTGTCGCGCCAGACCTTTGGCCGTATCCTGCCGTCGGCCAAGGTGCCGATGGCGTTTATCGGACTTTTCGGAGCCCCCATTTGGCGGGCCTCGCGCCTGATGGCCGTGACCTGGACGCCGATCATCGCCTGCGGTGCCTGGCTGGTCCTGCTGACCCGGGGCCAAACAGCGCCCGAAGGCTCGTCCACTCGGATCATTATGCTAGGTATGCGCCTGTTTATCGCGCCTCTTGTTTGCTTGACCCACCTTTGGCATATGCGTCGGGCCTTGAAGATCTTGGCTGCAGAAGGCCAGCTTAGGTCTTGACCTTCGCGCCAAGGTGTCTTTGAACCCCAGCGCGCTTCAAATTCCTCCTCTTAGGATCGCCCATCATGTCCGACGCTAAACGTTCCGTGAAAAAAGTCGTGCTCGCCTATAGTGGCGGTCTGGATACGTCGATCATTTTGAAGTGGCTTCAGACCGAATATGGCGCAGAGGTCGTGACCTTCACCGCTGACCTTGGCCAAGGCGAAGAGATCGAACCGGCGCGGGCCAAGGCTCTGGCGGCGGGCGTCAAGCCGCAGAACATTTTCATCGAGGATGTGCGCGAAGAGTTTGTGCGCGACTATGTGTTCCCGATGTTCCGCGCCAATACGGTCTATGAGGGTCAATATCTGCTCGGCACCTCGATCGCCCGTCCCTTGATCGCCAAGAAACAGATCGAGATCGCCCGCAAGGTTGGGGCCGACGCCGTCAGCCACGGCGCGACCGGCAAGGGCAATGATCAGGTCCGTTTCGAGCTCGGCTACTATGCCCTTGAGCCCGATATCCATGTGATCGCCCCTTGGCGCGAATGGGACTTCAAGTCCCGTGAGGCCCTACTGGCCTTTGCCGAAGCCCACCAGATCCAGATCTCTAAGGACAAGCGCGGCGAGGCTCCCTTCAGCGTCGACGCCAACCTTTTGCACTCCTCATCCGAGGGCAAGGTGCTGGAGGATCCAGCGGTCGAGGCCCCTGAATTTGTCCATATGCGCACCATTGCGCCGGAGGATGCGCCTGATCAGCCGCACATTTTCACCATCGACTTTGAAAAGGGTGATCCGGTCGCCATTGATGGCGTGGCCATGTCGCCTGCGACCTTGCTTACCAAGCTGAACCAGCTGGGCCATGATAATGGTGTCGGACGGCTAGATCTGGTCGAAAATCGCTTTGTCGGCATGAAGTCTCGCGGCGTCTATGAGACCCCAGGCGGTACCATCCTCTTGGCCGCACACCGGGGTATTGAGAGCATCACGCTGGATCGTGGCTCGATGCATCTGAAGGACGAGCTGATGCCGAAATATGCGTCGCTGGTCTATAATGGCTTCTGGTTCGCCCCAGAGCGCGAAATGCTCCAGGCGGCCATAGACTATTCACAAACCGAGGTCAGCGGTCAGGTTCGGGTCAAGCTCTATAAGGGCAATGTCTCGATCATCGGCCGGACCAGCCCCAACAGCCTCTATGATCAGGACCTGGTCACCTTCGAAGAGGGCAAGGTCGCCTATGATCACCGCGACGCGGGCGGCTTTATCAAGCTCAACGCCCTTCGCCTGCGCGTGCTGGCCAAGCGCAACCGCCGCGCCGAATAGGCGCACAGGCCGTCCTGATTGAGGCAGATAGAATTGGGGCGTCCTTGGAAAACCAGGGACGCCCTTTTTGGTCTCTAGAGGTCTTTGAAGCTCTTGCCTTCAGCGACCAGCTTTTCGAGCAGGGCCGAGGGTTTAAACTCTTCGCCCATCTGGGCTTGGAAGGTCTTCATCTTTTCCAGAACCTTGGGTAGGCCGATCAGGTCGCCATAGAACATGGGGCCGCCGCGATAGAGCGGCCAGCCATAGCCGTTCAGCCAGACAATATCGACGTCAGAGGCTCGAATGGCCATGCCCTCTTCGAGGATCTTGGCCCCTTCATTGATCATTGGATAGACGCAGCGCTCGAGGATCTCTTCGTCGCTAATGTCGCGGCGATTGATGCCCTGCTTGGCCGCGAAATCGAGAATGATCTGCTCTACGACGGGCGAGGGGATGGCGTTGCGGTTCTCGTCATAGTCATAATAGCCGGAACCTGACTTTTGACCGCGCCGATCCATTTCGCAGAGCACTTCGCGAATGGTCGAGCTCTTGCTGTTCTCCTTGGACCAGCCAATATCCAGTCCGGCCAGATCGCTCATGGCAAAGGGCCCCATAGGGAAGCCGAAATCAAACAGCACGCGGTCGATATCCCAAGGCATAGCGCCTTCCATGACCAGCTTTTGGGCTTCACGCTGGCGCTGAGACAGGATGCGGTTGCCGACAAAGCCGGGGCAGACCCCAACCAGAACCGCGACCTTGCCGATCTTCTTGCCGATCTGCATGGAGGTGGCGATGACCTCCTTAGAGGTTGCCGCACCGCGGACAATTTCCAACAGACGCATGACATTGGCGGGCGAGAAGAAGTGCAGACCAATCACCGCTTCAGGACGGGTCGTTGCCGACGCGATCTCATTGACGTCCAGATAGGAGGTGTTGGAGGCCAAGATGGCACCGGCTTTGGCGATCTTGTCCAGACGGCCAAAGACGTCCTTCTTGATGTCCATATTTTCGAATACGGCCTCGATGATCAGGTCGCAATCGGCCAGATCTTCGAGGGCCAGAGTGCCGGTCAGAAGGCCCATGCGGGTCTCGACATCGGCCTGGGTCAAGCGGCCCTTCTTGGCGGTGTTTTCGTAGTTCTTGCGGATGGTGGCGATGCCCCGGTCCAAAGCGGCCTGCTGGGTCTCAACGATGGTTACAGCGTAACCGGCGCTGAGGAAGTTCATCGAGATACCGCCGCCCATGGTGCCGGCGCCGATGACGCCGACTTTCTTGACGGGCAAGATGGCCACATCATCGCCCACGTCAGGGATCTTGGCGGCTTGGCGCTCAGCAAAGAACACATAGCGCTGAGCGGCCGACTGGCTGCCGGTCATCAGTTCCATAAAGAGCTTGCGTTCAACCGCCATGCCTTCATCGAAGGGCAGGTTCACGGCCGCTTCGATACACTTGATATTGCTTTCGGGGGCCATGAAGCCGCGGAACTTGCGGGCATTGGCCTTGCGGAACTCGGCGAACAGGCCAGGATTGGCGCGGTCAGCCAGAACCTTGTCTTCCAGATCGCGAACGCGCTTGAGCGGATGGCCCTCGGCGACGATCTTCTTGGCAAAGGCAACAGCAGTCTCGCGCAGCTTGCCCTCTTCGGCCAGTTCATCAACCAGGCCCATAGCCAGGCAATCCTTGGCTGGGACATGTTGGCCCGTGGTCATCATTTCCAGAGCCTTGGCGGCACCGACAATACGCGGCAGACGCTGGGTACCACCGGCGCCGGGCAGGAGGCCGAGATTGACTTCAGGCAGCCCGCACTTGGCCGAGGCAACCGCGACGCGGTAGTGGCAGGTCAGGGCCACTTCGAGGCCGCCGCCGAGCGCCGTGCCGTGGATGGCCGCGACGACCGGCTTAGAAGCGTTCTCGATGGTGTTTTGCACGTCCTGCAGGCTTGGGCCGACAGGGGCCTTGCCGAACTCGGTAATGTCGGCGCCGGCGATGAAGGTGCGGCCGTCGCAGATCAGCACCACTGACTTAACGGCACTATCGGCCATGGCGGCATTGATGCCCAGCGACAGGCCTTCGCGCACGGGAGCGGACAGGGCGTTCACCGGCGGCGAGTTCAAGGTGACGATGGCGACATCGCCCTCGACGGAAATTGTGGTGACAGCGTTCAAGATCTTGGCATCTACGGACATGGCGTTTCCCAGTTTTCTGCGTTCGTGATTGCAGTTTCGAACAGTTGTTGGGAAGAGTGATATCAGCGCCCAATCGCCAAGGCCATACGGCTCACGCAGGGGTGATGATAACAATTGGCTATGACGTAACGGCAAGATCAGGGTGAGGAGCCGACTATGAAGATTAAAGACAAGGTCATCGTCGTTACGGGCGGTGCAAATGGCATTGGTGAGGCCATGGCCCGCCGCTTTCACGCCGAAGGGGCTAAGGCCGTCGTCGTGGCGGATCGCGACTTTGCGCGCGCCCAGATGGTGGCCTCAGAGATCGGCGGCCTTGCGGTGGCCTGTGACGTTTCGGTCGAGGCGGATATCCAAAATCTGGTCAAGCAGACCCGCGATGCTTACGGCGAGATCGATCTGTTCTGCTCCAATGCCGGCATTGCTGATGGCGACCCTGATAAGAACAATGCCGCCTCTGCCAGCAATGCGGCGTGGGAACGCAGTTGGGGCGTCAATGTCATGGCCCATATCTATGCCGCCCGGGCTGTCCTGCCCGAATGGATCGCGCGCGGCGAAGGCTATTTTCTCAACACCGTCTCGGCAGCAGGCCTTCTGTCCCAGATCGGCAGTGCGCCCTATTCGGTGACCAAACATGCCGCCATCGGCTGGGCTGAGAACCTGGCGCTCAATCACAAGGATCACGGGATCAAGGTCTCGGTCCTGTGCCCTCAGGGGGTCGACACAAACCTTTTGCGCGCCGGTCCTGAGGGCCCGCAGAACCTCGACGGCGTCCTGTCGCCGCAAGAGGTCGCGCAAAGCGTGGTTCAGACCTTGGACGAAGAAAAGTTCCTCGTCCTGCCCCATCCCGTGGTCCTGAACTATATGCGCAACAAGACCAACGACTATGACCGGTGGATCGGCGGCATGGCCAAGCTGCGCCGCGCCATCTTCGCAGCGCGCTAGAGGACCGAAGCAAAAAGGCCCTCACCCAACCCTCTCCCACAGAAAGAGGGCTAAGACTGAAAAAGCCCTAGCCCCCTTGTGGGAGAGGGTTGGGTGAGGGGGTCATCCACGGCTCCCTCAAAATCGCGGATGAAAATCTCTCGGACACCAGCCAAAATCCCGAAAGGCTGGGGTTCCATCAAATACTAGGTCCTCAGCCATACGCTCGCCCATGGCCGCCGTGGCCCCGGGCAGCAGGGGGGAGGCGAGGCTTAGGGCTAGGCGCCAAAGCGGCAAGGGTACAGACAAGATCAGGGGCTTACGGCCCAGACCCGTAAAGACCCGCTCAGTCATGGTGCGGTAGGTCAAGGTCTCACCGCCCGGCAGATCATAGGCCTGGTTGATGGCGGCGGGGCTTGCGGCGGCATCGAGTGCGGCACGGGCCAGATCCTGTCCGTGAACAGGCTGGCGACGGCCAAGACCTTGCCCGGCAATGGGCAAAACCCCGACCTTGCGGATCAGTCCGGCCAGACGGCTGATATTTTGGTCGAGGCCTTCGGCATAGATCAGGGTCGGCCGCAGCAGGGTCCAGCCAATATTGCGCGCCTCGCAAAATTCGGTCACCGCCTCTTCGGCCAGACGCAGTCGCTCGGCGACGGCCCGCTCGCCCGCATGGTTAGAGGCCGTCTTGGTAAAGCGGCTGGTCGAGGAAAAGGCCACCAGACGGGTCATGCCGCGCGCGGCCAACGCCTCTAAGGCTTGAGGCAGGACCCAAAGGGAGGCAGCGCAGATGACCACAGACAGGTTGGGCAATTGATTTTGTAAATCGGGCGCTGCCAGATCGGCCGTGACCCAATCGCCTGCACCCGCCTTTCGCCCGAGGCCGCGTGCCGATAGGCCCCGATCCGCGGCCTGCGGCAAGACATAACGCCCGACCAGGCTGCTGGCGCCCAAGACCATGATTGGGGGCTCTGAACGTACCGTAAGATCGGTCGATAGGTTTAGACTGGAACGCCCCAAGGTTTGCGTTACCTTCAATCGCGATTGGGCCCCAACACTGGCCCTGAGGATTGTCATTATAAGGGATTTGCCTATGCGCCGCCGCACCTTTCTGGCCTCTTTGCCTCTAATCGCCGCGGTGCCGAGCCTTGCTCGTGCAGCATCGGGCACAGGGACACCCCCGCCAAACAATTTGCAGCGCCCAGACATGCATGGCGGCGACCGCATTGCCGGGGCCAGCTATGCCTCCCGCTCGCCCGTTTGGGGGCGCTCTGGGGCTGCTGCCACCGCCCATCCCAATGCCAGCCTGATCGCCGTCGACATCTTGCGAAAGGGCGGATCAGCGGTCGATGCGGCCATTGGCGCTAATGCGGCGCTTGGATTTTTGGAGCCCGTGTCCTGCGGCGTCGGCGGCGACTGTTTTGCCATGGTTTGGGACCCTAAGACCCAGCAGGTGGTTGGCCTGAACGGGTCGGGTCGCTCACCGCGTGGCCTATCACTCGAAACCCAGCGGGCTCGGGCACGGAACGGTCATATCAATGCTTACGGCGCCGTTTCGGTCTCTGTGCCCGGTGCTGTGGACGCTTGGTGGGAGCTTCATCAGCGCTATGGCCGCCTGCCATGGGCCGATCTGTTCGAGCCCGCCATTGCCTTGGCCGAGCAGGGCCAGCCGGTCGCCCAGACCATCGCCTACTATCTCAAGGCCAGCCACAAGCGCTTCACCATGGCGAACCAGGGCATTGAAGAGGTCGAAAACTTCAAGCGGACCTATGCCGCGACCGGAGCCACACCGCGTGAGGGCGAGATTTTCCGCAATCCCGATCTGGCCAAGACCTTGCGCAAGATCGCAGCGGGCGGGCGAGCGGCCTTCTATGAGGGACAGATTGCTGAAACCATTGAGCGCTATTTCAAGCGCATTGGCGGTTGGATGACCAAGCAGGATCTGGCCAGTCACCATGCGCAGTGGACCAAGCCTTTGGTGACCAACTATCACGGCACCGATGTCTATGGCTTGGCCCCCAACAGTCAGGGCCTAAGCACCCTGCAGATGCTCAATATTCTCGAAAACTTTGATCTTCCGGGCATGGGCTTCCAGACCACGGCCAGCCTGCACCATCAGATTGAGGCCAAGCGTCTGGCCTTTGAGGACCGCGCCAAATTCTTTGCCGATCCAGACTTTGGCAAGATCCCGGTCGAGTGGCTCAATTCCAAGGACTACGGCGCCCAGCGGGCGAAGTTGATCCGTCCTGATAAGATCTTGACGCCGGTCTATCCGGGTCAAGCCCCGAGCCATGGCGACACCACCTATTTCTGTACCGCTGATGCCGATGGCATGATGGTCTCGCTGATCCAGTCCAACTATCGCGGCATGGGATCAGGGCTGGTTCCGGACAATCTGGGCTTTATGTTCCAAGATCGGGGTGAACTGTTCAATCTGAACGATGGCCACCCCAACCTCTATGCGCCGGGCAAGAGGCCGTTCCAGACCATTATTCCGGGCTTTGCCTGCAAGGATGGCGCGCCGCTTTTGGCCTTCGGGGTCATGGGCGGGGACATGCAGCCGCAAGGTCAAGCTCAGGTCATTATCAACATGACCGACCACGGTCTGGATGTGCAGGCCGCCGGTGACAATCCGCGTTGGCATCACGAAGGCTCAAGCGAACCGACGGGCGAGCCTTCGGACGGAGTGGGGACACTCAGGCTAGAATCAGGCGTTCCCCAAGCCACCCGCGAGGGCCTGGCAGCATTGGGATGGAAGTTTGGCCCATCCGACGGCGGCTTTGGCGGCTATCAAGCCATCCAGCGGTTCGAGGGCCGCTATGCTGCGGCTTCTGAAATGCGCAAGGACGGCCTGGCGCTGGCCTATTAGCGCCAGATCAGGGGGCCAGTCGCCCATCGACAATGGCGGAGGGCTCGAAGGTAAAGAGCACCTTCGGGTCTGGCTGGGCGATATGGTTTGCCAGTTTTGGCGGCTTGATTATCTGCAAGATGTGGCCAATGACATTGAGCCTTGCGGTCTTCTTATGATCAGCTCGCACGCAAACCCATGGGGCTAAGGCGGTGCTGGTGCGGGTCAACATCTCATTGCGTGCGAGCGAGTAGTCGCACCATTTAGCCTGCGCCACATCGTCCATGGCACTGACCTTGAGCTTCTTTAAGGGATCGGTGCGGCGGGTTTTCAACCGGCGGACCTGCTCATCGCGGTCAATATCTAGCCAGATCTTGATCAGGGTAATGTCGGCCTCAATCAGCATGTGCTCGAAATTGGGGGCGTCATTGAGAAAGTCGGCCTGCTGCTGGGCTGTGGAAAAGCCCATCACCCGCTCGACCCCAGCCCGATTGTACCAAGAGCGGTTGAAGATCACGATCTCACCGGCGGCGGGCAGGTGCTCGACATAGCGCTGGAACCACCACAGGCTCTTTTCCCTGTCAGACGGCTTGGGCAGGGCGACGATGCGGGTATTTCGCACGGCCAGATGTTCAACAATGCGCTTGATCGTGCCGTCCTTGCCCGAGGCGTCACGCCCCTCAAACAGGATGACGATCTTGCGGCCCTTGGCCATGGCCCAGACCTGCATATTGACCAATTGAATCTGAAGGTCTCTCAGGGCGGCGTCATAGTCGGCAATAGCGGCCTTTTTTTCGGCAGATTTGGGCATGGTCGTGACCTCTTCGGCGTTCTGCGCAAGCTTTGCAGTGCGCCCGGTCTAGCGGCGAGGCTCACAAAGGTGCAAAATCGAGGTCATGAGACGCCTTTTTGTTCCTGATGATCTGACGCTTGACGTCGCACTGATGCTTAAGCCCGAGCAGGCGCGCTATCTGACGTCGGTCATGCGTCTTGGCCTGGGCGAAGAGGTCGCCCTGTTCAATGGCCGGGATGGGGCGTGGTTGGCCAAGATTAGCCTGATCACCAAGCGGTCCTGTCAGTTGACGGTCAAGCTGCAGTTATTGAGCCAAACCGAAGGCCCAGACCTTGATCTGATCGTGGCGCTGGTCAAGCGCGGGCCCTTGGAAACCATCATCGAAAAGGCGGTCGAGCTTGGTTGTCGGCGCATTCGTCTGGTCACCACGCGCCGTACCAATGCCGGACACGTTAATGTCGAACGCCTGCAAGCCATCGCCATCGAGGCGGCTGAACAGTGCGAACGGCTGGATGTGCCGCAGGTTCTTGTCCCTCAGCCGTTGGAGAGCCTCATCAATGGGTGGGACGCCCGCCGCCTGATGTTCTGCGACGAGGCGGGAGACGCCAAGCCGGTGCTGAGCGCCCTAGAGGGGCAAGGGGCGGGGAAAGGCTCCGGCCCTTGGGCCGTGCTGATCGGTCCCGAAGGCGGCTTTGCGCCCGAAGAACGCGCCAGCCTGCGGGCTCTAGAGGCGGTGGTGCCCGTCACGCTTGGCCCTCGCATCCTTCGCGCTGATACGGCCGTCATCAGTGCTCTTAGCCTGTGGCAAGCCGCGCTCGGCGATTGGTATGAGGCCAAAGGGTGACTTTCCCCCACCATCGCCCTAGTTTTCCCTCCTCGTAACCGGAGCGCCACATGGCCTATCGCAGTCTGAGGGATTTCATTGCCGAGTTAGAGGCGGCGGGCGAACTGGTCCGCGTCACCGAGCCGGTCTCCACCGTCTTGGAGATGACCGAAATCCAGACCCGGCTGCTCGCCGAGGGCGGCCCAGCGGTTCTGTTCGAGAACGTCATCCGCGCCGATGGCGAGCCCTCGGACATGCCCTGCCTGGTCAACCTTTTTGGTACGGTCAAGCGCGTGGCCATGGGCGTGACGCTGGGCGGTGAGGCCCGCACCACGGCTGGCGAACTGCGCGAGGTTGGTGAAATCTTGGCCTTTCTGCGCCAGCCCGTGCCGCCCAAGGGCTTTGCCGACGCCCTAGATATGTTGCCTCTGGTCAAGACCGTCATGTCGATGAGGCCCAAGGTGGTCAAGAAGGCCCCGGTTCAAGAGATCGTCTGGACCGGTGACCAGATCGACCTGACCAAGCTGCCGATCCAGACCTGCTGGCCCGGTGAGCCTGCGCCGCTGATCACCTGGCCGCTGATTGTCACCAAGGGTCCGGGCAAGGACCGCGAGGACGATTTCAATCTGGGCATCTATCGCATGCAGGTGCTGGGCATGGACCGCGCCATCATGCGCTGGCTGGCGCACCGGGGCGGGGCACAGCATCATCGTCGCTGGAAAGAGTCCGGCAAGCGCGAACCTCTGCCCGCCTGCGCCGTTTTGGGGGCCGATCCGGGAACCATCTTGGCGGCTGTGACGCCGGTGCCCGACACCCTGTCTGAATATCAGTTCGCCGGTCTGCTGCGCGGAGCCAAGGCTGAGTTGGTTGCGGCCAAGACTGTGCCCCTGATGGTTCCGGCGCAGGCCGAGATCGTCATTGAGGGCCATGTGCTGCTGGATGACTATGCCGATGAGGGTCCTTACGGCGACCACACCGGCTATTATAATTCGGTTGAGCCCTTCCCGATCTTTCAGGTCAGCGCCATCACCATGCGGCGCAAGCCGATCTATCTGACCACCTTCACGGGCCGGCCACCAGACGAGCCAAGCGTGCTGGGTGAGGCCCTGAACGAGGTCTTTATCCCGCTTCTGTGCCAGCAGTTCCCCGAGATTGTTGATTTTTGGCTGCCGCCTGAGGGCTGCAGCTACCGGATCGCTGTGGTCTCGATGAAGAAGGCCTATCCGGGCCATGCCAAGCGCGTGATGATGGGTGTCTGGTCGTTCTTGCGCCAGTTCATGTACACCAAGTGGGTTATCGTCGTGGATGCCGACATCAATGCTCGCGACTGGAAAGATGTCATGTGGGCCATGTCGACCAAGATGGACCCCGCGCGGGACATCACAGTTCTGGAAAATACCCCCATCGACTATCTCGACTTCGCTTCGCCCGATTCGGGCCTCGGCTCGAAGATCGGGCTGGACGCGACCAATAAGTGGCCGCCCGAAACCAAGCGCGAATGGGGTACCGAGATCCGCATGGACCAGTCGGTTATCGATGAGGTCAGTGCCAAATGGTCTAGACTTGGGCTGCCGGGCTCCGGCAAGCCGATCTGGAAGTAGGCTTGGGTGCGGGGGACCAGAACAGGGCCCCCTTCGGCGGCACTCCCCCTCTCGGAGAAGTGCCAGCAAAGCCGGGGTAGGGGTTAGATCCTGAACGCACCGGCATTGATTTGGTCATAGAGCTCAGGAGAGATCGGAACATAGCCCTCGCCCGGCTTCTTAAAGAACAGCGGTTGGGTGATCTTGGCGGGGTCGAAGCCCTGCTCGACCAGATCCAGCTTACGATATTTGAAGGTGCCTGTGGTTTCGACCTCGGTGGTCAGGCGGATGAAGAGGGGCCGAGCAAAGGCTGGAAGTTGAGCCTCGACATGGCTGGCAAAGGTGACCAGGTCAAACTCTGGCTCAACCACCAGTGAGGCCATGCCGGCGCGGCCGTCAAAGCCCTCGACCGAGACGCCATAGACGATGGCCTCTTGCACCGCGTCGCAGCCGGTCAGCTGTTGGGAGACCTCGGCGGTCGATACGTTTTCGCTTTTCCAGCGGAAGGTTTCGCCGATCCGATCGACGAAATAGTAGAAATCCTCCTTGTCGCGGCGCATCAGATCGCCGGTGCGGAACCAGCGATCACCGGTCTTGAAGGCACCGGTGAGGATCTTCTTTTCGGTGGCCGCGCGATCGGCGTAGCCGGAAAAACCTGTGCGAGTCTTGGTGCCGATTAGACCGATACATTCACCGACCTCGCCGGGCGCGCATTCGATACAGCGGCCGCGCGCATCAAGGATGGGCTGCTCGGTTTCGACGTCAAAGCGAACCAGTTTGAAATTGACGCTGCTCTTCAGATAGGCCGGAGCGCGGCCGATGGCCCCGATCTTGCCGTCCCAATTGAACATCGAGACATTACCCTCGGTCGAGCCGTAGAACTCTAAAACCTCAGGTATGGCAAATCGCTGTTCCATTTTTTCCCAGACATCGCCGCGCAACCCGTTGCCAAACGCGAGCCGAAGATGGTGTTTGCGTTCGCCCTCGACGGGGTCTTGGTTGATCAGATAACGGCAGAGCTCGCCAATATAGACAAAGACCGTGCAGCGCTCTTGGACCACATCGTTCCAAAACTGGGTCAGTGAGAACCGCCGCCGAAGGACCACGGTTGCGCCATTCATCAGGGCTGCGCCCATGGCGCCAAACCCGCCCGTCGCGTGATAGAGCGGCAAGGTGATATAGACCCGGTCCTTCGCGTTCACATCGGTCGCCCCGGCAAAGCCACGCATATAGGTCTGGGTCCGGGCATGGGTGACCTTGGCCGCCTTGGGCAGGCCCGTCGTGCCAGAGGTATAGATGTAGAGCATGGTCTCGCCCGCCGTCAGGCCCCTGCGGACGCTGGCCCGGTCGGGGCGCAGGGCGCTGCAGCTCTTGAGGGCCTTTGTCAGATCATGGCGATCTGCCTTGGCGCCTTCCAGAACCCAGGCCTTGGTCGAGCGGGGCAGATCAGCTTGGACCGCCTCAAAGGCCTCGATGGTTTCAGCATCGGCAATGATCTGATGGGCGCCGCTGATCGACAGGCAGTGGGCCAGAGCCGAGCCGGTCAGGTTATTGTTGATCAGGGCCGTCTCAACCCCAATCTTGCTCAGGCCAATCCACACGGCGACATATTCTGCGCGGTTGGGCATGAGCAGCGCCACGCAGTCGCCGCGCACCAGTCCTTGACCCTGCGCCCAATGGGCAAAGCGATTGCTGAGCGCATCAAGCTCGCCATAGGTCAGGACCTTGCCTTCGAACTGCATGGCGGGACGCGGACCATATTGGTCAACGATCTTTTCGAAATCATCACAGAGCAGATTGGTGGATGAAGGCTCGATGTCCTTGATCCGAGCCATCAGGCGCAAGGCCGATTTCACGAAATGGAAATCACGTTTAATCACGCTGAATAGAGACATGGCTTATCCATCCCAAAATCAAAGTGGCACCGCTCGGCCAGATTATGGCGCGTGCGGTGCCGTTATCTCATAGCGGGTTTACTTCAAGGGCACCAGAATCTCACCGCCGCCTTCGCGGAATTTCCGAGCCATGTCCTCCATGCCCGCATCGACATCGACCCCAGTGAAAGGGTTGGGCGCCACATCGTTTTGAGCCGCGGCGTCAGCACGAATATCGTGGCTGATCTTCATGGAGCAGAATTTCGGCCCGCACATGGAGCAGAAGTGCGCGGTCTTGTGCGCCTCCTTGGGCAGGGTCTCGTCGTGATATTCCCGCGCTGTTTCGGGATCGAGGCCGAGATTGAACTGGTCTTCCCAGCGAAACTCGAACCGCGCCCGTGACAGGGCATCGTCCCAAGCTTGGGCGCCTGGATGACCCTTGGCCAGATCGGCAGCATGGGCGGCGATCTTGTAGGTGATCACGCCTTCCTTGACGTCCTCTCGGTCGGGCAGGCCCAGATGTTCCTTGGGCGTGACATAGCAAAGCATGGCCGTGCCGAACCAGCCGATCATGGCCGCACCGATGGCGCTGGTAATGTGGTCATAGCCCGGCGCAATGTCGGTCGTCAGGGGGCCTAAGGTATAGAAGGGCGCTTCGCCGCAAACCTTGAGCTGCTTATCCATATTGGCCTTGATCTTGTGCATCGGCACGTGGCCTGGGCCTTCGATCATGACCTGAACATCATGCTTCCACGCGATCTGGGTCAGTTCGCCAAGGGTCTCCAACTCGCCAAACTGAGCCGCATCATTGGCATCAGCGATACACCCGGGGCGCAGGCCATCGCCGAGCGAGAAGGACACATCATAGGCCTTCATGATCTCGCAGATCTCTTCGAAGTGCGTATAGAGGAAGTTCTCCTTGTGGTGCGACAGGCACCACTTGGCCATGATCGAGCCGCCGCGCGAGACGATGCCGGTGACGCGCTTGGCGGTCAGGGGAATATAGGAAAGACGCACGCCGGCGTGGATGGTGAAATAGTCCACGCCCTGTTCGGCCTGTTCGATCAGGGTGTCCTTGAAGACTTCCCAGGTCAGGTCTTCGGCCACGCCATTGACCTTTTCCAGCGCCTGATAGATCGGCACCGTGCCGATGGGCACAGGACTATTGCGGATCACCCAGTCGCGGATATTGTGGATGTTGCGGCCCGTCGACAGGTCCATGACCGTATCGCCGCCCCAACGGATGGCCCAGACCATCTTATCGACCTCATCGGCCACCGACGACAGCACTGCTGAATTGCCGATATTGGCATTGATCTTGACCAAGAAATTGCGGCCGACGATCATCGGCTCCAATTCGCCGTGATTGATGTTGGCCGGGATGATGGCCCGTCCGCGCGCGATCTCCTCGCGGACAAATTCTGGGGTGATATAGTCTGGGATTGAGGCCCCAAAATCTTCACCGTCACGAATGACCTTGGCCAGTTCTTCGCGGCGCATGTTTTCGCGGATGGTGACATATTCCATCTCAGCGGTGATGATCCCGGCGCGGGCATAGGCCATCTGGGTAACAGCCTTACCGTCCTTGGCCTTGAGCGGCTTTTGCGCCACCGGAAAGGGCGGCGCCAGATGCACGCCGCGCGCATGACCATTATCCGCGGACTTTACGGGGCGTGGATCGCAGGCCTCGACGTCGCCGCGGGCAATGACCCAAGCATCGCGCGGACGGTCCAGGCCCTTATTGATGTCGATGGTGACCTTGGGGTCGGTATAGGGACCGGAGGGGTCATAGATGGTCACGGGCGGCTCATTGGCCGAAGGATGGACGGCCACCTCACGGAAGGGCACGCGAATGTCCGGGAACAGCAGACCCGGCGCATAGACCTTGCGCGAGCCAGGGCGTTCGCCGGTCGGGATGGTGTTGGTGACGGGGGTTTGCTTCTTCACGGCTTAGGCTCCTGACCAATGGGCGGACCCGCAACCTTGACAGCGAAAGGGGGCAAGAGACGCAAAGGCTCTGCGCCGACTTCCCATCCCTCCGCCGGCATGATCCGGATCAGGTTCACGGGTCGCAGGATCACCTGCCTCTCAGCCCTTTAAGCAGGACACCCCGGAGAATTGCACAGACCTTACGCCAGTGCCCCGCAGGGTCAAGGCCGGTTAGGCGCGCTTTACGCAAACAGCGTGGCCCAGCGGCGCTTTTGGCGGCCCTTCCAGGTGCCGCGATGATAGGCATCGGAGGCGATCAGGGGCACGACGGTGGTGGCTTCGGCAAAGACCATCTGCTCGTAGGTGGTATTGACCTTACCCCAGCTGGCAGCCTCTTGCAGGGTCGAGGATGAGCATGCCCCGTCGCGCACATCAGCCACCGTGATCTGGACGGCATATTTGTGCATCTCGGCCTCGAAGCCGAGGATTTCAGCGCAGACGACTGTGTCTTGGGCGAAGTTCTTGGGTACGCCGCCGCCGACCATGAACAGACCCGTCGTGCCAGCCGCGATCTTGATGTCGGTTAGCTCGCGAAAGTCGGCAATGGCGTCGAGCATCAGGTAGGGCTTGCCCGCTGCGGCGCGCTCCTTTTGGTGCTTGACCAGACCAAAGCCTGCCGAGGAATCGACAAAGGCCGGGCAAAAGATCGGCACGCCCTCTTCATAGGCGCTCTGGATTAGGCTGCCGGGCTTCTTGGCATTGCCCTTCGACAGCCACTTGCCCATCTCCCAGATAAACTCGCGGCTAGAATAGCCGCGCGGCTCGAGGCGATTGGCGATGTCTAAGATGGTGTGGTCGCAGTTTTGAAGCTGCTCTTCGTCGATATAGGTGTCGTAGATGCGGTCGATATAGTTCTCGCGCAGGACATTATCGTCGACGGCGCCGTTGGCCTGATAGTGCTTGAAGCCCAAGGCCTCAAAGAAATCCATATCGACGATGGAGGCGCCGGTGGCGACCACAACATCGACCATGCCGAGCTTCACCATGTCGCGATAGACATGCATACAGCCTGCCGCTGAGGTGGATCCGGCCAAAATCAGCCAAGGCGAGCAGGTCTGGTCAGCGATGGCCATATCCAGAATGTCCGCCGCCCGCGCTGTGTCGCGAGAGCTGAAGCTCATCTTACGCATGGCATCGATGATCGGACGGGCGTCGTAGGCGGTGATGTCGACATGCTCGACCGTCTTGGACAGCAGTTCGGCCTTGCGGTTTGGAGCGGCGTTCATCTGAAGGTTTCCCTCAAGCTGGCAACGCCCGTCACATGAAAGTCCCCAGCCCGGACGGAGCGACGTACTGGGGAGAAGGTCATTAATTGTAGGGGGCCTTAGCGGCGGCGCCGCTTCTTATTGCGGGCGCGCGACAGTTTGACGACCGCGCCATGCTCCGGGCGTGGGGTCGGGATCGAGCGACGGGCAAGGCCGTACATCGAGGCCATGGGTGCTTCGCTAACAATGGCGGTTTCAGTATCGCCAAAGCCATTGAACCGGGTCGCCATGGCGGTGCCATAGGCTCCAAGCATACCGATCTCGATATAGTCGCCTTCGCAGACATCTTCCGGCAGCCAGAAGGGCCCGGGCATGACGTCGATGGAATCGCAGGTCGGGCCGAAGAACTTGAACGGCTTAAGGCCACTTTCGGCCACGCCATCGCGCACCAGCTTGACCGGGAAGGGCCATTTGGAATGGGCCGCGTCGAACAGGTTGCCATAGGCGCCGTCGTTCAAATAGAGAGCGTCACCCTTGCGGGCCTCGACCTTGGCGAGGATGGAGGTGGTTTCGGCCACCAGCGCCCGGCCCGGTTCGCACCAGAGCTCGGTCGTTTCGTGGACCATCATCTCGGCAAAGCCGCGGTGGATCGAGTTTGCATAGTCTTCCAAGGCTGGCGGAGCCATGCCGGGGTAGACGGAGGGAAAGCCGCCGCCGACATCGACTATGTCTGCAAAGACGCCTGCGCGAACCAGAGCGCGCGAGGCGGCGCTCATGGCGCCTTGATAGGCGGTTGGACGCATGCACTGGCTGCCAACATGGAACGAGATGCCCATCAGGTCTTGCGTGGCTCTACGGGCCGCTAGCAGCAGGGCCGGGGCCGCATCGGGCTCGACGCCAAACTTGCCGCTCAGCGCATAGGCGGCGCCTTCGCTGGGTACAGCGATGCGCACGATCAAGGTCAGGTCCTTGGCCCCGCCGGTCGCTTCGAGGATCTTGGCCAGCTCTTCATGGCTATCGAGCGAGAAGATCCGAACGCCATGATCGAAATAGGCAGAGGCGATGGCGACCCGGCTCTTGACCGGATGCATGAAGGCCAGCCGCGCACGGGGCGCAAAGCGGCGCACCAGCTCGATCTCTGGGATGGACGCAACGTCGAAAGAAGCAACCCCGTTCGCGGCTAAGGTCTCGATGACCCATGGCGAGGGATTGGCTTTTACGGCGTAAAGCACGTCTGCTTTTAGATTATCCTGGAACCAACGGACCGCTACGGCCGCAACGCCTGGACGCACAAGGGCGACAGGACGCTCCGGAGACCGCTCGCGGACCAGGTCCAGGGGAGTTTGGTACGTGTGCAATTCACGTAGCCCCCTGCAAGTCGTTGACCCAATCCGGCGTTAGCAGCGTTTTCGAACTTCGGGGTCCGCCGGAGGAGACGCATGTAGGGTCCCTGTCCCCCCATGTAAAGGAAAAATTTGTGACAATCTGTCGCCATCCCGCTAGCAAGTTCATGACACCCCCTATTTCTAGCGTAAGGGCTTGAAAAGGCGGGCTCGCCTTCCGTTTTGATTCACGATAAACTTGGGAGGCGATTGATCCTTTTCGGTTTGCCTCTATAGCAGGCGGTTGAACGATATTGGCTGCGACGAGGGTGATGGGCTTTGCGCCTGTCATCAGCCTGTCACGGCTGAAGTTCTAGTCTTTTTTAGATGCAACAGGTTGGGAACGTGTCACCTCCATGACTGATGTCGCCGCTGTCATTTCGGTTGATGGCGTCTCCAAAACCTTTGGAGCCCGCAAGGCGCTAGATGGCGTCTCGATCCGCGTTGCCAAGGGCGAGATGGTCGCCCTGATCGGGCCTTCGGGTTCGGGCAAGTCGACCCTTTTGCGGTCGATCACCGGCCTTGCGCCCATCGATGGCGGTTCAGGCACAATCCGGGTCTTTGGCGAGCCGGTTCAGACGGCGGGCAAGGTCAGTGACCGTGTTCGCTCTATACGCAGCCGCATCGGCTTTGTCTTTCAACAGTTCAATCTGGTCGGACGCTTAAGCCTCTTTACCAATGTTGCGCTGGGGGCCTTGGGCCGCCTTGGCTTTTGGCGCGGCTTGCTCGGCCTTTGGCCCGCCGCCGAGAAGCGTTTGGTGATGGTCAGTCTGGCCCGCGTCGGTGTTGCCGACTATGCTGCCCAGCGCGCCAATACCCTGTCCGGTGGTCAGCAGCAGCGCGCCGCCATTGCCAGGGCCATGGTTCAGGGCGCAGAGGTGGTTTTGGCCGATGAGCCGGTGGCCTCGCTCGATCCGGTCTCGGCCCGCAAGGTCATGGACCTGTTACAGGATCTGAACCGCAAGGATGGCCTGACCGTCGTCGTCACCCTGCATCAGGTTGACTATGCCATGCGCTATTGCCAGCGGGTTGTCGCCCTCAAGGCTGGGCAAGTGATTTATGATGGCCCCGTCGCTGGACTTGACCGCGCCACCCTCGTCCAAATCTATGGCCCTGAATTCGAAGATGCGTTCTGGGAAGGAGCTCCCCAATGAAGTGCTTGATCCTCCTGCGTGCTGCCCTGGCGGCGGCGATTTTGATAGGCCTGCCCTCGGCTGTACTGGCCGAAGCCCCGGTCAAGACCGTCAACTTCTCGATCTTGGCCACAGAAAGCTCGACTAGCCTGCAGTCTTTCTGGGCACCGATCATTGCCGATATGGAAAAGCAGACGGGTTATAAGATCAAACCCTTCTATGGCTCCAACTATACAGCCCTGATCGAGGCCATGCGCTTTAAGCAGACAGATCTGGGATGGTTCTCGAACCAGTCGGGCCTGGAGGCCGTTCGCCGGTCGGGTGGTGAGGTGTTTATGCGCACCTTTGACCCCTCGGGCCGTGATGGCTATCGCTCGCTAATCATTGTGCCCGCAAAGAGCAATCTGACGCTGGACCAGGTTCTAAAGTGCGACAAGAGCCTGAACTTCGGTATTGGCGATGCCAAGTCGACCTCGGGCACCTTGGCCCCCATGACCTATCTGTTCGCGCCGCGCGGGATTAAACCCGCCGAATGTTTCAAGACGGTTCGCAGCGCCAACCACCAGGCCAACCTCTTTGCCGTTGCGCGCGGCGTTTTAGATGTTGCGACCAACAATTCAACGGCGGTGAACCTGCAAAAGGATCGCGACTCCTCGGTCAATGACGCCATCCGGATTATCTGGACCTCGCCTCCCCTTCCAGAAGACCCGATCGTTTGGCGCAAGGATCTGGACACGCGGGTCAAGGCGCGTCTGCGCAAGTTCTTTGAAACCTATGGCCAGGGCCCCGGACCAGACGCGGCACGTCAGCGCGCGCTTTTGTCCAAGGTCAGCATTGGCGGCTTCAAGCCTGCCGATAACAGCCATCTTCTGCCCGTGCGGGAGATGGAGGCCACCGAGATCTATCTGGTCGCCAAAGAAGACGGCGACGCGGCTAAGATCGCAGCGGCACAAAAGATTCTGGCGGGCATTTTGGCTGAGCGTAAGGCCTTGGCAGGGCGCAGCCCCAAATGAGTGCGGCCGGTACTATCCCAGCCCCGCCAAAGCGCAGTCTGAACGACTGGCTGTTTGATATCCTGCTTTGGGGCGGGCTGACGGTGGTGTTGGTGGCGGGCTTTGCGCCCGCTGAGATGACCAAGCTGCCGCTGATCTTCGCCAATTCCGACAATATGCGCGAGTTCGGCAAGGACTTCTTGAAGCCCGATTTTGATCAATGGCCGCTCTATGTCGGTCAGATGTGGCTAACCATCCAGATGGCGCTTTGGGGCACGTTCCTCGCGGTGATTTTGGCCATTCCTCTGGGTCTAGCGGCGGCAAAGAATATTAGCCCGCCTTGGGTCAGCCAGCCGATGCGCCGGTTTTTGGACATGCTGCGGTCCGTGCCCGACCTGGTGGTCGGCACCCTGTTCATTGTGGCGGTGGGCCTTGGTCCCTTTGCCGGGGTCATGGCTCTGGCCATCAGCACCGGCGGGGTTTTGGGCAAGCTGTTCTCAGAAGCCGTTGAAGCCATTGATCGTGGCCCTGTCGAAGGGGTCCGGGCCACGGGCGCGGCACCGCTGCAAGAGATTGTCTGGGGGGTGATGCCGCAGGTGGCCCCCCTCTGGACCTCCTATGCCCTCTATCGTTTTGAATCGAGTTCACGATCGGCAACGATTTTGGGCCTAATTGGCGCGGGCGGTATTGGTCAGGTCCTGTTCGATAGCCTCAACAGTTTCGAATATAGCCGTGTCGCAGCCATCGTGATTGTCATTATTGTGGCCGTGTCCCTGATCGACATGCTCAGCCAAGTCATCCGCTCACGCCTCCTCTAGATAATCAGTGTTCGGTCCATAGGCTTCTGGCGATCAGAATGCGGAGCAAAGCTCTGTGAACATCTCGAAAGATCGCGATAAATTGTCCGTTTACGGTCAAATTTAAGTGACATCTGGACCGCTGACCCTATACAGCCATAGCCAATTCTAAAGGTCCACGAGGAACGCGTGGAAATTTGGCTATGTCTGGATTGGCAAAAAATGAATAATCAAAGGGTTGCAAAAGCGGCAATCGCTCTGGCATCGGCGCTGAGCCTTGGTACGGCTGCTCAGGCGCAAGAAATGACCGTCAAGTGGAAGGGCGCGCCTGAATTTTCCAACGACGATGTCAGCTTCAAGGTGCGCGGCCGGTTCTTGGTGGATGCGGTGTTCCAAGATGTCAGCCGTGAAGGCACGCTTAGCGACTTTAAGACCCGTTCCGTCCGTGGTCGTCAGGCCTTCATCGGCATTGAAGGTAAGCTGAACTCCAAGTTTGCCCATAAGTTTGAGGGCGGTTTCGTCAACGGCGGCACGTCGACTTGGGACGATGCTGTGCTGGAATATAAGGCGCTGGAGACCACCTCCATACTGTTTGGCAATATCAAGGCGACCGGCCTTGAGAACCTGATCTCGACCCGCTTTACCGAGTTTCTTGATCGTGGACCTTACGGCGATTTCGGTGTTGAATCTTACCTGCTTGGCGTTGTTGTAAAGAGCAATGGCCCCAACTGGACCGTAACCGGTGCGGCCCAAGGCGCGAGCCTAAACTCCGGCGATTTCAACCAAGCCTGCGTCGCGAACGTTCAGACGGTAACAACAACGTCGACCACCTCCTGCAACAGCAAGGAACAGATGGTCTATACGGGCCGGGTCAGCTTCGCGCCGATCCTGACCGATGATAATCAGGTTCACTTGGCTACCTCTGTGCGCCTGCGCGATCGTGGCAGCCAAGGGGCCTTTGCCTATGCTGCCCGTCCGAACACGAACTTTGGAACCAACGGTGCCTATCTGAACTCCGGCGGCGTTGCCGATAAGGACACGACCGTCGCGGTG
Source organism: Caulobacteraceae bacterium (assembly GCA_040399645.1). Taxonomy (GTDB): domain Bacteria; phylum Pseudomonadota; class Alphaproteobacteria; order Caulobacterales; family Caulobacteraceae; genus CAISGS01. The sequence continues at coordinate 53,700 of JBBARR010000004.1, read as the reverse complement.
GAAGGGGCCTGGGTTCACAAGACCCTGTCGGTTCAGGGCGAATATTCCGCCATCAGCTTTAACCGTATCGCTGGTCAAGCTGGCGGCGATGGTGATGTGAAGGTTGGCTATGTCTTTGCCACATGGGCTCCAACCGGAGAGACCCGAGCCTATGACCCCACCAAGGGTGAGTTTGGTCGCACCAAAATCCTTGACCCCATCACAGCTGGCGGTAAGGGCGGCTGGGTTCTAGGTGCGCGCTACGACTATGCCGATCTTAGGGACGCCTATAATGGCACGAAAAACCAAGCCCTAACCGGAGGCACCTCGCTGGCGGGCCAGTATAAGGCCGTGACCCTCGGCGCGACCTACTACCCCATGAGCTATGTTCGCTTCATGGCCAACTATACGGACGCGAAGATCGATAATCCGGCCCGTCTGTCTGATGTTGGTGTCAAGCAAATGCAGTTCCGGGCTCAGATCGACTTTTAAGTCAGCAATCCTAAATCCGGTTCCCCATATGGGGGAGCATCCGATCAAAACCTTGTCAGGGAGGACCTTGTCATGAAGAAATATCTCGCCGTCGCCGCGGCCGTCGCCATGTTAGCCTCAGCCAACAGCGCTCACGCCGCCCGTAATTATGTTTGGGCCGCCGGGTCTTCGACCGTGTTCCCCTTCTCCACCCGCGTGGCTGAAAACTTCGCCAAGAAGACCGGCCGCAAGGCGCCGAAGGTTGAATCGCTGGGCACTGGCGGCGGCATCAAGCTGTTTTGCTCCGGTTCGGGCGAAGGCTTCCCAGACATTGCCAACGCCTCGCGGCCCATGAAGCGCTCGGAATTTGACCAGTGCCAGCAAAAGGGCGTCAAGGACATCGTCCAGATCAAGATCGGCTTTGACGGCATCGTCATCGCGGTCGACAAGGACGGCGGCGACTACGCTTTCAAGACCCAGCACCTGTTCTTGGGTCTGTCGGCCAATGTTCTGCGCGGCGGCCGGTTCGTGAAGAACCCCTATACGACTTGGGACGAGGTTGGCGCAGGCCTGCCGGGCAATCGTATTCTGGTCTATGGCCCGCCACCGAGCTCTGGTACGCGTGATGCCTTTGTTGAGTTGGCGATCGAGGCTGGTGCCCGTCAGTTCCCAACCATCGACGCCATCCGTTCGGACAATGAGAAGCTGTTCAAGGCCAAGGTTGACCCCCTTCGCGAAGATGGCGGCTGGGTTGATGCGGGCGAGAACGATAATGCCATTGTCGCCACCTTGACCAAGACCCCCGGTGCTTTGGGTGTGTTTGGCTATTCATTCCTCGAAGAGAACACCGACAAGGTGAAGGGCGCTTCGGTCAACGCCATCCGTCCAACCCCGAACACCATCTCGGACGGCTCCTATCCCCTGTCTTGGTCGCTCTATATCTACGTCAAGAAGTCGATGGTTGGCGTGACCCCGGGCCTTAAGGAATTTGTCGACGAGTACGTGTCTGATGCGGCCACCGGCCGGGGCGGCTATCTGCAAGGCCGCGGATTGATTGTCCTACCAGCGGGTCAACATGATGCCAACAAGGCTGCGGTGAAGACCTTGCCTGCCATGATACGCCCCGCTTCTTAAGGGTAAAAATGAGAAGCCCGCCGACACCTAATAATGTCGGCGGGCTCAAATTTTCAGACGTAGGCTATGGATTTAGTACTTAATACGCAGTTCCACGCCAAAGGTCCGGGGTGGGTTGAAGTTCGCATAGTCACCGAACGTGCCACGGTTCGCAGCCGAGATGCGATAGATGTGCGACTCGTCCAGCAGGTTGCGGCTCCAAAGGGAAAACGAACCGGTGCCGCTACCCATCGTAATATCGGCGAGGGCGAGGTTTGCATTCACGATGAAGCTGGAGTCCGTCTTCAAGGCGACCTGCGTGAATGATTTCAGGTTCGTAAACGACTTTTGGGCAAACTCAGCCTGGAAAGCATATTGCTTGTCAGCGTAGTTGGCGTCGACGTGGCCGATAAAGGTCATCGAGCCCACAGGCACCTTATAATCGACATAGCCCGAAGCCGCGTGGGGTGGGGTATAGACCACGTTCACGGGGAAGGGTGAGCCCTGGGGAACGTCAGGGTTGCCAGTGAAGGGGAACGGCGCAGGCGGGATCTGAACGTCGGTATAGGCATAAGAAGCACCCACGGTCAGGGCTTCTGTCACCTTGGCGGTCAGTTCGGCCTCGAAGCCCTTGATCTTGGAGGTCCCCTGCGAGTTGCGGGTCTCTTCGGTGTGGACGCCGAGGGTTGGGCTGCCTGGGGTCGTGTCGACATTGTCGAAGTCAGTCTGGGTCTTGTCACGGTTCATGGCATAGGCGGCCAAGTTCACGCGGACGCGGTGATCCAAAAGGTCCATCTTCACGCCCATTTCGTAGGCCTTGACCTCTTCTGAATCAAAGGCTTGAAAGATTGCGGAGCGGGAATTGGCACCGCCAGCGCGATAGCCGGTCGAGTACTTGGCATAGAGGTTAATGTCGTCCGTGGCATCATAGGCCAGGTTGATCATTGGGTCGAAGCGGCTCTTATTAAAGTCGAACTTGAAGTTCGTTGCCTTGCCCAACACGACATAGAGCTTGCCGTTACGCTTGTCGGTGGTGAAGCGACCACCCACGGTCAGATGAAGGGTGGTCATCGAGGCTGGCGTGTAGGTGCCTTGACCAAAGAACGCATAGCTGGTCGCGTCAGCTTGGCTGGCACGCGTTAGGAAGCGGGTACCCTTTTCCCAGCCACCATTGGCACTCGAGTTGTAAGGCGCGATGCCGGTCGACGAACGGATGGTATAGGCCGTGCCGTCAGCGTTCCACAGGTTGGTGAAGGGGGTTGCCGCCGATTCTTTCACATGTTCCTTAAAGTAGTAGGCACCTGCGAGATATTTGAACTCAGCACCAAAATCGCCAACGGCTTGGAACTCTTGGCTGAACTGACGCTGATAGAGGTCTGACAGGCTGTAACGACCGAAATTGCTGTTTGGCACAAAGAAGTTGCGGCTTTCGATACCCGAGTTATCCCATTGGTTGGTGCCGACGCCGCGCGCAGCGGTGATCGACTTAATTTGTAATGAGGGGGAGACTTCATATTTCAGAACGCCCAAAAGACCGCCGGTCTCATCCAGGCTAGGCTGTTGAACCGTGCCGATGTCCGAGGCGGTTTGACGATCGGTATAGACCTTCACCAAAGAGGCCAGCGGGTTGATCGTGCCGGCCGGTGCGCTGCCGCTGGCTTGAACCTCGGCGAGGGTGCGAACCCGCTTGCCGTAGGGGTTGTAGCTGACCAACTGGCTGAAGAACGGGGTGTTGAAGTCCCGTGCAAAGTCGGCCGAGACTTCAGCGCTGAACTTGTCGTTTGGCTGGTAAAGACCGGTCAGACGCAAGCCCTTACGGTCATATTGGTTCCAGCCGGCTTGGCCGACAGCGGGGTTCTTTGCAGTCGGGTCTTGATGCTGGATGAGCGCATCGACCTTGATCGACAGATCGTTGAAGGATTGGAAATCTTGATGAAGCTCACCGCTGTAGGAACCGAAGTTACCGATGCCGGCCGTGATGCGGCCACCGAAGACGCCGGTAGGGGCCTTGGTCACGATGCTCAGAGCGCCGCCTTCGGTGTTACGACCGAATAGGGTGCCTTGAGGACCGCGAAGCACTTCGATGCGAGCGACGTCGAACAGGCCAGCATTGAGGCCCTGCTGGCGGCCTAGATAGACGCCGTCAATATAAACGCCGACGCCTTGGTCACGCGCGGTCTGGTTGGCATCGAAAGGCACGATGCCGCGAATGCCGACGGTCAGAGCCGATTGGCGTGCTTCAAAGGTTGCGATGCGCAAGGAGGGGACAGCGCCATCGGCCAGATTGATCAGGCTTTCGACGTGGCGTTGAGCCATCGATTCGCCGCCCAGAACGGTGATCGCGATAGGGGTCTTTTGCAGGTTTTCTTCGCGGCGCTGGGCGGTGACGACGATTTCGTCAACGGTGAGCGTTCCGGTGCCATCTGCTGCTGCGGCGGTATCTGCTGCATAGGCGGGCGCGGCAAATGTAATAAGGAGGCAGCTGGCTGCCACGGTCGATAATAGGCGTTTCATCGTCTTGCAATCCCCTACAAGGTTTGAGTGCAAGGAATGCCCGGTACCGCTTAGACGAGGTTTTCCGAGCATTCCCTGCGAGAAATAATCATCGCGACCTTTCCCTTATCTTGGCTCGATGACAGATTCGTGACTTGGGAGGGGGCGTCTTTTGCCCCTGGGGATCTGTCGCTTGAGCGAGGTGCGAGCGCCATCAAACTGTCATCAATGCTCTGTAGAGAGATGACTCACGCCCTGGAAGGGCGGGCGCTTCAGTATGGATTTTCGTCCATCCAGCGGCCCTATCGGCCGTCAGAATTTGTTAGGGTCGATGATACCAACCTCGGCAGGGAAAATTTATTTATGAAAAAATATTTCGCTATGGCCGCAGCCGTCACCATGCTGGCTTCGGCCAACAGTGCCCATGCTGCCCGAGATTATGTCTGGGCCGCTGGGTCTTCGACCGTGTTCCCCTTCTCCACGCGCGTGGCGGAAAACTTTGCCAAAAAGACCGGCCGCAAGGCCCCGAAGGTCGAATCGCTGGGTACAGGTGGCGGCATCAAGCTGTTCTGTTCGGGTTCGGGCGAAGGGTTCCCAGACATTGCCAACGCCTCACGGCCCATGAAGCGTTCGGAATTTGACCAGTGCCAAAAAAAGGGCGTCAAAGACATCGTCCAGATCAAGATCGGTTTTGACGGTATCGTCATCGCGGTCGACAAGAACGGTGCCAATTACAATTTGACGACCCAAAATCTCTATCAGGGCCTGGCCGCCAATGCTCTGCGCAATGGCCAGTTCGCCAAGAACCCTTATGCCAAGTGGAGCGATGTTGCTGCAGGCCTTCCGGCCAACCGTATCTTGGTCTATGGGCCGCCTCCCACCTCGGGCACGCGTGATGCCTTTATCGAATTGGCGATTGAGGCTGGAGCGCTGAAGTTCCCGGCGGCGGCGGCCTTGAAGGTTGCGAACGAGCCCCAGTTTAAGGCCAAGGTTGACCCCTTGCGCGAAGACGGCGGCTGGATCGATGCGGGCGAGAATGACAATGCCATCGTCGCCACCCTGACCAAGACCCCCGGGGCCCTAGGCGTGTTCGGCTACTCGTATTTTGAGGAGAATGTCGACAAGGTCAAAGGCGCGTCGGTTAACGGCGTTCGTCCAACGCCAAAAACGATCACCGATGGCTCCTATCCCCTGTCTCGCTCACTCTACATTTACGTCAAGAAATCTATGGTCGGCGTCACGCCAGGCCTGAAAGAATTTGTTGACGAGTTCGTGTCTGACGCGGCCACCGGTCGTGGCGGTTATCTGCAGGGACGCGGATTGGTTATACTGACTGCCGATCAACATGCGGCCAACAAGGTCGTGGTTAAGGCTCTAGCCCTGATGAAGCGCCCCGCGAGCTAGGACACTATTTCGGTCAAGACAAACAGAAGACCGGTTGCGACAGCAGCCGGGCATCTTGCTTTGATCAATGAGCGCCGTTCACGCTGGCCTATTGCGGCGGCTGAACCTTGCTGCGAAGGCGGGCTAGACGGCGAAGGCGGCGCCAAAAGCGGGCCTTTTCCGGCGCGGGATAGGGCTCCAGATTGCGGATAAACTCCTCGGTCGAGGCGCGCCAGCTATAGGTCATGGCAAAGGTGCGAACGTCAGCTCGATCGAGCTTAAGGCACTCAAGACAGGCTTGTCTCATGGCTTCGAGGCTTTCATCGGCCGCCAACACGCCTGCGCCGGAGCCGGGAATGATGTCGATCGGACCGGGGGCCGGAAAACCCGCGACCGGGGTTCCGCAGCCCATGGCCTCCAGGATCACTAGGCCGAACGTGTCGGTCAAGGACGGGAAGACAAAACAGTCCGCATCGGCGAAATGGGCAGCCAGTTCATCACCAAACTTGGCCCCTAGAAAGACAGCGCCAGGATATTTGGCTTCGAGTTCCTCGCGCTGAGGGCCATCGCCGACAATGACCTTGGTGCCGGGCAGGTCCAGTTCCAAGAAGGTTTCGATATTCTTTTCCACCGCGATACGGCCGACATTGAGCCAGATCGGGCGGGGCAGGTCGCCGTAAACCCCCTCGCGGCCTTCCATGCCGATGGGCCGGAACAGGTCGGTGTCTACACCCCGCGTCCAGGGCGAGATATTGTGAAAGCCCCGCGCCAAGAGCTCGTCGCGAAAGGTCGGTGTAGCCACCATCAGGCGTCCCGACGGCTCATGGAACCAGCGCATATAGGCATAGCCTGCGGCCAGTGGCAGAGGTAGGCGCGCGGAGACATATTCGGGGAATTTGGTGTGGTAGCTGGTGGTAAAGGGCAGCTTCCATTCCAAGCACACCCTACGCGCGGCCAGACCGATGGGGCCTTCGGTGGCGATGTGAATGGCTTCAGGCTCAAAGGACTTGAACCGGTCTTGAATGGGCTCATAGGTCCCTATGGCCAGCTTGATTTCGGGATAGGTTGGCAGCGGGAAGGTCTTGAACTGGTCTGGCGAGATCACGTCGACCTGATGGCCCATCGCGCGGCATTCGGCGATGGTACGGGTCAAGGTCCGTACGACCCCATTGACCTGAGGCTCCCAAGCATCGGTGGCCAGTAAGATCCGCATCAGGCCGTGGCTCGCCCGCCAAGGGCCGGATGCGCGGTCCGATCCGACTTGCGCTCAATCATCGACCATGATCGCATCTTGGCCCACTCTAACAGTTCAAGCCGTCCGTCCATATGCTCGACAAGGGCGGTGCAGCTCTCCACCCAATCGCCGTCATTAATATAGGTAATGCCGTCAATATCACGCATTTCGGCCTTGTGAATATGACCGCAGATCACGCCATCGACGCCGCGACGACGTGCCTCATCGGCAACCGCGCCTTCAAAGTTCTCGATGAATTGCAAGGCGTTCTTCACTTTGCCCTTCAGGAAGGCCGACAGGCTCCAATAGCCAAAGCCCATTTTTCGTCGCACGAGATTGAACAGAGTGTTCAGCATAAGGATGGTTCTATAGGACCAATCGCCAAGGAAGGCGAGCCACTTGGCATGCTGTACGACGCCGTCGAACTCATCGCCGTGGGTGACCAAAAAGGTGCGTCCGTCCGCCGTGGTATGGATGGCATCGCGGGCAATCACCACGCCGCCAAAATGGACGCCGCAATAGTCTCGTGCGACCTCATCATGGTTGCCGGGGACATAGATGACGGCCGTGCCCTTACGGGCCATGCGTAGAACCTTTTGCACCACGTCATTGTGGGATTGCGGCCAGTGCCAACCGCCCTTGAGCTTCCATCCGTCGATAATGTCACCGATCAGATAGAGCTGTTCGCATTCCATGCTGCGGATGAAGTCCAACAAAAGCTCGGCCTGGCATCCACGCGTGCCCAAATGAACATCTGAAATGAAGACAGATCGAAAACTATGGGTTGGGACGTCTGGCGTCATGAGGCGGTCCGTTGTGTAGGTCTGCTCAGCCCATGGGCAGTTAGTGTCTGCCTAAGCTGATTGCGTGTCTGTTTTGTGAAATAGCGGCCTTGGTCTCTTGCGCACTCTGGCGAGGTTGGACGAGGCGTGTATGAACACTATTTAGCAAAGGGTCGTCGCGCCTTGCGACGGTTGGTGGATCAAGCATTGAAACGGCAGATAGGCGACAGCGGTGAGATGACCAGTTTAGCCAAGGACACGCCCAAGTCCTTGAGGACCCGCGCCCGCATCCTGGATGCCGCCATGACCCTTTTTGCAGGGATTGGCTATCATGGCGCCAACAATGCCAAGATCGCTGAGGCGGCAGACCTGACGCGCGGGGCGATGCTCTATCATTTTGTCTCGCGCGAAGACATGGTCGAGGCCGCCATCGGCCACATCCAGACCCTACGTAACGCCCTGTTTGAGGCAGCGGCTCAAGATATCGCGCCGGGCGAAGATGTGAGCGAGCACGCCATATCGTCCTACTGGCAGCTGCTCCATACTGTGCCCTATATCGCCTTTGCCGAGTTGGAGGCCGTGGCCCGCACCGATGCAACGGTTCGGGCCTGTTTGGCGACCGCACAACAGGCCTTTGACCGTGCTCAGATCGGCGGCCAGTCGACGGCGATGGTCAGTGCCGGAGCGGGCCCGAGGTTCCAAACGACCCGTGACCTGGCCCGTTTCATGCTGGAAGGTCTGGCCCGTGGGGGTGTGACCTATGATCAGGACGCGCGTACAGAACGGTTGCTGACCGTCATCAAGCGCGCCACCCACATGCTGAACCGTAAGGGTTCAGTGCACGATCTTTGGCCCGATTGAGGTCTTCGCGCGAACAGGGCTCGAAAACCTTGGCGTGATCTCGTAACCTCTGGAAAATCATCCAAGGAGGCTGTCGCCATGTCTGTTGATCCATCCGGTGCCATCGACCCGATCCGCGAGCAATTCAACCAGTTTAAAGCCCTGCCAAGGGACCAGCCGGTTCACATGCTCAATCTGGTTCGCCTGCGCGATCTGGCCAACTATCCTGAAGGCCACCCCTTGCATGGCAAGGGCCACTCTGGACTTGAGGCCTACCGCGCCTATGGCCGTGAAAGTGCGGAGGTGTTCAAGCGCGTTGGCGGCAATCAAATCTGGGCCGGTAAGCCGCAGGTGGTGCTGACGGGGCCCTTGGAAGAGCACTGGGACCTAGCCTTCATCGCCTCCTATCCAACGGCAGGGGCCTTCCTAGAGATGGTTACCGATCCCCACTACCGCGTCGTTGTCGCCCACCGCACCGCCGGTGTGCTCGATTCGCGACTGATCCGCATGGAGCCCCTCGAACCGGGCGAGGGCTTTGGCGAATAGATAATGATTGCGTTTGCGTAGGCGGCATCTATTCGCCAGGCCCACCCCCTACCCCCGCTGCGCGGGGAATAGGGCTGAAAGGTTGTGTGTCTTCCTCGTGCTTCGACGGGCTCAGCATGAGGAAGACTGAGGGGTGGGGTTGCCGAATCTTCAAATCCAAAATTCATCCTCATCCTGAGCCTATCGAAGGACGAGGATAGGCTCGTACGCGGTGGGTCCGTTGTCCTAGACTGGCCCCATGAGTCGCGCGCCCTTCAGCTTCTATGAGTTCTTTGCCGGGGGCGGGATGGCGCGTGCGGGCTTGGGTCCGGACTGGACCTGTGGGCTGGCCAACGACCTCGACCCCGCAAAAGCCGCTGCCTATCGCGCCAACTGGGGTGGGGGGGACCTGATTGAGGCCAATGTCTGGGATCTGGCCCCTGATGATCTTCCAGGTCAAGCCGATCTGGTTTGGGCCTCGTCGCCCTGTCAGGACCTTAGCATTGCTGGCCCTCGCGGGGGTCTTTCGGGGCAAAGGTCCTCAGCCTTCTGGGGCTTTTGGCGGATCATTGAGGCCTTGGATGATCAGGGCCGAGCGCCGGGCGTCATCGTCATTGAAAATGTCGTGGGTCTTTTGACCTCGCGTGGCGGGCAGGACTTCACGGCTATCTGTCAGGCCTTGGCGGCGCGCAACTATCGGTTCGGGGCGCTCGAGATCAATGCTTCCCATTTTGTGCCTCAGTCCCGGCCTCGCCTGTTCCTGATCGCGACGCGATCTGAGGCATCGGCCTCTGCAGAGCCCGGGCCTTGGCATGGCCCCAGTGCCTGCTTGGCTGCGGCGCGATTGCCATGCGCCCTCAAGCCCTCTTGGCGCTGGTGGCATCTGCCAGAACCTGACGCAAGAAATGCAGCCTTGAGCGACCTGCTCGAGCCTGATGACCAGGCGATCTGGCATAGCGCCGCGCAAACCGAGGCCTTGCTCGGTCTTATGGCCCCACTGCATCGTCGCCGTCTGGAACAGGCTGCGGCGCAGGCGCTGGCTGATGGGCGCCGGCAGGTGGGGGCGCTCTTTCGGCGAACCCGCCAAGAGCAGGGCCGCTCGCAGCAACGCGCCGAGGTGCGGTTTGATGGGCTTGCGGGCTGCCTTCGCACCGCGCGCGGCGGCTCCTCGCGTCAGACCCTTGTCGTGATTGATCCGGCCTTCGAGGATGCTGGCGTGCGCACAAGGCTGATGTCGCCGCGCGAAGGGGCAAGGCTGATGGGGCTGGGCGATGATTATGTCCTGCCCAAGGGGTCGGCAGCGGCCTTAACCCTTGTGGGAGACGGGGTAGCGGTCCCGGTGGTAGCCTTTCTCGAACGCCACCTGCTGCGTCAGATGGTGAAAGCCTGCCAATCTGCAAGACAAGTGGCGCAAGCCTGATAAAGTACCTCCATTGGGCCCCGATCCTTTTGCGAGATCACCATCATGTCTTCGTCTTCCAATGACAACGCCTTCGACGCCGCACAGTACCGCCGAGCCGGTCGTGGACGGGTTTACGACTCCATTATCGACACCATCGGTGACACGCCCTTGGTGCGCCTGCCGCGCCTGACCGCGGAGCTCAAGCCCAAGGGTGAGGTGCTGGCCAAGCTGGAATTTTTCAACCCTATCGCCAGCGTCAAGGATCGTCTTGGGGCCTCGATGATTGCATCGCTGGAATATCAGGGTCTGATCAAGCCAGGCACGACCATTGTTGAGCCAACCTCGGGCAATACAGGCATTGCGCTGGCCTTTGTCTGCGCGGCCAAGGGCTACCCCTTGATCCTAGTCATGCCAGAAAGCATGTCGATCGAGCGACGCAAGATGCTGGCCCTCTTGGGCGCCAAGCTCGAACTGACCCCTGCGGAAAAGGGCATGCGCGGCGCGGTTAACCGGGCGCAGGAACTGCTCGGTGAAATTCCTGGCTCGGTCATGCCCCAGCAGTTTGAAAACTCGGCCAATCCCCTGATCCACCGGGTCTCGACGGCTGAGGAAATTTGGAACGATACGGCAGGTAACGTGGACGCGGTGGTCTCTGGCGTCGGCACTGGCGGTACCATCAGCGGCATTGGTCAGGTGCTTCGCGCCCGCAAGCCGGGTCTAAAGATGCTGGCCGTTGAGCCCGAGGGCTCGCCGATCCTGTCGGGTGGTCAGCCCGGACCTCACAAGATCCAGGGCATTGGCGCGGGCTTCGTGCCTGGAATTCTCGATCGCGGCGTCATTGACGAGGTGATCCAGGTCTCGAACGAGGACGCCTTTGACATGGCCCGCAAGGCCGCGCGTGTCGAAGGTATACCGGTTGGTATCTCGTCGGGTGCCGCCCTTGCAGCCGCCTTCCGCGCCGCAAGCCGTGATGAATATGCGGGCAAGGTGATCGTTGCGATCATTCCAAGCTTTGCCGAGCGCTATCTGTCGACGGCCCTGTTCGACGGCCTATAGGGTCCAAGCGGGCCTGATATTGGCTTCTGGTCGGTATCAGGTTCGGCTATGGCGTGCGATGGCGCCATAGAGCGCCGAGGGCAAGATGGGCTTAGCGACGTGGTCGTTCATCCCGGCCGCTAAGCAATCATCAATATCTTGGGGCTCTTCGGCAGCCGACAGGGCAATGATCGGCACGCTCGCATGGGCGCCGCCCATGGCGCGGATGGCGCGGGTCGAGGCATGGCCATTCATCCCCGGCATCCGAATATCCATCAAGATCAGGTCAAAGCTTTTGCGCTGCGCGGCATAGATCGCGCTTTGGCCATTTTCGACCGTCTCGATCTCACAGTCCAAGGGCTTGAGGATGGTCTTGATGAGCTCTTGGCTAAATTCATTGTCTTCGGCCAGCAGGATGCTCATCCGCTGGGTGGGTACCGCTTGGGGAAGGACCGTTGCCAAGGGCTCAGAGGCATCGAGCGGCAGGTCCAGCTCAAACCAAAACTGCGCGCCGCCCCCGGCGATATTGTCAGCGCCGATGGTGCCACCCATCAACTCAACCAACTGACGGCTGATCGAAAGGCCAAGGCCCGCGCCGCCGGTCTTGGCTTGGACCGGCGCGTCGGCGGCTGTTACCCGATCAAACAGGCGCGGCAAGAGGACCGGATTAAGGCCTGTGCCCGTATCGGTGACGCTGATCCGAACCTTTGCCAGGTCCTGCTGGGTTTTGATAACCAGCTTCAGGCTGATTTCGCCGCCCGATGAGTGTTTGGTGGCATTGCTGACCAGATTGAACAGGATCTGACTGATCCGCCCAGGATCGCCAACGGTTAGAGGGATGGTGCCTGGCAACTCCACGCCGAGCGCGAGGCCCTTGGCGCGCGCTTCTGGGGTCATGATCGCAATGACATTGGCCAATGTGTCGGACAGGCGAAAACTTTCCTCGACCAGACGCACCGTGCCAAATTCAAGACGGCTAATATCCAACACATTATTGACGATGGTCATCAGCTGACGACTGGCATCTTGAACCAGATCTAAATAGTGCCGATCTTGCGCGTTGAGCCCGCCATCGGCACCAATCACTTGGCTCAGACCAATAATGCCGGTCAAAGGCGTGCGAAGTTCATGGCTCAGGGTCGAGAGGAATTCAGACTTTGAACGTGCCGCAGCCTGCGCAATCGCCTTGGCCGCTTCAGCCTCCTGCTCGGCAATCTTGCGGTCATGAATGTCGCGAACAATGTCGATCCAGTCGATAATCTCGCCACTGGGCCCGAATAGAAACCGCATGTTACTCTGCAGCCAGATCCAGCCTTTGGTCTTGTGCAGATAGCGATATTCAATGGGTATAGGGTCTCTATTTTTACCCTTAGCGACCATCGCGCGAACCGCACCCAACGCGATCTTAAAATCGTCAGGATGAACTCGCCGGGTTGGACGATGGCCAACCATCTCTTTGGCGTCATATCCCGTTATCGTTGCGACAGCTGGGGAGATATAGGTGCAGGTTCCATCTGCCCGAAACCGCATGATCATGTCGCCGCTGTAGGTGGTCAAAAACCGCAGGTGACGCTCACTTTCGACCAGATCCTGATCCTTTTGGCGCAGCTCGGTAATATCGATGGTGATGCCAAAAAGGGCTGGATGGGCCGATTTCGAGCTCTGTTCACGCTCAACGCGGGACCAGAGATGGCGCACGCCCAGTGTGGGGTGGTTGAGCCTAAACTCCGCAAAGGCGGGGCCGATCTGGTTGAGGCCGGCCGTAATCATCTGACCCATCAGATGACGGTCTTCGGGCAAGAAGCGCTCCAACATCGAGGCGGCCGACACGGGCAGGTCTGAAGATAGGCCGTGTATGTCGTAAGTGGTTTCCGAACAGATGATTTTGTCGCTCGGCGTGAGCAGCCGCCAATAGCCCACACGCGCCACAGTCGTGGCCATAATGGCCGCGGTTAGATCGTCGAAACTTCCCGCCCCATCGGCGCCCAGACCCTGGGCGTCCAAGCTCTGGCCCCCCAAGCTCTGGCCCCCCAAGCTCTGGCC
>JBBARR010000004.1:0-40300 GCA_040399645.1 Caulobacteraceae bacterium | reverse complement strand
CCAAGCTCTGGCCCCCCAAGCTCTGGCCCCCCAAGCTCTGGCCATAGATACTGTCGTCGGTGGCCTTTGGATGTTCTTGCACGGACCTATCATCAGACATGAGGACTAAGCTACGCTGGCGAGACCTAGGGTTCGCTTTCAATACAGCACTATCGATATAACAAAATTTATTAAATATTCGACGCTACCGCCGGTGAAAAGCGGGATGTTTGGACTTGCAGGCGCTCACATCGGTCTTCTCGCTGATCCTCTTGAAGATCATGCTGCCTATAGAGATGGCTCGCTCAAAGCCCTTGGCGATAATCCAAAGTCGTTTTGACGGCCGCCAACACTGCGCAAGCTGGGTGCAATTGGGTGTTGGGACAGATGGGGTAGGCAAAACAGCCTGCTCGCAGCACCCCAAGTCATGTTTGCCAAACGCGTGCCTACCCTTGCCTCGCAGGGCGGCGCTTTAGGTCATCACCGGCATAATTCGGCGCATGAAGGCATCAAACAAAGGTACTGTAAAAGCCGTCTCGCCGTAGCCTGGCGTGTAAATCATGCCCTTGGCAATAAGGCTGGCTCGAACGGGCCCAAATGCTGACGACTTGCGGCCCAACTGCTCGGCAATTGCAGTTGAGCTGTATGGTCCTTCTCCTAGGTCTGCCATCGCACGCAAGTAGCGCTTTTCAGATGGTGTCATCCGATCAAATCGCACGCGAAAAAAGCTATCATCAAGGGCTGAGATCGCTGTTGGATAGGCCAAATCGACATCACTGGCGGTTATCGGGCAGCGCTCGGCTGTTTCCCAGCATTGCTTTCCCCATTCTTGCAGGAAGTAAGGGTAACCTTGTGTTACCTGCAGGATTTTGGTCACCGCTTCGGCGTCTATGGCGCAGCCTTCGGCTTCAATTGGGTGAACGATCGCGGCTGTCGCGGCCATTGTTTCAAGCGGGCCAATGCTGGTGAATAAAAACAAACGCTCAGCATATGATTTTGCTTTGCCCATTTGCCCTGCAAGCTGGGGTAGGCCTGCCGCGACCAAGGTAATAGGCCGCTCGTTTTGTCGAGCGCGATGCAGAGCTGATATGAGAGCGGCAAGTTCATGCTCGGCAACATATTGAAGCTCATCAATAAATAGAACTAAGGCGGTTCCTCGCTCTGCTGCCGCGGCACCACCAAGATCAATCAGATCGATCAGATCTGCTTCAAGATCGCCATTGTCGGCAATGCCAGGTTCGCCAAGATCAATGCTAGCCTCCAACTCGCCATAACTGAGCTTGAATGCCCTTACGAACCGGGCCAGCGCGCCCAAGCCGCGCTTAGCCCATGTCATTGCCGTCTGACCACGGTCGAGTTTAAGCATCGCCGTGCGAAGGGCTGGCACCAGCATGGATGGCAAGGACTGCCCCTCAGGGGCTTCGATTGGAACGGCGATCATACCCTCGCCTTCTGCGGCCCGCTGCATCGTGTTGAGAAGGACCGTCTTGCCGACGCCACGCAAACCGAGCAAAATCGTGCTTTGTGCGTGACGACCATTGCGGATGCGATCAAGCGCAACGGCAACATTTTCCAAAATCAGATTCCTGCCTGCCAATTCAGGCGGCTTGCTGCCAGCGCCCGGCGCAAAGGGGTTTCGACGAGGATCCATATCTATAACTTTTATCCAGTTATAACCAATTCGTCTATAACTACTTAAATTGCTTAGAAAACGGATGTTGGCGCATCAGCGACGAAACCAACACGCGCCATGCGCGTCAAGTTTCGCGAGCCGCTAGGCTAGAGCCCAACTATACCACCACATGGGACACGACCGCGCCGAGCTGCTTATCATTGCGAGATACCTGGTCCATGGATGCCGCCTTTCGCAAGAAAAATACGGAAATCCGTATAATATGTTAATATACGGTTTGATGTATATTTGTTTTTTATACTTCATAGAGTATATAAAATCGACAAGTCTGATCGGCGCTGTGAAATTGAAACAGAGATTGCTTAACGCGTTTGGCCTAGCGTCGAACGTCCAACAGTTTGAAACGCGCACAGTTCCTTGTCTGTCATTCGCGGCTGAAGCCATTCAGCCACAGGTCGACCATGGCTGACGAGACCCACCAGCGCATCAAGTTGGATGTTTTCAGGCAGCTTGCCTTCATGGCCTAGAAGCAATTTGACATCAAATAGATCGCCCGGATGCTGCCGGTCCGGTGCTGCGCATAGTCTAACGCCGAACAGATCGAGATATGGCGCGCACTAAGCCATGTGTCACATTGTTGCCATTGTTGCCAAAAATCGCACTTAGGCCCATACATACACAATCGGATTCTTGTAGTAGATTGGAGCAGAAATGACAGTTCAGGTCAACATAACGCCCAACGGGCGCATGAGCTTGCCGGCGGACGTTCGCAAGCGCCTGGGTTTGGCCAAGGGCGGCACGGTTTTCGTAGAGGAAACTGGCGACGGATTGGTGATACGCACTGCAGCACAGGCCGTCGCACGCGCTCAGGCCATTGCGCGGCGCTACACCGATGGCAAGCCGGGTGCCGCCGTAGACTCATTCATCGCCAACCGCCGCGCCGAGACGGGTGAATGAGCCGGGTTATACTTGATGCGTCGGCGCTGATCGCGATGCTAAAGGGTGAACGCGGTGCAGGTGCGGTTGCGGCCACTATCGTAACCGCCAGCATGGGCGTGTTCAACTATGCCGAAGTTGTCAGCCATTTCATCCATCTGGGGATGCCGGAGGCTGACGTCGACGACATGCTCGACCCGTTGCCGATGACGATCATCCCGGCCAACAAACTGTTGGCACACGAAGCTGGTCGGTTGCGCGCGGCAACGGCTGGTGCCGGACTGTCACTCGGCGATCGCTTCTGCCTGGCACTGGCCAAGCACGAAGGCGTGCCGGCATGGACAGCGGACAAGGCATGGGCATCAATCGCGCACGCCGCCGGCGTCGAGATCGTTATAATCCGCTGAAAGTCTGACTTAGCGGCGAAAGCTCGGTTTTCAGATTGCCACTATGGCATGGCTGCGATTGATGCCTATCCATTCTGAGGTTTCAGGCACCGGCGGTGCAAAAGCTGCCGGGCACGCGACCTCGCGCGCAGCGGCTGCTTACGACCCAACTTTGGTCGTTCGCACGACCATTGCCCAATGACGGCTCCAAACAAAAGCCGCCGTCGTCCTAAAAAACCTAATGTTCAAACTTGCCTAAGCTTCGGTCGTCAGTGGCCAGCGGGCTAGCTGCGCAATAGGGCGGGTCTGGATGGCGAGCATTGTGTCGTTGGAAACAGGACCCCGCGGAAGCCGCGCTTCAGAGGGCTTTGGCCGATTTTATTCTGTTATTTAACGCTGGGTGGTAGGCACGTGCTATTTGACATTTAACCCAGCGCCGATAGACAAATCTATCAGGGCGTCCCACACGCAGTCAAACTATTCGCCGGGCCATTGGACGTGGGCCTGGTGAGGGTTGGCCACCTCAGACAGCCTTTAGAATGACTGTGATCAAAAGCTTGAGCGCTATTGCTGCAGACCTATCAATCGTTTCACTCTCAAGGCCTGCTCTGAGGCTTGGATCATATCAGGGCGCAAAAGCGCACGTTGGTCCCTAGAGGGTACGAGCGATCAGCACCTTCATGATCTCATTGGCCCCGCCATAGATGCGCTGAATACGAGCATCCTTGTACATCTGACCGATGGGATATTCGGTCATGTAGCCGTAGCCGCCGAACAGTTGCAGGCACTCATCGACGATTTTGCACTGAAGATCGCTGACCCAGTATTTGGCCATCGATGCTGTTGCCGCATCCAGCTTGCCCGCCATCAAAAGGTCGGTGCAGTGATTGACAAAAACCTTGGCGACGGTGGCTTCAGTCTTGGCCTCGGCCAGCTTGAACTGGGTATTTTGGAAGTCGATGATGCGCTGGCCAAAGGCCTTGCGGTCCTTGACGTACTCGATGGTTACCTGCAGCGCCCGCTCGATCATGGCCAGGCCCTGAATGGCGATGATCAGGCGTTCTTGCGGCAATTGCTGCATCAGTTGGACAAAGCCCTTGCCCTCTTCGGCACCCAAAAGGTTCGAGGTCGGGACCCGCACCTCATTGAAGAACAGTTCAGAGGTATCTTGGCTCTCTTGGCCGACCTTGTGCAGGTTGCGGCCGCGCTCAAAGCCCTCGACCTCATCGGTCTCGACCATGATCAGTGACGTGCCCTTAGAGCCGAGGGTTGGATCGGTCTTGCAGACGACGCAGATCAGGTTGGCGGTTTGGCCATTGGTGATGAAGGTCTTTTGACCGTTGATCACATAGTGGTTGCCGTCCTTCTTGGCGGTGGTCTTGACCCCTTGCAGGTCTGATCCAGCACCGGGCTCGGTCATGGCGATGGCCGTGACCAGCTCGCCGGAAATGATCCGGGGCAACCAGCGCTGCTTTTGCTCTTCAGAGCCATAGTGGTTGATATAGGGGGCGACGATGGCGTTGTGCAGGGTGATGCCGAAGCCCTCAACACCCTTTAGCCCCATCTGTTCCATGATCACGACCTCATGGCGAAAGTCACCGCCAGAGCCGCCATATTCTTCGGGCAGGGACACGCCTAGAAGGCCCGCTTCGCCGGCGATGTTCCACAGCTTGCGGTCAACAACGCCATTGTCGCGCCAGCGCTGGACGTCCGCCGGTGTCCCGTGATCGTCAAAGAAACGGCCGACAGCAGCTTCAAAGATGTTGAGCTCTTCAATGTCCATGAAGGCTGGCTTTTCAACGTTCAGAACGCCCATGATGTTTCCTGTCTTTTATGTCTGTGGTCGATATGGGGTTCAGAAGCGGTCAGCGGCAAGCGCCATCATGGTCGCTGAGCCGGTCTTGAGTTTGGCCAGATGCGAGCCGCTATCGGGCAGGACCCGCTCGACAAAGAACCGGCCCGTGACCAGCTTGTCGGCATAGAAGGGATCACTTGACCCCGCCGCGATCTTTTCGGCGGCGGCCTTAGCGATCAGGGCCCACATATAGGCCGTACCCGTCAGGCCAAACAGGTGCAGATAGTCACTGGAGGCAGCCCCGGCATTGTCTGGGTTTTGTAGGCCATTGGACATGAGCCATAGGGTGGCCTCCTGAAGTTGGGCCTTGGCGGTTTGGAGGCCCTCGACAAAGACCTTGAGGGTCTCGTCTTCGTCATGATCGGCGATGAAGGCGTCAATCTCGGCAAAGAAGCTCATCACCGCCCGGCCACCACTGGCCGCCAGCTTGCGACCGACCAGATCCAGGGCCTGAACGCCGTTGGTGCCTTCATAGATCAAGGTGATGCGCACATCGCGCATATATTGCGAGGCGCCATAGCTTTCGGTGAAGCCCGATCCTCCGTGAACCTGCAGCGCGTCCGACGCGATCTTGAAGCCCTTGTCGGTGAAGAAGCCCTTCAGGACCGGGGTCATCAGACCCATATAGTCATGGGACTTTTGGCGCAGGTCTGCGTCGGGGCTCTTGGTCGCCAAGTCGCCGTGCATACCGGTCCAGAGCAGAAACGCCCGCCCGCCTTCGAGCAGGCACTTGGATTGCATCAACATCCGGCGCACATCGGGATGGACAATGATCGGATCAGCCGGTCCCTCAGCGTTCTTCGGGCCGGTCAGGCTGCGCCCCTGCAGGCGATCCTTAGCGAAGGCGACCGCGCCTTGATAGGCGGCTTCGCCCTGAGCTAGACCCTGTAGGCCGACCCCAAGGCGCGCCTCGTTCATCATCACGAACATGATCTTAAGGCCGTTATTTTCCTCGCCGATCAGCCAGCCGGTCGCGTTCTCATAGGACATGACGCAGGTGGCGCTGCCATGGATGCCCATCTTTTCTTCGAGGCCGACACAGTTGGCGCTGTTGCGTGCGCCAACATTACCTTGAGCGTTAGGAAGGCGTTTGGGAACAATGAATAGGGAAATGCCCTTCACGCCCGCCGGAGCCCCTTCGATACGGGCCAGGACCAGATGGATAATGTTCTCGGCCATGTCGTGTTCGCCGCCGGAGATCCAGATCTTCTGGCCGGTAATGCGATAGGATCCATCGGCCTGAGGCACAGCCTTGGTGCGCAATAGGCCCAGATCGGTGCCGCAGTGCGGCTCGGTCAGGTTCATGGTCCCGCTCCACTGACCCGTGGCCAGTTTGGGCAGGTATAGTTGCTTTTGCTCATCCGAACCGCCCGCGAGGATGGCCGAATAACAGCCATGGGTCAGGCCCGGATACATGGCAAAGGCCATGTTGGCGCCAGACGACATCTCGCTATAGGCCAGGGTCACAACCGCGGGCAGGCCTTGACCGCCGAACTCTGGTTCCGCGCCGATGGCGGGCCAGCCCCCATCGACCATGGCCTGATAGGCGCCCTTGAACCCGTCCGGGGTCTTGACCGTATGGTCGGGTGACCAGACGCAGCCCTGCTTGTCGCCTATGGCATTGAGCGGGGCGAGGACCTCTTCGCAGAACTTCGCCCCTTCGGTGAGGACCTGTTCGACCAACTCCACCGAGGCATCAGCAAAGCCGGGAAGGTCGCCATATTGCGCAATGTTCAACACGTCCCGCAGAACGAACATTTGATCACGGACAGGGGCACGATAGGTCATGAAGGTTCCGGAACTCTGGAGTTAAGCGCTCAGCAGGGCGTGGCTATTCGGCGTGGGCGTGGGCGTTGTCGGCCACGCCATCTAAACGGGCCAACAGGACCTGATTATAATCTGCTGCGCGAGGCAAAAGGTCTGGGCGCAATTGGGTCAATTGTCGCTCCATACGATCGCAGCCGCCGCGCAGTTGCTCGATGGCGCCGTCAATATCGTCACGTTGGGCTTCGAGGGCCAAGATCCGTTCACGAAACTTCCTCAGTGACTTGGCCATCTGGGCCGCGCCGCCATCATTTTCATCATAGAGATCAAGAATTTCTCGGATTTCTGCGAGGCTGAGCCCAACCCTCTTGCCGCGCAAGATCAGCTGTAGGCGCGCCCGGTCGCGATGATTATAGACCCGGTTGAGGCCTTCGCGCGCTGGATAGAGCAGGCCCTTATCCTCGTAGAACCGAAGGGCTCGCGGGGTTACGCGAAACTCTACGCAAAGATTGCGAATGGTGAAGGTGCGCTCTGGACGCCTCAGATCAGAGGTCATGTCATGTCTCCCGTCATCTTATTTTTCAAACGCTAGATGCCCCTTACGTTAACGTCAAGTGTGCCAAATCGCCCATAGCCGATATTATTGGATCAGGGGTCTGTTGCGCACGGATTAAGCTGTTTGGGTCTAGGCGATGGCGAAGCGTTAAGGTCAAATCTCAAAGACCCTGTGGCCCATAGGGCGCTATGGCATTACATAATCGCGGTTTGGCGATCTATCTTTAAGCTGAATCAATGCTTTGGTTGAGAAAATGGCCCTATTGCCCTAAAGCAGCGCCAGCGCGCCTCCCCGTGCGCTTCCCCGGGCGATCGTTTGTGTGCACCGGGCAGATCAGTCAGGACCTTTATGCCCTTTTCCACCACCCATCCCGCGCTGCAGAGCGCACTCGTTGAGCAGGGTTACAAGGACCCCACTCCGGTGCAGGCAGCTGTCCTTGAAGCGCGGGCCATCGACCAAGACCTTCTTGTTTCGGCCCAGACTGGTTCAGGTAAGACCGTTGCTTTCGGCCTCGCCGCCGCCTCGACCCTGCTGGGTGATACTGAGCGGATGGGCCAGTCTGGCCCGCCCCTGTGCCTGGCCATCGCTCCGACCCGCGAGCTGGCCATTCAGGTCAGCCGCGAACTGACCTGGCTCTATGGCAAGGCAGGCGCGGTCGTCGTGTCTTGCGTCGGCGGCATGGATGCGCGGCGCGAGCAACGTTTGCTCAGCTATGGTGCTCACATTGTCGTCGGCACCCCCGGTCGTCTGCGTGACCATATTGAACGCGGCCATCTGGACCTGTCGGCCTTGAAGGTTGCGGTTCTGGACGAGGCCGACGAGATGCTCGATCTTGGCTTCCGGGACGATCTGGAATTCATTTTGGATGCTGCGCCTGTCGAGCGCCGGACCCTGCTGTTCTCGGCCACCATCGCCAAGGACATTGCCACACTCGCGCGCCGCTATCAGCGCGACGCGGTGCGGATTGACACGACCAGCCTGAACGAACCGCACGGCGATATCGAATATCGCGTCATCAGCTGCGCGCCCAACGAGATTGAACGCGCCGTGGTCAATGTGTTGCGCCATGTCGATGCGCCCGGCGCTTTGGTCTTCTGTTCTACGCGCGAAAATGTGCGGCGGCTCTATTCCAGCCTGCGCGAACGCGGCTTTGAAGTGGTGACCTTGTCTGGCGAGCTGTCCCAGCGCGAGCGGGCCGATGCCTTGCAGGCCTTGCGTGATGGCCGGGCCCGCGTCTGCGTCGCCACCGACGTTGCCGCGCGCGGTCTGGACCTGCCCGACCTTGGGCTCGTGATCCATGCCGACCTGCCGGTGAACCGTGCTGGCCTTCTGCACCGCAGTGGCCGGACGGGCCGGGCGGGCCGCAAGGGCGTGTCGGTCCTGATGGCCCCCTATAGCCGCCGTCGCCGGGTTGAGCAGGTTCTGTCTTCGGCCAATATCGAAGCGACCTGGAGCGGTCCGCCCAGCGCCGAAGAGATTCGCGCCGGCGATTTGCAGCGCATGTTGCAAGATCCGCTTTTGACCGAGGCCCCGAGTGAGGAAGAATTGACCCTCGCCAACGCCATCATGGAAACGCGCACCCCGATGGAGATTGCGACGGCGCTGATCCGTCTGCGCCAATCGGCCCTGCCTGCGCCAGAAGATCTGTTTGACGATCCGCGTGCGAGCATGGCGCCGCCCTCGCGCTCACCGCAGGATAAGGACCGCGACCGGGCCTTTGACCGCGACCGCGATGGTGGCCGCCCAGAGCGCATGGCTGCTGACGATGTGGTCTGGTTTCGACTGTCGACCGGCCGCAATAATAATGCGGACCCCAAATGGTTGATCCCCCTGATCTGCCGTGCCGGTCACATCACCAAGAAGGACATTGGCGCGATCAAGATCTTTGATCGGGAAACCAAGTTCGAGATCACCAAGGAGGCCGAAGCCCGCTTCTCTGCGGCCATTAAGGCTGCGGCTGAAAGTGCGCCCGACAATGACCTGCGTATCGAACCGGCTGTGGCCCCCTCGGCCAACCGCGACGGTCCGCGTGATCCACGTCCACGTCCACCCCGCGATCAACGCGGTCCAGCCCCGCAGGCCCGTGAAAAGCGCGCCTACGAGCCTCGCTCGCCAGACCGTCCTTTCGAACCGCGCCCGCAAGCCGCCAAGCCGCCCTATACACCGCGGCCACAAGAGCCCCGCGCCTACGAACCCCGCGCCTCAGAACCGCGCGCTTACGAACCAAGGCCACAAGCCGCCCGTGCGGATGAAGGCGGACCTCGCGACCGGGCACCGCGCAAGTTTGCGCCGCGCGACCAGGCCCCAGCGGCTAAGCCCTTTGCACCGCGTCCGCCCAAGGATGCTGCGGCCAAGCCTTGGTCACCGGTTGATCGCCCCGGCGAAGCGGACGCACCTCGCACACCTAAGCCCTATAAGAAGCCCTATTTCGATAAGAAGGCGGCTTTTGAGGGTAAGGCCCCCTTCACCAAAAAGCCTAAGCCTTCCAAGAAGGGCAAGCCGAACGGCTAATCAAGACGGCTCAAAAGGGCGTGCTGCCATCGGCGGCGCGCCCCTTTTGTTTTAGAGGTCTCGAACCGCCGGGCCGTGCACCACCAGCGCTGAGCCATCCGCATCGCAGGTCCAGCGCGCATCGATGCCATATGCCTTTGCCAACAGGTCTGGGGTCAGGACCTCGGCCGGTGGGCCAGAGGCGAGGCATTCGCCATCCTTGATCACGACCACGCGCGTGCAGAACTGAACGGCTAAGGTCACATCGTGAACGACGGTCAGGATGCCGCTGCCTTGCGCCGCTTGGCGAGCCAGAACCTGCATGATCGTCCATTGGTGCAGCGGATCGAGGGCGGCGGTTGGCTCATCGGCAATTAGGGCTGGAGCCTTGGCGGCGAGGGCTCTGGCCACATGGACCCTAGCGGCTTCTCCTCCCGATAGGGTGGTGATGTCGCGATCGAGCAGATGATTTAGATCGCAGGCCTGGACCGCCTCATCGACGGCGGCCTGATCTATGGCGCTGAGACGTCCGGTTTGGCCGCCATAGGCGAACCGGCCAAGGGCGATGGCCTCATGGACAGCAATGGGCCAAGCGACGGGTCGGCTTTGCGGCAGATAGGCCACGCGGCGCGCCCGGGCGGTGGCGCTTAAGCGCGCCACAGGGTCGCCGCCAATCAGGGCGCTGCCGCTGGAGAGGGGCACTAGGCCTAGCAGGCTGCGCGCTGCCGTGGTCTTGCCCGAACCATTGGCCCCCAAAAGCCCGACCAATTCACCGGGATAGAGATCAAGGCTAAGGCCCTTGAGAATCTGTTTTTGACCCTTCTGGACCACAGCCTTTTGCAAGCAAAGCAGGGGCGCGTTCATTGAGCCTTGCCCTGCGCGCTGCGCCGCGCTGCGATCCAAAGGAAGATGGGCGCGCCAAACAAGGCGGCAACGACGCCCAGTTTAAGCTCATTGTCGCTCGGCACCAACCGCGCCCCGACATCGGCCAGTACCAGCAAGACCCCGCCCGCGAGCGCTGACGGAACCAGAGCCCGGCCCGGATCAGACCCGACCAGCGGGCGCACCAGATGGGGCGTGACAATGCCGACAAAGCCAATGGCCCCGGCCAGTGCTACCGAGCCGCCTGTCGCCAGGCCACAGCCGATCGCCACCAGAACCCGCGTTCGGGTCAGATCAAGCCCCAGCCCGTGCGCGGCCTCTTCGCCAAGGGTCAGGGCTGACAGGCCGCGCCTTGTCATCAACAAAATGAGGGCCCCCGCTGCGATGATCGGGCCGGACAGGGCGATATCGGCCAAGCTGCGATTGGCCACCGACCCCATCAGCCAACTGACCATGTCGTTCAGCGTAAAGGGATTGGGCGCGAGGTTCATCAATAGCGACAGGAGCGCGCCGGCCAGACTGGACAGGCCAACCCCGATCAGGATCAGGCCGACCATGTCGCGCACCCTTTGGGCCGCAAAGGCGATCAGGGCGGTGGCCAAGAGGGCCCCAACCACAGCGCCTATCTGCAAGGCCGGGGCAAAGCTGGCGCTAAAGCCATAATAGATGGCGATCACTGCGCCCAGCGAGGCCGTCACCGACACACCCAGAACGCCTGGCTCAGCCAAGGGGTTGCGCAGCAGACCCTGCATGGCGCCGCCCGATAGGCCAAGGCTGGCCCCAACGATCCAGGCCGCCAGAGCTCGGGGCAGGCGAATGGACCAAAGGATCGTGCGGCTGGTGGCATCACCGCCGCCCAACAGGCTGGTGAGGACCTTAGCCAAGGCCATGGGCGTCTCGCCTAAACTGCAGGCCAAGATCACCACAAGCAGGCTCGCCACCGCCAGGGCTGGGATCAGACGGCGACTGTGATCGGTCGGTCCAACGCTCATGGCCGCTTACCGCGTAAAACATCCCCGCCCTTGGCCATATCCAAGGTGGCATCGGCAATGAACCAGCCCGAACAGGCGGTTATAGCCCCCGGCAGGGTGACGGTTGGGCGTGATTTGAGGCTCTGGCGCACGAGGGGATGACGGGCCGCCGACCAAGCAAAGAGGTCCACTTCACCTGAACCCATAAAGCCGGTCACCACCATGTTTGGGGCCTTGGCGGCTAGCTTTTCCAGCGGCAGTTCGCTCCAGCCGCGATGGCGCACATCATAAGGGGTAAGCCCCGCCGTCGCCATCATCCGGCCAAGGCTGGTATCGGGCCCAGCCTGCACCCCGCCGGAGGTGACATAGAGGGCCTCGAGGGGCGGGCCTTCGCGCTTAGCGCTGGCAAGGGTGGCATCAAACTGACGCACAGCAGCCTCGCCCCTCTCAGGATGGCCAAGGCCCTTGGCTGCTAGCCTAAGATTGCTACGGATGGCCTCATATTGATCGGCGCCGCCCAGTTGCAGGATCGGCGTGCCGGCGGCTTGGAAAAACCGCGCTGCATCCGGTCCGCCGCCATAGGTTCGCACCACCAGATCGGGCTCAAGGGCCAGAACCGATTCGGCGCGGGACCTGACCTGCGGCAGGCCTTTGGCCGCCTCGCGCATATAGGAATGGCTGGCCTGCGACTGGCTCGACAGGGCGAGGATCTGGCTACGGTCAGCGAATTTCAGCACAAACTGATCGGCGCAATAGTCGAGCGACACGACCCGCTTAGGCACGGATGAGGTTGCCGGGCGCAGCGCATCCGACACCGCGACGGCGGCGATAGCGGACAGGCCAAGCACGACCGCTGAAGCGGCCCATAGGTGACGACCCTCCGCCAATCTGCGCCGCGGCCCGTCGGCCATGCACCCCGTCTCCTGTTCGCCCAAACTTCGATCTGCTCTTGGGCCTTGTGCTATAGAAGGGCGCGGGCGCGGGGTAAAGTGTAGGCTCAGATCCATCCGTTCTTGGTAGGTACGGTTTATTTCCTAGCCGCCGTGCATTAGGGTTGCTCAGGTCCGATCGGTCCTTATGCGTTATCGGTGTCTGTTCTAAGGGTTAAGGCCACGTCCGTCGCTGCCATCACCATTAATGACGTTGCCGATCGCGCAGGCGTCTCGATCAAGACCGTGTCACGCGTCCTGAACAACGAGGCCAATGTGCGCCCAGAGACCCGTGAGCGGGTGCAAGAGGCGGTGAGCGCTCTTGGCTATCGTCCCAACCTCTCGGCGCGCAGCCTGGCGGGTTCGCGCTCGTTCCTGATTGGCCTGTGTTTCGACAATCCCAACCCGGCCTATGTCAGCGAGGCCCAGATCGGGGCCATTACCCGCTGCCGGGTGTCGGGCTATCACCTCGTGGTCGAGCCCGTCGACAATCGCTCAGAAACCGCTGACTCCCAGCTCGAAGCCATGGTCTTCAATGTGCGGGTCGATGGGGTGATCATCACGCCGCCAGTTTCCGACCACCCGGCCATCTTGGCCATGCTTGAGGCTAGCCGTACGCCTTACGTCCGCATCTCGCCCGAACGGGACCGTGATCGGGGGCCCAGCGTCTATATGGACGACTATAAGGCCGCCTATGACATGACCAACTATCTGCTCGGTCTGGGTCATCGCCGCATTGGCTTTGTGCGCGGTCACCCCGATCACGGGTCTTCCTATCGCCGGTTTGATGGATTTCAGGCGGCCATGGCCGATCAGGGTCTGCCGTTGCAGCCCGACCTGCTGGCGCAAGGCTATTTTACCTTTCAGTCCGGGGTGCAGGCGGGCGAGCAATTGCTGCGCCATCCTGAGCGTCCCACCGCCATCTTCGCGGCCAGTGACGGTATGGCCTTGGGGGTGATGTCGACGGCGGCCCGGATGGGCCTGTCTATTCCCGCCGACCTCTCGGTGGCCGGCTTTGACGATACGCCGACAGCCAAGGTGGTTTGGCCGCCTCTAACAACCGTTCGCCAGCCGATCAATGAGATGGCTGCCGCTGCCGCCGACATCCTGATCAGCGGTGAGGCCAGACGGGCGATGGACGACAAGCTGCCGATCAAGCGGATGTTGGATTTTGAGCTGATCGTGCGCCAGTCCTGCGCCCCGCCCAAGGCCTAGAGCCTTATTTTTGCTCCGCGCGTGGCCTTAGGTCCAACGCCCTGAAAAACGCAGGTTTGTTCCAAACATCCCCGAATCTTTGACAATTCTTGCCATCATCTTTCGGTTTTGAGACAGTAGGCCTGCGACTGCCCCAAGGTCTTGCGCCCATTCATGCCCTTTCCTATTGTCAGGTGACCTAAGGGCAGACGCGCGATCGTGACTTTACAGAGCAATTATAACACGCGCATTTTGCGGCTTGGAAAAAGGGCGAGGCGGCAAATGAGCGGTCTGGTCTGTTCACTGACATGAGGAAATGACCATGGCGCAAGCCTATATCGTAGCGGCCGCACGTACGGCCGGTGGCCGCAAGGGCGGACGTCTGTCGGGCTGGCATCCAGCTGATCTTGCCGGAAGTGTTCTGGATGCGTTGATCGCGCGGACCGGTACTGATCCAGCACTGGTCGAAGATGTGATCATGGGCTGCGTCGGTCAGGCCGGTGAACAGGCCACCAACATTGCGCGTAACGCCGTGCTGGCCTCGAGCCTGCCAGAGAGCGTTCCAGCCACCTCCGTTGACCGTCAGTGCGGTTCCTCGCAGCAGGCCCTGCACTTTGCCGCTCAGGCCGTCATGTCCGGTTCGATGGACATTGTCATCGCCGCTGGCGTCGAGAGCATGAGCCGCGTGCCCATGGGCATGCCGACCATCCTGCCTTTCAAGAACGGCCTTGGCATCTATAAGAGCCCGCGCATGGAAGAGCGCTATCCCGGCATCCAGTTCAGCCAGTTCGTCGGCGCGGAAATGGTCGCCGCCAAATATGGCCTGGACAAGGACCAGATGGACAGCTTTGGCTATGCCAGCCACCAGAAGGCCATTGCCGCGACCAAGAGCGGCGCCTTCACCGACGAGATCGTACCGATCCAGATCACCATGCCCGACGGCTCGACCGAAATGCATGTGATCGACGAAGGGATCCGCTTTGAAGCCAGCCTTGAAGGCATGCGCGGCGTCAAGCTGTTGCAAGAGGGCGGCACCTTGACGGCGGCCACCTCCAGCCAGATCTGCGACGGTGCTTCGGGCGTCATGGTCGTCAATGAGGCTGGTCTTAAGGCTTTGGGCGTCGAGCCTTTGGCCCGCATCCACCACATGACTGTCATTGGCGGTGATCCGGTGATCATGCTGGAAGCCCCGATCCCTGCCACGCACCGCGCCCTCAAGAAGGCCGGTATGAAGATCGACGATATCGACCTTTACGAAGTCAACGAAGCCTTCGCCTCGGTGCCAACCGCTTGGCTCAAGGACATCGGCGCTGATCCTTCCCGTCTGAACGTCAATGGCGGCGCGATCGCTTTGGGTCACCCCCTCGGCGGTTCGGGCACCAAGCTGATGACCACCTTGATCCACGCTCTAGGCGCGCACAAGAAGCGCTATGGTCTGCAGACCATGTGCGAGGGCGGCGGCCTGGCCAATGTAACGATCATCGAGCGCCTGTAAGGGTCTCGACACGAAAGGTAAGGGGCCGGTCGGCAACGGCCGGCCCCTTACCTTTATAACCAAAGAACAAAGACCGGGAGGATGCCATGTCAGACAAGATCGTGCGGATCGGAGGCGCGGGCGGCTTTCTTGGTGACAGTTCAGTGGCCGCGCCGCAGCTTATCTTGGGTGGGCGGCTGGACTATCTGATCCTCGACTATCTGGCCGAAGCGACCATGCCCATGCTGGCCATGATGCAGAAGGGCCGGCCCGAAGGCGGCTATGCCCGCGACTTCACCGAATGGGTCTGGAAAGACAATATCCGCGAGCTTAAGCGCCAAGGCATTAAGGTCGTGACCAATGCTGGGGGCCTGAACCCCAGAGCCTGCCGCGCGCGCATGGAGGCCTTGGCCGCTGAGGCGGGCCTCTTGTTCAACATTGCCATTGTCGAGGGCGATGATCTGCGCGCCGATTTGGGCCGTCTGGCCGATGTGCGCGAGATGGTGTCGGGTGATGGGTTTCCTGCCCCCGACGCGGTGCTCAATGCCAGCGTCTATTTTGGGGCTGATCCCATTGTCGCGGCCTTGAGGGCTGGGGCAGATGTGGTGATCACAGGCCGGGTGGTCGATTCTGCCCTCGTTCTGGCCCCTCTGATGTACGAATTTGGCTGGAAGGCCAGCGACTATGACCAGCTGGCGGGCGGCTCCTTGGCCGGTCACGTCATCGAGTGCGGGGCGCAGGCCACGGGCGGCCTCTTTACCGATTGGGAGAGCGTGCCGGACTGGGCCCATATTGGCTATCCGATTGTCGAATGTGCCGCCGATGGCTCCTTCATCGTCACCAAGCCAGAAGGCACGGGCGGACTGGTCAGTTGCGCCACCGTCGGTGAACAGATCCTCTACGAGGTCGGTGATCCTCAGGCCTATATGCTGCCCGATGTGGTCTGCGACTTTGCCGGTCTCAAGATCGAACAGGTCGGCGAACAGAGGGTGCGGGTCAGTCAGACCAAGGGCCGGGCACCGAGTGGCTTTTACAAGGTCTCTGTCACTTACGCCGATGGCTGGCGCTGCTTGGCCGCCATGCCGGTGGTCGGACGCGACGCTGCCCGTAAGGCTGAACGTCAGGCTGACGCGGTGATCGAGCGGGTCGAGGAGATGTTGCGAAACCGCAACCTGCCACCCTTTCGCGCCAAGCGGATCGAGGCGCTGGGGGCTGAAGCGACTTACGGTGCCAACAGCCGGGCGCGGGATGTGCGCGAAGTGGTCTGCAAGATCGGGGTCGAACATGAAGATCCTGCCGCGATGGAGGTCTTTATGCGCGAGATCGACTCGCCGACGACCTCCATGTCCCCGGGCTCAACCGGCTGGTTCGCGGGCCGTCCGACCGTCTCACCGGTGATCCGGGTCTATAGCTGCCTGATCGACCGCACCACCTTGTCGCCCAAGGTCGATCTTGCCGGTCAGACCTTTGAGGTGGCCGTCATCGAACCGGCCCGCCGCTTCACGCCAGACCAGATCGAGCGTCCCGATGTCTCTGGCCTAGAGATCAGCCAAAGCGCAGCCAATGACGAAGAGATGGTCTTAGTCGATCTGATCGATATTGCTTGGGCGCGGTCCGGCGATAAGGGCGACTCGTTCAATGTCGGCGTCATTGCCCGCAAGCCAGAGCTGTTGGCCTATATCCGCGCGGCTCTTAGCGAAGAGGCTGTCCTTGACTTTTTGGCGCACGAGTTCGAGGGCGGACGCAGGCCTAGCGTGGCGCGCTTTGATCTGCCTGGCATGACGGCGATCAACCTCTTGTGCCAGAACGCTCTGGGCGGCGGACAGTTGGCCACCCTCAGGCTAGATGCCCTGGCCAAGGGCAAGGCTCAGCAACTGCTGGAGTTCCCGGTAAAGGTACCTGCGCGCTTGGTTTGAGGGCTTGAGCCCCTTAGGCCGGCAACCCCGCCAGCCACTCCAAGATCAGGCCATTGACCGCTTCGGGAGCCTCTTGCTGGGTCCAGTGGCCGCAGCCGGGCAGGAGTTCGGCTTTGGTGAGCTTGGGCATTTGGGTGCGCATGGCGGCCAGAAGGTCGATATCGCCCAGCATGCTCAGCACCAGATCACGCTTACCGCCGATGAAGAGCGCAGGCTGCTCGATCAGGCGGCCTTGGAACTGCTGTAGATAGGCAAAGTCGCGGTCGTGATTGCGATAGCGGTTCAGGGGGCCGCGCAGGCCGGAGACCTCGAACTCATTGACATAATAGTCTAAATCTTCGGGCGTCAGCCAAGCGGGGAAGGGTTGGGGATCAACCAGACCGTCGAGCAGGGTCGCATCGACGGGCTTGTCATTGGGCCAGGTGCCGTCCTGCGCATCGCCGCTGATCGCATAGTAAAACTTGCGCAGGAAATCGCGGATATCGCCTTCGAGATCATCCTCGGCCTGCGGCGATTTTTGGAAATAGTGTTGGTAGAAAAACTTGCCGCGCGAGGTGAAGACCTGATCGATCATGACGCTGAACGAGGCTTGCGGTACCCCCAAATAGGGCACCGATAGACCGCAGACGGCCCGCACCCGGTCTGGGCGGATCAGGGCGCTGTTCCAGACCTGCGGCGCGCCCCAGTCATGGCCGATCAGCACGGCCTTCTCGCCGGGGCTCAGGACCTCGATCAGGCCTGCAATATCGCCCACTAGCGATTCCATATCATAGGCCGCAATAGCGTGGGGCTTGGACGAGCCGCCATAGCCGCGCACATCCATGGCCACGGCGCGGAAGCCGGCCTTGGCGATCGGCTCCATTTGATGGCGCCAAGAAAACCAGCTTTCTGGAAAGCCATGGACCATCAGGACCAGCGGTCCCTCGCCTTCGGTGGCGATACGGATGCGGCGCGTACCGACGCAGTGGGTTTCAAAGGTAGGCATGGGTCTTAGCTCCAGGACGGGTTGACCTGTTGGTCTTTGGCAGCGGTGGATTGGGCGAGCTTGGCGCGTTTGAAGCCCTCACGCTCCTGCATCCGCGCCCAATAGGCGGCCACTGCAGGCGGGAACTGTTCGTCGAGCTTGAGGGTTTCGGCCAGCAACAAGGCATAGGATACGGAGATATCGGCCGCTGTGAACCGGCCCGCCGCGACAAAGTCTTGCGCCGCGACGATGGCCTCAAGGCCGCGTAATCTGGCCAGAAACCATTTGGCATAGTCGTCCGCGACCTGCGCACTGCGCCGTTCCTTGGGCTCAAGTCGCGTGTAGCGCAGCACTAGGGTCTGGGGGAAGGTCAAGGTCGCCTCGCCATAGTGCAGGGCGTTGAGATAGGCACCATATCCTGGCTCATCTAAGGTTACGCCCAAGGTCCCAGCGCCAAATTTGGCGGCTAGATATTCGCAAATGGCGGCGGACTCCGTCATGCGCATCTCGCCATCGAAAAAGGCGGGAATGGTGCCGAGCGGATTGATCTGCAGATAGCTGCGCTCATGCATGCGCGGCGGGAAGGGCAGCATCTTTAGCCCATAGTCCAGGCCCAGCTCTTCCAGCGCCCAGAGGGGGCGAAAGGAGCGGGCGTCGGAGCAGTGATAGAGGGTGATCATCCAGCGTTCCCCATTAAAACCCGTCATGGCAAATCTGGGCCTGTTTATCAGGCCTTCGGTGCCGCCCCTGCTAACGGATTGCCCAAACCATACTGCTTTTCTGACAAAGACCAGACTCAAATGGCAAGGCGTGCCGATCAGATCGTGACCTCGAGGGGGCTTGCAGGCTAGGGTCGCGAAAATGATCACCCTTGGATATTGATGATGCGTGCCCCTGCCCCGTTGCCACAGCTTTTTACCCTCGTCCTGAGTGCCGCACTCGCCTTTTCGCCCTTACCGGTTTTGGCGCGCCAGGCCCCGAAGGCTGCACCGGTTGAACAGGTACAGTTTAAGGCTGGCGCTGTCGCGACCTCGGACGCCTATAGCGCGGTGGTGGCCAAGGCCATCTTGCAAAAGGGAGGTAATGCGGTGGATGCCGCAGTCGCGACGGCCTTTGCGCTGGCTGTCACCTTGCCAGAGGCGGGCAATCTGGGCGGCGGCGGGTTCATGACCGTTTGGATGCAGGCCAAGCCCTACTTCCTCGACTATCGCGAGCGTGCGCCGGCCAAGGCCTCAGCGGACATGTATCTCGATGCCAAGGGCAATGTGGTTCCAGACCTTAGCCTGATCGGCAATCTGTCTTCGGCCATTCCGGGCACGGTGCGCGGCATGGCAGCGGTTCATGGCCGCTTTGGCCGCTTGCCTTGGAGGGATGTGGTCGCGCCTGCCATCGCTCTGGCCCGCGACGGCTTTGTAGTGCCTGAGCGCCTGCAAAAGAACCGCGACGCCGATATGCCCAGCTATGCCGGAAAGACCAATTTCGCGGCCTATTATGCGGGCATGAATGCTGGCTCTGTCTTCAAGCAGCCGCAGCTGGCCGCCACGCTACAGCGCATCGCCGCTCAAGGGGACAAGGGCTTTTATGAGGGCCGCACCGCCGATCTTATTGTCGCCCAGATGGGGCGTGGACCGGTCAAGGGGATTATCACTAAGGCCGATTTGGCAGGCTATAGGGCACTCTGGCGTGAGCCGGTACGGGCCTCATGGAATGGCTATGATGTGATCACCGCCCCGCCGCCCAGCTCTGGCGGTATTGCCCTGATTCAACTTTTGTCGATGAAGTCTATTTTGGCCCCGGCCTTTGAGGGTGTTGCCCACAATAGCGCGCAATATATTCACCTTTTGGCCGAGATCGAAAAGCGGGTCTATGCCGACCGGGCGCAATATCTGGGCGACCCTGATTTTGTGAAGGTCCCGGTTCAGGCCCTGATCGATCCGGCCTACCTTGCGGAGCGCGCAGGCGAGGTCAAGGCCCTGACCCCGTCTGAAACCCGCAAAATCAATCCGGGCCTGGAGAAGCTGGAAACCACCCACTTTTCAGTGGTCGACCGCTGGGGCAACGGGGTGTCCAACACCTATACGCTCAATGGCAGCTTTGGCTCTGGCGTGGTCGTTGAGGGTGCAGGCTTCTTGATGAATGACGAGATGGACGACTTCTCGGTCAAGGCCGGTGTGCCCAATGTCTATGGTGTGGTCGGCGGCACCGCCAATGCGATTGCCCCGCTCAAGACCCCGCTGTCGTCCATGACCCCGACCATCCTCTTGAAGGACGGTAAGGTGGCGATGGTCATCGGCACGCCCGGTGGCTCACGCATCTTTACCTGGGTGTTTCAGGTCATGACCAATGTCTATGACTTCAAGATGCCGCTTCAGGCAGCCGTCGATGCCCAGCGCGTCCATCACCAGCTGCTGCCAGAAAACCTGATCATTGCCGAGCGTTTCTTCCCCATCGCCGCGCCTGTGGTCAAGGCCTTGGAGGCGCGGGGCTACCATGTCGACAATGCCGGTTGGGGCGGCGATATTGAGGCAATCCAGATCACCGATGGCCAGCCGGTGGCCGCCTCTGACCCTCGCGGCCGGGGCGTGTCGGTGGTTGTTCCCTGATCGGCAAAGGTTCCTGTTCCGTTTCGCTCGCGGCGCCGTTAAGCAAGGCGGGTGACCCAAGCCCTGCCTGTCCCGACTTTGCCCCCCGCCCTCGTCGTCCATCCCGGTCGGCGCGCGGCCCTGTGCCAGGGTGATCAGGTCAAGCGTTTGGCTCCGGCCCCGGCCAAGACCCTGTTCGAGCGCGGCCCGGTTCTGATCGCTCATGCCACCCTGACGGCAAGGCGCCTTAGCCTCAATCCACCTCAGCGCAGCCGTGATCATTTCGACGTCCTAGAGCTCTACGCCTTTGTGCGTCCGGCAAGGTTCTGTGCGCCGTCGGCAGCGGGTCTGGCCTTGGCGCTGGGTCGCAGCGAGCCTCGGACCTCGGAGGATCAGGCTCTGGCCCTGCATCAAGGCGCGATGGATCTACTGGCCGAACTGGCGGGCGGGCCTTGGCCAACTCGTGAAGATGCCTTGGCTCTGGCCGAGACCTTGGGCCGAGCCGGATGGGCCTGGGCGGCGCTGGTCATTGGCGCCCTGCGTTCAGGCCCTGTGCGCGAGGGCTCGCGCTCGGCAGGTCTGGATGTTTGGTCGCGTATTCCAGAATGGGAAGATCAGGCCCCGCCCGGAGAATCGGGTACCCGTCCGATCTCGCCCGATGAGGCCCGTGTGCGTTTGGCCGAGCTTCTAGCCCGATCGGGTCTGGATGAGGCCCGTCCGGCTCAGGCGGAATTTGCCGCCGAGACCGCCTTTGCTTTCCAGCCGCGCGAGCGGGAGGGCGAACCGCGCATGATGCTGGCTGAGGCGGGCACAGGCGTTGGCAAGACCCTGGGCTATCTGGCCCCAGCCTCGCTTTGGGCCGAGGCTAATGGCCCCGCTGTTTGGATCTCGACCTATACCCGCGCCCTTCAGCGCCAGATCGCCCGCGAAAGCGCTGCTATCTTCCCCGATCCGGCGGTGCGGGCGCGCAAGGCGGTGGTTCGCAAGGGACGAGAGAACTATCTGTGCCTTCTAAATTACCAAGATGCGGTTCAGGCCGCTCAGCTTGGCAATGGCGATCTGATCGGTTTGGCCCTGACCTCGCGCTGGATCAGGGCGACGCGCGACGGTGACATGACCGGCGGAGACTTTCCCGCCTGGTTGCCCGGTCTGTTTGCCGTGGCGCCCGTGCAGCAGGCCAGCGCAGCCAATCTGGTCGACCGGCGCGGCGAGTGCGTCCATGCGGGCTGCTCGCACTATCGGGCCTGTTTCATCGAAAAGGCCGTCCGGGCCTCCAAGCGCGCCGACATTGTCATCGCCAACCATGCTCTGGTCCTGACCCAAGCGGCCTTTGACGGGGTGCGCAGCGCCCGGGGCCAAAAGGCCGACAACGAATCCACCTCGCTCAAGCGCATTGTCTTTGACGAGGGCCACCATCTGTTTGACGCAGCCGACAGCGCCTTTGCCGCCGCCATTTCTGGGGCTGAGGCCGCCGAGATGCGCCGCTGGATCAGGGGCCCTGAGGGTCGAGGTCGGCGCGGGCGCGGGCTAGAACAGCGGCTTGGCGATCTGGTTGGCGAGCGTGAAGGTCCCGCCAAGGCGCTGGCCGATGCGGTTCAGGCCGCAACAGCCCTGCCTAGCGAAGGCTGGTCTGGACGGGTGGCTCCCGCCCCCGACTATGATGGCCGCGATCAGCCTGCCCAGCCCAATGGTCCCATCGAGACCTTCATCGCTCGGGTACTGGAACAGCTTCGGGCCAGAGCCACCCCTTCGGAGGTTGGCCAAGAATGTGCTGCCCGTCCCACGCTTGAGCCTGTTCGTGTCGCTGCGCGCGATGCTGCCCGCGCGCTGGCCGCCATCGAGGCCCCGCTGGTGGCCTTTGCCCGCCACCTCGAAGATCTGCTGGATTCAGAGGCGGACGAGCTACCCACCGGTGACCGGGCCCGCATCGAAGGGGCCTTGCGCGGCATTGACCGGCGCGCGCGCATGGCCCTTCCGGCCTGGCGCACCATGCTCAAGGCGCTGGAAGAGCAGTCTGAGGACGATCCTGATTTCGTCGACTGGTTTGAGGCCACCTATCTCTATGGCCGGGTCGTTGACGGGGCCTATCGTCGCCATTGGGTTGATCCGACCGAGCCCTTGCGCGCGGCGGTTTTGGCCCCGGCCCACGGGGTCTTGGTGACCAGTGCCACCTTGGCTGATCCAGCCTTGAGTGATCCCTTTGCGCTGGCAGAGATGCGCACGGGGGCGGCCCGCCTGCCCGAGCGACCCAAGACCTTGAAACTGGCCTCGCCCTTTGACTATCAAAACCATGCCCGGGTCTTTGTGATCACCGACGTGGCCAGAGATGATCCGCGCCAGATCGCAGCGGCCATGCGTGAGCTGTTCTTGGCCGCGGGCGGCGGCGGGGTGGGTCTGTTCACCGCCATCCGCCGTCTGCGCACAGTCCATGACCAGATCGCCGCCCCTCTGGCCGATAAGGGTTTGGCCCTCTATGCCCAGCATGTCGATGGCCTCGAGGTCGGCGCCTTGGTGGATATTTTCCGGGCTGAGGAAAACTCGTGTCTGCTGGGCACCGACGCCGTGCGCGATGGTATGGATGTGCCAGGACGGTCCTTGCGGCTTTTGGCCTTTGATCGGGTCCCTTGGCCACGCCCGGACATGCTGCACAAGGCCCGCCGCGAACGGTTTGGGGGGCGAGGCTATGATGATAGCGTGGCGCGCGCCCGGATTGCTCAGGCCTTTGGCCGCCTGATTAGGCGGGCCGACGATAAGGGCGTCTTTGTCATGCTCGACCCCGCCGCCCCGACAAGGCTCTTTTCGAGCCTGCCTGAAGGGGTGAGCATCCAGCGGGTGGGTCTGGTCGAGGCCTTAGAAGCGATAACGGCGTTTTTGGGAGAGGCGGCAACGGGCTGAGGACCTATGGGCACATATGATCGATGACCCTGTCTGTGCAGACGTCTGCGACTGGCTGGCGGCGGATGCTGACCGCCTGATCCAGACCCATTGCGCGTGGGTCGTGCTCAAGGGCGATCTGGCCTTCAAGCTCAAGCGGCCCGTTGATCTGGGCTATCTGGATTTCTCGACCCGAGAAAAGCGCCGCTGGGCCTTGGAGCGGGAACTGGCCTTCAACCGTGCCACGGCACCGACCCTCTACCGTGCCCTGCGCACCATCACCCTTAGGGCCGAGGGCGGGTTTGAGCTGGACGGCCTAGGCGAGGTGCTGGAATGGGCGCTGGAAATGCGCCGCTTTGATGATGGCTCGATCCTGTCGCTTCAGCCAGATCGGGTGCAGGGCGATCTGGCCGAGCGGCTTGGCCGGGTCGTGGCGGGTCTGCATCAGCGCGCAGAGATCAAACCGCAGGGCGGCGGAACCACGGCGCTGGGCTACACCATCACCTCCAATGGCGAGCATCTGCGCCATCTGGCCCCGGTCTTGGGCGCAGAGGCGGTTGAGACCCTCGTTGCAGCCACGAACCGCGCCTTTGCTGAGCAGTCGCCCCTCCTCGATGCCCGCCAATCGCTGGAGCTGGGGCGACGCTGCCACGGCGATCTGCATCTGGGCAATATTTTCATCGAGCATGATCAGCCGGTGGCCTTTGACTGTATCGAGTTCAATGATCAGCTCAGCGATATCGACATCCAATATGACATCGCCTTCTTGCTGATGGACCTGTTGTTTCGCGGCAATCGGGCTGGGGCGGCGCGGGTGTTGAGCGGCTATCTGGACGAGGCGGCGCGCAGCTTTGGTGCGGCAGTGTTCGAGGGCCTAGCCGCCTTGCCCTTAATGTTATCGGTTCGCGCGGCGGTGCGGGCCCATGTCAGCGCCCAGATGGGTGAGGCCGATCTGGCGCGGGCCTATGTTCAGGCGGGGATCGCTCATCTTTCGCCTAAGGCGGCGCAGTTGGTGGCCGTCGGGGGGCTGTCGGGATCGGGCAAGTCCTACGTCTCACGGCTCATCGCGCCGGATCTGCAAGCGGTGATCTTGCGCTCCGACGAGGTACGAAAGCGCCTTTGGGGGATCGGGCCACTGCAAACCTTGCCTAAGGATGCCTATGGCCCGGGTCAGAGCCAGCGGGTCTACGGCGCCCTGCTGACCGAAGCCGGGCTGATCCTGCGCGCGGGTCAATCGGTCGTCCTTGATGCCGTATTCCTGCGTCTCGAAGAGCGGCAGGCGGCGCAGGCCCTCGCGGCTGAGTTGGGAATAGGCTTTCAGGGCTATTGGATGGAAGCCCCCGAGGCGGAACTGCGCGCGCGGATCCAAGGGCGATCTGGCGATGCCTCCGATGCCGATGAGGCCGTCCTGACGGGCCAACTGAACCGCGATCCAGGCCCTCTGACCTGGACCCGAGCCCGTTCAGACCAGACTTTTGTGCCGACTTTGACCGGCGGGTGATTGCAACCTTTTTATCTGCGCCATAGGGTGCGGCCAAATATCTTTAGGGGAAATGATCCATGCTTGGATTGATGCAGAACTGGCCTTTGACGGTCGATAAGATCTTGGACCATGCCAACCGCTGGTATGCGGGCCGCGAAGTTGTTAGCCGCTCGGTGGAAGGGCCCATTGTCCGGACCAACTATGCCGATATCCATAACCGCGCCAAGCGCCTGTCCAATGCCCTCTTGGGCATGGGGATCAAGACCGGTGATCGGGTCGCGACCTTGGCTTGGAATACGGGCCGTCACATAGAGGCATGGTACGGCATTATGGGGATAGGGGCGGTGTGCCACACGCTCAATCCGCGTCTGTTCCCTGAGCAACTGGTCTATATTATCAACCATGCCGAAGACCGGATCATCTTCACCGACCTGACCTTCTTGCCGATCCTTCAGGGCATTATCGACCAGTGCCCAACGGTCGAGCATATTGTCGTCCTGACCGACGATAGCGAACTGAAAAACGTCACGCTGCGCGTCAAGGGCAAGCCTTGTCTGGCCGTTGAAAGCCTGATCGATCAGCACCATGGCGAGGTTGTCTGGGGCGGCTTTGATGAGAATACGGCGGCGGGCCTTTGCTACACGTCGGGCACGACGGGCAACCCCAAGGGCGTGCTCTATTCGCACCGGTCGAACTATCTGCACACCTTGATTGGTCTTCAGACCGATGTGCTGGGCCTGTCGTCGCAAGATGTGATCTTGCCGGTGGTGCCGATGTTCCACGCCAATGCTTGGGGCATTGCCTTTGCAGCCCCTGCGGTCGGGTCAAAGCTGGTCATGCCTGGCGCTAAGATGGACGGTCAGTCTATATTTGAGCTGCTGGAAACCGAAGGCGTGACCTTCTCGGCCGCCGTACCGACCGTCTGGCAGATGCTGTTGCAACATCTGCAGTCGACTAATAGCAAGCTAACCACCCTCAAGCGCGTGGTCATTGGCGGTTCGGCCTGCCCCGAAGCCATCATCCGCGCCTTTGGCGACGACTATGGCGTCGATGTGACCCATGCTTGGGGCATGACCGAAACCTCGCCGCTGGGCACCATCTCCAGACCAACGGCAGAGGTTGCGGCCTTGGGTCCTGATGAGGTCGTCCCCTTCAAGCTCAAGCAGGGCCGCGCGCCGGTCGGGATCGAGCTGAAGCTAACCAATGATGAGGGCCGTGAACTGCCCCATGACGGCACGACCTTTGGCCGTCTCAAGATCCGCGGCGCGACCATTTCTTCGGCCTATTTCAAGCAGGAAGGCGGCAATATCCTCGACGAGGACGGCTTCTTTGACACGGGCGACGTCTCGACCATCGATCAATATGGCTTCATGCAGATCACCGACCGGGCCAAGGATGTGATCAAGTCTGGCGGCGAATGGATTTCCTCCATTGAGATCGAAAACATCGCCGCGGGCCATCCCAAGTCGGCTATTGCCGCCGTCATCGGCATTGCCCATCCCAAGTGGGACGAGCGGCCCTTGCTGCTGGTCAAGCTGCGTGAGGGGCAGACCAGCACTAGGGAAGAATATCTCGCCTTCCTCGATGGTAAGATCGCCAAGTGGTGGACGCCCGATGATGTGGTCTTTGTCGACGACATTGCGCTGGGTGCCACCGGCAAGATCGACAAAAAGATCCTGCGTCAGCAGTTCGAAACCTACAGGCTGCCGACAGCTTGAGCCAAGGCGCTGGGCAAAAGGGTTGCGGGGGCAGGGGTCTTAGGCCCTTGCCGATCCCGCTAGACGGTTTAGGGTCCACCCAAACAACCCACGGGGCACTTCGATGAAAATCAGCATTACGGCGGCCAAGACCTATTTACGGATCGCACTCCTGATCTCGGTCCTTCCGATCATTTCGATTGTCGTGGGGGCCGTGGCCACCAAGACAGGTCTTTTGAACTGGAAGCTTGGCTTTGGGCTCTTGACCTTTATGGGCCCGCCGATGATCGCGATGCTCAGCGTGGCGACCGGCGTCATTGGTCTGGTCGTGGCCCTGGTGGCTGGGATCAAGGACCTGTGGCTACGGGCTGCGGCCCCGCTGGTCGTCACCTTGGTGGTTATGGGCGGATTTATGGGATTGAAGTCGGTCGCGACTTCGGTTCCGCCGATCCATGATGTGGCCACCGACTGGTCAGAGCCCCTGACCTTCTCCGAAGCGGTCATGGCCTCGCGCGGCGCTGATTCCAATCCCGTCCTTCCCGACCCTTTGGCTCCAGATAAGAAGAGCCGGGTTGCGGATCTGAATGCCAAGGCCTGCCCCCAAGCCAAGCCTGCTGTTTTAGCGCAGGCCCCGGGCGCAGCCTATGACAAGGTCAAGGCTGCCCTTGTGGCGGTGGGTCTGACCGTCGTGACCGACGATGCGGCGACCGGCCGGATCGAGGCCGTGGCCACCAGCCGTCTCTATGGCTTTAAGGACGATGTGGTGGCGCGGGTCCGAGCCAAGGATGGGGCCACGCAGGTCGATTTGCGCTCCGTCAGCCGCGTGGGCATGTCCGACCTTGGCGCCAACTGCAAGCGCATTACCGCCATTCGCGCCGCTCTGCTAAAATAGACGCCCTAATCTGGCAGGCGCAGCAGGCTATCCAAACCCAGACCTTCACTGGGCGCTGCGTCGGAGAGCAGGCGGCCATCCTTGACCATCTGGATGACGTGGGCCTGGATGGAGCGGGCAGCGGCTGGGTGTAGCCTGACATCGACCGCCGCATAGATCACCGGCACGATGGTCAGGATCGAGGCTGACCCCTTGGCCAACTGTTCGATGATCTGGGCCTCGCGGACGCGTCGGTGGTCACTATAGGCTTGAATAAAGGGCGCAGGCTCGGTGATGGGCGGGCCGTGGGTGGGCCACAGGGTGGCAAAGCCCTTGGCTTGGATCCGGTCCAGACTGGCAAAATAGGCCCCCATATCGCCGTCGGGCGGGGTGATGACCGTGGTTGACCAGCCCATAATGTGATCGCCAGAGAAGAGGGCATTTTCTTCGGCCAGGCCATAACAGATATGGTTTGAGGTGTGGCCGGGTGTGGGGATGGCCTCAAAGGTCCAGCCGGGGCCGGAAATGATCTCACCGCCCGACAAGATGACATCGGCCTTGAAGCCCAGATCGTCCCCAGCCTCCATCTTAACCTCATCATCGCTGGCCTTTGCCTCGATGGGCATGGCGTAGATCTTAGCCCCCGTGCGCGCAGCCAGTGGATGGGCGAGGGGGGAATGGTCCAGATGGTTGTGGGTAATGAGAATATGGGTGACGCTCTCGCCCTTCACCGCCGCCAAGATCGCCTCCAGATGATCGGCCATGTCAGGGCCCGGATCGATCACCGCGACCTCGCCCTTGCCGATGATGTAGGTGCCCGTGCCGGTAAAGGTGAATGGGCCGGGATTGTTGGC
The DNA here is from genome assembly GCA_040399645.1 of Caulobacteraceae bacterium. Lineage (GTDB taxonomy): Bacteria > Pseudomonadota > Alphaproteobacteria > Caulobacterales > Caulobacteraceae > CAISGS01. The sequence continues at coordinate 12,010 of JBBARR010000004.1, read as the reverse complement.
AATGACCCGCCGGATCAGGGGCGAGACCTGATCGCATTGGCCATAGTCAAACTTGATCTCGCGAACAAAGGGGATCATCGGCTGGGCTCCTTGAGGACGGGTCTAGCGGCGAAGGACGCTGGAAAGATCATAACCGGCGCCCGTGCCGAGCGCGATCAGTTCTGACGCCTCGCGCTCGCCGCTGACCATTTGACCGATGGCCCAGGTCACAATTGAGCGGGTGCCCGAGCGGCAATAGGCCAGAACTGGGCCGTCAGCGTCAGAAATGGCGGTGCGCATCTCTTCAACCTGATCGGGTGTGGGGCCGCCGATTACGGGAATATGGATATAGCTCATGCCCAGAGCCTGCGTCGCTGCCCGCGCTTCGGTGCTATTGATCTGGCCGGCATCTTCATCGTCAGGACGGTTGCAGATGACGCGCTTGACGCCTTGGCCGGCGGCGACAGACAAATCGGACAGGGCAATTTGCGGCGAAACGGAAAAGTCTGCTGTGACGGGGCGGATGGACGACATTTTCTTTTTTCTCCGGGACGTTTCGGCGGGCAGTTTCGTTGACATTATAAGGGGCGGATGAAACCTTCGCCGCAGGTTATTGGTCACTATACCGGTAAATTGGATTGTTGAATGTTCCGCTTTTTGCTTCGTCGTCTGATGGTGGCTGTTCCGACCCTTTTTCTTGTGGTCACAGCCGCCTTTTTCATGATGCGCGCTGCTCCCGGCAACCCCTTTGACTCTGATCGCAAGCTGCCGCCCGAGGTCGAGCGTAGCATTATGGCCAAGTACGGTATGGACCGGCCCTTGGGCGAGCAATATGTCGCCTATGTCAGCAATGTCTTGCACGGCGATCTTGGTCCTTCCTTAAAATATAAAGACAAGTCGGTCGCTGAACTGATCAGCGAGGGCTTGCCCACCAGTGCCACCATAGGCCTGTCGGCCCTGACCTTGGCCTGTCTGGTGGGGATTGGCCTTGGGATCATCGCGGCGCTGCGGCAAAATCAGATGATCGACAATGTGACCATGGGCATTGCCGTTCTGGGGGTCTGTATCCCGACCTTTGTTACCGCGCCTCTGTTGGTGCTCGTCTTTGCCGCCAAGTTTGGCTGGCTGCCGACCGCGGGCTTGAACGGTATTCGAAGCCTGATCTTGCCGGTCACGGTTCTGGCCCTGCCACAGATCGCCATCATTTCGCGCCTGACCCGCGCTGGCATGATCGAGGTATTGCGCTCCAACTATATCCGCACGGCTAGGGCCAAGGGCCTGTCGGAGGCGCGTATCGTCCTTGGCCATGGCCTTAGGGCCGCGATCTTACCGCTGGTCAGCTATCTGGGCCCGGCCTGCGCCGGCCTCTTGACCGGATCCTTGGTTATCGAAAAGATTTTTAGCCTGCCAGGCCTTGGCAAGAGCTTCGTGATCGGAGCGCTGCAGCGCGACTATACGGTGGTGATGGGGGTGGTGATTGTCTATGCCGGACTGATCTTGCTGCTTAATCTGCTTGCTGATATTGCCTATGCCCTGCTGGACCCACGGGTGAAGTTGTCATGAACCGCGTGCTCTTTGCTTCCCAAAAAGGCGCACAGACCATGGAACGCGCCGCCGTCAAGGGCCGCAGCCTTTGGGACGATGCGCGCCGCCGCCTTTTGGCCAATCGGGCCGCGACGATCAGTATGGGCCTGTTGTTGGCTCTGGTCTTGCTGGCCATTGTTGGGCCGTTTTTGACCCCCTTTACCTATGACCAGATCAATAAGAACGATGTTTGGGCGCCGCCCCTGACCGCAGGTCACCTGATGGGGGCTGACTCTTTGGGCCGAGACCTTCTGGCGCGGCTGCTGGTGGGTCTAAGGGTCTCTTTGGCCATCGGTGTGGTGGCAACAGCGGTCTCGTTGGTGATCGGTGTGATCTGGGGCGCGACGGCGGGCTATTTGGGCGGGCGCATTGACGAGCTGATGATGCGCTTTGTCGATATTCTCTACAGCCTGCCCTTCATCTTTTTTGTGATCCTGCTGATGGTCACCTTTGGCCGCAACATCATCTTGATCTTCCTGGCCATTGGCGCGGTCGAGTGGCTGACCATGTCGCGGATTGTGCGCGGCCAGACCCTGTCGCTAAAGCAAAAGGAATTTGTCGAGGCGGCGCGGGCGGCTGGCCTGTCTGATCAGGCCATTATCACACGCCACATCGTGCCCAACCTCTTGGGGCCGGTGGTGGTCTATGTGACCTTGACCATTCCCGCCGTGATCCTCGCCGAGAGTTTCTTGAGCTTCTTAGGCATGGGGGTTCAAGAGCCCCTAACCTCGCTCGGCACCTTGATCTCGCAAGGCGCGCAGGACATGGAGGCGGCACCTTGGCTGCTGATCTTCCCGTCCGTGACTATGGTTGCGACCCTAATGTGCTTTAATTTCATCGGCGACGGCTTGCGTGATGCCATTGACCCGAAGGACCGCTGAGCCTTCGCCCTTGGCCCTAGCGGCTGCGTTGGGCGCGTATGGCTGTCTGGCCGTCTATATTGAGGAAGAAGCTGCCCAAGGCGGCGCGGCGGATCTTGACGGTCGACCCGGCATGGGGCGCGTTGAAGGGGCTCTCAGAATCGATCTGACGCCAGACCGCGCCGTCTTCGAGCACCATGATCCACTTGCCGTCATTGCCCCGGTAGGCCTGCTTCAAGGTCACTGTGACCTTATCCAGATCCTCCTTGGGCATGACCTTGTCGAATATGGCCAAGGACGGCAGTTCAAATCCGAAGGCCTGCTTGCGGGCCGTGGTCGCCTGCTCGCGATCAATGACCACGATGTCGCCCTTGGTTTCGGCCTGATCCAGGCTGGAGGCCGCCGCATCAAAGCAAGCCAGCCGGGCCGCCGCATCCGTCGTCGCGCGGCAGTCCAGCACCGCTTGGAAAGCCGCTGCCCGCTTGGCCTTCCCATCGGCCGCCAAGGTGGGCGAAGCCATAGCCAAGCCAAGCGCCAGCGCCAGGGTCAAACTGCCAACGCCCAGAGCCCAGCTGCGAAGAGCCCTGACGCTAAGAGCCCAGACGCGAAGGGCCGCTGTTTTCGTGCGGCTGTGGTAGGCTTTCATCTGTTCACCCCTGTCCGAGACTCGGTCCGGCACCATTGAAGAGGCCTTAAGCGTGTTGCGCAATCTGTTCCTTGTCTTTGTGGCGGCTTTAATGCTGAGCAGCTGTGGTCAGCCCAAGGCCGTACGGGCCCCGTGCCCGGCGGGCAAGCTGTGCCTGGAGGCTGGTAATGGCAATGATCCGGTGTCTCTGGATCCGCACAAGACCCAAGGCACTTGGGAAAATCGCATCATTGGCGATCTGATTGTCGGCCTGACCCAAGAAGATCAGGCCGCTAACGCTATTCCCGGTATGGCCACCCATTGGGAGACCTCGGCCGACGGCAAGGTCTGGACCTTCCATCTGCGCCGCGCCCTGTGGTCCGATGGGGTGCCGGTGACGGCCGATGATTTTGTCTTTGCCTTGCGCCGGATCATGGATCCCAAAACCGGCTCGTCCTATTCCTCGCTGCTCTACATCATCCAGAACGGCCAAGAGGTGAATGAAAACAAGATGGCCCTGACCGCCTTGGGTGTGAGGGCCATCGATCCCCTGACCCTGGAAATTCGTCTAGCTCACGCAGCCCCCTTCTTGCCGGAAATTGCCAAGCACAATGCGATGTATCCGGTGCCAAAGCATGTGGTCGAAAAGTGGGGCGATGATTGGAGCCGCCCGGAGCATTTTGTCGGTAATGGGCCGTTCAATCTGGTCTCGTGGAAGCTCGGCGACCGGGTAACCTTGGTTAAGAACCCCAAATTCTATGAGGCCGACAAGGTCTGTCTGGACCAGATCAACTACTATCCCACCACCGATGCCAGTTCGGCTCAAAAGCGGGTCAAGAGCGGTGAGCTGGACGTCAATACCGATATCCAGTCCAACAAGATCGCCCTCTTACGCCAGCCGGGCCAGATGCCGGACTATGTTCGGGTCAACACCTATCTGGGCACCACCTATTTGGCCTTTAACAGTAAGGTTGTCGCCCTAAAGGACCGGCGGGTGCGTCAGGCACTATCGATGGCCATAGACCGCGAGTTCATCACTCAAAAGCTGCTGCGCGGTGGCCAGAGCCCGGCCAACAGCTTTGTGCCGCCGGGCGTTGCCAACTATCCCAATCCGGCCAGAGCCTTTTGGTCAAATTGGCCGTTGGCCAAGCGTCAGGCGGAGGCGCGCAAGCTGCTTGCGGCGGCGGGCTATGGTCCCAAATCACCGCTGACCATTACCATCAAGCACCGCAATTCGCCCGACCCGATGCTGTTTATGCCGGCTATTCAGGCCGACTGGAAAGAGATCGGGGTCAATGCCAAGCTCGAGCAGAATGAGGGCCAGATCGCCTATCAGTCCTATCGTCTGCGTGATTTCGAGGTCGCCGACGCGGCTTGGATCGCCGACTATAACGACCCCATGACCTTCCTCTATCTGCAGCAGTCGGCCACCGGCACGCAGAACTATAGCGACTATGCCAACCGCGCCTATGACGCCCTTCTGGCCAAGGCCGACAATGAGCCCGACGCGGTCAAGCGGTCAGCCTATCTGAGCGCCGCCGAACAGATCATGCTCGACGATGCGCCCATCGTGCCGATCTATTTCTACGTCAACAAGAACCTGGTCAGCCCCCGCGTCACCGGCTGGACCAACAACATCTCCGACTGGCACCGGTCTCGCTACCTTTGCTTTAGGGGTGCGGCAGGGCATCATTGAACGGCTATAATTGACTATTGGGTGGGTTGTGAACCAACCATGGAGCGGGGTTAACTCGCTACGTTTGTGTATCAAAGTGCATTTACGTCACAAATCTGTTGCTTAGTTGCGACAGCAAAGGACAAAACGACCCCCTCAACCTTCTGAAGGCGTTGACCCCTTTTGGCTTTCTCCGTCTAATCATTGCAACCGGGGGGTTTTGAAACCGGGACATTTTTAACCTTGAACGTAGATGATCGCGAAATGGCGTGAGTCTCTGCCGGAGGAACCAAATTGAAAATCCAAACAACACGTGAGCGTCTGTTGGCATCCACCATCATTTGTAGCGTGGCGCTTCTAGCCATCGCTGCACCAGCGTTGGCGCAACAGGCTGAAACCTCTGAAATTGTGATTACCGGTTCGCGCATCCCGCAAGCCAACCTGGTCACAACCAGCCCCGTCACGCAGGTCACTGCTCAAGACATCACTAGCGCAGGTGTTACCCGCGTTGAGGATATGATCAATCAGCTTCCGCAGGCGTTCGCCGCTCAGAACTCCACCGTATCGAACGGTGCATCGGGTACTGCGACGGTGAACCTTCGCGGCCTTGGTTCGGTTCGCACCCTGGTTTTGATCGATGGCCGCCGCATGCCTTACGGGTCGCCCAGCGATACGGCTGCGGATATCAACCAAATCCCGGGTGGTCTGGTCGATCGCGTTGAAGTCCTGACGGGCGGTGCGTCTGCTGTCTACGGCTCCGACGCCTTGGCTGGCGTTGTCAACTTCATCATGAAGAAGGACTTCGAAGGCATTCGCGCTGATGCTCAGTACGGCATGTTCCAACATCACAATGACTATAGTGGTCCAGGCAATTTGCGAAGTGTAATCGCGGGCCGTGCCGCGACCAACCCATCCCAGTTCAAGTTACCTGCCGATAACGTGACCGACGGCATCAGCAAGGAAGTGACCTTGATGTTGGGCGTATCTTCCCCGGACAAAAAGGGTAACTTGACCGGCTATGTAACCTATCGGAACAACAAAAGCGTCCTGCAAGCCAATCGCGACTATTCAGCCTGCACCATCGGTGCTGCGACAGCGACGGCCTTTACTTGCGGTGGTTCGAGCACTTCGTTCCCCGGTCGCTTTACCGATTTTGCAAGCTATAACTATACGCTAGACACTTCGACCGGTGCCTTCAAGCCGTTCGTTTCTTCACGCGATCAGTATAACTACGGCCCGCTGAACTATTATCAGCGCCCGGACGAGCGTTACACGCTCGGTGCTTTTGGCCATTACGAGCTAAATTCCCATGCTGACATCTATACCCAACTGATGTTTGCTGACTATTCGACCGTGGCTCAAATTGCGCCATCGGGTGATTTTGGCAACACGACGACGATCAACTGCGATAACCCCATGTTATCGGCAGGCCAAAAGACGGCGATCGGCTGCTCCAGCGCCCTTATCGCTTCGAGTGGTTTGGTCGACATGACTATTCTTCGCCGCAACGTTGAAGGTGGTGGCCGTCAGGACGACCTTCGCTTCCAAAGTTATCGTGAAGTGGTCGGAGCGCGCGGTGACATCGGGCAGGGCTGGAGCTATGACGTCTATGGCCAGTTCTCGCGTGTTCAACAGTCGCGGACCTATAACAATGACTTCTCGGTCTCGCGCCTGACCAAGGCTCTTGATGTGGTCGATGTCGGCGGTGTTGCCACCTGCCGTTCAGTGGTCAATGGCACTGATCCTGCCTGCATTCCGTACAATATCTTTAAAGCCAATGGCGTGACGCAAGCAGCTTTGAACTATGTTCAGATCCCGCTGGTTCAGACTGGCTTCACGACCCAACAGGTGGTGAGTGGCTCGGTGACCGGCAATCTGGGCGAATATGGCCTTAAGAGCCCCTATGCTGACAGAGGCGTCGCTGTGGTGCTCGGTCTCGAAACGCGCCGGGACGTGTTGAGCAAGACCGTAGACGCGTCCTTCGCTACCGGTGACGGTGCGGGCCAGGGTGGACCAACCAAGGGTTTGAACGGAACAACTCAAGTTCGAGAGTTCTTTAGTGAAATCAGCGCCCCGCTGGTCAGCGACAAGCCCTTCGCCAAGTTGATTTCGCTTGACGCGGCCTATCGTAAATCCAGCTACTCGCGTAATGTTGAGACCAATACCTATAAGGTGGGTGGTGACTGGGCTCCGATCGATGATGTTCGCTTCCGGGCGAGCTATCAGCAAGCAATCCGCGCTGCGAACGTGGTCGAGTTATATTCAGCCCAATCTGAAGGCCTGTTTGATCTCGCTGCAGATCCTTGCGGTGCCTCCAAGACGGCAACCCTAGCTCAGTGTAATGCCACTGGCGTGCCAACTGCCTTCTACGGTAATGGAGCAGCGCTCGATAGCCCGGCTGGCCAGTACAACCTGCTTAGTGGTGGTAACCCCAACCTTGCACCTGAAGAGTCGAAGACCAAGACCTATGGTGTTGTTTTGGCACCACAGTTCCTGCCGAACTTCAACATGTCGGTCGACTATTTTGATATCCAGATTGAAAAGACCATTTCGAGCTTTGGTTCGGAAAACACCCTTAACGCCTGCTACAAACTCAATCTGGCCTTTGCCTGCAAAAGCATCCACCGCAATGCGATCGGCCAACTCTGGACTAATCGCGGCTATATTGATGACCTTGCAGCCAATATCGGTGCCTTGAAAACGACTGGTTATGACGTCAACGCGAACTACAAGTTCGATCTGGATATGGTCCGTTTAAAGGGTATGGGCAGTGTTGCCTTTAACCTGGTCGGGACATACCTGAACAAGCTTGAAACCCAGCCCAATGCCATCACGCCTAAATATAACTGCGTTGGGTTCTATGGCAGCGTTTGCGGCACGCCTAATCCGAAGTGGCGCCACCGCGCCCGGGCCTCTTGGCAGAGCCCATGGAACGTGAACGTGGCTGCGACTTGGCGCTACTACGGTGAGGTCATGCGCTACGACAACACCGCTGACCGGGTTGACGCCAAGTTTAATGCCCAAAGCTATCTGGACCTGTCTGGCGACGTAAAGGTCGGCGACACCGTCAAGATTCGTTTGGGTGTGAACAACGTGTTCGATCGTGATCCACCTTTGATGGCCGGTGGTGGGGGCGGTAACGGCAATACCTATCCTCAGGTCTATGACGGCTTGGGTCGTTACCTGTTCATTGGCGTCACCAAAGACTTCTAAGTCTGACACGGTGGGTTAAGAAGGGGGCGGCGAGCCATAGGTTCGCTGCCCCTTTTTTGTGCAATTCGACCGAAATGATCAACTTCCCTATCTGACTATGGGACCAGATGACACCATGACTGACCCGCAGACTGTAGAATTTTCGGATCAATTTCGTGTCGCTATGGAGGCGTTGCAACGCGGCGATCCTGCCGAAGCGTTGAAAATCCTGTTAGAGTGTCAGCGTGCTGCGCCTGACCATATCGACGTAAAGTTGAACATTGCCCTGGCGTTCAGGATAGCAGGAAACTTTTCTGCGGCGATTTCTGCGCTCGATAACGCGCTGGCGCTGGATCCTTATCAATTTATGGCCTTACTTTCTAAGGCCTCTATTGTTGAACAGATGGGTAACCTCACTGAAGCCGCAGCGCTTTACAAAAACGCTCTGCTTTTGGCCCCTCCTCAGGATCGTGTTCCCCTATCGCTTAAGAAGCCTATTGCCCATGCCCGCCAGTTCGTCGCGCAGCAGTCTAAGGCCCTAGCGGAGTATCTCGAAAGCCAACTCGCCCAGAAGCGGGCGGTCTATGGCGCCGCCGCGACAGCACGCTTTGATGCCTGTTTGGATCTCTTCGTCGGGCGCAAGAAGGTCTATGTTCCAGAGCCCCTATTGATGTACTTCCCAGGGCTTCCGATCATCCAGTTCTTTGATCGGGATCTGTTTCCTTGGTTAGCCGACCTTGAAGCGGCGACTTCCATCATTCGAGACGAAATGCTCGCCCTTCGGGCCACCTCCGCCGATCAGTTTCAACCCTATATCGCCTTTCCCGCGGGCGCTCCCGTCAATCAATGGAAAGACCTCAACCACTCCCGCGACTGGACATCATTTTGGTTGTGGCGTGATGGTGAACGCCAAGAGGCGGCCTGTGCTAGATGTCCAAAGACGACAGCTGTTTTAGAAGCCTTACCGCTAGCCCATCAGCCTGGCTTTGCACCGACTGTGGTATTTTCTGCCTTGGAGGGTAAGGCCCACATCCCCCCCCACACCGGATCGACCAACACCAGATTGCTTGTTCACCTGCCTTTAGATCTTCCTGGACCGGCACGGTTTAGGGTCGGTAATGACGAGCGAGAATGGAAGATGGGGCAGGCGTGGGTATTTGACGACACGATCGAGCACGAAGCCTGGAATGACGCCAACGAGGTCCGTACCATTCTCATTTTCGATGTATGGAATCCCCTTTTGACGGAGGTCGAAAGGGAGTTGGTATCATCGATGATGACCGCCAAGAACAACTACGGTGGTGCCCAATAAGGTCTGATGGACAAATGGCGGTTCCTATCGAACCGGTATTGGGGCCAGAACGTTAGCGTGGGCCTGTTCGCGCAGGCGAACCTGCATAATCTGGTCCATCATCGCTTTGGCCTGTGGATCACCCAGCAGCCAGCCTGCCGCCGCCATCGAGCGGACAGCCATGGTGCTGACGCCAAAGGCATGGCTGAAGGCCTCGAAGGGCGAGCGCTGGCCGGGCAAGGATTTCAAGCGCACCTCTTTGCCGGTCAAGCCTGTTAGGGCCTTGGCCTTATCCACCGCGTCATAGAAGCCGCCGATCTCATCGACTAGTCCGAGCGCCTTGGCCTGTTCACCGGTCCAGACGCGGCCCTTGGCGATTTCGCGCACCCGTTCAGGGGGCAGCTTGCGGCCCTCGGCGACGCGAGCGATAAATCCCTCATAGGTCTCGTCGATGGACTTGGCAAAGCCGTCGCGCTGCTGCGGGGTAAAGCCCTCGCCCATGCCATAGATGGCCGAATAGTCGCTGCCCACCGAGGTGTGTCGCACATCGACGCCAAAGCGGCTCAGGGCCTCGCCCAGAGCAAACTTGCCGCCATAGACGCCGATAGAGCCGGTCAGGGTCGAGGGCTGCGCCACAATGGCCGAGGCCTGCGACGAAATCCAATAGCCGCCAGAGGCTGCATAGGTGCCCATAGAGACCACCACAGGCTTGCCAGCGGCCTTGGCGGCGCGCACGGCGGCCAAGATCTGCTCTGAGGCCGTATCGGTGCCGCCCGGGGACGAGACGCGCATGACGATGGCCTTTACGTCCTTATCGTCGATGGCGTCATAGAGGGCTTCGGACACATCATCGGAAAAAATGGTCTGGTCGTTGGCGAAGGCATTTTGGCCACCGCCGCTGCCGTTGATGATCGGCCCTTCGGCGTGGATCACAGCAAAGGTCGGCTTGGCCTTTTCGGCGGCTGTGTTGGCCACGATGGGGCGCTGAGCGGCGGCGCGATAGTCGTCAAACTCTTCGAACTTTGCATCCTTACCCGCCGTCTTGAGCGCCAAGGCCTGGGCCTCATGGAGGTAACCCAAGCGGTCGATCAGGCGCCGATCCAGGGCCTCCTTAGCCGAGTAGGGACCTGCCTCGATCTGCTCGCGCAAGGCCCCGGCATCGACCTTACGATCGGCGGCGGCGGTGCGCAGGGCGCTGGTATAGACCGACCCCATCCATGACAGGTTCGACTGCCTATGGGCGGCGGTATAGTCGCTATAGAGGTAGGGATTGACCGCGTTCTTATATTCGTAGCGCTGCTCGTACTCGGCCTTGACGCCATATTTGTCGAAGGCGCGCTTAAAGAAGATGTCCTCGATGCTAAAGCCGGTCACCTGGAACGGCGCGCCGGGCTGCATCCAGACCTCGTCGGTGGCGGCGGCCAGCATATAGGTCGAGGTCACGATGCCGGAGGGATAGAGACCTTGGCTGAAGCTATAGATCTTACGACCCGACTTACGGAAGGCCTTGAAGGCGGTGCGCAGCTCGTCGGCCGAGGCGGGCGCCATGCCGCCGTCGGGCAGGCGCACAAAAAGGGCCTTCACCTTGGGGTCGGTCTGGGCGCGGCGCAGGGTCTGGGTGATCGACATGACCGACAGGCCGCCGCCATTAAAGGCGGCCAATGGACTTTGATTGTCTTGGTCCGTCAGGGCTTGACGCAGGTCGAGCGACAGGACCGCCTGACTGGGCGTCGCCGCAGGCTTTGAGGCCCCCGTCGCCATGATGATCAGCACGAAGGGCAAGCCGACAAAAAACATCAACAGTCCGACAAAGACGCCGGCGACCGTGACCATAAACTGCTTCATCAAAGGCTCCCGCCAGACGGCGTGCTGAAGAATGGGGTTTCGAGTTTTACCCTATCACAACCTAATGACGATTGTGGCTTGGTCAAATGAACAGACGGACAGATTTAGCCAAGGCTGCTCGGGCAGGGGCAGGGGCAGGGGCGGGGCATAGGGGGGCATAGGGCGGGGCAAGATGGTCGGAGTAGCAGGATTTGAACCTGCGACCCCCGCCTCCCGAAGACGGTGCTCTACCAGACTGAGCTATACTCCGACACTATAAGGCAGGCCTTATAGATTAGGCCAAAAGGCCTCGCAAGCGCGAGGCTGCGCCGAACCCCTATCCACAGTGAATTTTCGACAGCCGCTGCAAAGCCGCAAAATTCGGAAGATTGGGGGCACAAGGGGCGGTGCAGAGGTTGCAATGGTACACGCCTTGGGCTAACAAACGGCCCTCGCGGGCACCGGTCGTCTGGCATCAGATCGACATTGCCTCTGCGGCCCCTGCTGGGGAATGGTGTAATGGTAACACAGCGGTTTTTGGTACCGTCGTTCTAGGTTCGAGTCCTAGTTCCCCAGCCAACGGTCACATTTGGCAATTTTCTAAAGTGTGGTGACCGCTGAAGGTGAGGGCCTTAAGCCCCTTTGCGTCAAACGGTCGCGGTTGGGGCCTGTGTCGCATCTGAAAGGTGCGTACGCGTCCTAATTGAGACCGATCGCTTGCATATTAGTATTAACTCGTGGAAATCCAAATTCTTAGAAAACTAACATAGTAAAATTGAGGGGGGGGGATAATTTTCCGCAGGAAACGCCTATTAATTAAACAATAGAGCTTAAATTTTAACCATATTTCCTATTATACCCCGTCTACGCGACAACCCGAAATTCGTGAGGGCGAATAACATGGAAGTTATCCGTGATTTTATCGCGGAACTTGCGCCAATGGGTTGGCAATGTGGTTTTGAAGAACCCATTGATGGCTA